>CP063166.1:4242289-4848330 GCA_016806145.1 Variovorax paradoxus
CGCACCGTGCCCTGGTTGCCGATGGCCGTGGTGCCGGCATCGAAACCGCCACCCAGTTGCAGCGTGGCCCCCGCGGCCACGCTGGCCGCGCCGCTGCCGAGCGCACCGGTCACGTCAGTGGTCAAGGTGCCCGCGTCGACGAAGGTGCCGCCGGCATACGCATTGGCCGCGCCGAGCCGCAAGCTGCCCGCGCCGATCTTGCGCAGGCTGCCCGCGCCGCTCACGCTGCCGTTGAGCGCCAGCGTGCGGGCCGCGTCGACGTCGAAGCGGTTGCTGCCCGCCCCCAGGCTCACCGTACGCGCACTGGCGATGTCGCCCGTCACGCGCAAGGTGGTGCCTTCGAGCGCGAGGCCGCCCGCCGCGGCGCCGAGGTTGGCGTCCGACGCGATCTGCAGGATGCCGCCCTTGATGGTCGTGCCGCCGCTGTAGCTGTTGCTGCCGTCCAGCACCAGCGTGCCGAGGTCGTCCTTGACCAGGCCGCCCGCGCCGGTCAGCGAAGACGCAATGGTCGCGGTCATGCCCGTGCCGGCGTTGGTGCCATCGCCCACGCGCACGGTGGTCGCTGCATTGCCGAGCTCGATCTCGTCGCCCTGCACGCGGTAGCCGTTGGTGGCGAACTGCGCACCGTTGATGCGCACCGTGCCGCCCGCGTTGCTGACCGTCACCGTGCCGGCGCTGCCGCCGAACACCGCGAACTGTCCCTGCGCCCACGCCGCGTTGATCTTGCCGTCGGCACCGGTCCAGCCATCGCCCGGCACGCCCACGCGCCAGGTGCCGTTGCCGCCGGCCACCAGGCCGTCGTTGTACTTGCTCGCGTCGCTGCCGTCCCAGAAGTTCAGCGACAGGCCCGCGCGGTTGACCAGGTTGACCTGCTGCGCCACCGAGGTCTGCACCTGCAGGTCGGCCGCAGCACCCGGTGCGGTGCCGATGTCGAGACCGTTGTCCGTCAGGCTGCCCGTGTAGCTGATGAGCCGGTAAAGGCCCGCGCCGAAGCTGCCGCCCGCGGACTGCGCCACGTTGAGCGTGCCGTCGAGCTGCAGGTTGCCGTTGACGTTGACGAGGTCGTTGAGCGGGCCACCCACGGTGTTGGCCTGGCCCAGGTCGTAGTTGAGCACCGCGCCATCGGCGAGGCTCAGGCTGCCGAGCGTCAGCGTGCCCACGCCCCCATTGCCGGCCGACAGCACACCGCCCTTGGCGATGTTCACGGCACCGGCGATGCTGCCATTGCCGGCCAGCGTCGCGCCGCCCTGGATCTGCACCGTGCCCGTGCCGGTCGCGCTGCCGCTCGCGTTGTTGGCCGCGAGCGTGCCGCCCGCCACCGTGGTGCCACCGGTGTAGGTATTGGCGCCACTCAGCGAGAGCGTGCCGCTGCCGACCTTCACGACCGAGCCGCCGCCGCCGCCGCCGCCGCCGCCGCTGATCGTGCCCGACACCGTCGTGCTCGTGTTCAAGCCGCCCGTGGTCAGCGCCTTGGCGCCGAGGAATACGTCACCTGCGCCTTCGAGCGAGCCGATGCCCACGCCCGCATTCGTGAGGCTGCCGATGCGCAGCTGCCCGCCCGCGTTGTTCACCACCGTCGCCTGGTCCGCGCTCGTGCGGTCCGCGAAGCTGATCACACCGCCGTTCTCGTTGACCAGTCGTGCCTGGCCCGCGCTCGCGTCGTCGAGCAGGTCGATGCGACCGCCCGCGAAGTTCGTGATCCGAGCCTTGCCGCCCTCCGCGTTGAACCACAGCGTGGTCGAGCCACCGCGGTTCTCGATCACCGAGCTGCCCGCGCTCGCGCTGTCGCGGAACTCGACCGACGCGTCCTGGTTCGCCGTGATGGTCGCGTTGCCGGCCGAGCTGCTGTCGCGGAAAGCGACGAAGCCGCCGTTGTCGGTCGGTGCACTGCCGCGCTTGGCCAAGGTGATCGCGAGCTTGCCCGCGTCGGCCGTGTTGGTGAAGGCCAGCGAGGCATTTCCCGCCACCGACACCGCTCCCGTGCCCAGCGCATCCGTGACCAGGGCCTCGACCGAGCCCGCGGCGACGTCCGTGCCGCCCACGTAGGCATTGGCCGAGCCGAGTTGCAGGGTGCCCGTGCCGGTCTTGCGCAGGCTGCCTGCGCCGCTGACCATGCCGTTCAGCGCGACGGTCTTGTCGATGTCGAAGTTGTTGCTGCCAGCGCCCAGGCTCACCGCGCGCTTGCTCGCGGTGTCGCCGGTCACATGCAGCGTGGTGCCTTCGAGTGCGAGGCTACCTGCGGCCGCACCGAGGTTCGCATCCGATGCGATCTGCAGCACGCCGCCCTTGATGGTGGTACCGCCGCTGTAGCTGTTGCCGCCCTCGAGCACCAGCGTTCCCAGGTCTTCCTTGACCAGGCTGCCCGCGCCGGTCAGCGACGACGCGATGGTCGCGGTCATGCCGGCACCAGCCGCACTGCCGTCGCCCACGCGCACGGTGGTCGCCGCAGTGCCCAGTTCGATCGCATCGCCCTGCAAGCGGTAACCGTTGGTGGCGAACTGCGCACCGGTGATGCGCACCGTGCCGTTGCCATCGTCCACGTCGACGGTGCCGGCGCTGCTGCCGAACACCGCGAACTGGTCTTGCACCCAGGCCGCATTGATCTTGCCGTCGGCACCGGTCCACCCATCGCCCGGCACGCCCACGCGCCAGGTGCCGCTACCGCCGGCCACCTGGCCATCGTTGTACTTGCTGCTGTCGCCACCGTCCCAGAAGTTCAACGACAAGCCTGCGCGATTGACCAGGTTGACCTGTTGGGCCACCGAAGTCTGGACCTGCAGATCGGTCTTGGCGCTCGGCGTGCTGCCGATGTCGAGACCGTTGTCGGTCAGACCACCGGTGTAGTTGATCAGCCGGTAGATGCCCGCACCGAACTTGCCGCCGGCCGTCTCTGCCACATTGAGCGTGCCGTCGAGTTGCAGGTTGCCATTGACGTTGACGAGGTCGTTGAGCGCACCGCCGGCAACACCGGCCTGGCCCAAGTCGTAGTTGAGCACTGCGCCATCGGCCAGGCTCAGACCGCCCAGCGTCAGCGTGCCCGCACCGCCATTGCCCGCGGAAAGCACGCCGCCCTTGGCGACGTTCACGGCACCCGCGATGCTGCCCGTACCCGCGAGCGTGGCACCCGACTGCACCAGCACCGCACCCGCGCCGGTCGCGCTGCCGCTGGCGTTGCTCGCGCTCAGTGTGCCGCCCGTCACCGTCGTGCCACCGGTGTAGCTGTTGGCGCCGGTGAGCGTCAGCGTCCCGCTGCCCACCTTGACGACCGAACCGTCCGCACCGCCGATCGTTCCCGATACCGTCGTGCTGGTGTTCAGCCCACCGGTGGTCAGCGCCTTGGCGCCCAGCAGTACGTTGCCCGCGCCATCGAGTGCGCCGACGTTCACGCCCGTGGTCGCCTGGTCGATGCGCAGTTGCGCACCGGCCTGGTTGAGCACCTTGGCCTTGGTGGCCGATGCGTCGTCCGCGAAGGCCAGCACGCCGCCCGCGGCATTCGTGATGGTCGAGGTGCCCGCGCTTGCCTTGTCCTGGAAGCGCACGGTGCCCTGGTTGCCGATCGCTGTGCTGCCGGCGTCGAATGCGCCATCCAGTTGCAGCGTGGCACCAGATGCCACGCTCGCCGCGCCGCTGCCGAGCGCGCCAGCCACGCCGGTGGCCAGCGTTCCCACGTCGACGAAAGTACCGCCGGCGTGGTTGTTGGCCGCGCCGAGCCGCAAAGTGCCCGCGCCGATCTTGCGCAGGCTCCCCGCGCCACTTACCGCGCCGTTGAGCGCCAGCGTGCGAGCCGCGTCGATGTCGAAGCTGTTGCTGCCTGTACCCAGACTCACGGTGCGGGTGCCAGCGCTGTCGCCGGTCACGTGCAGAGTGGTGCCTTCGAGCGCGAGGCCGCCCGTGGCCGCGCCGAGGTTCGCATCCGATGCGATCTGCAGGACCCCGCCCTTGATGGTGGTTCCGCCCGCATAGCTGCTGGTGCCGCCCAGCACCAGCGTGCCGAGGTCTTCCTTCACCAATCCGCCCGCGCCAGTCAGCGAAGACGCGATGGTCGCGGTCATGCCAGCACCGGCGTTCGTGCCATCGCCCACGCGCACGGTGGTGGCCGCGCTGCCGAGCGTGATCGCATCGCCCTGCAGGCGGTAGCCGTTGGTCGCGAACTGCGCACCGGTGATGCGCACGGTGCCATTGGCATCGTCCACGTCGACAGTGCCAGCGACACCACCGAACACCGCGAACTGCCCCTGCGCCCAGGCCGCGTTGATCTTGCCGTCCGCACCGGTCCAGCCATCGCCCGGTATACCCACGCGCCAGGTGCCGCTGCCGCCGGCCACCAGGCCGTCGTTGTACCTGGTGCTGTCGCCGCCGTCCCAGAAGTTCAGCGACAGGCCCGCGCGATTGACCAGGTTGACCTGCTGGGCCACCGAGGTCTGCACCTGCAGGTCGGCCGCCGCGCCCGGCGCCGCGCCGATGTCGAGACCGTTGTCGGTCAACCCGCCCGTGTAGTTGATGAGCCGGTAGATGCCCGCGCCGAACTTGCCGCCGGCCGTCTCGGCCACATTGAGCGTGCCATCGAGCTGCAGGTTGCCGTTGACGTTGACGAGGTCGTTGAGCACGCCGCCCGCAACGCCCGCCTGTCCCAGGTCGTAGTTGAGCACCGCACCTTCGGCCAGGCTCAGGCCGCCCAGCGTCAGCGTGCCCGCGCCGCCATTGCCCGCGGACAGCACGCCGCCCTTGGCAACGTTCACCGTCCCCGCGATGCTGCCGGTGCCCGCCAGCGTGGCACCCGACTGCACCTGCACGGCGCCCGTGCCGGTTGCGCTGCCGCTTGCATTGTTCGCGGCCAGCGTGCCGCCCGCCACGATGGTCGCGCCGGTGTAGGTGTTCGCGCCGCTCAGCTCGAGCGCGCCATTGCCCACCTTGATGACGGAGCCGCCGGCGCCGCCGATCGTGCCCGACACCGTGGTGCTGGCGTTCAGCCCACCGGTCGTCAGCGCCTTCGCGCCCAGCAGCACGTCGCCCGCGCCATCGAGTGCGCCGACGTTCACGCCCGCTGTCGACTGGTCGATGCGCAGTTGCGCGCCGGCCTGGTTGAGCACCGTGGCCTTGGTGGCCGATGCGTCGTCCGCGAAGGCCAGCACGCTGCCCTTGGCATTCGTGATGGTGGACGTGCCCGCGCTGGCCTTGTCCTGGAAGCGCACGGTGCCCTGGTTGCCGATGGCCGTGGTGCCGGCGTCGAATGCGCCATCCAGTTGCAAGGTGGCGCCCGAAGCCACGCTCGCTGCGCCGCTGCCAAGTGAACCGGTCACGTCGGTGGCCAGCGTGCCGACATCGACGAAGGTACCGCCCGCGTAGTTGTTGGCAGCGCCGAGCCGCAAGGTGCCCGCGCCGATCTTGCGCAGGCTGCCCGTGCCGCTGACAGTGCCGTTCAGCGCGACGGTCTTGTCGATGTCGAAGTTGTTGCTGCCCGCGCCCAGGCTCACGGTGCGTGTGCCGACGGTGTCACCCGTCACATGCAGAGTGGTGCCCTCGAGCGCGAGCCCGCCGACGGCCGCGCCGAGATTTGCATCGGATGCGATCTGCAGCACGCCGCCCTTGATGGTGGTACCGCCGCTGTAGCTGTTGCTGCCATCGAGCACCAGCGTGCCCAGATCTTCCTTGACCAATCCGCCCGCGCCGGTCAGCGACGACGCGATGGTCGCGGTCATGCCGGCACCGGCCGCGCTGCCGTCACCGACGCGCACCGTGGTCGCTGCAGAGCCCAGCTCGATCGCATCGCCCTGCACGCGATAGCCGTTGGTCGCGAACTGCGCACCGGTGATGCGCACGGTGCCGTTGTCGTCGTTGACGTCGACGGTGCCGGCGCTGCTGCCGAACACCGCGAACTGGCCCTGGGCCCAGGCCGCGTTGATCTTGCCGTCGGCGCCAGTCCAGCCGTCGCCTGGAACGCCCACACGCCAGGTGCCGTTGCCGCCAGCTACCTGGCCATCGTTGTACTTGCTTGCGTCGCCGCCGTCCCAGAAGTTCAATGACAGGCCCGCGCGATTGACCAGGTTGACTTGCTGGGCCACCGAAGTCTGGACCTGCAGGTCGGTCTTGGCGCTCGGCGTGCTGCCGATGTCGAGACCGTTGTCGGTCAAGCCACCGGTGTAGTTGATGAGTCTGTAGATACCCGCGCCAAACACCCCGCCCTTCGACTGCGCCACATTGAGCGTGCCGTCGAGCTGCAGGTTGCCGTTGACGTTGACGAGGTCGTTGAGCGCACCACCGGCAACACCGGCCTGGCCCAGGTCGTAGTTGAGCACCGCGCCATCGGACAAGTTCAAGCTGCCAACCGTCAGCGTGCCCGCACCGCCATTGCCCGCGGACAGCACACCGCCCTTCGCGATGTTCACCGCGCCCGCAATGCTGCCGGTGCCCGCGAGCGTGGCACCCGACTGCACTTGCACCGCCCCGCTACCGGTCGCGCTGCCGCCCGTGTTGTTCGCGGCCAGCGTGCCGCCCGTCACCGTCGTGCCGCCGGTGTAGGTGTTGGCACCGCTCAGCGAGAGCGTGCCGCTGCCCACCTTGATGACTGAGCCACCCGCGCCACTGACCGTGCCAGACAGCGTCGTGCTGGTGTTAAGCCCGCCCGTGGTCAGCACCTTCGCGCCCAGCAGCACGTTGCCCGCGCCGCTGACCGCACCGACGTTCACGCCGGTTGTCGCCTGGTCGATGCGCAGCTGCGCGCCCGATTGGTTGAGCACCGTGGCCTTGTTGGCCGATGCGTCGTCCGCGAAGGCCAGCACGCCACCCTTGGCATTGGTGATCGTCGAGGTGCCCGCGTTCGTCTTGTCCTGGAAGCGCACCGTGCCCTGATTGCCGATCGCCGTGGTTCCGGCATCGAAGCCGCCATCCAGTTGCAAGGTGGCGCCCGAAGCCACGCTCGCCGCGCCGCTGCCCAGAGCGCCCGTCACGCCAGTGGCCAATGTGCCCGCGTCGACGAAGGTGCCGCCCACGTAGCCATTGGCCGCACCGAGCCGCAAGGTGCCCGCGCCGATCTTGCGCAGGCTGCCCGCGCCGCTGATCGCGCCATTCAACGCGACGGTCTTGTCGATGTCGAAGTTGTTGCTGCCCGCACCCAGGCTCACGGCGCGCGCACTGGCGGTGTCGCCCGTCACGTGCAACGTGGTCCCTTCGAGCGCGAGCCCTCCCGCGGCCGCACCGAGGTTCGCGTCCGAAGCGATCTGCAGCACGCCGCCCTTGATGGTCGTGCCTCCGCTGTAGCCGTTGCTGCCGTCCAGTACCAGCGTGCCCAGGTCTTCCTTGACCAGGCCGCCGGTGCCGGTCACCGAGGACGCGATGGTCGCCGTCATGCCCGCGCCGGCCGCGCTGCCATCGCCCACGCGCACGGTGGTGGCCGCGCCGCCGAGTTCGATCGCATCGCCCTGCAGGCGATAGCCGCCTGTAGCGAACTGCGCACCGGTGATACGCACCGTGCCATTGCCATCGTCGACATCGACGGTGCCCGCGACACCACCGAACACCGCGAACTGGTTCTGTGCCCAGGCCGCGTTGATCTTGCCGTCCACCCCGGTCCAGCTGTCGCCCGGCACGCCCACGCGCCAGGTACCCGAGCCGCCGGCGATCTGACCGTCGTTGTATTTGCTCGCGTCGCTGCCGTCCCAGAAGTTCAGCGACAGGCCCGAGCGGTTCACGAGATTGACCTGCTGGGCCACCGAGGTCTGTACTTGCAGGTCGGTCTTCGAACCCGGCGCCGTGCCGATATCCAGGCCGTTGTCTGTCAGCCCACCCGTGTAGTTGATGAGCCTGTAGATACCCGCGCCGAACACCCCGCCCTTCGACTGCGCCACATTGAGCGTGCCATCGAGCTGCAGGTTGCCGTTGACATTGACCAGGTCGTTGAGCGCCCCACCGGCCACGCCCGCTTGTCCCAGGTCATAGTTGAGCACCGCGCCATTGGCGAGACTCAGGCTGCCGACCGTCAGCGTGCCCGCACCGCCATTACCAGCCGACAGCACACCTCCCTTGGCGATATCGACGGCGCCCGAGATGCTGCCCGTGCCCGCGAGCGTCGCACCCGACTGCACCTGCACCGCACCCGCGCCGGTCGCGCTGCCGCTCGCGTTGTTCGCGGCCAGCGTGCCGCCCGCCACCGTCGTACCGCCGGTGTAGGTGTTGGCGCCGCTCAGCGAGAGCGTGCCGCTGCCCACCTTGACGATCGAGCCACCAATGCCCGACCCGGGCTGCGCGAAGACGCTGCCCTTGTCGCTCACGACGCCCGAGATCGTGTCGCCCGCGTTCAGCCCACCGAGCGTGAGCTGCGTGGCACCGAGCACGACCCCGCCCGCGCCCGACAGCGAACCGAGCTCGACGCCGGTCTTCGAGGTCGAGCCCGAGACATCGACCACGCCGCCCGCGGCATTGGCCAGCGTCGACTTCGCGCCGCTGGCGCCATCGAGGAACGCCACCAGGCCACCGGAGGCGTTGGCGATCTTCGCGCCGCCGGCCGTGGCGCTCCCGGCGAAGGCCAGCAGGCCCTTGTCGCCGTTGGAGATCGTCGCCGTTCCCGCGCTGGAGGCGCCGACGAAACGAATCGCGCCGCCCGCGTTGGCGAGGGTCGCGCTGCCCGCGCTGGCGCTGGTGCCGAACCGCAGTTCGTTCGTCGTCGCCGACTGCCAGCCCTTGCCGTTGACCACGATGTTCGCGGCGGCGGCCGTCGCGGTCTGTCCGAACGCGAGCAGGTTGCCGTCGTCGCTCGAACCCGCCCGGCCGACCGCGTAGCCATTGCTGCCGCCGCTGGCCGATCCGAGCAGGGTCAACGTGGTGTCGTTGCCCTGCTGCAGCACCGCGCCGCTGCCGAGCGCGCCGCTGGCGGTGGTGGTGATGGCCGCGCCGTCGCGCAGCACCGTGCCGCCGCTGTAGCTGCCGGCCTGCGCCAAGCTCAGCGTGCCGCCCTTGCCGGTGACCGTGAGCGCGCCCTTGCCGCTGACCGCGCCGCCGATGCCGAAGCTGTTGCTGCCCAGGTCGACGGTGCCGCCGCCCGTGCCGAGCGCCACGGCGCGCGTGCTCACGAAAGGCGCGGCGCCCGCGCCGATGCGCAGGGTGCCGCCATCGAGGCCGAGGCCCGTTCCGGCCTTGCCGAGGTTGGCGTCGGCCGTGATCTGCAGCACGCCGCCCTTGACCGTGGTGCCGCCCGCATAGCTGTTGGCGCCGCCGAGCACCAGCGTGCCCAGGTCGTCCTTCACGAGGCCGCCGGTGCCCGTGAGGGCCGCGTCGATGGTCGCGCTCATGCCCGCGCCCGCGGCGGTGCCATCGCCGACGCGGATGACGGAGCCCGCCGTGTTCATCGTCAGCGCATCGCCGCCGATGGTGTAGCCGTCGACCGCGAACTGCGCGCCGCCGATGCGCACCGCGCCGGCCGCGCCGTTGTTGTCGACCGTGACGGTGCCGGCCTTGCCGGCGAACACCGCGAAGCCGTCCTGCAACCAGGTGCCGTTGGCCAGCCCGTTGGCATCGGTCCAGTAGTCGCCCGGGCCGCCCGCGCGCCAGGTGCCCGTGCCGCCGGCGATCTTGCCGTCGTTGACGCTGGCGGCGTTGCCGCCGTCCCAGAGGTTCAGCACCAGCCCGTTGGTGTTGAGCAGGTTGACCTGGTTGGCCACCGAGGTCTGCACGAACAGCTTGCCGGTGTCGCTCGGCGCGGTGCCGATGTCCAGGCCGTTGTTGGTCAGCGTGCCCGTGTAGTTGATCAGGCGGTAGAGACCCGCGCCGAACTTGCCGCCCGCGGTCTCCGCCACGTTGAGCGTGCCGTCGAGCCGCAGGTTGCCGTTGACGTTGATCAGGTCGTTGAGCGAGCCGCCGGCCACGCCGGCCTGGCCCAGCTGGTAGTTCAGCACCGAACCCGCATTGAGGGCCAGGCCGCCCACGGTCAGCGTGCCCGCGCCGTTGCCGGGGTTCACCGCGCCGCCGTTCGCCACCGTGACCGTGCCGGCGATGGTGCCCGTGCCGGCCAGCGTCGCGCCCGCCTGCACCTGCACCGCGCCCGTGCCGGTCGCGCTGCCGCTCTTGTTGGTCACGCTCAGCGTGCCCGCGGCCACCGTCGTGCCGCCGGTGTAGCTGTTGGCGCCGCTCAGCGTGAGCGTGCCGGCGCCGACCTTAACGATCGAGCCGCCGGTGCCCGAGCCCGGCTGCGCGAAGACGCTGCCCTTGTCGCTGACCACGCCCGAGAGCGTGTCGCTGCCGCCGAAGCCGCCCACGGTGAGGCGCGTGGCACCGAGCACCACCGCGCCCGAGCCCGAGAGCGAACCGAGTTCGACGCCGGTCGGCGCGGTCGAGCCCGAGACATCGACCGTGCCCGTCGACTTGACGACGGTGCCCGTGGTGCCCGTCGCGGTGCCGGCGAACTGCAGCATGCCGCCCTGGTTGTCGATCGCCGCCTTGGCCGCCGAGGACGCACCGATGAAGGACAGCAGGCTGTTGGCGCCGTTGGCGATCGTCGCGCTGCCCGCGCTCGACTTCGCCGCGAAGACGACCGCCGCGCCCTTGTTGTTGATCGTGGCGCTGGCGCCGACGGCGCCGTCGAGGAACTGCAGCGAGTTCCGGTCGGGGTCCTGCCAGCCCGCGCCGAACAGCGCGATCTTCGCCGCGGCGGCCGTCGCATTCTGCGCGAAGGCCAGCGTGTTGCCGCCGGACACGCCGGCCGTGCCGACGATGTAGTTGTTGGAACCGGCGCCGCCGCCGGCGGAGAAGACGAGCGTGGTGTCGGTATCGACCTGCCGCACGTCGCCGCTGCCCAGCGCGCCGGCCGCAAAGGCCGTGATGCCGGCGCCGCCGCGCAGCGAGGTACCGCCCGCGAAGCTGTTGGCCTTGGAGAGCAGCAGCGTGCCGCCCTTGCCGGTGACGTCGAGCGCGCCCTTGCCGCTGACCACGCCGTCGACCTCGTAGGCGTTGTTCGCCAGGTCCAGCGTGCCGCCGCCCGTGCCGAGCGCGATGTCGCGCGTGGTGCTCAGCGGGCCCGAGCCCGCGGCGATGGCCAGGGTGCCGCCGTCGAGCGCGAGGTCGCCGGTGGCGGCGCCGAGGTTGGCATCGGAGGAGATCCGCAGCACGCCGGCCTTCACCGTGGTGCCGCCGCCATAGCTGTTCTTGCCGCTCAGCACCAGCGTGCCGCCGTCGTCCTTCACCAGGCCGCCGGCACCGCCGATCGCGGCGGCGATGGTGGCGCTCATGCCCGTGCTCGCCGCGGTGCCGTCGCCCACGCGCACCACGGTGGCGGGCGCATCGATGGTGAGCGGGCTGCCGTTCACCGTGTAGCCGGTGACCGCGAACTGCGCGCCGCCCATGCGCACCGCGCCGCCGGGGCCGGTGTTGTCGACCGTGACGGTGCCGGCCTTGCCCGCGAAGATCGCGAAGCCGCCCTGCTGCCAGCTCGCGTTGAGCTTGCCGTCGATGCCGGTCCAGTTGGTCGACGGTCCGCCCGCGCGCCAGGTGCCGCTGCCGCCGCTGACCTTGCCGTCGTTGATGTTGGCGCTGCTCGCGCCGTCCCACAGGTTGAGCGTGAGGCCGTTGGCGTTCAGCAGGTTGACCTGGTTCGCGATCGAGGTCTGCACCTGCAGGTTGGCGACGCTCGTGGGCGCGGTGCCGATGTCCAGGCCGTTGTCGGTCAGCGTGCCGGTGTAGTTGATGAGGCGGTACAGCCCCGCGCCGAACTTGCCGCCGGCCGTCTGCGCCACGTTGAGCGTGCCGTCGAGCTGCAGGTTGCCGTCGACGTTGATCAGGTCGTTGAGCGAGCCGCCGGCCACGCCGGCCTGGCCGAGGTCGTAGTCGAGCACCGCGCCGCTGGCCAGGCTCAGGCCGCCCAATGTCAGCGTACCGGCACCTCCATTGCCAGCCGACAGCACGCCGCCCTTGGCCACGCTCACCGTGCCCGCGATGCTGCCCGTGCCCGCGAGCGTCGCGCCCGACTGCACCTGGACCGCGCCCGTGCCCGTGGCGCTGCCGCTCGCGTTGTTGGCGGCCAGCGTGCCCGCCGCCACGGTGGTGCCGCCGGTATAGGTGTTGGCGCCCGTCAGCGCGAGCGTGCCCGTGGCGACCTTGACCACCGAGCCGCCCGTGCCCGCGCCCGGCTGCGCGAAGGCGCTGCCCTTGTCGCTGACGATGCCCGAGATCGTGCCGCTGGCGTTCAGGCCGCCCAGCGTGAGCCGCGTGGCGCCCAGCACCACGTTGCCCGCGCCCGAGAGCGCGCCGAGCGAGGTGCCCGTCTTGGCGGTCACGCCCGAGACGTCGACCACGCCGCCCGCGGCATTGGTCAGCGTCGCGTTCGCGCCCGTCGAACTCTCGGCGAAGTAGACCGTGCCGCCCTTCGCATTGGCGATCTTCGAGCTGCCTGCCGTCGCCGAGTCGGCGAAGCTCACGAGGCCGTTGGCGCCGTTCGAGATCGTCGCGCTGCCCGCGCTCGCGCTCTGCTGGAAGGAGACCGCGCCGCCCTGGTTGCCGATGGTGGACGTGCCGGCGCTGGAGGTGTCGCCGAACTGCACCGCATTCGCCGTGGCCGATTGGCCGCCGGCGCCGTTCACGTCGATGTCGGCGCTGCCGGCCGTCGAGTTCTGCGTGAAGACCAGGCGGTTGTCGCTGTCGGCGATGCCGGCGCGCCCCACGGTGTAGCTGTTGCCGCCCGCGCTGGCCGCGTTGAGGAAGCTCACGCGCGTGCCGCTGCCCTGCTGGCGCACCGCGCCGCTGCCGAGGGCGCCGCTCGCGCCGGCGGTCACGCCCGCGCCACCCTGGACCACGGTGCCGCCCTTGTAGCTGCTGGCCACCGCCAGGTTCAGCACCCCACCCTTGCCGGTGACGCTCAGCGCACCGTTGCCGCCGATGGCACCGCCGAAGCCCCAGGTCGAATTGCCCAGGTCGATGGTGCCACCGCCCGCGCCCAGCGCCAGCGCGCGCGCGCTGGCGAGCGACCCGCTGCCCGTTGCGATGCGCAGGGTGCCGCCGTCGAGCGCCAGGCCCTTGCCGGCCGCGCCGAGGTTGTTGTCGGCCGAGAACTGCAGGATGCCGTCCTTGACCGTGGTGCCGCCCGTGTAGCTGTTCTTGCCGCTGACGATCAGCACGCCGCCGTCGTCCTTGACCAGCCCGCCGGTGCCGCCGATCGCGGCCGCGATGGTCGCGGTCATGCCCGCGCTCGCGGCCGTGCCGTCGCCCACGCGCACCACGGTGTTCGCCGCGTTGATGGTGAGCGGGGCGCCGTTGATCGTGTAGCCGTCGACCGCGAACTGCGCGCCGCCGATGCGCACCGCGCCGCCCGCGCCGTCGTTGGCGACCGTGACGGTGCCGGCCTTGCCGCTGAACACCGCGAAGCCGTCCTGCACCCAGGTGCCGTTGGCCAAGCCGTTGGCATCGGTCCAGTTGTCGCCGGGCGAGCCGGCGCGCCAGGTGCCGCTGCCGCCTTCGACCTGGCCGTTGTTGAAGGCCGCGGCGCTGCCGCCGTCCCACAGGTTGAGCGTGAGCCCGCCGGTATTGACCAGGTTGACCTGGTTGGCCGTGTTCGTCTGCAGCGTGAGGTAGCTCAGCGGGGTCGGCGCGCTGCCGATGCTCATCGCATTGGCGGTGAGCGTGCCCGTGTAGTTGATGAGCCGGTAGATGCCCGCGCTGAAGCTGCCGCCGGCCGACTGCGAGAGGTTGAGCGTGCCCGCCAGCGCGAGATTGCCGTTGACGGTCAGCAGGTCGTTGAACGCACCGCCGACCACGCCCGCCTTGCCGAGCTGCATCTCGAGCGTCGAGCCCGCGGCGAGCGTGAGCGCGCCGGTGCTCAGCGCGCCCACGCCGCCATTGCCGATCGACAGGCGCGCGCCCGCCGCCACGTTCACCGGGCCCGCGATTGCGCCGCTGCCCACGAGCGCCGCGCCCGCCTGCACCTGCACCGCGCCCGTGCCCGTGGCGCTGCCGCTCTTGTTGTTGATGCTCAGCGTGCCCGCGGCCACCGTGGTGCCGCCGGTGTAGGTGTTCGCGCCGCCCAACTGGAGCGTGCTGGTGCCCTGCTTCACGATGCCGCCGTCGCCCGAGATCGGGCCGTTGAGCGTCAGGGTCGGACCGGAGATGGCCAGCAGGTTTGCCTTGCCGATGACGAAGGCATTGCCCAGCGTCAATGCCGCGTTGCCCGACAGCGCCGTGTCGCCCTCGATCGACACCGCGCCCGTGCCCAGCGCGGTGTTGCTGCCGAGCACGACCGTGTTGTCTGCGAAGCGCGTGCCGCCCGCGTAGCCGTTGTTGCCGAGCAGCGAGACCTTGCCGCCGATGCCGCGCAGGTCGAGCGAACCCGCGCCCGAGACCGTGCCGTTGAAGCTCACCGCGCCCGGCGTCTGCACGCTGAGCACGCCGGTGCCGGCGCTGGTGTTCAGGCCGACCGCATTGAGCGCGAGCGCGCCCGGGCTGGTGAGCGTGACCGCGCCGCCGATGTCGAGCGCGGCAGCGCCGATCGCCTTGGTGCTCGCGGCCTGCAGCGTGCCGGCGTTGGCGGTGAAGCTGCCGCTGAAGCCGCTGTTGTTGCCGCTCAGCGTGAGCGTGCCGGTGCCGCTCTTGATCAGCGTGCCGTCGCCGCTGAAGTCGCTGGCAATCGTGGTGCTGGTGTTGTCGGCCATGCGCAGCGAGGAGCCGGCCGCGAGCGCGACCTTGCTGCCCGCCACGCCCGTGAGGTTGCCTACGACGGCATTGCCCGAATCGGTGTGCAGCAGCGTGCCCGCGGCCAGGCTGAGCGCGGTGCCGCCGCCGAAGCTGCCGCCCGTGGCGAAGCCCAGCGCGCCAGCGTTGACCGTCGCGGTGCGCGGCGCCATCGAGCGGTTGATCACCCAGTCGCCGCTGTCGTTCTTGATCAGGTCGCCGCCGAAGGTGGTGGTGCCCGTGGCCGCCTGCGAATAGAGCTGCGTGCCCGCGCCCGTCAGCGTCAGCGTCGACCCCGCCTGGGAACCGATGCTGAGGTCGCCCGAGATCTGGCTGCCCACACGCAAGGTGACCCGTTGCACCAGGCCGTTTTCGAGGAAGACGCTGCCTTGCAGCAGGCCGCCGTTGTCGAGGGTGATCGAGGTCGCCTGGCCGTAGATGCTGGCGGCGGCGCCCGAGATGGTGGAGCCCAGCGTGTTGGTGATGCTGGCGCTGCCGCCGCCGAAGCCCAGGCCGAGATAGCCGCCCGTGCTGCTGATGCGGCTGTTGCCGGTGTTGACGATCGTGCCGCCGCCGTAGATCAGGGCACCCGCGACGCCCTCGATGATGCCGCCGTTCGAATTGGTCAGCGTGACCGGCCCGCCCGTCACCTGGATCGCGCGGTCGGTGCTGCGGATGATGCCGCCGTCGTTGTTGATGACCGCGTTGCCGCCGATCACCACGCCCGACGTGCCGCTGATCGTGCCGGTGTTGTTGACCGTGATGTTGGCGCCCGTGTAGATGCCCCAGGTGCCGTCGCCGAGCTTGGCGATCTCGCCGCTGTTGTTGATCGTGCCGCCGTTCGAAACGCCGACCCAGCCCGGCGTGGTGCCCGTGCAGGTGAGCACGTTGCCCGCGAGCGTGCACACCGCCCAGGCGGTTCCACTCAGCAGGAAGAGCGGCACGCCCAGCAGCGGTGCTGCCAGGCTCGCGCCGGTCAGCGCACGCCGGCCACCGCTGCGCTTGCCGCGCGCGCGCGCCGTCTCGCAGACCGCCACCCAGGCTCCGAGCGCTGCGTTCCAGATGGTTTTGTAGACGACATTCATCAACGGTTCTCCGTGGGCCGTGCGCGCAAGGTGCCTCGGCAAAGATCAGATCGGGAGCGGCAGGCGGGAGGCGCGGTCATTCCCATGCGTGGCGCACGGGCGCCAGGCGTGATGCCGCGCCGGGAATGGATGAAGAAGCCGGGCACGGCCCATGCAGCCGACGACCGCGGGTCGATGGCTGGCGTGCTGCTTTTCATGGAATCTCCTCCTGCCATGCAAGCGCGAAGGCGCATGGCGCGTGCGGCATCACTGCGTTGCCGCTTGGGGAGAAATTCTCAAAGGGCGCTACCTGCTTTGCACCTTACTTTTTCTTGCAACGGACGGCGAAAACACTCCCGAAAACCGTGGGCTCGCCGCAAGAAAAGGCATCGAACGATGCAGCGCGCACGGCCGTGCGCGCTGCACTCACGGCTCGATGCGCGCGTCGGCCTGGAAGCTGTAGCCCTCGCCGCGCACCGCGACGATCGGCAGCTTCTCGCCGCAGGCTTGCTCGGCCTTGCGGCGCAGCCGCGAGACCGTGACGTCGAGGTTGCGCTCGTAGGCCTCGAGCCCGGGGCGGCCCATCGCCGCGAGCAGCGTGGCACGGTCCACCACCTCGCGCGGCTGCTCGATCAGGCACTGCAGCAGGCGCGCTTCCGCACTCGACAACTGCACGCGTTCGCCGGCCGGCGACAGCAGCAGCCAGGTGGTGTAGTGATAGCGCCATGGCGCATGCTCGGCGATGTCGCCGGCCTCCGTCGCCGTGGTCGACTGTGGGTCGCGCGCGCCCTGCACCTGCGTTTCCTGGCTGCGCTGCAGCAGGTTGTTGAGCACCATCTCGAGCTCGCGCAGGTTCACCGGCTTGACCAGGTAGTAATCGGCGCCAAGCCCGAGTCCATGCAGGCGATCGTTGAGCATGCCGCGCGCGGTCAGCATCACGATGCGCATCGCACTGCGCGAGCGCAGGCGCGCCAACACGCTGAAGCCATCCTCACCGGGCAGGTTGACGTCGCACACCACGGCATCGAAGTCCTGCCGCTCGAGCTCCGCATCGAGCATCTCGGCGCTCTCGAGTCCGTGCGCGAGCATGCCGACACCGCGCAGGTAGCGCAGCACCGTGTCGCGCAGGTCGTCATCGTCCTCGATGACCAGCACGCGGGTCGCGGCATTCATCGGCGGCCTCCGCGCTCGGGCAGCGGCAGGCCGATCGCGCCCGGGGTTTGCGACGGGTCGGCGCCGTCCAGCAGCGGCAACGTCAGGGTCAGCACCGCGCCTTCGCTGGGGCCGTTGGAGGCGACCACGCCGCCGCCATGGACCGTGGCGATGCGATGCACCATGTGCAGGCCCAGCCCGATGCCCGGGATGCGCCGCACGCCGGCCGCGCGGTAGAAGCGCTCGAACACATGCGTGAGGTCCTGCGGCATGAAGCCCGGGCCTTCGTCGCACACCTCGATGCGGACCTCCGGTTCATCGGCGGGACCACGCCGGATGCCGGCGCGCACGCGCACCGGCGAATGCGGCGGCGCGTACTTGATGGCGTTGGTCAGCAGGTTGTCCAGCGCGATGTGCATCAGCGTCTCGTCCGCGAGCACCGGCAACTCGCGCGCATCGAGCTGCAGCGAGATGCGCCCGCCCGCCGCGCCTTCGTTGTGCTCCTCGATCTTCTCGCGCAGGAACACCGCGAGCTCGAGCGGCGCCAGGTGCAGGTTGTTGCTCGAGGCATCGAGCCATTCGTCGGCCAGCAGGGTATCGACCAGGTCGCGCATGCGGAAGACCGTGCGACTGATCTTCTCGGCTTCCTTCCTGACCTCCTCGCGCGCCAGCGCGAGCCGGTCGTCCGAGAGGATCTGCGCCGAACCGCCGATCGTGCCCAGCGGGGTGCGGAACTCGTGCGACACCATGGCCAGCAGGCCGCGCTGCTCGCGCAGCGCCAGCGCCAGCTGGTCGTGCGTGCGGTGGTGCTGCGCGATCTCCTGGCGCAGGTCGCGCGTGCGCTGGTGCACGCGCTGCGCGAGACGCGCGCGATGCCGCAGCGACAGCGTGAGCGCGCGCCGCTCGCGATGGCGCACGCGCCAGCCCAGCGCGAAGAAGAAGGCCATGATGTGCAGGATGCTGCCGATCGCATAGCTGTACTGCGTGACCATCGTGTAGGGCAGCCACTGCAGGTTCTTCGCGAAGTGCACCGCGCCCGTCATCAGGTACAGCGCATAGCCGACCAGTCCGGGCCAGGCCTGGATGTTCCGGCGCATCGCCAGCGCGCACATCGGCACGATGCAGGCCGCGAACACCACCCACAGCAGGTTCAGAGGCCGTGCCACGCGCCCGTACCAGCCGGCGATGGCCAACGCGCAGGCCGCGAAGCAGAGCAGCGTCACCACCTGGAACACGCGGTTCATGCGCGGGAACTGCCGCTCCATGTCGAGCAGCACCCGGGCGAATCCGAATGCGGCGGCCGTGTGCAGGCAGACCGAGAAGTTGTGCAATCGAACCGCGGCCACGGGGCTGTCCTGCAGCCACAGGGAGGCCGGCATGCCTTCCGAACTCGCGAACAGCAATCCGAGCGTGACGAGATAGCCCGCGTAGGCGATGAAGCGGCGGTCCGGCAGCGCGATGCCCATCATCAGGCTCACCACGGCCATCAGAAGGGCCATGCCGACGACGCCCGCATCGGCGAAATTGAGTTCCTGCTGCACCGTGGCCATCTCGCGCAGCGGCGACACGCCCCCCGCGAGGCTCAGCGACCGGTCACCCGCGAGCCGCACCCAGACCCAGCGCGGCTGCGTATCGCGCAGATCGGGCAGGCGCGTCGCCGGGATCGACCAGGGCAGCTCGCGCTTCGAACCCGCGCGCATGCCGCCGAGCGCGCGATGCGTGAAGCCGCCGCTCGCGCCGGCCTCGGCGTCGGGCCACCAGACGTCGAGGTAGTCGACATAGGGCGCATTGAGCCGCAGCCACCAGCCTTCCTCGAGCGGCCGCGCGACCTGCTCGGGCGAGGCCTCGATCTGGAAGCGCACCCACCACGCGCCGCGGGCGTAGCCGCCATTGAAGGCGCCCGGCAGCGTCTCGAATCGCTGCGCGTGGTCGGGCGACGCCACCTGCTCGCGCGTGAGCAGGCCGGTCCGGTCGTGATAGGCCTGCAGGTGCCCGTCGAAGTTGCGTTCGCGCATGCTCGACGCGGCGTCGAGCCTCAGCGGCTCCACCTGTGCCGGCACCTGTGTCTGCGCATGGCCCGGCAGCGCCAGGCAGGCGAGCAGGCACATGGCGAGCCATGCCACCAGACACGTGAAGCGTGGCGCAATGATCAAAGTTGCCGTCCGAGTCCTCGAATTCATGCGGGTCTTCGCGGGAAGGGATGTGCCGGTTCCATCGCCGTTTCGCATCGGATTCCGGGGCGCGGCCGCGCAGATTACACCTTGCTTTTTCTTTCGACCGCAAGGTGGCGCCAAGCGTCATGCATCGGGCCGCGGGCGCGAACCGCCGGCCCCGCACGCCGTCACCACTTCACGCGAACGCCCAGCCCCGCATTGACCGAGCTGCCCACGCGCGCGACGCCACCCGAAGCCCACTGCTTGCCGAGTTCGCCATACAGGCTCGTGCGCTGGCTCAGTGCCAGCGTGAAGCCTGCTGCCAGCTCGGTGGTCGTGCCACCGATCGATGCGCCCACCGGCGTGATCGCCGCCGGGTTCACGAAGCGCGCGATGTCGTTGCCCTTCGAGCTGCGGTAGACGTTCAGGCGCGCATACGGCTGCAGCGTGCCCGCTCCCGTCGCGAAGCTGCCCTTGATGCGAACGCCCGCGCGTGCGGTCCAGCTGCTGTCGGCATCCTGCTGCACCAGCGCACCGGGGATCGCCACGTCGTCCAGGCGCAGGCGCTGGTGGATCAGTTGCAGCTGCGGCTCCACCGACCAGCCGCCCGTGCCCAGCGCGAAGGCCTTGCCCACCTCGATCGAGGCCAGGAAGCTGTTGCCCTTGCCCGTGACACCGGCGCTCAGCTGCGGTTGCGCCGTGTAGCGGTGACGGCCGGCTTGAAGCACCGTGTCGGCATAGAAGCCGTCGTCGCTCGTGAATGTGCCGTACAGGCCCAGGTACTGGCTGCGCAGGTCGTTGCGGCCTGCAGCGCCGTTCAGGAGCCCGCTGCTGAAGCCGCTGACACGCGTGTCGCCCTCGAGCTGGCCCACGTAGATGCCTGCGCGCCAGTTCGCATTGGCCCACAGGTCGGTACCGGCCTGCAGCCCGCTCACGCGGCCTTCGGCATGCGGAGAGACAGTGCCTCCCTGGCGGATGTCCATGTCGGTGGAGATCAGACGGCCCCAGGCGCGACGGTTGCCGCCGTCGATGCTCGAGCTCGTACCACCGCTGCCGCGCACGTCGTCGTCGCCTATGCGCTGGCTCAGGCTGGCGAGCATGCCGAGGTTGCTCTGGCGAAGCTGGTTCGGAAGCGCTGCGAAGAGGGAAGCTTCGGCGCGGTAGGTCGGCAGCGAGGCTCCGGGCTCTGCTTCTGTGCGCAGGTACCAGTTCTCGCCTTCACCGCCTGCGTCGCCTGCATAGAGACGGTACTCGTAGGCACCGGCGTCGACGCGGCCGCCCGAGAGCACGAAGGCGTCCTTGCTGGTCTGCGCGGTGGTGGTCGCGCCGTTCTTCGCGCTGATCAGCTCGATGCCCGCGCCGCTGGTGCGGGCGCCCAGGCCGCCGAGGTTGGTGACCTGCACGGTCGTCTTGCCGCTCGCACTGGCCGATGCGCCGTCGAGCACCAGGCGGTCTGCGATGCCAGGGTTGTCGAGCTTGGCGCCGAGGCGCAGCACGCCGTTGTTGCCGACGTAGGGGCCGGTCAAGGTCAAGGTCGTGCCTGGGACCGTGCCCAGCAGGGAGACAGTGCCGGCGTTGGTCAGACCGGCCATCTTCTGGCTGAAGCCGCCGAGGTCCAACGTGGCGCCGCTGGCGACTACAGCGCTCGATGCGGCGCTGAAGGCGTTGGTGGCGCCTGCCTTCAAGGTGCCGCTGGTGACGCGGGTCTCGCCTGCGTACGTTGCAGAGCCTGCGAGTGTGAGCGTGCCTGCGCCGACCTTGACGAGCGAGCCCGTGGTGCCGGTGATGGCGCCCGAGATCGTGTTGTCGCCTCCGATGGCGCCGGTGGTCAGCGTCTTGGCGCCGAGCACCACATCGCCTGCACCACCAAGCGAGCCGATGCTCGTGCCCGTGGTCGTCAGGTCGATGCGCACTTGGCCACCCGCTGCATTGGTCACCGTGGCGCCTGCAGCGCTCGCGATGTCTTGCAGTCGCAAGGTGCCTGCATTGGCGATAGCGAGCTTGCCCGCGTCCGCCTTGCCACCAAACTGCAACGTGGCGCCCGATGCAACGCTTGCCGCGCCGCTGCCGAGTGCGCCTGTCACTTCGGTGGCGAGCGTACCCGCATCTACCAGCGTGCCGCCGCTGTAGCTGTTGGCGCTGCTCAAGGTCAGCGTGCCCGTGCCGATCTTGCGCAGCTTGCCCGTGCCGCTCATCGTGCCCGCATAGGTGCCGGCAGTCTTGCCCTGATCGAAGGCGACTTCGGCGTTGTTGACGATATTGCCCTGCAGGCTCGTCGCGCTGCCCTGTAGTACGCCGCCCTTGACGGTGGTACCACCGGTGTAGGTGTTCGTGCCACCGAGGATCAACCGGCCGGCATCCTCCTTCGAGATTCCGCCCGTGCCGCTGAGCGCCACATTGAGGGTCGCGGTCATGGTCGCACCTGCGGCCGTGCCATCGCCCACGCGGATCACCGAGTTGGCGCTATCCACCACGATGCCGTCACCCTGCACCACATAGCCATCGGTGGCGAACTGCGCACCCGCGATACGCACCGCGCCACCGGCGGAATCTACCGTCACGGTTCCGGCCTTGCCGCCGAACACCGCGAACTGGTTCTGCGCCCAGTTGCCGTTGAGCTTGCCGTCCATGTCGGCCCAGGCGTCCATCGAGGGCTGCGGGTTGCCCACGCGCCAGGTGCCCGAACCGCCAGCGATCTGTCCGTCGTTGTACTTGGTGCTGTCGCCACCGTCCCAGAAGTTCAGCGACAGGCCCGCGCGGTTCACCAGGTTGACCTGGTTCGCCACCGAGGTCTGAACCTGCAGGTCCGCCGCCTTGGTCGAGCCAGGCACCGTGCCGATGTCCAGACCGTTGTCGGTGAAGCTGCCGCCATAGCTCATGAGCCTGTAGAGGCCGGGTCCGAAGCTGCCGCCCGCCGACTGCGCGACGTTCAGCGTGCCGTCGAGGTTCAGGTTGCCGGTCACGTTGGTCAGGTCGTTGAGCGCGCCGCCAGGAACGCCGGCTTGACCGAGTTCGTAGTTGAGCGTGGAGCCACCCGCGAGCGTGAGCGCACCGAGCGTCAGCGTGCCAGGGCTGTTGCCCGCCGCGAGGATGCCGCCCTTGTCGATGGTCACCGCGCCCGCAATGCTGCCGCTGCCCGCGAGCGTCGCGCCGCTCTGGACCTGCACCGCACCCGTACCCGTCGCACTGCCGCTCTTGTTGTTCACGCTCAGCGTGCCCGCGCCCACGGTGGTGCCACCGGTGTAGGTGTTCGCGCCCGTGAGCGTCAGCGTGCCAGTCCCCACCTTGACGAGCGAGCCACCCGTGCCGCCGATCGTGCCCGACAGCGTGCTGTTGGCATTCAATCCGCCGAGCGTGAGCGCCTTTGCGCCCAGCGCGATGTCGCCCGCGCCACCGAGGGTGCCGATGCTCACGCCCGTCGTGGCCTGGTCGATGCGCACCTGCGCACCGGCCGCGTTGCTCACCGTCGCCTTGTCGGCCGTCGCGTCGTCCGCGAACGCCAGCACGGCGCCCGAGGCATTGACGAGGTTGGCGCTGCCCGCGCTCGCGTTGCCTTGCAGGCGCACCGTGCCGCTGTTGGCGACCGACAGGCTTCCCAGGTCGGCCTTTCCGCCGAACTGCAGCGTGGCGCCCGAAGCCACGCTCGCCGCGCCGCTGCCGAGGGCTCCGGTCACGTCGGTGGCCAGCGTGCCGGCGTCGACGAAGGTGCCGCCTGCGTAGCTGTTCGCGCTGGTCAGCGTCAACGTGCCCGTGCCGATCTTGCGCAGCTTGCCCGTGCCGCTCATCGTGCCCGCATAGCTGCCGGTCTTGGCCTGGTCGAACACGACTTCCGCATCGTTGACGATGCCGCCTTGCAGGCTCGCGGTGTTGCCTTGCAGCACGCCGGCCTTCACGGTCGTGCCGCCGGTGTAGGTGTTGGTGCCGCCGAGGATCAGGCGACCCACGTCGTCCTTCACCAGGCCGCCCGTGCCGGTCAGCGCGACGTTGACCGTCGCCGTGCGATCGACGTCCGTGCCCGAACCATCGCCCACGCGCACCACCGTGCCGGAGGCACCCAATTCGATTGCATCGCCCTGCAGCACATAGCCGTCGGCCGCGAACTGCGCGCCGTTGATGCGCACCGTGCCGCCCGCGTTGCTGACCGTGACCGTGCCGCCCGTGCCGCTGAACACCGCGAACTGGTCCTGCGCCCAGGCCGCATTGATCTTGCCGTCCGCACCGGTCCAGCCGTCTCCGGGGACGCCCACGCGCCACGTGCCCGCACCGCCCGCGATCTTGCCGTCGTTGTACTTCGTGTTGTCGCCACCATCCCAGAAGTTCAGCGACAGGCCCGTGCGGTTCACGAGATTGACCTGCTGCGCCACCGAGGTCTGCACCTGCAGGTCCTTCGCCGCGATCGGCGCACTGCCGATGTCCAGGCCGTTGTCGGTCAGGCTGCCGGTGTAGTCGATCAGGCGATAGATGCCCGCGCCGAACAAGCCGCCCTTCGATTGCGCCACGTTGAGCGTGCCGTCGAGCTGCAGGTTGCCGTTGACCTGCACGCGGTCGTTGAGCGCCCCACCGACGGTGTTGGCCTGGCCCAGGTCGTAGTTGAGCACCGCGCCTTCGGCGAGGTTCAGGCCGCCCAGCGTCAGCGTGCCGACGCCGCCATTGCCCGCCGACAGGATGCCGCCCTTGGCGATGCTGACCGCACCCGCCACGCTGCCGTTGCCAGCAAGCGTCCCGCCGCCCTGCACCTGCACAGCCCCCGTCCCCGTCGCACTGCCGCTCGCATTGTTCACGGCGAGCGTGCCCGCGGCGATGGTGGTGCCACCGGTATAGCTGTTGGCAGCACTCAGGTCGAGCGTACCGCTGCCGACCTTGACGAGCGAACCGCCGGCACCACTGAGCGTGCCCGACACGGCGGTGCTGGTGTTCAACCCGCCCGTGGTCAGCACCTTTGCGCCCAGCAGCACATCGCCCGCGCCGCCCAGGGCACCGATGTCGACGCCCGTGGTCGCCTGGTCGATGCGCAGTTGCGCGCCGGCCTGGTTCAGCACCGTGGCCGTGCCGGCCGAAGCGTCGTCCGCGAAGGCCAGCGCGCCGCCCGCGGCGTTGGTGATCGTCGACGTTCCCGCGCTGGCCTTGCCCTGGAAGCGCACCGCCCCCTGGTTGCCGATGGCAATGCCGCCCGCATCGAAGACGCCACCCAGTTGCAGCGCGGCCCCCGCGGCCACGCTCGCCGCGCCGCTGCCGAGCGCGCCCGCGACGTCGGACGCGAGGGTGCCCGCGTCCACGAAGGTGCCACCCGCGTAGTTGTTGGCGCTGCCCAGGGTCAGCGTGCCGCCGCCGACCTTGCGCAAGCCGCCGGCGCCGCTCACCGTGCCGTTCAGTGCCAGCGTGCGGGTCGCGTCGATGTCGAAGGCACTGGCGCCCGCTCCCAGGCTCACGGCGCGTTGGCTCGTGGCGTCGCCCGTGAGATGCAGCGTCGCGCCTTCGAGCGCGAGGCCGCCCGAGGCCGCGCCGAGGTTGGCGTCCGACGCGATCTGCAGGATGCCGCCCTTGATGGTCGTGCCGCCGCTGTAGCTGTTGCTTCCCTCGAGCACCAAGGTGCCCAGGTCGTCCTTCACCAGGCCGCCCGCACCGCCGAGAACCGACGCGATCGTGGCCGTCATGCCCGCGCCGGCCGCGGTGCCGTCGCCCACGCGCACCGTGGTCGCCGCGTCGCCGAGCTCGATCTCGTCGCCCTGCACGCGGTAGCCGTTGGTGGCGAACTGCGCGCCGTTGATGCGCACCGTGCTGCCCGCGTTGCTGACCGTCACGGTACCGGCGCTGCCGCCGAACACCGCGAACTGTCCCTGCGCCCAGGCCGCGTTGATCTTGCCGTCCGCGCCGGTCCAGCCATCGCCCGGCACGCCCACGCGCCAGGTGCCGTTGCCGCCGGCCACCAGGCCGTCGTTGTACTTGCTCGCGTCGCTGCCGTCCCAGAAGTTCAGCGACAGGCCCGCGCGATTGATCAGATTCACCTGTTGCGCCACAGAGGTCTGCACCTGCAGGTCGGTGGCGACACCCGGTGCCGTGCCGATGTCCAGGCCGTTGTCGGTCAGGCTGCCCGTGTAGCTGATGAGCCGGTACAGGCCCGCGCCGAAGCTGCCGCCCGCGGACTGCGCCACGTTGAGCGTGCCGTCGAGCTGCAGGTTGCCGTTGACGTTGACGAGGTCGTTGAGCGGGCCGCCCACGGTGTTGGCCTGGCCCAGGTCGTAGTTGAGCACCGCGCCATCGGCCAGGCTCAGGCTGCCGAGCGTCAGCGTGCCCACGCCCCCATTGCCGGCCGACAGCACGCCGCCCTTGGCGATGTTCACGGCACCGGCGATGCTGCCATTGCCGGCCAAGGTCGCGCCGCCCTGGATCTGCACCGTGCCCGTGCCGGTCGCGCTGCCGCTCGCGTTGTTGGCCGCGAGCGTGCCGCCCGCCACCGTGGTGCCGCCGGTGTAGGTATTGGCGCCACTCAGCGAGAGCGTGCCGGCACCGACCTTGACGATCGAGCCACCGGTGCCCGAGCCGGGCTGCGCGAAGACACTGCCCGTGTCGCTGACGGTGCCCGAGATCGTGTCGCCCGCGTTCAGACCGCCGAGCGTGAGCTGCGTGGCACCGAGGACGACCCCGCCCGCGCCCGACAGCGAGCCGAGCTCGAGGCCGGTCTTCGAGGTCGACCCCGAGACATCGACCACGCCGCCCGCCGCGTTGGCGATCGACGCGCCGGCGCCCGCGCTGTCGTCGGCGAAATAGACCGTGCCGCCCTTCGCGTTGTCGATCTTCGCGCTGCCCGCCGTGGCCGCGCCAAGGAAGTTCAGGAGGCTGTCGGCGCCGTTGGTGATGCTCGCGCCGCCCGCGCTCGCGTTCTGCTGGAAGTAGACCGCGCCGCCCTGGTTGGTGATGGTGGCCGTGCCCGCGCTGGTCGTGTCTGCGAACTGCACCGCGTTCGCCGTCGGCGACTGCCAGCCCGTGCCGTTGACCGTGATGTTCGCGTTGCCGCCCGTTGCGTTCTGCGCGAAAGACAGCCGGTTGTCGCTGTCGGCCGAGCCCGCGCGACCGATGACATAGGCATTGCTCGCGGCACTGGCGGCGCCGAACAGGGTCACGCGCGTGCCGCTGCCCTGCTGCTGCACCGCGCCGCTGCCGAAGGCACCGCTGGCGCTCGTGACCACGCTCGCGCCGCCCTGCACCACGGTGCCGCCCTTGTAGCTGCCGGTCGCCCCCAGGCCCAGGCTGCCGCCCGCGCCGGTGACGGTCAACGCGCCGTCGCCGCTGATGGAACTGCCCAGGCCCCAGCTCGCATTGGCGAGCTCGACGGTGCCGCCGCCCGCGCCCAGCACGAGCGCGCGCGTGCTGGAGAACGGCGCGGACCCCGCGGCGATGCGCAAGGTACCGCCATCGAGCGCGAGGCCCGTGCCGCCCGCGCCGAGGTTGCCGTCGTTCGAGATCTGCAGGATGCCGCCCTTGACCGTGGTGCCGCCGGCGTAGGAGTTCGCGGCGCCGAGCACCAGCGTGCCGCCGTCGTCCTTCACCAGGCCGCCCGTGCCGCCGATGGCGGCGTTGATGGTCGCTGTCATGCCCGCGCTCGCGGCCGTGCCGTCGCCCACGCGCACCAGCGTGGCCGGCGCGTTGATCGTCAAGGCGTCGCCATTGATGGTGTAGCCGTCGACCGCGAACTGCGCGCCGCCGATGCGCACCGCGCCGCCCGCGCCCTTGTTGTCGACCGTGACGGTGCCGGCCTGCCCGGTGAAGATCGCGAAGCCGTCCTGCGCCCAGGTGCCGTTCACGAGGCCGTTGGCATCGGCCCAGCTGTCGCCGGGCGCGCCCGCGCGCCAGGTGCCCGATCCGCCGGCGATCTTGCCGTCGTTGAAGTTCGCGCTGTCGGTGCCGTCCCAGACATTGAGCGACAGGCCGTCGAGGTTCACCAGGTTGACCTGGTTGGCGACGGCGGTCTGCACCGCGAGCTTGCTCGCATCGGTGGGCGCGGTGCCGATCTCCAGGCCGTTGTCGGTCAGCGTGCCGGTGTAGTTGATGAGGCGATAGAGGCCCGCGCCGAACTTGCCGCCGGCCGTCTGCGCCACGTTGAGCGTGCCGTCGAGCTGCAGGTTGCCGTTGACGTTGACGAGGTCGTTGAGGGCCCCGCCGGCCACGCCGGCCTGACCCAGGTCGTAGTTGAGCACCGCGCCATCGGCCAAATTCAAGCCGCCAACGGTCAGCGTGCCCGCACCGCCATTGCCGGCCGACAGCACGCCGCCCTTCGCGACGTTCACCGCGCCCGCGATGCTGCCCGTGCCCGCGAGCGTCGCCCCCGACTGCACCTGCACCGCACCCGTGCCGGTCGCGCTGCCGCTCGCGTTGTTCGCGGCCAGCGTGCCGCCCGCCACCGTGGTGCCGCCGGTGTAGGTGTTGGCGCCGGTGAGCGCCAGCGTGCCGCTGCCCACCTTGACCACCGACCCATCCGCGCCGCTGATCGTGCCAGACAGGGTGGTGCTCGCGTTCAGCCCGCCCGTGGTCAGCGCCTTCGCGCCCAGCAGCACATCGCCCGCGCCTTCGAGCGAGCCGATGCCCACGCCCGCATTGGCCAGGCCGTCGATGCGCAGTTGCCCGCCCGCGTTGTTCACCACCGTCGCCTGGTCCGCGCTCGCGCGCTCCAGGAAGTCGATCGTTCCGCCGCTTTCGTTGACCAGCCGCGCCTGACCCGCGCTCGCATCGCCGCGCAGTTCGGTGCGACCGCCCGCGAAGTTGGTGATCTGCGCCTGGCCCGCGCTGGCGGTGAAGCCGAAGGTGCTCAGGCCGCCGCGGTTCTCGATCACGGCCTTGCCCGCGCTCGCGCTGTCGCGGAATTCGACCGCGGCGCCCTGGTTCGCCGTGATGGTCGCTTCGCCGGCCGAGCTGCCGTTGCCGAACTGCACGAAGCCGCCCTTGTCGGCCGGCGCGCCGCCGCTCGCGGCGGCCGTGATCGCGAGCTTGCCCGCATCGGCCGTGTTGGCGAAGGCCAGCGTCGCATTGCCCGCCACCGACACCGGCCCGCTGCCGAGCGCGCCCGTCACCGTCGCATCGAGCCCACCCTCCGCGATCTCGGTGCCGCCCGTGTAGTCGTTGGCCGCGCCGAGCTGCAGCAGACCCGCGCCGGTCTTGCGCAGGCGGCCCGCGCCGCTGACCTTGCCGCCGAGGCTCAGGGTCTCGACCGGCACGACCTCGAAGGTGGCCGCACCCGCGCCCAGGCTCACGGCACGCGTGCTGGAAACGCCGGCGGCCACGCGCAGCGTGGCGCCATCCTCGAGCGCCAGACCGCCCGTCGCCGCGCCGAGGTTGCCGTCGGATGCGATCTGCAGCACGCCGCCCTTGATGGTGGTGCCGCCGCCGTAGCTGTTGAGGCCGTCGAGCACCAGCGTGCCGAGGTCGTCCTTGACGAGGCCGCCGGTGCCGATCAGCGCGGACGCGATGGTCGCGGTCATGCCCGCGCCCGCGTTCGTGCCGTCGCCCACGCGCACCACCGTGGCCGGCGCATTGATCGTCAAGGCGTCGCCATTGATGGCGTAGCCATCGACCGCGAACTGCGCCCCCCCGATGCGCACCGCGCCGTCGGTGCCGGTGTTGTCGACGGTGACGGCGCCGGCCGTGCCCGCGAAGACCGCGAAGCCGTCCTGGATCCAGCCCGCGTTCGCCACGCCATTGACGTCGGTCCAGTTGTCGCCCGGGCTGCCCGCGCGCCAGCTGCCCGCACCGCCCGCGATCTTGCCGTCGTTGAAGTTCGCGGGATTGCCGCCGTCCCACATGTTGAGCGCGAGGCCGCCGGTGTTGACCAGGTTGATCTGGTTGGCCAGGCCGGTCTGCAGCGCGAGATAGCCCGGCGGCGTCGGCGTGCTGCCGATGGTCATCGCGTTGGCGGTGAGCGTGCCCGTGTAGTTGATGAGCCGGTAGATGCCCGCGCCGAAATTGCCGCCGGCCGACTGGCCGACATTGAGCGTGCCGCGCAGCGAGAGGTCGCCGTTGACGTTGAGCAGGTCGTTGAGCGCGCCGCCGACGACGCCGGCCTGGCCCAGTTCCATGTCGAGCGCCGAACCCGCGGCGAGCGTGAGCGAGCCGGTGGTCAGCGTGCCCACGCCGCCATTGCCGATCGACAGCCGCGCGCCCGCCGCCACGTCCACCGGACCCGCGATTGCGCCGCTGCCCACGAGCGCCGCGCCCGCCTGCACCTGCACCGCGCCCGTGCCGGTGGCGCTGCCGCTCGCGTTGTTGATGCTCAGCGTGCCGGCTGTCACCGTGGTGCCGCCGGCATAGGTGTTCGCGCCGCCCAGCGTGAGCGTGTCGGTGCCCTGCTTCACGATGCCGCCGGCGCCCGAGATCGGGCCGTTGAGCGTCAAGGCCGGCCCGGAAATGGCCAGCAGGTTTGCCTTGCCGATGACGAAGGCATTGCCCAGCGTCAATGCCGCGTTGCCCGACAGCGCCGTGTTGCCCTCGATCGTCGCCACGCCCGTGCCCAGCGCGGTGTTGCTGCCCAGCACGACCGTGTTGTCGGCGAAGCGCGTGCCGCCCGCGTAGCTGTTGTTGCCGAGCAGCGAGACCTTGCCGCCGACGCCGCGCAGGTCGAGCGAGCCCGCGCCCGACACGGCGCCGTTGAAGCTCACCGCGCCCGGCGTCTGCACGCTGAGCACGCCGACGCCGGCGCTGGTGTTCAGGCCGACCGCGTTGAGCGCGAGCGCGCCAGGGCTCGTGAGCGTCACCGCGCCGCCGATGCCGAGCGCGGCGCCGCCGATCGCATTCGCGCTCGCGGCCTGCAGCGTGCCGGCATTGGCCGTGAAGCTGCCGCCGAAGCCGCTGTTGTCGCCGCTCAGCGTGAGCGTGCCGGTGCCGCTCTTGATCAGCGTGCCGCCGCCGCTGAAGTCGCTGGCAATCGTGGTGCTGCTGTTGTCCGCCATGCGCAGCGAGGAGCCGGCCGCGAGCGCGACCTTGCTGCCCGCCACGCCGGTGAGGTTGCCCACGACGGCGTTGCCCGAATCGGTATGCAGCGTGGTGCCCGCCGCGGCCAGGCTCAGCGCGGTGTTGCCACCGAAGCTGCCGCCGGCCGCGAAGCCCAGCGCGCCCGCGTTGACGGTCGCGGTGCGCGGTGCCATCGAGCGATCGATCACCCAGTCGCCGCTGTCGTTCTTGATCAGGTCGCCGCCGAAGGTGGTGGTGCCCGTGGCCGCCTGCGAATAGAGCTGCGTGCCCGCGCCCAACAGCGTCAGCGTCGACCCGGTCTGGGCGCCGATGCTGAGGTCGCCGGCGATCTGGCTGCCCACGCGCAAGGTGACCCGTTGCACCAGGCCGTTTTCGAGGAAGACGCTGCCTTGCAGCAGGCCGCCGTTGTCGATGGTGAGCGAAGTCGCCTGGCCGTAGATGCTGGCGGCGGCGCCCGAGATGGTGGAGCCCAGCGTGTTGGTGATGCTGGCGCTGCCGCCGCCGAAGCCCAGGCCGAGATAGCCGCCCGTGCTGCTGATGCGGCTGTTGCCGGTGTTGACGATCGTGCCGCCGCCGTAGATCAGCGCGCCCGCGACGCCCTCGATGATGCCGCCGTTCGAATTGGTCAGCGTGACCGGCCCGCCCGTCACCTGGATCGCGCGGTCGGTGCCGCGGATGACGCCGCCGTTGTTGTTGATCACCGCGTTGCCGCCGATCACCACGCCGGACGTGCCGGTGATGGTGCCGGTGTTGTTGACCGTGATGTTGGCGCCCGTGTAGATGCCCCAGGTGCCGTCGCCGAGCTTGGCGATGGTGCCGCTGTTGTTGATCGTGCCGCCGTCCGCCACGCCGACCCAGCCGGGCGTGGTGCCGGTGCAGTCGAGCGTGTTGCCCGCGAGCGTGCACACCGCCGAGGCCGTCCCGCTCAGCAGGAAGAGCGGCACGCCCAGCAGTGGCGCCACCAGGCTCGCGCCGGTCAGCGCGCGCCGGCCGCTGCCGCGCTTGCCGCGTGCGCGTGCCGTTTCGCAGACCGCCACCCAGGCTCCGAGTGCTGCGTTCCAGATGGTTTTGTAGACGACATTCATCAACGGTTCTCCGTGGGCCGGGCGCGCAAGGCGCCGTGGCAAGAAATCAGATCGAGAGCGCCGGCAAGGGATCTGCCGGGCCGGGAATCAATGAGGAAGCCGGGCACGGCCAATGCAGCCGACGACCGCAGGTCGATGGCTGGCGTGCTTGTCTTCATGGGGTCTCCTCCTGCCATGCAGGCGCGAAAGGCCGATGGCGCGTGCGGCATCACTGCGCTGCCGCTTGGGAGGAAATTCTCAAAGGGCGCTACCCGATTTGCACCTTACTTTTTCTTGCAATGAACGATGCAACGCTCACGGAAAACCGTGGCTTCGACGGCAAAGGAATGCATTGGTTCTCGTATCGCGCGGCCGTGCGCGCCGCGCTCACGGCTCGATGCGCGCGTCGGCCTGGAAGCTGTAGCCCTCGCCGCGCACCGCGACGATCGGCAGCTTCTCGCCGCAGGCCTGCTCGGCCTTGCGGCGCAGTCGCGAGACGGTGACATCGAGGTTGCGCTCGTAGGCTTCGAGCCCGGGGCGGCCCATCGCCGCGAGCAGCGCGGCGCGGCCCACCACTTCGCGCGGCAGTTCGAGCAGGCACAGCAGCAGCCGCGCTTCCGCGCTCGACAACTGCACGCGGGCGCCGGCCGGCGACAGCAGCAGCCAGGTGGTGGCGTGATAGCGCCAGGGCGCGAGTACGGCGCTTTCAGGCACTGCATCGGGACCGGGTTCGCGCGTGTCCTGCCCCTGTGCTTCCTGGCTGCGCTGCAGCAGGTTGTTGAGCACCATCTCGAGCTCGCGCAGGTTCACCGGCTTGACCAGGTAGTAGTCGGCGCCAAGCCCGAGTCCATGCAGGCGATCGTCGAGCATGCCGCGCGCGGTCAGCATCACGATGCGCATGGCGCTGCGCGAGCGCAGGCGCGCCAGCACGCTGAAGCCATCCTCGCCCGGCAGGTTGACGTCGCACACCACGGCATCGAAGTCCTGCCGCTCGAGTTCCGCATCGAGCATCTCGGCGCTCTCGAGTCCGCGCGCGAGCATGCCGACGCCGCGCAGGTAGCGCAGCACCGTGTCACGCAGGTCGTCGTCGTCCTCGATCACCAGCACCCGCGTTGCGACGCTCATCCACAGCCCTCCGGGGCTGGCGTTGCCACGCGCCTTCCGCCTCGGCCCTCCGCCGGCTCGGCGCTGCCGAGCAGCGGCAGGGTGAGGGTCAGCACCGCGCCCTCGCGGGCGCCGTTCGAGGCGACCACGCTGCCGCCATGGACCGTGGCGATGCGGTGCACCATGTGCAGGCCCAGCCCGATGCCCGGGATGCGCCGCACGCCGGCCGCGCGGTAGAAGCGCTCGAACACATGCGTGAGGTCCTGCGGCATGAAGCCCGGGCCCTCGTCGCACACCTGGATGCAGACGCCCGGTATCGCGTCGCCTTCCGGAAAGTCGTCGGAACGGCAGCGCCGGATGCCGGCGCGCACGCGCACCGGCGAATGGGCCGGCGCGTACTTGATGGCGTTGGTCAACAGGTTGTCCATCGCGATGTGCATCAGCGTCTCGTCCGCGAGCACCGGCAGCGCGTGCGCGTCGAGCTGCAGCGAGATGCGGCCGCCCGCCGCGCCTTCGTTGTGCTCCGCGATCTTCTCGCGCAGGAAGACGGCGAGCTCGAGCGGCGCCAGGTGCAGGTTGTTGCTCGAGGCATCGAGCCATTCGTCGGCCAGCAGGGTGTCGACCAGATCGCGCATGCGATAGACCGTGCGGCTGATCTTCTCGGCCTCCTTCCTGACCTCCTCGCGCGCCAGGCCGAGCCGGTCGTCCGAGAGGATCTGCGCGGCGCCGCCGATCGTTCCCAGCGGGGTGCGGAACTCGTGCGACACCATGGCCAGCAGGCCGCGCTGCTCGCGCAGCGCCAGCGCCAGCTGGTCGTGCGTGCGATGGTGCTCCGTGATCTCCTGGCGCAGGTCGCGCGTGCGCTCGTTCACGCGCTGCGCGAGGCGTGCGCGATGCCGCAGCGACAGCGTGAGCGCGCGCCGCTCGCGCTGCCGCACGCGCCAGCCCAGCGCGAAGAAGAAGGCCATGATGTGCAGGATGCTGGCGATCGCGTAGCTGTACTGGGTGGCGCGGTTGTAGGGCAGCCATTGCAGGTTCTTCGCGAAGTGCACCGCGCCCATCATGAAATAGATCGCATAGCCGACCATCCCGGGCCAGGCCTGGACGTTCCGGCGCAGCACGAGGGCGCACATCGGCACGATGCAGGCCGCGAAGACCACCCACAGCATGTTCAGTGGCCGCGCGATGAACCCGTACCCACCGGCGATGGCGATCCCGCAACCCGCGAGGCACAGAAAAGCCATCAGCTGGAACACGCGGCTCATGCGCGGGAACTGCCGGTCCATGTCGAGCAGCACCCGCGCGAACGCGAAGGCGGCCGCCGTGTGCAGGCAGACCGAGAAGTTGTGCAGGCGGACGGCGGCCAATGGATGGTCGTGCAGCCACAGGGTCGCGGGCATGCCCTCCGAACTCGCGAACAGCAATCCGAGCGTGACGAGGTAGCCCGCGTAGGCAACGAAGCGGCGATCGGGCAGCGCGATGCCCATCATCAGGCTCACCACCGCGATCAGCAGGGCCATGCCGACGATGGCCGCGTCCGCGAAGTTGAACTCCTGTTGCACCCCGGCCAACTCGCGCAGTGGCGACACGCCACCCGCGAGGCTCAGCGAACGGTCACCCGCGAGCCGTACCCAGACCCAGCGCGGCTCGGTGTCGTGCAGCTCGGGCAGCCGCGTCGCCGGGATCGACCAGGGCATCTCGCGCCTGGAACCCGCGCGCATGCCCCCGAGCTCCCGGTGGGTGAAGCCACCTTCGGCATCGGGCCACCACACGTCGAGGTAGTCGACATAGGGCGCATTGAGCCGCAGCCACCAGCCGCTCTCGACCGGTCGTTCGACCTGCTCGGGCGAGGCCTCGATCCGGAAGCGCACCCACCACGCGCCCCGCGCATAGCCGCCATTGAAGGCGCCCGGCAGCGTCTCGAATCGCGACTGGTAGTCGGGCGATGCCACCTGCGCGTGCGTCAGCAGGCCGGCCTTGTCGTGATAGGCCTGCAGGCGTCCGACGAAGTTTCGCTCGAGGATGCCCAACGAGGCATCGAGCTTCAGCGGCTCCACTTGCGCGTGGCTCGGAAACGCCAGGCACGCCAGCAGCAACGCTGCGAGCCCGATGAGCCCACGGATTTCCGTGACACGCATGGCGAGCCACGACCCGAGGCGCGTCACGCATGACGCGATGAAGATAGTGGCCGTCCGAGTCCTCGAATTCATGCGGGGCTTCACGCGAGTGGGTCAACGGCTCCTTCGCCGTTGCGCATCGGATTCTGGGGCGCGGCCGCGGAGATTGCATCTTGCTTTTTCTTTCATCCGCGAGCTTGCGCGGATGCGAGCGGCCGGCCCTTTGCATCGTCACCACTTCACGCGCACACCCACCCCTGCATTGACCGAGCTGCCCACGCGAGCGACGCCGCCCGAGGCCCACTGCTTGCCGAGCTCGCCATACAGGCTCGTGCGCTGGCTCAGCGCCAGCGTGAAGCCTGCTGCCAGCTCGGTGCTCGTGCCACCGATCGGCGCGCCCACCGGCGTGATCGCCGCCGGGTTGACGAAGCGCGCGATGTCGTTGCCCTTCGAGCTGCGATAGACGTTCAGGCGCGCATACGGCTGCAGCGTGCCCGCGCTTGTCGCGAAGCTGCCCTTGATGCGAACGCCCGCGCGTGCGGTCCAGCTGCTGTCGGCGTCCTGCTGCACCAGCGCACCCGGGATCGCCACGTCGTCCAGGCGCAGGCGCTGGTGGATCAGCTGCAGCTGCGGCTCCACCGACCAGCCGCCCGTGCCCAGCGCGAAGGCCTTGCCGACCTCGATCGAGGCCAGGAAGCTGTTGCCCTTGCCCGTGACGCCGGCGCTCAGTTGCGGCTGCACCGTGTAGCGATGGCGGCCGGCCTGCAGCACCGTGTCGGCATAGAAGCCGTCGTCGCTCGTGAAGGTGCCGTACAGGCCCAGGTACTGGCTGCGCAGGTCGTTGCGGCCTGCAGCGCCGTTCAGGAGGCCGCTGCTGAAGCCACTGACACGCGTATCGCCTTCGAGCTGGCCGACATAGATGCCCGCGCGCCAGTTCGCATTGGCCCACAGGTCGGTACCTGCCTGCAGCCCGCTCACGCGGCCCTCGGCATGCGGCGAGACGGTGCCTCCCTGGCGGATGTCCATGTCGGTGGAGATCAGACGGCCCCAGGCGCGGCGGTTGCCGCCGTCGATGCTCGAGCTCGCACCGCCGCTGCCGCGTACGTCGTCGTCGCCGATGCGCTGGCTCAGGCTTGCGAGCATGCCGAGGTTGCTTTGGCGCAGTTGGTTCGGCAGAGCTGCGAAGAGCGAGGCTTCGGCGCGGTAGGTCGGCAGCGAGGCACCGGGTTCTGCTTCGGTGCGCAGGTACCAGTTCTCGCCCTCGCCGCCCGCATCGCCCGCGTACAGGCGGTACTCGTAGGCACCGGCGTCGACGCGGCCGCCCGAGAGCACGAAGGCGTCCTTGCTGGTTTGCGCGGTGGTGGTGGCGCCGTTCTTCGCGCTGATCAGTTCGATGCCCGCGCCGCTGGTGCGGGCGCCCAGGCCGCCTAGGTTGGTGACCTGCACTGTCGTCTTGCCGCTGGCGGATGCGGTGGCGCCGTCGAGCACCAGGCGGTCTGCGATGCCGGGGTTGTCGAGCTTCGCACCGAGGCGCAGCACGCCGTTGTTGCCGACGTAGGGGCCGGTCAAGGTAAGCGTGGTGCCTGGGACCGTGCCGAGCAGGGCGACCGTGCCGGCGTTGGTCAGGCCGGCCATCTTCTGGCTGAAGCCGCCGAGGTCGAGCGTGGCGCCGCTGGCGACCACAGCGCTCGATGCGGCGCTGAAGGCGTTGGTCGCGCCAGCCTTCAAGGTGCCTGCGGTCACGCGGGTCTCGCCTGCGTAGTTCGCCGTACCTGAGAGCGTGAGCGTGCCTGCGCCAACCTTGACGAGCGAGCCCGTCGTGCCGGTGATGGCGCCGGAGATCGTGTTGTCAGTGCCGAGCGCACCGGTGGTCAGCGCCTTGGTGCCAAGCACCACGTCGCCCGCTCCGCTCAGGGCACCGATGCTCGTGCCCGTGGTCGTCAGATCGATGCGCACCTGGCCACCCGCTGCATTGGTCACCGTGGCGCCTGCAGCGCTCGCGGTGTCTTGCAGACGCAAGGTGCCTGCATTGGCGATCGCGAGCTTGCCCGCATCGGCCTTGCCGCCGAACTGCAGTGCTGCCCCCGAAGCAATGCTGACCGCGCCTGTTCCCAGTGCGCCCGTGGTGTCGGTCGTCAACGTGCCTGCATCCACCAACGTGCCGCCGCTGTAGCTGTTGGCGCTGCTCAAGGTCAAGGTGCCCGTGCCGATCTTGCGCAGCTTGCCCGTGCCGCTCATCACGCCTGCATAGGTACCGGCCGTCTTGCCTTGGTCGAAGGCCACCTCCGCGTTGTTGACGATATTGCCCTGCAGACTCGTCGCGCTGCCCTGCAGCACACCGCCCTTGACGGTGGTACCCCCGGTGTAGGTATTGGCACCGCCCAGGATCAGTCGGCCGGCATCCTCCTTCGAGATACCGCCCGTGCCGCTGAGCGCAACATTGAGCGTGGCCGTCATGGTCGCACCGGCAGCCGTGCCGTCGCCCACGCGGATCACCGAGTTGGCGCTATCCACCACGATGCCGTCACCCTGCACCACATAGCCATCGGTGGCGAACTGCGCACCCGCGATGCGCACCGCACCACCAGCCGCATCCACCGTCACGGTGCCAGCCTTGCCGCCGAACACCGCGAACTGGTTCTGCGCCCAGTTGCCGTTGAGCTTGCCGTCCATGTCGGCCCAGGCATCCATCGAGGGCTGCGGATTGCCCACGCGCCAGGTACCCGAGCCGCCGGCGATCTGGCCGTCGTTGTACTTCGTGCTGTCGCCACCGTCCCAGAAGTTCAGCGACAGGCCCGCGCGGTTCACCAGATTGACCTGGTTCGCCACCGAGGTCTGCACCTGCAGGTCGGCCACCTTCGCAGAGCCGGGCACCGTGCCGATGTCCAGGCCGTTGTCGGTGAAGCTGCCGCCGTAGCTCATGAGCCTGTAGAGGCCAGGGCCGAAGCTGCCGCCCGCCGACTGCGCGACGTTCAAGGTGCCATCGAGTTGCAGGTTGCCGGTGACGTTGATCAGGTCGTTGAGCGCGCCGCCTGGAACACCGGCCTGGCCGAGTTCGTAGTTCAGCGTGGAGCCGCCGGCCAGGGTCAGTGCGCCCAGGGTCAGCGTGCCAGGGCTGTTACCCGCAGCGAGGATGCCGCCCTTGTCGATGGTCACCGCGCCCGCGATGCTGCCGCTGCCCGCAAGGGTCGCGCCGCTCTGGACCAGCACCGCGCCCGTACCTGTCGCGCTGCCGCTCTTGTTGTTCACGCTCAGCGTGCCCGCGCCCACGGTGGTGCCGCCGGTGTAGGTGTTGGCGCCCGTGAGCGTCAGCGTGCCAGCGCCCACCTTGACGACCGATCCGCCATTGCCGCTGATCGTGCCCGACAGCGTGGTGCTGTCGCCGCTCGCGCCCAGCGTGAGCGCCTTGGCGCCGAGCACGAACTCGCCCGCGCCGCTCAGCGAGCCGAAGCTCACGCCCGTGGTCGACTGGTCGATGCGCACCTGCGCGCCGGCCTGGTTGAGCACCGTGGCCTTGTCGGCCGTCGCGTCGTCCGCGAAGGCCAGCACGCCGCCCGCGACGTTGGTGATCGTCGACGTGCCCGCGCTCGCCTTGTCCTGGAAGCGCACCGTGCCCTGGTTGCCGATGGCCGTGGTGCCGGCATCGAAGCCGCCACCCAGTTGCAGCGTGCCGCCCGAAGCCACGCTCGCCGCGCCGCTGCCGAGGGCGCCGGTCACGTCGGTGGCCAGTGTGCCGGCATCGACGAAGGTTCCGCCTGCGTAGCTGTTCGCGCTGGTCAGTGTCAGCGTGCCCGCACCGATCTTGCGCAGCTTGCCGCTGCCGCTCATGGTGCCCGCGTAGCTGCCGGTCTTGGCCTGGTCGAACACGACTTCCGCATCGTTGACGATGCCGCCTTGCAGGCTCGCGGTGTTGCCTTGCAGCACGCCGGCCTTCACGGTCGTGCCGCCCGTGTAGGTGTTGGTGCCGCCGAGGACCAGGCGACCCACATCGTCCTTCACCAGGCCGCCGGCGCCGGTCAGCGCGACGTTCACCGTGGCCGTGCGATCGACGTCCGTACCCGATCCATCGCCCACACGCACCACCGTGCCCGAAGCGCCGAGCTCGATCGCATCGCCCTGCAGCACATACCCGTCGGCCGCGAACTGCGCGCCGTTGATGCGCACCGTGCCGCCCGCGTTGCTGACCGTGACCGTGCCGCCCGTGCCGCCGAACACCGCGAACTGGTTCTGCGCCCAGGCCGCATTGATCTTGCCGTCCGCACCGGTCCAGCCGTCACCCGGCACGCCCACACGCCAGATGCCCGTGCCGCCCGCGATCTTGCCGTCGTTGTATTTGGTGTTGTCGCCACCATCCCAGAAGTTCAGCGACAGGCCCGTGCGGTTCACCAGATTGACCTGCTTGGCCACCGAGGTCTGCACCTGAAGGTCCTTGGCCGCGATCGGCGCGCTGCCGATGTCCAGACCGTTGTCGGTCAGGCTGCCGGTGTAGTCGATCAGGCGATAGATGCCCGCGCCGAATACGCCGCCCTTCGATTGCGCCACGTTGAGCGTGCCGTCGAGCTGCAGGTTGCCGTTGACCTGCACGCGGTCGTTGAGCACGCCACCGACGGTGTTGGCCTGGCCCAGGTCGTAGTTGAGCACCGCGCCTTCGGCGAGATTCAGGCCGCCCAGCGTCAGCGTGCCGACGCCACCGTTGCCCGCCGACAAGATGCCGCCCTTGGCGATGCTGACCGCACCCGCCACGCTGCCATTGCCCGCGAGCGTCGCGCCGCCCTGCACCTGCACCGCGCCTGTACCCGTCGCGCTACCGCTCGCGTTGTTCACGGCGAGCGTGCCGGCGGCGATGGTGGTGCCGCCGGTATAGGTGTTCGCTCCGCTTAATTCGAGCGTGCCGCTGCCCACCTTGACGAGCGAACCACCGCTGCCACTGATCGTGCCCGACACCGTCGTGCTGGTGTTCAACCCACCCGTGGTCAGCGCCTTCGCGCCCAGCAGCACGTTGCCCGCGCCTTCGAGCGAGCCGATGCCCACGCCCGCCGTGGCGAGCTTGCTGATGCGCAGCAGCGCGCCCGCGTTGTTCACCACCGTCGCCTGGTCCGCGCTCACGCGGTCGTACATGTCGATCAGGCCACCGCTCTCGTTGACGAAGCGCGCCTGTCCGGCGCTCGCATCGTCGAGCAGGTTGATCTGGCCGCCATCGAAGTTGGTGATCTGCGCCTTGCCTGCGTTCGCGTTGAACCACAGGGTGGTGATGCCGCCACGGTTCTCGATCACCGCATTGCCCGCGCTCGAGCTGTCGCGGAACTCGACCGTGGCGTCCTTGTTCGCCGTGATGGTCGCGTTGCCGGCCGAGCTGCTGTCGCTGAAGGCCAGGAAGCCGCCGTTGTCGGTCGGCGCACTGCCGCGCTGTGCCAAGGTGATCGCGAGCTTGCCCGCGTCGGCCTTGTTGGTGAACGCCAGCGAGGCATTGCCCGCGACCGACACCGGCCCCGTGCCCAGCGCGCCCGTGACCAGTGCCTGCAGCGAACCCGCCGCGACTTCGGTGCCGCCCGCGTAGCCGTTGGCCGCACCGAGCTGCAGGGTGCCCGCGCCGGTCTTGCGCAGGCTGCCCGCGCCGCTGACCGTGCCATTGAGCGCGACGGTGCGGCTCAGGTCGATGTCGAAGGTGTTGGCACCCGCGCCCAGGCTCACGGCGCGTGTGCTCGCGGTGTCGCCGGTCACGTGCAGCGTAGTGCCTTCGAGCGCGAGGCCACCGGTGGCCGCGCCGAGGTTGGCGTCCGACGCGATCTGCAGGATGCCGCCCTTGACCGTGGTGCCGCCGCTGTAGCTGTTGCTGCCCTCGAGCACCAGCGTGCCCAGGTCTTCCTTGACCAGGCCGCCGGTGCCGGTGAGCGAGGACGCGATGGTCGCCGTCATGCCCGCGCTGGCCGCGGTGCCGTCGCCCACGCGCACGGTGGTGGCCGCGTTGCCGAGTTGGAGCGCGTCGCCCTGCACGCGGTAGCCGTCGGTGGCGAACTGCGCGCCGGCGATGCGCACGGAGCCATTGCCGCCGTCCACGCTGACGATGCTCGCGTTGCCGCTGAAGACGGCGAACTGGTCCTGCACCCAGGCGGCGTTGATCTTGCCGTCGGCGCCAGTCCAGCCGTCGCCCGGCACGCCCACGCGCCAGGTGCCGCTGCCGCCGGCGATCTGGCCGTCGTTGTACTTGCTAGGGTCGCCGCCATCCCAGAAGTTCAGCGACAGGCCCGCGCGGTTGACCAGGTTCACCTGCTTGGCCACCGAGGTCTGCACCTGCAGGTCGGTCGTGGCGCCCGGCGCGGTGCCGATGTCCAGGCCGGCGTCGATCAGGCCGCCGGTGTAGCTGATGAGCCGGTACAGGCCCGCGCCGAAGCTGCCGCCCGCGGACTGCGCCACGTTGAGCGTGCCGTCCAGGCGCAGGTCGCCGTTGACGTTGACGAGGTCGTTGAGCGGACCGCCCACGGTGTTGGCCTGGCCGAGCTGGTAGTTCAGCACCGCGCCATCGGCGAGGCTCAGGCCGCCCACCGTCAGCGTGCCGGGACCGCCGTTGCCGGCAGACAGCACGCCACCCTTGGCGATGCTCACCGCGCCCGCGATGCTGCCGCTGCCCGCGAGCGTCGCGCCGCCTTGCACCAGCACAGCGCCCGTGCCGGTCGCACTGCCGCTGGCGTTGTTCACGGCGAGCGTGCCCGCCGCGACAGTGGTGCCGCCGGTGTAGGTGTTCGCGCCGCTCAGCGTGAGCGTGCCCGCGCCCACCTTGACGATGGAGCCGCCTACGCCCGGGCCGGGTACCCCGAAGGCACCACCCTTGTCGCTGACCGTGCCGGAGATGGCATCGCTGGTGCCGAGGCCGCCGAGCGTGAGCCGCGTGGCGCCGAGCACCACGCCACCGGCGCCCGAGAGCGAGCCCAGTTCGACACCGGTCTTGGCGATCGAGCCCGACACGTCGACCACGCCGCCCGCGGCGTTGGAGATCGACCCACCCGCGCCCGAAGCACTCTCGGCGAAGTAGACGAGGCCGCCCTTCGCGTTGCTGATCTTCGCGCTGCCGACGCTGGACGTGCCCAGGAAGCTCAGGGCGCTGTTGGCGCCATTGGCGATGGTTGCGCTGGCCGCGGTCGAGGCCTGCTGGAAGTAGACCGAGCCGCCCTGGTTGAAGATGGTGGCCGTGCCGGCGCTCGTGTTCTCGCCGAACAGCAGGTAGTTCGCCACTGGCGACTTCCAGTCCGTGCCATTGACCGTGATGGTCGCGTTGCCAGCGGTCGAGTTCGCGCTGAAGCTCAGGCGGTTGTTGCTGTCGGCCGTGCCGGCGCGCGCGATGGTGTAGCTGTTGCCGCCGGCGCTGGCGCTGGCCGAGTTGTAGAAGTACACCCACGTGTCGCTGCCCTGCTGCTGCACCGCGCCGCTGCCGAAGGCCCCGCTCGCGCCGACCCCGATGCTCGCGCCGCCCTGCACCACGGTGCCGCCGCTGTAGCTGTTGGCCGCCACCAGGCCGAGGTTGCCACCCTTGCCCGTGACGGTGAGCAGGCCGTTGCCGCTGATAGGACCGCCGAGGCCGAAGAGGCTGTTGCCCAGATCGATGGTGCCGCCGCCCGCGCCCAGAACGAGCGCGCGCGAAGCGAAAGACGGCGCGGAGCCGGCCGCGATGCGCAAGGTGCCGCCGTCGATCGCGAGCCCCGTGCCGAAGGCGCCGAGGTTGTTGTCGGCCGAGATCTGCAGGATGCCGCCCTTGATGGTGGTGCCGCCCGTGTAGCTGTTGCTGCCGGTGAGCACCAGCGTGCCGCCGTCGTCCTTGACCAGCCCGCCCGCGCCGCCGATGGCCGCGTTGATGGTCGCGGTCATGCCCGCGCTGGCGGCCGTGCCGTCACCCACGCGCACCACCGTCTGGGGTGCGCTGATGGTGAGCGGGTCGCCGTTGATCGTGTAGCCGTCGACCGCGAACTGCGCGCCGCCCAGGCGCACCGGCCCGAACCCGCCCTTGCTGTCGACCGTGACGGTGCCGGCCTGGCCGCTGAAGATCGCGAAGCCGTCCTGCACCCAGGTGCCGTTGGCCAGGCCGTTGGCGTCGGTCCAGTTGTCGCCGGGCACGCCCGCGCGCCAGGTGCCCGAGCCGCCGGCGATCTTGCCGTCGTTGAAGTTCGCGCTGTTGCCGCCGTCCCAGAGATTCAGCACCAGGCCGTCGCTGTTGAGCAGGTTGACCTGGTTCGCGACCGAGGTCTGCACGGCGAGCTTGCCCGTGGGCGCGGTACCGATGTCCAGGCCGTTGTCGGTCAGTGTCCCCGTGTAGTTGATGAGGCGGTACAGGCCCGCGCCGAACTTGCCGCCGGCGGTCTCGCTCACGTTGAGCGTGCCGTCGAGCTGCAGGTTGCCGTTGACGTTGATCAGGTCGTTGAGCGCACCGCCGGCCACGCCGGCCTGGCCCAGGTCGTAGTTGAGCGTGGAGCCGGCCGCGAGGCTCAGGCCACCGAGCGTGAGCGTGCCCACGCTGCCGACGCCGGCGCTGCCCGCCGACAAGGTGCCGCCCTTGGCCACCGCGACCGTGCCCGCGACCTTGCCGCTGCCCACCAGCGTCGCGCCCGCCTGCACCTGCACGGCGCCCGTGCCGGTCGCGCTGCCGCTCGCGTTGTTCGCGGCGAGCGTGCCCGCCGCGACAGTGGTACCGCCGGTGAAGGTGTTCGCGCCGCTCAGCGTGAGCGTGCCGCTGCCGACTTTGACGATGGAGCCGCCCGTGCCCGAGCCCGGTTGCACGAACACGCTGCCCTTGTCGCTGACGGTGCCCGAGATGGCATCGCTGGTGTTCAGCCCGCCCACGGTGAGCCGCGTGGCGCCGAGAACGACACCGCCCGCGCCCGAGAGCGAACCGAGTTCGACACCGGTCTTGGCCGTCGAGCCCGACACGTCGACCACGCCGCCCGCGGCGTTGCCGACCGTGGCACCCGCGCCCGAACTGCTTTCGGCGAAGCGCACAAGGCCGCCGAAGGCATTGCTGATCTGCGCGCTGCCCGCCGTGGCGGTGCCGCCGAAGCCCAGCAGGCTCTTAGCGCCGTTGGCGATCGTCGCCGACCCGGCACTGGCGTTCTCGAAGAAGCTGATCGCACCGCCGGCATTCGTGATGTTCGATGTGCCCGCGCTGGTGTTGCCGCTGAACTGCACCGAGTTCGCGCCGAGCATCTGCCAGGTCGCGCCATTGAGCGTGATCTTCGAGCTGGCGGCGGTGGCGTTCTGCGAGAACAGCAGCATGTTGCCGGCGTCCGCGCTCGCGGCGCGTCCGACGGTGTAGTCGTTGCCGCCGGCGCTCGCCTTGTCGGTGTACAGCAGCAGCGTGCCGTTGCCCTGCTGGCGCACCGCGCCGCTGCCGAGCACGCCGCTCACGGTGGTGGTGATGCTCGCGCCGTCCTGCAGCAGCGTGCCGCCGCTGTAGCTGTTGGCCGTCACCAGGCCCAGGGTGCCGCCCTTGCCCGTGACGGTGAGCAGGCCGTTGCCACTGATGAGGCCACCCACGCCGAAGAGGCCGTTGCCCAGGTCGATGGTGCCGCCGCCCGCGCCGAGCGCGAGCGCACGCATGCTGAAGAACGGCGCGGAACCGGCCGCGATGCGCAAGGTGCCGCCGTCGATCGCGAGCCCCGTGCCGAAGGCACCGAGGTTGTTGTCGGCGGCGATCTGCAGGATGCCGCCCTTGATGGTTGTGCCGCCGGTGTAGCCGTTGTTGCCGGTCAGGACCAGCGTGCCGCCGTCGTCCTTGACCAGCCCGCCGCTGCCGCTGATGGCCGCGTTGATGGTCGCGGTCATGCCCGCGCTCGCGCCGGTGCCGTCGCCCACGCGCACCGCCGTCTGGGGCGCGCTGATCGTGAGAGCGTCGCCGTTGATCGTGTAGCCGTCGACCGCGAACTGCGCGCCGCCGATGCGCACCGGGCTCGTGCCGCCCTTGGTGTCGACCGTGACGGTGCCGGCCTGCCCGCTGAAGATGGCGACGCCGTCCTGCTGCCAGCCGCCGTTGAGCTTGCCGTCGATGCCGGTCCAGCTCGCGGTCGAGCCGCCCGCGCGCCAGGTGCCGCTGCCGCCCGCGACCTTGCCGTCGTTGAAGTTCGCCGGGTCGCTGCCGTCCCACAAGGTGAGCGTCACGCCTTCGCTGTTGACCAGGTTGACCTGCTTCGCGATCGCGGTCTGCACCTGCAGGTTCTTCGCGGCGGTCGGCGCGGTGCCGATGTCCAGGCCGTTGTCGGTCAGCGTGCCGGTGTAGTCGATGAGGCGATAGAGGCCGACGCCGAACTTGCCGCCCGCGGATTGCGCGATGTTGAGCGTGCCGTCGAGCTGCAGGTTGCCGTTGACGCTGATCAGGTCGTTGAGCGGGCCACCGGCCACGCCGGCCTGGCCGAGCTCGTAGTTCAGCACCGAGCCTGCCGCGAGGCTCAGGCCGCCCAGCGTGAGCGTGCCGACGCCGCCGTTGCCCGCGGACAGCACGCCGCCCTTGGCGACCGTGACCGTGCCCGCGATGCTGCCGGTGCCCGCGAGCGTGGCGCCCGACTGCACCTGCACGCTGCCCGTGCCGGTCGCGCTGCCACTCGTGTTGTTCGCGGCGAGCGTGCCGCCCGCCACCGTGGTGCCGCCGGTGTAGGTGTTGGCACCGCTGAGTTCGAGCGTGCCGCTGCCCACCTTCACGACCGAGCCACCGTTGCCGCTGATCGTGCCCGACACCGTCGTGCTCGTGTTCAAGCCGCCCGTGGTCAGCGCCTTCGCGCCGAGGAACACGTCACCCGCGCCTTCGAGCGAACCGATGCCCACGCCCGCATTCGTGAGGCTGATGATGCGCAGTTTCCCGCCCGCGCCGTTCACCACCGTCGCCTGGTCCGCGCTCACGCGGTCCGCCAGGTTGATCACACCGCCGCTCTCGTTGACCAGGCGTGCCTGGCCCGCGCTCGCGTCGTCGAGCAGGTCGACGCGGCCACCCGCGAAGTTCGTGATCCGAGCCTTGCCGCCCTCCGCGTTGAACCACAGCGTGGTCGAGCCGCCGCGGTTCTCGATCACCGAACTGCCCGCGCTCGAGGTGTCGCGGAACTCGACCGAGGCCCCCTGGTTCGCCGTGATGCTCGCGTTGCCGGCCGAGCTGCTGTCGCGGAACGCGAGGAAGCCGCCGTTGTCGGTCGGCGCGCCACCGCGCGCGGCCACGGTGATCGCGAGCTTGCCCGCGTCGGCCGTGTTGGCGAAGGCCAGCGAAGCATTGTTCGCCACCGACACTGCTCCCGTGCCCAGCGCATCCGTGACCAGGGCCTCGACCGAGCCCGCGGCGATGTCGGTGCCGCCCACGTAGGCGTTGGCCGCGCCGAGCTGCAGGGTGCCGGCGCCGGTCTTGCGCAGGCTGCCCGCGCCACTGACCGTACCGTCCAGCGCAAGGGAGCTGTCGATGTCGAAAGTGTTGACGCCCGCGCCCAGGCTCACGGCGCGCTTGCTCGCGGTGTCGCCCGTCACATGCAGCGTGGTGCCTTCGAGCGCGAGGGCGCCCCCGACCGTGCCGAGGTTGGCATCCGACGCGATCTGCAGGATGCCGCCCTTGATGGTGGTGCCGCCGCTGTAGCTGTTGCTGCCGTCGAGCACCAGCGTGCCGAAGTCGTCCTTGACCAGGCCACCGGTGCCGGCGATTTCGGAAGCGATGGTCGCGGTCATGCCCGCGCTCGCGGCGGTGCCGTCGCCCACGCGCACCACGGTGGCCGGCGCGCCGATGGTGAGCGCATCGCCGTTGACCGTGTAGCCGTCGACCGCGAACTGCGCGCCGCCGATGCGCAGCGGGTTCGCGCCGCCCTGGGTGTCGACCGAGACGATGCCGGCCTGGCCGCTGAAGATGGCGACGCCGTCCTGCTGCCAGCCTGCGTTGAGCTTGCCGTCGACGCCGGTCCAGCTCGCGGTCGAGCCGCCCGCGCGCCAGGTGCCGCCGCCGCCCGCGATCTTGCCGTCGTTGAAGTTCGCGGGGTCGCTGCCGTCCCACAAGCTGAGCGTCGCGCCGTCGAGGTTCACGAGGTTGACCTGGTTCGCGATCGCGGTCTGCACCTGCAGGTTCTTCGCGTCCGTCGGCGCGCTGCCGATCTCCAGGCCGTTGTCGATCAGCGAGCCGGTGTAGTCGATGAGGCGATAGAGGCCGGCGCCGAACTTGCCGCCCTGCGACTGCGTCACGTTGAGCGTGCCGTCGAGCTGCAGGTTGCCGTTGACGCTGATCAGGTCGTTGAGCGCGCCGCCCGCCGTGCCGGCCTGGCCGAGCTCGAAGTTCAGCACCGAGCCGGCCGCGAGGTTCAGGCCGCCGACGGTCAGCGTGCCCGCGCCGCCGGCGCCCGGCGAAAGAATGCCCTCGCCCACGCTCACCGTGCCCGCGATGCTGCCGCTGCCGCCGAGCGTTGCGCCGCCCTGCACCTGCACCGCGCCGCTGCCGGTGGCGCTGCCGCTGGTGTTGGCGACGATCAGCGTGGTGCCGGTGACGGTCGTGCCGCCGCCGTAGGTGTTGGCACCGGTCAGCCCCACCGCGCCCGTGCCGGACAGCGCGAGCGCGCCGTCGCCGTCGATCGTGCCGGCCAGCGTCAGCGGGTTGCTGCCGTCGACGCCGAGCGTCGTGCCGGCGCCCAGGCTCAGCTTGTTGTTCACCCCGATGTTCGCCACGCCGCTGCGCAGGATCGCATCGCCGGTCACCGAGAGCTTGCCGCCCCCCAGCGCGAGGCCGTCGCCGAGGCTCAGCGTGCCGCTGTTGAGCGTGGTGCCGCCGGTGAAGCCGTTGTTCCTGCCGAGCGTCAGGGTGCCGGTGCCGCTGTACGAGAGGCCGCCGGCGCCCGTGATCTGGCCGCCGAGCGCGATGTCGTTCGCGCCGTTGATCTCCAGGTTGGCGTTGAGCAGCACCGCGTTGCCGAGATTCACGGCCGCGCTCGCGTCGAGCGCGGCCATGCCGCTCACCGTCAGGTCGCCGCCGCCGAGCGCGGTGTCGGTGCCCACGCGCAGCGCGCCGGATTCCAGGTTCACGCCGCCCGAGAAGCTGTTGGCGCCGCCGAGCGTGAGCAGGCCGGTGCCGTTCTTCGTCAAGGCGCGCAGGCCGCTGATGGTGCCGTTGAGCGCGAGGTCGCTGGCGCCGCCGACGGTGAGCGCCGCATTGAGGCGGAAGTCGTTGGCGAGGCTCACCGCCTGGTTCGACGCGAGCGAGCTCGGGCCGCTGACCGTGACGCCGGCCTGGCCCAGCGCCTGGTCGTTGCCCACGGTGAGCGTGCCGGCGCCGAGGTTGAAGCCACCGGTGAAGGTGTTGGCGCCGTTGAGCCTGACGCCCGGCGCGCCGGCCAGGCTGATGCCGCCGGCGCCGCTGATCGTGCCGTTGAGCGTGAGCACGCCGCCGCTGCCGCCCGCGCCGAAGTTCAGCGTGTTGTTGAGCACCACGTTGTTGGCGAGTGCCACGCCATTCACGCCGGTCAGCACGGAGGCGCCGTTGATGGTGAGGTCGCCGGTGCCGAGCGCCGTGTTGCTGCCCACGTCCAGCCGGCCGCCGCCCATCGTCGTGCCGCCGCCATAGGTATTGCTGGCGGCCAGTGCAAGGTTGCCGTTCGACGTCAGGCTGCCGCCCCCCGAGATGGGTGCGCCGAAGGTCAGCGTGCCGGTCCCGTCGAGCGTCAGCGCGCCGTTGAGTTGCACCTGGTTGATGAGCGTGCCGGTGAAGAAGGTATTGAGAGCGACGTTGCCGCCCACCAGGAACAGGCCGGAGCCGAGCGCACTCGCGTTGCCCAGCGTCACGCCGCCGCCGTTGAGCGCGAAACCGCCGCTGAAGTTGTTGAAGCCGTTCAGCGTGAGCGTGCCGGTGCCGTACTTGACGAGGCCGGCGCCGCCGCTGACGGTGCCGTTCAGCGTGAGGCTGTTGGCGCCCTGCACGATCAGGCCGCTGTTGAGGTTCACGTTCTGCGCCAACGCGAGGCCATCCACCGAGGCCTGCATCGCGCCGCCGCTGCCGGTCAGCGTGCCGGTACCGAAGGACAGCGCGTTGTCGAAGATCGCGGTACCGCCGTTGAGCACGGCGCTGCCGCTGACGACCGGGCCCTGCAGGGTCCAGGTCCCGCTGTTGACCAGCAGGTTCTCGAAGTTGAGGTACTGGGTCGAAGAGATCGTGCCGATGCCGCCGTTGCCCGAGCCCGGGCTGTTGACGGTGTTCTGCAGCACCAGCGTGTCGGTGCCGCCCAGGCCCGCGTCGACCGTGCCGCTGGCGGCGTAGCTCAGCGAGTTCTTCGCATCGGTCGGAATCGTGATGCCGGGCAGCGCCACCGCGCCAGGGTTGACGCTCGAACCGGTGACCGCGATGAAGGTGTCGTCGCGTTCGCCGCTGCCGAGCGCGACGCTGCCGTTGATGGTGCCCGCATTGACGAAGCGGTGGCCGCCGATGGTCGGGCTCTGGAACGCGACCCGGCCCGTGATGGTGCCGGTGTTCGTGAAGTTGACATTGCCGCCGCCGTAGATGCCGACCGCAATGCCCTGGATCGCATCGAAGGACCCGAGCGAGGCCAGCCCGATCGCGCCCGCGTTGGTGATGGTGCTCGTGCCCGCATTGCCGATCAGCATGGCGGCGCCGCCCAGGCTGAAGGTCCCGTCGAAGGTGCCCTCGATGCTGCCCTGGTTGTTGACCGCCAGCGCGCCACTGCCGGGCGCGAAGAGGTTGCCGATGCTCAGCGCGCGCGCCAGCACCAGCGAGCCCGCGGCATTGGCGTCGATCGCCCCGAGGTTGGTGAGCGTGACGCCGGTGCCGCCCAGGTTCATGGCCGTGCCGCCGGGCAGCGTGCTCATGACCGCGCCCGCCTGCACCGTGAGGTTCAGGTTGTTCGCGTTGCTCAGGAAGCTGTTGGGATTCGGCGGCAGCAGGATCGGCGCGCCCGTGCAACTGACGGTGGCGCCGTCGACCGGAGCGCCCGGCGCGCAGGCAGCCCAGGCCGCCCCACCACCGAACTGCAGCGCCGCGAACAGCGCGAGTACCGGCAGCGCCCCGACCTTCGTCGCCGTGCCGCTGCCCTTCCCGCAGCTCTTCGCCAGTTCAGATGCGACGCGGAAGCGGCCAAGCCGACGGTCGAAGATCACGCGGTAGATGTGGTTCACAGGTCTCGCCTCCGTTGTTTGTTAACTATTGTTAACCCTGCGGTGAATTTGTCACCCTGCAGTTCGAAGGATTTCCAGAACGCGGGGAAGGAAGTGTTTGGGGGGCACAACGTTCCACATACCGCGCAAACGGAATGAGTTAGTAAGAACTACATGCCAACCCGCCGCCCCGGCCATCGGTCCACGGCACTGACAGCATTCCGACAGCCAGCCCCAGGCACCATGCGGCCTTCTGAAAAAACCACGGAGACAAGACCGATGCGCCTCGAACTTCCCCACGACCTGGGTTCGCCCACCCGCCGCCAATGGTTGCGATCCGGGCTGCAGTCGGGCAGCGCGCTCGCGCTCGGCGGCCTGCTGCCGGGCTTCGCCGGCATCGCCCGCGCCGACGACCCCTGGCCCAACAAGGCGGTGCGCTTCGTCGTGCCCTTCGCGCCGGGCGGCAGCTCGGAGATCGTGGCGCGCTCGACCGCGGTCGAGCTGTCGCGCACGCTGGGCCAGAACGTGTTCGTCGACAACAAGCCCGGCGCGGCCGGCAACATCGCCATGAGCGAGGTGGCGCGCAGCACCGACCAGCACACGCTGATCCTCGGCCACATCGGCACGCTGGCGGTCAACCCGTACATCTTCGCCAAGCTGCCCTACGACGCGAACAAGGACTTCAAGCCCGTGAGCCTGCTGGCCAAGGTGCCCAGCCTCTACGTGGTGCATCCCGACGTGCCGGCGAAGAACCTCAAGGAGTTCATCGCCTATGCCAAGAGCAAGCCCGGCAAGCTCAGCTACGGCTCGGCCGGCAACGGCAGCGCGGGCCACCTCGCCTTCGAATACCTGAAGATGACCTCCGAGGTCTTCATGCTGCACGTGCCCTATCGCGGCACCGGCCCGATGGTGACCGACCTGCTCTCGGGCCGGCTCGACGCCTCGGCCATCGGCGCGGCGGCGGTCATTCCCTTCATCAAGGCCGGCAAGGTGCGTTGCATCGCCACTGGCTCGGCCAGGCGGCTGGCCCAGCTGCCCGACGTGCCGACCGTGGCCGAGCAGGGCTTCCCGGGCTTCGAGATGACGCAGTGGTACGGCATGCTCGCGCCCGCCAGCATCACGCCGGCCCAGCTCGCCAAGCTCTCGGCCGAGACCATGAACGCGGTCAAGGCGCCCGAGTCGATGCGCCGCCTCACGGGCGACGCGGCCGAGGCCGTCGGCGGCACGCCCGAGCAGTTCGCGCAGTTCATCGCGAGCGAGCAGGGGCGCTGGCAGAAGGTGATCGCGCGGGCGGGCATCAAGCCCGACTGAAAGCGGGAACGGGCAGCCGAACGCAGAAGAAATACAAAAGCTGCGCAGAAGTCGCAGAAGGATTCAAAAGAGATTTCTCGGACCCTTCTTTTCCGCGTCTTCCGCGAAACCTTCGCGACTTCTGCGTTCGGCTGTCCGATCCCGCGTTCAGGCTCTAGCATCACGCCCCATGCGCATCCTGCTGGCCGAAGACGAACACACCCTGGGCACCTGGCTCAGCAAGGCGCTCGAGCATGCGGGCATCCAGGTCGAATGGGTGGACGACGGCCGGCTGGCCGACCGCGCGCTGCAGCAGCGCGACCACGATGCGCTGGTGCTCGACCTCGGCCTGCCCGGGCTCGACGGCCATGCGGTGCTGCAGCGGCTGCGCGAGCGCGACCAGCGGCTGCCCGCGCTGATCCTCACGGCGCGCGATTCGCTCGACGAGCGCGTGAGCGCGCTCAATGCCGGCGCCGACGACTTCCTCGCCAAGCCCTTCGCGCTGGCCGAGCTCGAGGCCCGGCTGCATGCGCTGGTGCGCCGCGCGCGCGGCGTCGAGCATCCGCGGCTGGCCTGCGGGCCGCTGGTGTACGACGGCGCGCGGCGGCAGTTCACGCTGGCCGGCGAGGCGCTCGCGCTGTCGCCGCGCGAGCTCGCGGTGCTGCGCGTGCTGGTGCAGCGCAGCGGCGAGCCGCTGTCGAAGCAGCAGATCCTCGAGCGCGTGTTCTCCGACGACGAGGAGGTCCATCCCGAGGCCGTCGAGGTGCTGGTCTACCGGCTGCGCAAGCGGCTGGACGGCCGCGGCGTGCGCATCGTCACGCTGCGCGGCCTGGGCTACGTGCTCGAGGCGGACTGAAGGCGGCATGGTGCGTCGCTCGGTCGCCTGGCTGCGCCGCGCCAGCCTCTGGCAGCGGCTCGCGCTGCTGCTGCTGCCCGCGCTGGTCGCCGTCACCGGCATCGAGCTGTGGCGCACGCGGCACGATGCGCTCGAATCGGCCAACGCGGCCTACGACCGCTCGCTGCTCGGCGCGCTCAAGTCCATCGACGCCAACATCTCGACCGCCTCGGGCGGGCTCTCGGTCGAGCTGCCCTACACCATGTTCGAGTTCTTCGAACTCACGGCCAGCGGCCAGGTGTTCTTTCGCGTCGCCACCTCCGACGGGCTGGTGGAGCTCGGCAGCGCCGACCTGCCCGCGCCGCCCGCCTCGCTCGCGCTCGGCGTGCCGGCCTTCTACGACGCCGAGTACTTCGGCGAGGCCGTGCGGCTCGCGGCCTACCGGCGCGAGCTCGACCGCGCGCCCGCCGGCAGCGCCGGGCGCAGCGTGCTGATCCAGGTCGGCGAGAGCACGCGCTCGCGCCAGGCCTTCAGCGCGCGCTTCGTGCGCAGCGCGGCGCTGCGCGATGCGCTGGTGCTCGCGCTGCTGGTGTTCGGCACCGGTGCCGCGCTGGCGGCGGCGCTGCGGCCGCTGTCGCGCCTCGCGCGCGAGGTCGAGGCACGCAAGCCCGACGACCTCACGCGCATCGCCGACGCCGACCTGCCCGCAGACGTGCGGCCGCTGGTGGCCGCGGTCAACCGCCAGATGTCGCGCACGCAGGACCTGGTGGCGCAGCAGCGGCAGTTCCTCGACGATGCCTCGCACCAGCTGCGCACCCACCTGACCACCCTGCAGATGCAGGCCGACTACGCGCAGCGCCAGCACGATCCGCTGCAGGTGCGCGCCGCGCTCGACGCGCTCGGCACCGAGATCGGCCGCGCCACGCGCAGCGCGCAGCAGCTGCTGGCGCTGGGCCGCAGCGACACCGTGGCCGTGGCGCCGGCCGCGTTCGAACTCGCCGGGCTGCTGCGCGAGGTCGCTGTCGACCTGCTGCCGCGGGCGCGCGCCAAGCGCATCGACCTCGGCATCCATGCGCCCGAGGAGACCGCGGAGCCTGCGCTCCTCGCGGTGGCCGACCGCGCGCTGCTGCGCGAGGCGCTCACCAACCTTGTCGCCAACGCGATCGCCTACACGCCGGACGCGGGCACCATCACCGTGTTCGCGGCCGGCGACGCGGCCGGCTGGAGCCTCAATGTCGAGGACGACGGCCCCGGCCTCGGCGAGGAGGAGCGCGCCCAGCTCGGCCAGCGCTTCCGACGCGGCGCGCGCGCCGGCAAGGGCGGCTTCGGGCTCGGCCTGGCCATCGCGCGCTCGATCGCGCAGCGCCACGGCGGCGAATTGCGGCTCGAGGCGCGCGAAGGCGGCAGCGGGCTGCATGCCATCATCTGGTGGCCGCGACCCGGCAGCGCCTGAGCGCGTTGCCGCCGCCTCGCATCGCCCTCCCTTCGCCATGCCGACCCGCACCGCCCCTCCTCGACGCCAGGCCCTGCGCGCACTCTCGGCGCTGCTGCTGCCCGCCGGCATCGCGCGTGCCTTCGCCGCGCCGCAGCTCGATCCGGCCGATCCGTCGCAGGCCGCGGCCGAATGCATCATTCCCGCCAAGGCCGGCGGCGGCTTCGCCCTCACCTGCGCGCTCGCGCGCGACGCGCTGCAGGCCGTGCGCCCCGCGCGCGCGCCGCTCGCGCAGCGCTTCCTGCCGGGCGGCATCGGCGCCGTCGCCTTCGACCGCATCGCCACCGGCCGCCTCGGCGGCCCGGGCACGCTGGTCGCGTTCTCGAGCGGTTCGTTGCTCAACCTCGCGCAGGGCCGCTTCGGCCCGCATCCGACCAGCGCCGTGCGCTGGGTCGCCGCGCTCGGCACCGACTATGGCGTGGTCGTGGTGCACCGCGATTCGCCCTACCGCAGCCTGCGCGAGCTGATGGCCGCGCTGCGCCAGTCGCCGTCGCGCATCGTGTTCGGCGCCGGCGGCACCGTCGGCAGCCAGGACTGGGTGAAGGCCGCGCTGCTCGTGCGCGCCGCCGGCGGCGACCACCGCGCGATGCGCTTCGTCTCCTTCGAGGGCGGCGGCGATGCGCTCGGCGCGCTGCAGGGCCGCCATGTCGACGTGTTCGCGGGCGACGCCGCCGAGGCGCTGCAGGCCATGGCCGGCGGCACCGCCGTGCGCCTGCTCGCCGTGCTGTCGGAAGCGCGGCTCGGCGGTGCGCTCGCGGGCGTGCCGACCGCGCGCGAACAGGGCGTGGACCTCGTGTGGCCCACCGTGCGCGGCCTCTACATCAGCGCCGACGTGCCCGACGCCGCGCTGCGCGCCTGGACCGCCGCTTTCGAGGAGGCCATGGCCGCGCCCGGCTATGCTGCGCTGCGCGAGCGGCATGGGCTCTATCCCTTCGCGCTCACGGGGCCCGCGCTCGATGCCTATGTGCGGGAACGCATCCAGGTTTATCGGCAGCAGGCCGAGGCGTTGGGGCTGCGGCGGTGGAATCCTTGATGCAGAACCGGCCCTCGAGGGGGCCTACTTGCCCTTCTTCCTTGCCTTCGAGATGACGAGCAGCAGCACGAACAGCGCCCCCGTGACAATCGAGATGATGGTCAGCCAATCGATGGTGGTGTCGAGGTCCATGGTGTTCCTTCCTTTGCCGCGAAGTCTGGCGTGGGGGACGTGCCGCGTCGATCCACCGAAGGCGATACATCCTTCGAACCAGGAGAAGTCTTGACCCCCGCGGAACTGCAAACCTACCTCCACGACCACATCCCCCTCTCGAAGGCCATGGCCGTGTCCGTCGATTCGGTGGCGTCGCATGAAGTGGTGCTGCGCGCACCGCTCGCGCCCAACATCAACCACCGCGACACCGTGTTCGGCGGCAGCGCCTCGGCGGTCGCGATCCTCGCGGCCTGGTCGCTGCTCAACACGCGGCTGACGGCCGAGGGCCTGGCCAGCCGGCTCGTGATCCAGCGCAACACCATGGCCTACGACCTGCCGATCGAGGGCGACTTCGTCGCGCGCTCGGCCTTCGACGAGCCCACGCAATGGCCGCAGTTCGCGCGCATGCTGGCGCGCAAGGGCAAGGCGCGGATCTCGGTGTCGTCGCAGCTCGAGTTCGGCGGGCAGGTCGTGGGGCGGCTGACCGGCGAATTCGTGGCGCTGCGGCCACCACCGGAGCAAGCCGCATAGCAGCCGCCATGCAGAACACCCTCGTGAAATCCGCGGTGCGGGTCTTCGAACTGCTCGAGCTGTTCGAGGCCGAACAGCGGCCGCTGCGCGTGGCGGAGATCGTGCAGAAGCTGGGCGCGCCGCAATCGAGCGTGTCGATGTTGCTCAAGACCCTGGCCAGCCAGGGCTACATGGAATACGAGCGCGCGACGCGCAGCTACTGCCCGTCGGTGCGGGTCGCGTTCCTCTGCGAATGGGCCACGCACATGCCGGGCCAGCGCGAGACCATCCATGACACGCTGCGCCGCCTGGCCAGCGAGACCGGCGAGTCGGTGCTGCTCGGCCGCAAGAGCGGTCTCTCGATGCAGTACATCTCGGTGATCCAGTCGCAGCACGCGCTGCGCTTCTCGCCCTCGCCAGGCGTGAAGCGGCCGATGCACCACGCCGCCATCGGCATCATGCTACTGAGCGAGATGAAGGACGAGCAGATCGAGCTGCTGCTGCGGCGCTACAACGCCGAGCGCGGCAAGAGCGGCCCGATCGCGCGGATCGCGCAGACCCTTCGCGCAGTCGAGCAGGCGCGCGAACAGGGCTGGTACGAATCGGCCAACCTCGCGACCTCGGGCGCGGGCGTGATCGCCACCCTGATCCCCACCAAGATCCGCGGCCAGCGGCTGGCGATCGGGATCGGTGCGCCGGTCGATCGGCTGCACCAGCGGCGCCGGCAACTGCTGCCCGCGCTGCTGGCCGCCGCCGGCAACTGCTGAGCGCGGCGCTCAGCGGCCCTCGCCGCGCAATTCGATCGCCGCCTGCACGGCCAGCAGGCGCTGCGCCTGCGCGAGGTGCAGCCGCTCGACCATCCGGCCCTCGAGGTTGATGACGCCCGCACCCGCATGGCGGGGCAGCTCGAAGGCCGCGACGATCGCCCGGGCCTCCTCGAGCGCCGTCGCCGACGGAGAGAAGGCCGCGTTCGCCGGCGCGATCTGCGAAGGATGGATCAGCGTCTTGCCGTCGAAGGCCATGCGCGCCGACTGAATCGCCTCCGCATCGAAGCCCGCGGTATCGGCGAAGTCGTTCCAGACGCCGTCGAGCACGCAGACGCCGTGCCGCTTCGCATTGAGCACGACATTCATGAGCCAGGGCATGAGGTAGCGCCGCCCATCGCCCGCGAACACGCCGGTTTCCTTCGCGAGATCGTTGGTGCCGACCACGAGCGCCTCGAGCCACGGCCGCGCGCCCAGGCCGGCACGCACGATGTCGTCGAGCGCCGCGAGCGCATCGGCCGTCTCGACCATCAGCCATAGCCGCAGTTCAGCGCCCAGGCCATGGCGCAGCGCGGCCTCCGACAGGAAGCGCACGTCGTTCGCGCTGCCGATCTTGGGCACCAGCAACGCGTCGGGACGGCAGCGCGCCACGGTGCGCATGTCGGCATCGAAGTCCGCGCTGCCGATGGCGTTGATGCGGACCACCCTGTACTGCGGCCCGGACCGTCCGGCCTCGAAGACCTGCAGCAGGTGGCCGCGCGCCGCCTCCTTCATCTCGGGAGCGACGGCATCTTCGAGGTCGAAGACGACGGCATCGGCATCGAGGCCGCCGACCTTGGCGAGGGCGCGTGGATTGGAAGCCGGAACGTAGAGCGCCGAGCGGCGCGGTGGGTGCTGAAGTGCATTCATGGGCGTGCAGTCTGCCGATTCGCTCGCGTGCCTTCCATCGCATATGTGATGGTTCTCGCGCTTCATCAACCATCACATCCATGATGCTTTTGGCCGACGCACGCTCAGATACTTCAGCGAACGAGACAACCAGACGGCAGGAAAGAAGATGAGCGAAGCGCACACCGGCGTGACGAAGGACGTGGAGGCCACGCGGCTGCTGGCCGAATGGATCGGCGACAGCGCGCGGGCAACGATCACGCCGCTGGCACTCGAATGGGCACGGCATGTGATGCTCGACTGGCTCGCCGTGACCATCGCCGGCAGCAGCGAACCGCTGGTGCAGATGCTCGCGGAGGAATACGGCGGCAGCGGCGATGAAGCCTCCTCGCTGATCGCGAGCGGCCGCCGTGCGCGGCCGCTGGACGCCGCGCTGATCAACGGCGCCGCCGGCCATGCGCTCGACTTCGACGACGTGGCCTCGCGCATGTTCGGCCATCCCAGCGTGCCGGTGGTGCCCGCGGCGCTGGCGCTGGCACAGGCGCGCGGCGCTTCCGGCCTCGCGCTGCTGCAGGCGGTGGTGGTCGGCCACGAGATCGAGAGCCGCGTCGGCGAGATGGTGGGGCCGAGCCACTACCGCCACGGCTTCCATGCGACCGGCACCGTCGGCACGCTGGGCGCCGCGGCTGCCTGTGCCCACCTGCAAGCGCTCGACCCGTCGCGCACCGCGCATGCACTGGGCCTCGCGGCCACCCAGGCCGCCGGACTCAAGTCGATGTTCGGCACCATGGCCAAGCCGCTGCACGCGGGCAAGGCCGCGATGAACGGGCTGATGGCCGCGCAGCTCGCGGCGCGCGGCTTCACCGCGAACGAACAGGCGATCGAGGGTGCTCAGGGCTTCGCGCGCACGCTGGCGCCGGAGCTCAACCCCTTCCCCGCCACCATCGACACCACGCCCGGCTTCGCGATCGAGCGCACGCTGTTCAAGTACCACGCCGCCTGCTACCTCACGCACTCGTCGATCGAGGCCATCCGCGAACTGCGCGCGCGCCACGGCGTCGGTCTCGACGACATGGAAACGATGACGCTGACGGTCTCGGGCGAAGGCAACCATCGCGGCGTCTGCGACATCGAGGCACCGGCGACCGGGCTCGAGGTCAAGTTCTCGATCCGCCACCTGGCCGCGCTGGCGCTGGACGGCGCCGACACCGCGGCACTCGGTCTCTACACCGACGAGACGGCAAGCAATCCGCGCTGGCGCCAGGCGCGCGAGCGCGTGACGCTAGAGGTCGCCGACACGCAACAGCGCGACACCGCGACCGCCACCCTGCGCACGCGCGATGGCCGCGTGCTGAGCGCGCAGGCCAACGTCGCCATCCCCGCCCCCGACCTCGATGCGCAATGGCAACGCCTGCACGCCAAGGCGCGCGCGATCGCCGAGCCGGTGATCGGCGCCGCGCGCTTCGAGCGGCTGGCGCAGGCGGTCGCGGCGCTCCCCACCTCCCCCCACCTCCACTCCCTGATCGAAGCGATTCAATGACGCCCAACGACATCACGGTCCAACGCCTGAAGGCCGAGGCCAGGCCCAGGACACGCGGCAACCGGTACGAGGATTTCGACATCAGCCGCCGCTTCGCGCACCACTGGGGCCGCACGGTCACGGCCGCCGACAACACGCTGTTCTCGACGCTGACGCTGCACTACAACCCGCACTACACCAACGAGGCCTTCGCCCAGGCCCATGGCCACCCGACCACGCCGGTCAATCCGCTGCTGGTGTTCAACACGGTGTTCGGCCTGTCGGTGGAAGACCTGTCCGAGGGCGGCGGTCCCTTCCTCGGCGTGGACGAGCTCAGCTACCTGCGGCCCGTCTATCCGGGCGACACGCTCGAGGCCCGCTCCGAGGTGGTGGCCGCGCGCCTGGCGAGCAACCGCCCGGGCTACGGCATCGTCACCTGGCACACGCGCGGCAGCAACCAACGCGGCGAGGAGGTCATCGCCTTCAAGCGCACGAACCTGGTCAAAACGAGGAACTGAAACGATGTCGGAAGATGGTCTGGGCTACATGACGCAAGAGCGTCGCATGATCCGCGACGCGGCGCGCGAATTCACGATGAAGGAGGTGCTGCCGGTCGCCAACAGGCTCGACGGCCCGGAGGGCGAGATCCCGATGGAACTGCGCCAAAAGATCGCCGACATGGGCTACTTCGGGATCATGATTCCCGAGCAGTACGGCGGCCTCGGGCTCGGCTACTTCGAGTACTGCCTGATCTGCGAGGAACTGGCGCGCGGCTGGATGTCGGTCGCCTCGATCGTCGCGCGCGCCCAGGGCGGCTGGATCAAGGCCGCCATGCCCGAGGAGATGCGCGCCAGGTACCTGCCGCGCGTGGTGCGCGGCGAGTTCCTCAACGCGAGCGCGCTGTCCGAGCCCGACACCGGCTCCGACTTGGCCTCGATCTCCTGCCGCGCGGTGCGCGACGGCGACGAGTGGGTGATCACCGGCAACAAGTACTGGTGCACCTTCGCGGACGGCGCCGACTACATCACGCTGTTTGCGCGCACCGCGCCGCCGCCCAACTCCGACAAGCGCTGGCTCGGCATCTCCTGCTTCCTGATCGAGAAGGAGCGCGGCAGCTTTCCGAAGGGCATGACCGGCGCGCCGATTCCCAAGATCGGTTACTTCGGCTGGAAGACCTTCGAGCTCGCGCTCGACGGCCTGCGCGTGCCGGCGGACTGCCTGATCGGCGAGGAAGGCAAGGCCTTCCACCTGATGACCAAGGGCCTGGAAGGCGCGCGCGCCCACACGGCCGCGCGTGCCATCGGCCTGGCCCAGGGTGCGCTCGAGGACGCCATCGCCTATGCGGGCGAGCGAAAGCAGTTCGGCATGCCGATCGCCGAGTACCAGGCGATTCGCTTCAAGATCGCCACCATGGCGACCGAGATCGAGGCGGCGCGCCAGCTCATGCACTTCGTCTGCAGCGCGATCGACAGCGGACGGCGCTGCGACAAGGAAGCCTCGATGGCGAAGTACTTCGCCTCCGAGATGGCAGAGCGCGTGACCTCCGAGGCGATGCAGATCTTCGGCGGCGCGGGCTACACCAAGCTGTTCCCGGTCGAACGCTACTGGCGCGACGCGCGGCTCACGAAGATCTTCGAGGGCACCTCGGAAATCCAGCAGCGCATCATCGCGACCAGCCTGCTGGGCAAGTCGGAGGTCGAGGCCATGATCGCCGGGCGCGCCTTCGCGGCCGTGGCGCAGAAAGGCGGCGCGGCATGAGAAGCGCCGAACTCACCAGCGCCGACAACTACTTCGAGGACTTCGAGGTCGGCCTGCTGCTGCGCCATCACCGCGGCAAGACCGTGACCGAGATGGACAACGTGCTGCTCACCAACCTGGTGATGAACACCGCCGAGGGCCATTTCAACGAGGACGCGATGAAGAAGCAGGATGCGCGCGGCATCTTCGCGCAGCGCGTGGTGTTCGGCGGCATCAACCTGTCGATGGTGCTCGGGCTCGCGGCCCAGGACACGGCCGAGCAATGCCTGCAGGAACTGGCGCTCGACAGGATCCGCCTGTCGCACCCGGTGTTCCATGGCGACACGCTCTATGCCTACAGCGAGGTGCTGGAAGCGCGCGCGGCCGACCGCGACGACGCCGGCATCGTGCGCTTCCGGCACTACGGCCTGAACCAGGACGACAAGCTCTGCGTCGAGGCCGAGCGCACCGTGCTGCTCAAGCGAAAGAGCCATTGGGCGGGCCGGTGACGCAGGCTGCCCCCGCCGCCACCGGCGCGCTCGAAGGCCTGGTCGTGCTCGACCTCACGCGCATGCTGGCCGGCCCCTACGCCACCATGATGCTGGCCGACCAGGGCGCGCGCGTGGTGAAGATCGAGCCGCCCGGCGGCGACCCCACGCGCCGGACCGGCCCGCACCTGCCCGGCGCGCTGACCATCGCCGAAGGCGGTTTCGGTGGCTACTTCGCCTCGATCAACCGCAACAAGCAGTCGCTCGCGCTCGACCTCAAGCAGCCCGCCGGCAAGGCCGCGCTGCTGCGCATGGTGCGCGGCGCCGACGTGCTGGTCGAGAACTACCGCTGCGGCGTGATGGAACGGCTGGGCCTGGGCTACGAGGCGCTGATCGCCGAGAACCCGCGGCTGGTCTATGCCGCGATGCGCGGCTTCGGCGATCCGCGCAGCGGCCGGAGCCCCTACGCGGACTGGCCGGCCTACGACCCGGTCGCGCAGGCCATGGGCGGCATCATGGGCATCACCGGCCCGGTGCCCGCGGGTGCGCCGACCAAGATCGGACCGGGCGTCGGCGACCTGGTGCCCGCGACATTCCTCGCCTTCGGCATCGCCTCGGCCTGCTGGCGAGCGCAGCGCACCGGGCGCGGCCAATTCGTCGACGTGTCGATGGTCGATGCGGTGCTGGCGATCTGCGAGCGGCTGGTCTACCAGTACAGCGCCTCGCACGAGTCGCCGGGCCCCGAGGGCAACGGCCACCCGCTGCTGTGTCCGTTCGGACTGTTCCCCGCGAAGGACGGCCACGTGAGCCTCGGCGTGCCCAACGACCGCTTCTGGGTGCCGCTGGTGCAGCGCATGGGCCGGCCCGAGCTCGCGAGCGATCCGCGCTACGCGAGCAACGAGGCGCGCATGGCGCACCGCGCCGAAGTCGAGGCCCTGGTCGGCGAATGGACCGCGCGCCACACCAAGGCCGAGCTGTCGTCGCTGCTCGGCGCCGAGATTCCGTTCGGCCCGGTGTTCGATGCCCAGGACATCTTCGAGGACGCGCATTTCCGCGCGCGCGGGATGCTGGTGGAGACCGAGCAGCCGGGCGCCGCGCGCGCGCTGACCGTGGCCGGCACGCCGGTCCACATGAGCGACACGCCCGGCGGCGTGCACCGGCGCGCCCCGCTCACCGGCGAGCACAGCGACGCGGTGCTCCAGGGCTTCGGCTTCGCGCCGGCCGAGATCGCGGCGCTGCGCGCCGACCACGTCATCCACTGAAACCACTGCCCGAAGGAGACGAGTTCCATGCAAGAACGACCCCAGAGATTGCGCCGCTGCCAGCTGTCCGTGCCCGGCTCGAGCGAGAAGATGATGCAGAAAGCCGCCGGCATGGACGTCGATTTCGTCTTCCTCGATCTCGAGGATGCGGTCGCGCCGTCGGAGAAACGCCCCGCGCGCGCGAAGATCGTGCACGCGCTCAACAGCCTCGACTGGGGCCGCACCACGCGCTGCGTGCGCATCAACGACCTGACGACCGAGTACGCCTACGAGGACATCATCGAGGTGGTCGAGGGCGCGCGCGAGAACCTCGACGTGATCATGCTGCCCAAGGCGACGAGCGCGGCCGACGTGCAGTTCGTCGACAAGCTGCTGTCGATGATGGAGAAGAAGCTCGGCATGAAGAAACGCATCGGCATCGACGTGCTGATCGAGGAGGTCGAGGCCATGATGCAGGTCGAGGAGATCGCGGCCTCCACGCCGCGGCTCGAGTGCCTGATCTTCGGCATGGGCGACTACTCGGCGAGCCAGGGCATCTCGCTGCGCGACATCGGCGGCGCCAGCGGCTATCCCGGCGACATCTGGCACTACCAGCGCCACAAGCTGACCATTGCCGCGCGCGCGCACCGCATCGATGCGGTCGACGGCCCCTTCGCCGACTTCAGGGACCCCGACGCCTTCCGCGAGGAATGCCGGCGCTCGATGATCCTCGGCATGGTCGGCAAGTGGGCCATCCATCCCTCGCAGGTCGCGCTCGCGCAGGAAGCTTTCTCGCCGCCGGCCGCCGACGTCGCGCGTGCGCGCGACATGATCCAGGCCTACGACCAGGCCCTCGCGCAGGGCCTCGGCGCCGTGCAGTACGACGGAAAGATGATCGACATCGCGTCGGTGCGCATCGTGCGCAACCTGGTCGAGCGGGCCGACCGCATCGGCATGTAGGCGCGCGTGCCCGTGGACGCGCTGCCGCCGGCAGCCGCGTCACCTGAAGCGACCCGAAGGAGACAAACAAATGCAACGAGACAAGATCGAACCGTCCCTGCCCCTGGATGCCGCCCGCCGGCGGCAGCTGCTCGCGGCCGCCCTGGCGCTGGGCGCCGGCGCACTGCCGCGGCTGGCCTTCGCGCAGGACTGGCCCACCAAGCCGGTGCGGCTGGTGGCCGCGCAGGCACCCGGCTCGTCCAACGACGCCACCGCGCGCGCGGTGGCCGAGTACATGACCTCGAGCCTGGGCCAGGCGGTGGTGGTGGAGAACAAGCCCGGCGGCATCGGCATGATCGCGGCGGACAACGTGGCGCGCTCCCCCGCGGACGGCTACACCCTGCTCATCACGCTGCACAGCCAGCTCGCGCAGGCACCGGTGATGCTCAAGAAGGTGCCGCTCGACACCTCGAAAGACCTGGTGCCGATCGCGGCCTTCAGCACCGGCGTGTCGCCGATGGTGGTGAAGAAGGACCTGCCGGTGAAGAACTTCAAGGAACTGCTCGCGCTCGCGCGCCAGCGGCCGGTGTCGGTGGGCAACTACGGCATCGGCTCGGGCTGGCAGATCATGATGACCCAGCTCGCCAAGCAGACCGGCGCCAGGTTCGACATCGTGAACTACAAGGGCACGGGCCCGATGGTGTTCGACCTGATGGCGGGCAACATCGACATCGGCGCGGGCTCGCTGGCGGGCCTGGGCCCCGGGATCCAGAAAGGCAGCTTCCGGCCGGTGCTGGTGATCTCGGGCGGGCGCTCGGAAAAGCTGCTGCCCGGCATTCCGACCTGGGCCGACGAGGGCTTCACCGGGCCCGCGTTCGAGAACCTCACCGAGTGCAACATGATCCTGGGCCCCGCGGGTCTTCCGGCCGACGTGGTGCGCCGCGTCGCCGATGCCTGCCGCGAATCGGCGTCCAGGTCGGAGGCCGTCAAGAATGTGCTGGCGCAGCTCGGCGTGGAGGAAGCGCCGCTGACGGGCGCCGAGCTGCAGCGCTTCATCCAGCGCACCTGGCCCACCTACCAGGCGATGACGAAGGAGCTCGGGCTGCAGGCGCAGTAGCAGCGCGCGCTGCGCGGGATGCGGAGGGAATGCCGCGGGCAGCGGCCGGACCGGGATTACCCCCCGGTGACTGGCCCGGAAAATGCATGAGAATTCGCGCACTTTCGACTGCCTCGGCGCCTGCCGCCTCATCCCGAACGCACCTCATGCTGCCCCTGCGCGACCTCAACGACATGGAAGACCTGTGGGGTCTGCGCAGTGCCGGCGCGCTGATGAACCTGCCGTCCACCGGGGTGTCGGTGCTGCGCTGGACGCGCAAGACCGGCGGTCCCTTCCAGTTCGACATCGAGACCTCGCAGGACTTCATGATGTTCTCGATGGTGCTGTTGCCGATGGACGCCTGCTCGCGCGTCGACGACACGGTGATCTGGGACGGCCCGATCGAAGGCGGCAGCGTGCGGCTGATCGACTCGCGCACCATCGAGCGCACGGGCTTCGAATCGCCCAGCCCCTTCGACCTGCTGCACATCCATTTCTCGCTCGGCGAATTGCGCGCCACCGCGCGCCGCTTCGGCATCGACTTCGACGACTTCGAGCCGCGCGACGGCCCGCTGTACCGCGACGACCACGTGGGCCGCCTGCTCGGCGCGCAACTCCTGGCGGCGCTCGATGCCGACGGCGCGGCCGGGCGCATGTATGCCGACGGCATCGCGCAGTCGCTGGTGGCGCACCTGCTGCGCAGCTACGGGCGCGTGGTCCGGGCCGAAGCGCCGCCGGCGCACGAGGGCCTGCAGGCGGCCTTCGACCACGTGGAGCGCCATCCGCACGAGCCACTGAGCGTGGCGCGGCTCGCGCGCCTGGCCGAGATGAGCGAATTCCATTTCGCGCGCCGCTTCAAGCAGCGCTACGGCCTCACGCCGCATGCGCACCTGGTGGCGGCGCGGCTGCGGCTGGCCAAGGCCGACCTGGCCTTCTCGGACAAGAACATCCTGCAGATCGCCATGGACTGCGGCTTCTCCGACTCCAGCCATCTCGCGCGGCTGTTCCGCCGCACAGAAGGCATGACGCCACAGGTCTACCGGCAGGCCCGGCGCCAGTAGCGGACCGCGCCACCGCGCGCTTTCGCGGACCCGGCAGCAAGAACGTGCTGTCGGCCGCGCAGGATTGACCGAGACGGCCTGCCCCCTCGCTCGAAAGAATCGCCCTCGCCATCCGGCTTCTCCGGATGATGTTCGAGGAGATTCGAGTGACAGCAGCAACTGCGTTGCAGGACAGCATGCCGGGCGTCGAGGCCGGCGACGAGATCGCGGCCGGACTCCGGCTGCGCGGCGGCACCGAGGAGGCACGCGCCACGCGGCGCGACCGCGGCGAAGGGCCGTTCGAGCGCCTGGTGCTGCGTGGCGCCACCGTGATCGACGGCACCGGCGCGCCGCCCTGGGGACCGGTGGACATCGTGATCGAGCGCGACCGCATCGTGGAGATGCGCGGCGTGGGCGCGCCGCGTCTCGCCATCGATCCGGCCGGGCGCCCGGCCGCGGGCCAGCACGAGATCGACTGCCACGGCAAGTTCGTCACGCCGGGCTTCGTCGATGCCCATGCCCACATCGGCTCGCCCTTCGTCAGCCGCGATGCGCCGCCGGCCGACTACGTCTACAAGCTGTGGCTGGCGCATGGCGTGACCACGGTGCGCGAGATGGGCTGCTTCAACGGCCTGGGCTGGACCCTGGACCAGCGCGAGCGCGCGGCCGCCGGCACCATCGCGGCGCCGCGCATCCTCGCGCACGCCTACTTCCCGGCCGTCAACGACATCCTCAAGACCCTGCACACGCCGGCGCAGGCGCGCGACTGGCTGGGCCGGCTCAAGGCGCGCGGCGCCGACGGCGTGAAGTTTTTCGGCGCGCCGCCGGCCCTCATGCAGGCCGCGCTAGCCGAGTGCGCGAGCCTGGGCCTGCGCAGCGGCTGCCACCATGCGCAGATGGCCGTCACGCGCATGAACGCGCTGACCACCGCGCAGTGGGGCCTGACCAGCGCCGAGCACTACTACGGTCTGCCCGAGGCGCTGTTCGAGGAGCGCGTGGTGCAGAACTACCCGGCCGACTACGACTACGGCGACGAGTACTTCCGCTTCGCGGTCGCGGGCCAGACCTTCGGCCAGGCCGCGCAGCCCGGCAGCGCCACCTGGCGCAACGCGATGGACCGCTTCCTCGAACTCGGCTTCGCCTTCGTGCCCACCTTCGGCATCTACGACGCCAACCGCGACTTGATGCGCACGCGCCGCGCCGACTGGCACGACGACTACACCTGGCAGGCCTACTGGGACAACTTCCAGCCCTACCGCGGCGGCCACGGCTCGTACTGGTACCGCTGGTCGACGAAGAACGAGATCGAGTGGAAGGAGAACTACCGGCTCTGGATGCGCTTCATCAACGAGTACAAGAACCGCGGCGGCCGCGTCTGCGCGGGCAGCGACTCGGGCTTCATCTTCCAGCTGTTCGGCTTCGGTTTCGTGCGCGAGCTCGAGATGCTGCAGGAGGCCGGCTTCCATCCGCTCGAGGTGATCCGCGCCGCCTCGCTCGAGGGCGCGCACCTGCTGGGCATCGAGGCCGACTGCGGCAGCCTCGAGGTCGGCAAGCGCGCCGACCTGCTGGTGCACGACCAGAACCCGCTCGAGGACTTCAAGCTGCTCTACGGCACCGGCGCGATGCGGCTGAACGACGACAGCCGGCGCGTGGAGTGGCAGCGCGGATTGAGCCGCACCATCGCGGGGGGCATCTGCTACGACACGGCCGAGCTGCTGGCCGACGTGCGCGCGATGGTCGCGGCCAACCGCGCCGAGGCGGCCACGGCATGAATCCGGCGAGCGACTTCCATCCGGTGCCGATCGAACTGACCGTGCTCACCGGCTTCCTCGGCAGCGGCAAGACCACGCTGCTGTCGAGCTACCTGCGGCTGCCGCAGGCGGCCGACACGGCCGTGATCGTCAACGAGATCGGCGAGGTCGACCTCGACGGCGCGGTGCTCGCCGCCACCGCCGCCAAGGTGCCGATGGCCTTGCTGAGCAACGGCTGCGTGTGCTGCGCGATGGGCGGCGACCTGCCCGGCACCATCGCGGCGCTGATCGAGGAGCGCGAGACGCGCGGCCTGCCGCCGCTCGCGCGCATCGTGCTCGAGACCACCGGCCTCGCGCGACCCGGCCCCGTGCTGCGCAGCCTCGGTCCGCTGGCCGCGCACCTGCGCGCGCAGGTGGTCGCCACCTTCGACTGCGTGCGCGGCGAGTCCCTGCTGGCGCTGCCCGAGGCGGCCGCGCAGATCGCGGGCGCGCAGCGCATCGTGCTGACGCGGCAGGACCTCGCGCCCGCGGGTGCCACCGAGGCGGCGCGCGCACTGCTCGCGCGGGTCAATCCGCTGGCCGAACTGGTGGCCGAGCCGACGCCGGGAGCGCGCGCACTGGCCGCGCTCGCACCGCCGGCCGCGCGCTCGCCGATGCCCGAACTGGCCGCGTCGGACGACACGCCCGCGCACAGCGACATCCGCACCGCCCTGTGCCGCTTCGCCGCGCCGGTGGCACGCGATGCGCTCGCCGAATGGCTCGACAACCTCGCGGGCCTGTGCGGCGAGCGGCTGCTGCGCGTCAAGGGAGTGGTCGCGGTACGCGGCGAGCGGCTGCCGCTGCTGGTGCAGTGCGTGGGCACGCTGTTCGCCCCGCTGCTGCCGTTCGCCGGCACGGCGAGCGGCTCCTTCCTGGTCGTGATCGTGCGCGGCATGCGGCTCGACGAACTGCGCGAGCTGCACCCGCCGCTGCCACTCACCATGCACGCGGCCGCGCGGCCGAATGCGATCGGCCGGCCGCTGTCGGCCGTGCTCGAGGAAAGCTGCGCATGAGCCCCACCACCGTCGCGCGCCGGCTGCTGGTGGGCGTCACCTATGCCGCGATGCTGCTGCCGCTGGTCACCGTGGCCTGGCTCAGCGTGTTCGCGCAGCCGATCATGAGCTTCCCGCCCGAGGGCTATTCGCTGCACTGGTACGCCAATGCCTGGAGCAAGCCACAGTTCGCGAGCAGCTTCGTGCTGTCGCTGCAGCTCGCGGCGATCTCCGCGCTGCTCGGCGTGGGCACCGGCACGGCGGCGGCCTATGCGATCGAGCGCGGCCGGTTCCGCGGCCGGCGTGCGCTGTCGGCGCTGCTGCTGTCGCCGCTGGCCTTTCCGGGCGTGGTGCTGGGCACCGGCATCTACGTGTTCTTCGTGCGCGTGGACAACGCCATCGACCTGCAGATCGTCGCGACGCTGCCGGGCCTGATCGCCGCGCATGCGCTGCTGGCGATTCCGTGGACGGTGCGCCTGGTCTCGGCCAGCCTGCAGGGCCTGGGCCGCGCGCCCGAGGAAGCCGCGGCCAACCTGGGCGCGCGCCCGCTCACGGTGTTCCTGCGCGTCACGCTGCCCTCGATGCGCGCCGGCATCGTGGCCGCGGCGGTGTTCAGCTTCATCGCCAGCTTCGAGAACCTCGAGATGACGATGATGCTCACGGGCCCCGGGTACGCCACCCTGCCGGTGGAAATGCTGAGCTACCTCAACTTCAACATGAACCCGACGCTGGCCGCGGTCGGCACGGTGCAGACCGTGCTGATCGCCGTGCTGCTGCTGGTCGCCGATCGTTTCGTCAGTCTTTCCCGGGTGACCTCTTGAGCCATCTCCATCTCGACAACCTCCAGTGCACCTACGACCGCACGGTCGCGGTGCGCCATCTCGACCTGCGCGTGGCCCAGGGCGAACTGCTCGCGCTGCTCGGCCCCTCGGGCTGCGGCAAGAGCACCACGCTGCGCATGGTGGCCGGCTTCGTGCCGCCGAGCGCGGGCCGCATCCTGTTCGGCGACCGCGACGTGACGCATGCGCCGCCGCATGCGCGCGACACCGGCATGGTGTTCCAGGGCTATGCGCTGTTCATACACATGAGCGTGGCCGAGAACGTGGCCTTCGGGCTGAAGATGCGCAAGGTGCCGCGCGCCGAGCAGGCCGCGCGCGTGAAGGAAGCGCTGCGGCTGGTGCAGCTCGAGCACCTGGCCGAGCGCCGGCCCGCCGCGCTCTCGGGCGGCCAGCAGCAGCGCGTGGCGCTGGCGCGCGCGCTGGTGGTGCGGCCCGCGGTGTTCCTGCTCGACGAGCCGATGTCGAACCTCGACGCACGGCTGCGCACCGAGGTGCGGCTCGAGATCCGCGCGCTGCAGCAGCGCCTGGGGCTCACCACGCTGCTGGTGACGCACGACCAGGAAGAGGCGCTCACCACCGCCGACCGGCTGGCCGTGATGGACCATGGCCGGGTGCGGCAGGTCGGCACGCCGCAGCAGGTGTACGAGCAGCCGGTCGACCAGTTCGTCGCCAACTTCATCGGGCGCTGCAACCTGGTGCCGGGACGGCTCGAGGCGCCCGGTGCTTTCCGCGCGGGCGCGCAGTTGCTGCCCTGCGCTGCCGCGGCGACTTCGCTGCGCGCGACCGACGAACTCGCGCTGATGGTGCGGCCCGACCGCATCCGCATCGCCGAGGCCGGCGCGCCCGGCCTGCCCGCGCGCGTGAAGCTCGGCACTTACCTGGGCGGCACGACCGAATGGCACTTCGAGACCGAGGTCGGCCCGGTCTCGGTGGCGCAGCCCAGCGTGCCGGCACAGGGCGCTCCCGCGATCGGCGAGCGCGTGAGCCTGCAGTGGTCGGCGGAACACGCGCTGCCTCTGCCCGCGGATGCCACGGCTTCCTGAGCTTCCTTCTTCCTTTCTCTTCATTCCGATCATGTCCATGCATTCCACACGCCGTTCCCTGCTGCTGGCCGCAGCCTCGCTGCCGCTGGCGACCACCCGCCCCGCCCTGGCCGCCGTCGGCGGGCGCGTCGTCGTCGCCACCTGGGGCGGCGACTACGGCGACCTGCTCGGCAAGCATGTCGAGCAGCCGCTGCTCAAGCCGCTGGGCATCGAGGCGGTGCAGAGCGTGGACGACGGTCCGCCACGCAAGGCCAAGCTGCTGGCCGAGCGCAGCAGCCGCCGCGGCAGCCTCGACGTGGTGTCGATGGTCGACTTCGAGGCCAGCGGCCTCGCGCAGCTGGGCCTGTTCGAGACGCTGACCGAGGCCAACGTGCCGAACGCGAAGAACGCCATCGCCGCGCTGCGCCAGCCGCAGGCGCTGCCGCACATCTACTCGGGCCTGGTCATCGCCTACAACCCCGCGAAGATCAAGGCGCCGCCGAAGTCGCTCGCCGACCTCTGGGATCCGAAGTACAAGGGCCGCGTCGGCTTCGCCGACATCCTGTTCCCCTACAACATCGCCGCCGCCTCGCTCGCGGCCGGCGGCACGCTGGGCGACCTCGCGCCCGGCATGGCCAAGCTCGGCGAGATGAAGGCGCTGGCGCCCAAGATCTTCGCCACCAACGAGGCGGTGGCGCAGGCGCTCAAGGCCGAGGACATCTGGATCACCCTGGCCTGGCGCGCCCGCGTCCACCAGTGGCGGCGCGCCGGCTTGAGCGTGGCGGCGGCCGTGCCGGCCGAGGGCATCGTGCCGACCACCTTCACCGCCTCGGTGCCCAAGAACAGCCAGCAGAAGGACAACGCCTTCGCCTACCTGAACGCGATGCTCGATGCCGGCGCGCAGTCGGCCTTCGCCGAGCGCATGGGCTACGTGCCCACCGTCACCAATGCGAAGCTGCCGCCCGAGCTGGCCGCGCAGATCGCCTTCACGCCCGAGGAGCAGTCGCGCTTCAAGGTGCCCGATTTCGGTTACCTCGCGCAGGCCATGCCGGCGCTGCAGCAGTACTGGTCGCGCGACTTCAAGGCGGCCTGAGCGATGCGTCTTTTGACCCTGCCCGCCATCGCGATCGTGCTGGCGCTGATGGTGGCGCCGATGGCGATGCTGCTGCGCTACTCGCTCAACCTCTACACGCCGACCGAGCTGATGGTCGAGGCCTTCACGGCGCGCAACTACGTGCAGCTGTTCGCCGACCCGTACTTTCGCGAAGTGCTGGGGGTGACGCTGAAGGTGGCCGCGTTGACCACGGGCATCGCGCTGCTGCTGGGCCTGCCCGCGGGCTACACGCTGGCGCGCATGCCGCGGCGCTGGAAGATGTGGCTCACGCTGGCCACCATCCTGCCGCTGATGGTGGGCAACGTGGTGCGCTCGGCCGGCTGGATGGCGCTGCTGGGCAACAGCGGGCTGTTCAATGCGCTGGCGCAATGGAGCGGGCTGGCGCGCGAGCCGCTGCAGCTGATGTTCCACCAGCCCGCGGTGGTGGGCGTGATGGTCACGATCGTGCTGCCGCTGATGGTGATGACGCTGGCCAGCGTGATCGAGGGCATTCCGCGCAACGTCGAGGAGGCCGCGGCCAACCTCGGCGCGCGGCCCTTGACCGCCTTCCGCCGCGTGGTGCTGCCGCAGGCCATGCCGGGGGTGATCGCGGGCATGTCACTGGTGTTCATCCTCTGCATGAACGCCTATGCCACGCCGGTACTGATCGGCGGGCCGCGCTTTCGCATGATGACGCCCGAGATCTACCAGCAGTTCGTCGGGCTCAACAACTGGCCCTTCGGCGCGGCGCTGGCCTTCATGCTGCTGGCGGTGACGCTGGTCGCGGTGCTCGGGATCGGGATGGCGCTGCAGGCCGGCCTCAGGCCCGCGAAGCCGACAGCGCCCGCAACCTTCGATGCGCCTCGCCCTCCCCATCGACCGGCGACTGGTTCTTCGCCTGCAGGTAGTGGTGGGTGAAGACCGCGAGGTAGGCATCGAGGATCTGCGCGGCCAGGGCGTCGCCGGCCAGTTCCATGCACAGGCTCGCGACCTCGCTGGTGCAGAGGTGGTCGTCGCGCCCCGACTGGCGCAGTCGGTACTGCGTGCTGCGCGAGAGCGCCGGGCTCAGCACCGGCAGGTGCTCGAGGTAGGGGCTGCGCCGGAACATCTTGCGGGCCTCGGCCCAGGTGCCGTCGAGCAGCACGAACAGGGGGCGCTTCGCGGGGTGGCCCTGCGAGGCCTCGGGCGGCGCGACGGTCTGCACCACCCGCTCGGGCGCGGCGTACTGGCCCGGGAACACCACGTACGGCTGCCATTGCGAATCGGCCAGCAGGGCCGGCAGCGCGGGATCGACCTCGGTGCGCGACCAGCCGAAGGCGAAGGTGTCCTCGACCACGTCGGCGATCAGCCAGCCGGTGTTGCTGGGCTTGAGCGCCTCGATGTCGCCCATGATCAGGCAGACGCCCGCGCGCGTGGCCATCGAGGGCCGCAGCGCGCACAGGCAATGGCTGGGCGCGAGCCGGCAGCCGGCGCAGCGTTCGCGCTTGAAGCCGCCACGGGCCAGGAAAGGTTTGACGCTGCGCGCGAGACGTTCGGCGCGCAGCAGGGAGACGGCGTGGGGCATGCGCCGATTCTCGGGCATGCCCGCCTGCCGGCCGGTCTTCAGCCGGCCTTGAGGAACACCTCGTGGTCGGGCGCGAAGTTGACGTGCAGCGGCAGCATCGCGCCGCCCAGCGCGCAGGCCTGCGCGCCGACGCGGCCGCCATGCAGTTGCGGACGCCACAGGCCCTCCCAGTTGCAGCCGTCGAGCGCGGCGCGCGTGGCCTCGAGCAGCGCCTGCTGCAGCGGGCGCGACATCGAGCCGTCCATCACCACGTCGGCCAGGTCGAGCATCGCGGTGCCGCTCGCGATCGCATGGGCCAGCGCCTCGGCGGCCGAGGCGAGCCAGGCGCGGGTGGCGTCGGCGAACGGTGGCTGCAGCGCGCGCTCGTCGTAGGCCGCGTCGGGGTCGATGCCCTCGCGCTGCAGCCGCTGCTCGAGCTCCCACAGCGAGGCCTCGGCGATCAGTTGCGGCGGCGCCGCGTCGGCATCACGCTGCGCGCCACGCACGCGCTGCATCGGCAGCGAGGCGAGCGCGCCTGCATTGCCGTGCGCACCGCCATGCAGGTGCGAGTTGAGCACCAGGCCGCCGCCGACGAAGGTGTCGACGAACACGTAGAGAAAGCTCTTGAGGTCGTGGCCGCGCCCGCTCACCAGCTCGGCGACGCAGGCCGCGACGGTGTCGCGCGCGAAGATCACCGGCAGGTCGGTGCGCTGGCGCACCTCGGCGCCCAGGTCCATGCCGTTCCACAGGTCGGACTGCGCCTTCGACAGCCCGAGCGTGCGGTGCCAGCCGCCGAGCAGGAACGGCGCGGCGAGCCCCACGCCGACGGTGCGCGCGGCCAAGGGTCCCAGGCCGTCGCGCAGCCGGTGGGTGTGCTGCGCGATCGCGGGCAGCAGCGCCTCGGCGTCGGGAAAGTCGTAGGCCATCGCATGGCGCTCGCGCACCTGGGCCGTGAAGTCGATCAGCAGCCACTCGGCGCCGCGCCGGCCGACCTTGACGCCGATCGCGAAGGCGCCGTCGGGGTTGAGCGCGAGCGGCACCGAGGGCTGGCCGATGCGGCCGCGCACGCGGCTCTGCTTGACGATGAGGCCGTCCTCCTCGAGTCGCGCGGTGATCAGCCCGATGGTCTGCGCGCTCAGGCCGGTGAGGCGCGCGAGCTCGGCCTTGGGCAGGCTGCCGTGCACGCGCAGCGCCTGCAGCACGGTGCGCTCGTTGAACTGGCGCATGCCGACCTGGTTGGAGCCGCGCGGGCGCAGCAGGTCGGGCATGCGCGCGGCGGGCGCGGCATCAGGCATGCGCCTCCGCGGGCAAGGCGCTCGGCAGCATGGCGCCGGTCATCACGGCCACGGTGTCGCTCATGCTGATCTTCTTCGGATCGAGCACGGCGGCGCGCTTGCCCAGGCGCGCGACGTGGATGCGGTCGGCGACCTCGAACACGTGCGGCATGTTGTGGCTGATCAGCACCACGGGCAGGCCGCGGTCGCGCACGCGGCGGATCAGCTCGAGCACCATGTTGCCCTCCTTCACGCCGAGCGCGGCGGTGGGCTCGTCCATGATGACCACGTGGCGCGCGAAGGCCGCGCTGCGCGCCACCGCCACGCACTGGCGCTGGCCGCCCGAGAGGGTCTCGACGGCCTGCGTCATCGACTGGATGCCGACCTTGAGGTCGGCCATGCGGGCGGCGCTCTCCTGCAGCATCCGCTTCTTGTCGAGCATGCGCAGCACGTTGCCGAGAAAGCCGGGGCGGCGCAGCTCGCGGCCGAGGAACAGGTTCTCGTAGATGGTCATCGCGGGCGCGACGGCCAGGTCCTGGTAGACGGTCTCGATGCCGGCGCGGCGCGCATCGAGCGGATTGCGGAACTGCACCGGCCGGCCGTCGAGCAGGATGCGGCCCTCGTCGGGCACGATCGCGCCCGACAGCGCCTTGATCAGCGAGGACTTGCCCGCGCCGTTGTCGCCGATCACCGCGAGGATCTCGCCCTCGCGCAGCTCGAAGTCGACGCCGTCGAGCGCGGTGACCTGGCCGTAGCGCTTCACCAGGCCCTGGGCCTGCATCACAATCTTCTTGTCCGCAGCGGCGTTCATCAGCGGGCCCCCTTGCGCGAGAGTTGGTCGGCCGCTACCGCGAGGATCACGAGCACGCCCGTCACCAGCACCTGGTAGATCGACGACACGCCCATCAAGGTGAGCCCGTTGCGGAATACGCCCACGATCAGCACGCCGATCAGCGAGCCGAGCACGATGCCGCGGCCGCCGAACAGGCTGGTGCCGCCGAGCACCACGGCCGTGATGGCATCGAGGTTCTCGGTCTGGCCCGCGTTGGGATCGCCCACGCCGGTGCGCGCCACCGACAGCAGCGAGGCGATGCCGTAGAACACGCCCGCGGCCACGTACACGCCCAGCAGCACGCGCTGCGTCGGGATGCCGACCAGCCGCGTGGCCTCGGCGTTGTTGCCCACCGCGTAGATGTGGCGGCCGGCGCCGGTCTCGCGCAGCACGAACCAGGCGAGCAGGTACAGCAGCACCATCAGCACCGCGCCCCAGGCGACCTCGGTGCCGCCGATGGCGAAGGTGGTGCCCAGGCCCGTGAGGCCGGCCGGCAGGTCGGTGATGGTCTGCGAGGACGAATACAGCTGCGTGATCGCGAAGGCGATGTTCAAGGTGCCCAGGGTCACGATGAAGGGCGGCAGCTTGATGCGCGTGACCAGCAGGCCGTTGAGCAGGCCGAACAGCGTGGTCACGCCGATGCCGCAGAGGATGGCCACCGGCACCGGCAGGCCGAGCTCGGTGGCGAACTTGGTCATGACGATGCTGCCCAGCGCCATCACCATGCCGCACGACAGGTCGATGCCGGCCGTGAGGATGATCAGCGTCTGGCCGATCGCGATCACGCCGACCACCATCACCTGCTGCAGGATCAGCGAGAGGTTGCCGCCGGTGAGGAAGCGGTCGGACTGGGTCGCGAAGAAGATGCAGGCACCCAGCAGGGCCAGCCACGGCCCGAGGGCGCCCCACGGGATGTGGTGCGTTGCGGATTTCGCCATCGTCGTGCCTCCCCGGGGCCGGCCGATTACTTCTTGCCCCAGCACAGCTCGGCGCCGGTCTTGGTGTCCTTGCTCTCGACGCCGGCCACGCTCTTGCCCGCGATCAGGGTCACGCCGGTGTCGACGTAGCCCGAGGCCTTCTTGCCGGTCTTGGCGAACTCCACGCCAGCGGCCACGCCCATCGCGGCCATCTTCAGCGGGTACTGCTGCGAGGTCGCGGCGATGATGCCGGCGTTGGTGTCCTTGATGCCCTGGCAACCGCCGTCGACCGAGACGATCAACACGCCCTTCTCCTTGCCCGCGCGCTTGAGCGCGTTGTAGGCACCGGCCGCGGCGGGCTCGTTGATGGTGTAGACCAGGTTCACGTCGGGCGCCTTCTGCAGGCAGTTCTCCATCACGGTCTGGGCCTTGGCCTGGTCGCCGAAGCTGTCGGCCATGCAGACGATCTCGGGCGCCTTCGACAGCTCGTTCGACTTGGCGTCGTTCGCGGCCAGCCCGAAGCCCTTCATGAAGCCGTTGTGGCGCTGCGCGCCCACCGGGTGGCCCGGCAGCAGGTCGAGCGCGACGATCTTCGGCGTCTTGCCGGCCATCGCGGCCTTGGCGTATTCGCCGATCAGCACGCCGGCCGTGTAGTTGTTGGTGGCGAACAGCGCGTCGGTGGCCTCGGGCGGATCGGCCGGGCTGTCGAGCGCGATCACCATGATCCCCTTGTCGCGCGCCTTCTTGATCGCCGGCACGATGGCCTTGGCGTCGCTCGGCGTGATCAGGATGGTCTTGGCGCCGGCCGCGATCATGTTCTCCATGGCCGTGATCTGGCCCGCGTTGTCGCCGTCGGCCTTGCCCGCGCCCGACAGCAGCTTGGCGCCGAGCTTCTTCGCCTCTTCCTGCGCGCCCTCCTTCATCTTCACGAAGAAGGGGTTGGTCTCGGTCTTGGTGACGAGGCCGATCACCGGTTCGCCGGCGGCGAAGGCGGTGGATGCGGCGACGGACGCGGCCGCCAGGGCCAGGATGCAGCGGATGCGGGGCATGGTTGTCTCTCCTTGGGCAGGCGGCTGGATCGGACCGCCTCTTGGTTCTCGAAATCCGGCCGGCTCGCCATGCGGATGGCGTCGCCGGGCCGGGCGCCAGCGGACTATCGGCGAAGGAAGCGACTAAATCAATATGATTTAGTTATCGAAAACCCGCACAGGAAGCATCAAGGATTCGGCTCACGGCGCGCGATCTGGACGTCTGTCAAACGAAACAGTTACTTGCATTTGGTCGCATTGCCGACAGAATGAGCCGGCACTTTGGAGGTCAGGCACGCGTGAGTGGCGAGGTCGTCGAACTGCTGAGAACCCAGCCCGAGATCGCGCTGTTCCTCGTGCTCGCCATCGGCCATGCCATCGGCGCCATCCGCTTCGGACCGATCCAGCTCGGCGGCATCTGCGGCACCCTGATCGCGGCGCTGGTGGTCGGCCAGCTCGGCATCCGGGTCGACGACAGCGTGAAGAACGTGTTCTTCATGCTCTTCATCTTCGCGCTCGGCTATGCGGGCGGCCCGCAGTTCTTCGCCAACCTCGACGCCAAGGGCCTGCGCCTGGGCCTCTTGTGCCTGGTCGAGGTGGTGGCGGTGCTCGCGCTGGTGCTGGGCGCCACCGTGCTGCTGTCGCTCGACCAAGGCACGGCCGCCGGGCTGATGGCCGGCGCGGCCACCGAGTCGGCGGTGGTGGGCACGGCCACCGACGCGATCTCCAAGCTCGGCCTGCCGGCGGCGGACATGCAGCAATTGCAGGCCAACGTGGTCACGGCCTACTCGATCACCTACGTGTTCGGGCTGATCGCGATCGTGGTCTTCACGAGCCAGATATTTCCGCTGCTGCTGCGCGTAAACCTGCGCGCCGAGGCCGACCGTCTGTGGAAGACCATGGGTGGCGGCGGCGACGATCCCGGCGCCGCGAGCGCCGTGCCCGAGATGGTCGGCCGCGTGTTCGAAGTGACGACCGGACGCGGCCGCTCGATCGGCGAGCTGGCGGCGATCCTCGGCGGCCAGGCCCACATCGAGCGCGTGCTGCGCGCCGGCCAGAGCCTGGCGGTGGAGCCCGCGCTGCGGCTGCGCGCCCACGACCGGGTGCTGGCCATCGGCCGGCGCGCGGCGCTGGTCAACGTGGCCGAGCTGCTGGGCCGCGAGTTCGCCGACACCACGGCCTTCGACGCGGTGGTCGAGACCACCGAGGCGGTGCTGAACCGGCGCGAATGGTTCGGCCGCGAGCTGCGCGAGCTGGCCGCGGCGCTGCCGCCCTCGGTGCAGGTCACGGGCGTGACGCGCGACCGCCATGCGATGCCGCTGCTGGGCGACCTGCGGCTCGCGCGCGGCGACGTGCTCCAGCTCTACGGCCCGGTCGACGAGGTGGCACGCGCGCTGCCGCTGGCCGGCGACCGCGTGCTGGCCTCGACGCGCAGCAACATCAGCTTCGCGGCCGCGGGCATCCTGCTCGGCGTCTTCATCGGCGGCTTCAGCGTCAGGCTCGGCGGCATCCCGTTCTCGCTCGGCACCGGCGGCGGCGCGCTGCTCACCGGCCTGGCCTTCGGCTGGTACCAGGCGAAGAACCCGCACCGGCTCAGCGTGCCGCCCGATGCACTGGCGCTGATGAAGGACCTGGGCCTGGCCACCTTCATCGCCTGCGTCGGCCTGGCCTCGGGGCCGCAGGCGCTGGCGCTGATCAAGAAGTTCGGCGTGGCGCTGCCGCTGGTCGGCGTGGCCGTGGCGGTGGTGCCGGCGAGCCTGTCGCTGTTCGTCGGCCACCGGCTGCTCAAGCTCGAGGCGCCGGTGCTGCTGGGCGCGATCGCGGGCCAGCAGTGCAGCACGCCGGCCCTCAGCGCGGTGCAGAACGCGGCCGGCAACGCCACCCCGCTGCTGGGCTACACCATCACCTATGCGATCTCGAACGTGGTGCTGCCGCTGATGGGACCGCTGATCGTCGCGCTGGCCGGGCTGGTGCAGCACGCGGCGAAATGAATTCGAAACCTGGAAGGAGCTGACGCATGGAATGGCTGCACGACACATTCAAGAAGTCGCCCGAGATGGCGCTCTTTCTCTCCCTGGCGGTCGGCTACTGGATCGGCAAGATCAAGTTCGGCAAGTTCCAGCTCGGCGGCGTGGCCGGCTCGCTGCTGGTGGCGGTGATCGTGAGCCAGGTCGGCGTGCAGGTCGACGCCGGCGTGAAGGCGGTGCTGTTCGCGCTCTTCATCTACGCGGTGGGCTTCGAGAGCGGGCCGCAGTTCTTCAGCTCGCTGGGCCGGCAGTCGATCAAGGAGATCGTCCTGGCCGCGGTGATGGCGGCCACCGGCCTGGCAACGGTGGTGGTCATGGCCAAGTGGTTCGGGCTCGACAAGGGCCTGGCGGCCGGCGTGGCGGCCGGCGGCCTCACGCAGTCGGCCATCATCGGCACGGCCGGCGACGCGATCGCCAAGCTCGGCCTCGACGCGGCCGAGACCGCGCGACTGCAGGCCAACGTGGCGATCGGCTATGCCGTGACCTACGTCTTCGGTTCCTTCGGCGCGATCATCGTCTGCGTCAACCTGCTGCCCAAGTTCATGGGCCGCACCATCCGCGACGACGCGATCGCGGCCGAGACCGCGATGCAGTCCGGCGTGAAGGTGCTGGGCGCCGACCAGGAGGAAGCCGCGCCCTCGCTGGTGGGCCGCATCTACGAGCTCACGGCCGACCCGCAGCGCACCGTGGCCGACATCGAGAACGCCGACCCGGCCACCACCATCACGATCGAGCGCGTGAAGCGCGACGGCCGCTTCGTCGAGGTCAGCCCCACGCTCGCGCTGCGCCGCGGCGACATCGTGCTGGCCGTGGGCCGGCGCGACGCGGTGGTGGCGAGCGCGCCGCTGCTGGGCAAGGAGGTCTACGCGGTCGAGGGCATGGAGCTCACCATGCACAAGCGCGACATCGTGCTGACCCACAAGGACTTCGAGCGCAAGACCGTGGCGCAGATCCGCGAAGCCACCGCGGGCGGCGTGCGGCACGGCATCTTCGTGGTGCAGCTCAGCCGCATGGGCCAGGTGCTGCCGATGCAGCCCGACACCGTGGTGCAGGCCGGCGACGTGGTCACGATCTTCGGCGCCGAGCAGGACGTCAAGCGCGTGGCCGCGATCGTCGGCGACGTGATCGTGCCGAGCGCCAAGACCGACTTCGTCTACCTCGGCGCGGGCCTGGTGGTCGGCCTGCTGGTGGGCTTGCTGAGCGTGAAGATCGGCAACATTCCGCTCACGCTCGGCGCCGGCGGCGGCGCCCTGCTCTCGGGCCTGCTGTTCGGCTGGTACCGCGCGCGGCGCCAGACTTTCGGCGCGCTGCCGACCAGCGCCGTGCAACTGCTCAAGGACCTGGGCCTGGCCGGCTTCGTGGCCGTGGTCGGGCTCTCGTCGGGGCTGCAGGCGGTGCAGACGGTCAAGCAGCACGGGCTCACGATCTTCGGCGTGGGCGTGGTCGTGACCATCGTGCCGATGATCCTCACGATGCTGTTCGGCCGCTACGTGCTGCGCTATGCCAACACCGCGATCTTCGCGGGCGCGCTCAGCGGCTCGCGCAGCGCCAACCCGGCCTTCGGCGAGGTGCTCGACAAGGCCGAGAACGCCATTCCCACCGTGCCCTTCGCGATCACCTATGCGCTGGCCAACGTGTTCCTCACGCTGCTCGGGCCGCTGATCGTCGCGCTGGTCTGAGCGCGGCATCCCTTCTTTTTTGCCTTACTCACAACCAAGGAGCCTTTCCATGGATTTCGGCGACGTGAAAAAACTCAGCGGCCTGAGCCCCTTCGAGCTCAAGGACGCGCTGATCCAGGTGGCCAGCCAGGGCGACCGCCTGATGCTCAACGCGGGGCGCGGCAATCCGAACTTCCTCGCGACCACGCCGCGCCACGGCTTCTTCGCATTCGGCGAATTCGCCATGACCGAGAGCGAGCGCTCCTTCGTCTACATGGAGGGCGTGGGCGGCTTCCCGCAGCGCGAGGGCATCGAGGCGCGCTTCGAGATCTTCGCCAAGGCCAACGCGGGTCGGCCCGGGGTGCGCTTCATCGAGGCCGCCGTGTCGTACGTGCGCGACCAGCTCGGGCTGTCGGCCGGCGACTTCATCTACGAGATGTGCGAGGCCATCCTGGGCTGCAACTACCCGGTGCCCGACCGCATGCTGCGGCTCAGCGAGATCATCGTGGGCCAGTACATCCACAAGGAGATGATCGGCACCCATCCCTTCGTCGGCGGGTTCGACATGTACGCGGTGGAAGGCGGCACCGCCGCCATGACCTACCTGTTCAACAGCCTGCGCGAGAACAACCTGCTCAAGCCCGGCGACACCATCGCGCTGGGCATGCCGATCTTCACGCCCTACATCGAGATCCCGCACCTCAACGACTACCAGCTGATCGAGGCGCTGATCGACGCGCCGTCCGAGAACGGCTGGCAGTACACCAAGAAGGAACTGCAGAAGCTGCTCGACCCGAAGGTCAAGGCCTTCTTCCTGTGCAACCCGAGCAACCCGCCCTCGGTGAAGATCAGCGACGAGGTGCTGGGCTACATCGCCGACATCGTGAAGCAGCGGCCCGACCTGATCATCCTCACCGACGACGTCTACGGCACCTTCGCCGACGACTTCCGCTCGCTGTTCGCGATCTGCCCGCGCAACACCATCCTCGTGTATTCGTTCTCGAAGTACTTCGGCGCCACCGGCTGGCGCATGGGCGTGGTGGCCACGCACGAGGACAACGTGCTCGACCACCAGATCGCGGCCCTGCCCGAGGCGGCGCTGAAGGAACTCGACGCGCGCTACAGCTCGATCACCACCGAGCCGCGCCGGCTCAAGTTCATCGACCGGCTGGTGGCCGACAGCCGCACCGTGGCGCTCAACCACACGGCCGGCCTGTCGACGCCGGTGCAGGCGCAGATGGTGATGTTCTCGCTGTTCTGCCTGATGGACGAACCCGAGGCCTACAAGCACGCGATGAAGCGCATCGTGAAGCGGCGCAAGGAGGCGCTCTACCGCGAGCTCGGGCTGCCGCTGTCGGCCGACCCGAACTCGGTGAGCTACTACCACCTGCTCGACCTGCAGGAGATCGCCACCCAGATGCACGGCGAGCGCTTCGGCGACTGGATCGTCACCCAGCTGCAGCCCAACGAGGCGCTGTTCCGCATCGCCGAGGAGACCGGCATCGTGCTGCTGCCGGGCCGCGGCTTCGGCGGCAAGCACGCCTCGGGCCGGGTCTCGCTGGCCAACCTCAACGAGTACGACTACGCCAACATCGGGCGCTCGCTGCGCAAGCTGGCTTCCGAGTACTTCGCGCGCTTCGAGACGCAGTCGGGCAAGGCCCGGCGCAGCAGCGATCCGGCGGTGGCGGCGGTGGTGGTGAAGCCGCAGAAGGCGGTGAAGACTAGGGGCAGCAAGAAGAAATAGACCGAGAGGACCGGCCGCTTCGCGCATGCCCTGGCTTCTTCTCGCCGCCGCCCTCTGCACCGCCCTCCACCTGGGCGCGATCGCGCTGGCGGCGATGCGCTTCGGCATCCCGATCCGGGAGATCCACTACGGCTGGGGTCCGACGCTGCTGCGCCTCGGCCCGCTGCGCATCAAGCCGCTGGTGTTCGCGGGCTCGGTGGTGCTCAAGGACGGCGGGGCCGAAGGGCTCGAAGGCGATGCCAAGCGCGATGCCTTCGACAGCCAGCCGCGCATGACGCGGCTGCTGATCGGCTGCGCCGGGCCGTGCGCGCTGCTGACGCTCGCGCTGCTGGTGTCGCCCTTCGACGGCCTCGGGCAGGTCGGCAGCGGTTTCGTTCAGTACGTCGAGGGCGCGCTGTCGCCGTTCGGGCAGGCGCAGCAACTGTTGCGGCTCGCGGCCGAGGCGGCCGGCGGGCTGGACTTCATCCCGCTGCTCGGCCTGGTCGCGGCGAAGACCGCTGCCTTCAACCTGCTGCCGCTGCCCGGCAGCAACGGCGGCTTCCTGCTGCAGGCCCTGTTCGAGCGCACGGAACTGGCGCGGCGCTGGCCGCCGCAGGCCACGCAGGCGGCGCTGCTGGTGTTCCTGGGCTCGGTGCTGTCGTGGGTGGTGGCGCTGGCGGCCTTTCTCTGGCCATTGCCGCGCTGACCCGGCATCAGGCCGGGCTGGCGGTGCGCCGCGCCGCGGCCTCCAGCCGCATCACCTTCCACGCGCACAGGGTCCCCGCCACCGCGAGCAGCGCCGCCAGCGCGAACATCGTGCGGTAGCCGAAAGCCTGCGCCACCGCGCCGCCCAGCAGCACGCCGAGCACGCCGCCGAAGCCGTAGCCGATGACGGTGAACAGGGCCTGGCCGCGCCCGCGCAGCCGGCCCGGGAAACGGCGCGACACCACGGCGATGCAGGTGGTGTGGTGGGCCGCGAAGCTCAGCGCATGCAGCCACTGCGCGACGACCAGCGCGGCGATCCAGCCGCCGAGGCCGGCGGTCAGGCCCAGCCGTGCGACGGCCGCGATGCCGCACAGCAGCATCCAGCGCGGCATCGGCAGCAGGCCGATCAGCCGGCCCTGCAGGAAGAACCAGACGATCTCGGCCACCACCGACAGCGCCCACAGCAGGCCGATGGTGCTCTTGCCGTAGCCGAGCGAATCGAGGTAGAGCGAGAAGAAGGCGTACACCGAGAAGTGCGACATCACCTGGAAGAACAGCGCGGCGAAGAACCACTGCACGACGCGGTTGCGCAGCACCGGGCCGATGGGCTCGCCGGGCGCGTCGTGCGCGGCCACGGGCTCGCGGCTGTCGGGCAGGCGCAGGGTGGCGAACAGCACCAGCGCCAGGGTGCCGGCGGCCCAGGCCGGGAAGTGCTTCATGCCGAAGCGGTCGAACCACTCGCCCGCGACGAACACCGTGACCAGGAAGCCGGCCGAGCCGCACAGCCGGATGCGCCCGTAGCGGCCCCAGTCGCCGGCCACGAGGTGCGCCATGGCGGCCTCGGTCAGCGACATCATCGAGCTGGTGTGGGTGAACATCAAAAGCAGCACCAGTGCCAGCCACCAGGGGCCGCCGCTCCACCACAGGCCGAAGGAACTGAGCAGCGCGATCGCGGCGCTGATGCGCAGCAGCAGCACGCGCTGGCCCGTGTGGTCGCTGAGCGCGCCCCAGGCATAGGGCGCGAACACGCGCGTGACCGACTGCACCGAGGCCAGCAGGCTGATGGTGAAGATCGGCAACCCCTGGTCCTTGAGCCACAGCGGCAGGTAGGGGTTGAAGAAGCCGATGTGCGCGAAGTAGCTGGCCGACAGGCCAGCGAACGCCAACAGGTGGCCGCGCCCGGCGGCCACTGGAGGCGGCGTCGACACTAGAGGAAGGACGCCTGCGGCGACGTGGCCTGGGTCTTCTCGTTGTCGCCCTGCACGTCACCGCATTGGGCGCGGTGGCGCAGCGCATGGTCCATCACGACCAGCGCGAGCAGCGCCTCGGCGATCGGCGTCGCGCGGATGCCCACGCAGGGGTCGTGGCGGCCCTTGGTGACCACCTCGACCGGGTTGTTGTTCACGTCGATCGACTGGCGCGGGCTGATGATCGAGCTGGTGGGCTTGATCGCGATGCTGACCTCGAGGTCCTGCCCCGAGCTGATGCCGCCGAGGATGCCGCCCGCGTTGTTGCCGAGGAAGCCGGTCGGCGTGATCGAGTCGCCATGGGTGGTGCCGCGCTGCGTCACGCTGTCCCAGCCGGCGCCGATCTCGACCGCCTTCACGGCATTGAGGCCCATCATCGCGTAGGCGATGTCGGCATCGAGCTTGTCGTAGAGCGGCTCGCCGAGGCCGACGGGCACGCGCGTGGCCGTCACGCGCACGCGCGCGCCGCAGGAGTCGCCGGCCTTGCGCAGCCGGTCCATGTAGTCCTCGAGCGCGCTCACGTCGGCGATCGGCGCGAAGAAAGGATTGTTCGGCACGTGGTCCCAGCTCTCGAAGGGGATCGCGATCTCGCCGATCTGCGTCATGCAGCCGCGGAACACCATGCCGTACTTCTCGGCCAGCCACTTCTTGGCGACCGCGCCGGCCGCGACCGTGGGCGCGGTGAGCCGGGCCGAGGAGCGCCCGCCGCCTCGCGGATCGCGGATGCCGTACTTCTTGTGGTACGTGAAGTCGGCGTGGCCCGGGCGGAACTGCTGGGCGATCTGGCCGTAGTCCTTGCTGCGCTGGTCGGTGTTCTGGATCAGCAGCGCGATCGGGGTGCCGGTGGTCTTGCCCTCGTACACGCCCGAAAGGATCTGCACCGCGTCGGGCTCGTTGCGCTGGGTGACGTGGCGGCTGGTGCCGGGACGGCGGCGGTCGAGGTCGGCCTGGATGTCGGCTTCGCTGAGCGCCATGCCCGGGGGGCAGCCGTCGATCACGCAACCGATGGCCGGGCCGTGGGATTCCCCGAAATTGGTGACCGCGAAGAGATGTCCGAAGGTGTTGCCGCTCATGGGCGGGGATTATCCCCCGCAATGCGGGGCCGGGCGGCGCGGCGCCCGAATGCCCGAGGGCAATGCCCGCGCGGCCTATTCGGTCGCGCCCTCGAGCCGACGCGCCAGCGCGCCGAGCTGCAGCTCGATCGAGAACAGCCGCTCGTTGAGCACCGCGGTCTGCAGCCGGATCGCCTCGACGATCGCGCGGGTCTGCGGATCGGGCGTGTTGTCGACCAGCTCCGCGAGGTCGTGCAGCTTCTTGCGCAGTTCGTTGCTCATGGGCGCTCCGTGGGTTTCGTTCGGTGACTGACGCGGCCAGTATGGGCCCGGCCCGGGCTCAGGGCAACGCATCGGCCGCGGCGGGCCGGGTTTGTCCCGAGCGCCGCATGACCACGGCCAGCAGCGCCGCGATGGCCAGCAGCACCACCACGCCGATGCCGGCCATCAGGTGCAGGCCGCGCAGCAGCGCCGTGCGCGCATCGGCCAGCAGCTCGGCACCGGCCGCACCGCCGAGCTGCCCCGCGAGCGCCACGGCACCGCCGAGCGTGCTGCGCGCGGCCTCGACCGCGGCGGCGTCGCCGAGCGACGCGGGCACGGCGTCGACCATCATCGCGCGATAGACCGCCGCGCCCACGCTGCCGAGAATCGCGATGCCCAGCGCGCCGCCGAATTCGGAACTGGTTTCCGAGATCGCCGAGGCCACGCCCGCGCGCTCGGGCGGCGCGCTGCCGACGACCAGGTCGGTCGACAGCGTGAACACCACCGCCAGCCCGAGCGAGGACACGACCATGCTGCCCACCAGCAGCGCCAGGCCGCCCTGCACCGGCAGCGCGATCAGCAGCGCGAAGCCCAGCGCTGCGACCACCAGTCCGCCGGTCATCGCATGCACCGGCCGCACGCGCCGCGTGAGCGCGGGCGCGGCCATCGAGCCGACGATGAAGGCGCCCGCGCTGGGCACGCTCCACAGGCCGGCCTGCAGCGGCGACAGCCCCAGCACCATCTGCAGGTACTGCGCCTCGTAGAGGAACAGCCCGAACATCACGAAGCACGACAGCATGTAGGCACCCAGCGCCACGCTGAAGGCCGGCGCGCGGAACAGCCGCAGGTCGATCATCGGATCGGCCAGCCGCCGCTGCCGCCGCACGAACAGCCAGCCGATGGACAGCCCCACCGCGATGGCGGCGAGCGACAGCGCGCTCGCGCCGTGCTCGGCCGTCTGCTTCACGCCGTAGATGGCGGGCAGCACCGCGCCCAGCGACAGGGCCACGCTCGCGAGGTCGAGCCGCGCGGCGGCGGGGTCGCGGTACTCGGGCAGCAGCACGGGGCCGAGCACCAGCAGCAGCACCATCACGGGCACGCCGACCAGGAACACCGAGCCCCACCAGAAGTACTCGAGCAGCACGCCGCCGACCACCGGGCCGATTACCGCGCCCGCCGAGAAGCTCGAGATCCAGACCCCGATGGCCAGCGTGCGCTGACGCGGGTCGAGGAACATGTTGCGGATCAGCGAGAGCGTGGACGGCGCCAGTGTCGCGCCGGCCACGCCGAGCAGCGCGCGGGTGGCGATCAGCATGTTGGCGCTGCTCGAGAAGGCCGCGAGCACCGAGGCCAGCCCGAAGGCCACGGCGCCGATCAGCAGCAGCCGGCGCCGCCCGATGCGGTCGCCCAGCGTGCCCATGGTGACCAGCAGGCCCGCGACCAGGAAGCCGTAGATGTCGACGATCCACAGCAGCTGCGCCGCCGTGGGCTTGAGCGCCTCGCTGATCGCGGGGATCGCGAGGTTCAGCACCGTGAGGTCCATCGAATAGAGCATGCACGGCAGCGCGATGACGGCCAGGCCGGTCCATTCGCGCACCGTGGCGCGCGGCGGGGCGGCGCCGGTCATCGGCCGCCGTCCGCCAGCCAGCGCTCGAGCCGCACCATCGAACCGGCCCAGCCGTGTTCGTGGCCCTCGCGCGCGGCCTGGTCGAAGAACTGCTCGTGCAGCAATTCGAGCGCGCAGCCGGTGCCGGCCGCGTCGGGTTCGATGCGCACCGTGACGCGCGATTCGCGCTCGGGCGTGCTGCGCCAGGCCCAGCTGAAGACCAGCCGGCGCTGCGGCACGATCTCGAGGTAGGTGCCGCTGACGTCGTGCGTCTCGCCGTCGGCCGCGAGCATCGCCACGCGGAAGCGCCCGCCCACGCGCAGGTCGACCTCGGCATGCGGCACCGAGACGATCTCCTCGGGGCCGAACCAGTGCCTCAGCGCCTGCGGGTCGGTCCACGCGCGCCAGACCTTGTCGGGCGCGACGGCGTAGTGGCGGCGGAGGGTGAGGGAGGGACGTCCGGTGTCGGGGCTGGCAGGTTGCGCCATTCGGTTTGCTCCTGGTGGTAGAGAAAGCGCGCCAAGGCATCGAGGCGCCCGGTCCAGAACTTCTCGTAGCGCGACAGCCACACGGCGGCCTCCTGCATCGGCCGCGGCGAGAGCTCGCAGCGCACGACCCGGCCTTCCTTCGTGCGCGAGATCAGCCCCGCGTCCTCGAGCACGCGCAGGTGCTTCATGAAGCCCGTGAGCGACATCGCATGCGGCGCGGCCAGCTCGGTCACGCTGAGGCTGCGCTCGCCCAGGGTCTCGAGCACCGCGCGGCGCGTCGAGTCGGCGAGCGCGGCGAACACGGCATCGAGGGCAACGGGCGCGGGCGGCGCGGCGGCATCTGAGTGAACCATGCGGTTGAGTATCTGGAGCCGGCGTGCCAGCGTCAAGGCGTGGGGATATCGCGGCCGGCCGCGGGAACGCTTTATGCGTGCTGCGGCGCAGCATCCCCACTCGCCGCCAAGGAGCTTCCATGCTGGACCGTACCGCCACCCAGTTCTCCCACGTCAAACCGGGCGACACCGAGTTCGTCTCGGGCGGACTGCGCGACTTCTTCCTCTACCGCGACCTCGGCGTGGCCGCCGCCACCAACGGCAAGGTGATCGCGCACCTCGTCAAGGCCAACATGGCACCGGAAGCGGGCACCGGCTGGCATCGCCACGAGGCCGACTTCCAGATCGTGATCATGGTCAAGGGCTGGGCCCGCTTCATGTACGAGGACAAGGAAACCCTGGTCGAGGCCGGCGACGTGGTGCACCAGCGCCCGGGCATCCGGCACTTCCTGTTCGACTACTCGCCCGACATGGAGTACCTGGAGATCGTCTCGCCGGCCGACTTCAAGAGCGTGGATGTCGAGCCGGTGTGCGAGATCCCGGCGCCCACGCCCTGGCCCTGAGCCGCCGCGAACCGGCTTTCGCTGCCGTCCTACGGACAGCGTTCCGGCCTGCCCGATAGACTGCGCCCTCGTCTCGCAAAACCGATAACAACCGAGGAGAGAGAGCATGAGGATCCCCATGGCCCGCCTGTCGGCGGGCGTCCTGTTCGCGTTCGCCGTCCTGGCCGCCGGCCCCGCCGCCGCCGCGCCGCCTTCCAATCCACCCAGTTCCGCCGCCGTGCCGGCCAACTCGCTCGAAGCCGAGCAGGAGGCCGCCTTCAAGGCCGCGCGCGCGGTGCAGAAGACCGGCCCGGCCGACATCGCGCTGCGCGACCAGGCCCACCTGAAGCTGCCGCCGGGCTACGTCTGGGTGCCCACGCCGGCCGCGGCGCAGCTCATGCGCAGCATGGGCAACCGGGTCGACGACAGCTTCATCGGCGCGGTCTTCCCGAACAACGACGCCGACTGGTTCGCCGTGGTGAAGTTCGTCAAGGAGGGCTACATCAAGGACGACGACGCCAAGGACTGGAACGCCGACGACCTGCTCAAGAGCCTCAAGGAAGGCACCGAGGCCGCGAACGAGGAGCGCGCCAAGCGCGGCATCCCCGCGATCGAGGTCACGGGCTGGGCGCAGAAGCCGCAGTACGACGCCTCGGTGCACCGCCTCGTGTGGTCGGCGCTGTCGAAGCACAAGGACGAGGCCTCGGGCAGCCAGGGCGTCAACTACAACACCTATGCGCTGGGACGCGAGGGCTACATCAGCCTGAACCTCGTGACCAACGCCAACGACCTCGAGAAGTACAAGCCCGACGCGACCCAGCTGCTGGCGGCGCTGCAGTACGACGACGGCAAGCGCTACGCCGACTTCGACGCCTCCACCGACAAGGTCGCTGCCTATGGCCTCGCGGCGCTGGTGGCGGGCGCGGCGGTCAAGAAGCTCGGCCTGTTCGCGGTGATCGCGGCCTTCCTGGCCAAGTTCGCCAAGATCATCGCGGTGGCCGTGGGCGGCGCGCTGTGGGGCGCGGGCAAGCTGTTCCGCCGCAAGGAGAAGGCGCCGGTGGCGAGCGAAACGCCGGCCGGCGGGCTGCCGCCGACGAATCCGCCCGCGGCCTGAGCGCGCGCGGGCCGTGGTCAAGCTGCTGCTCCTGCTGCTGAGCGCGGGCAAGCTCGGCAAGCTGCTGCTCACCGGCGGCACCATGCTGCTGTCGGTGGTCGCCTATGCCTTCGTCTTCGGCTGGCGCTACGCGGCGGGCTTCGTGGCGCTGATCTTCATCCACGAGATGGGCCACTTCCTCGCGGCGCGCCAGCGCGGCCTCGATGTGGGCGCGCCCACCTTCATTCCCTTCGTGGGCGCCTGGATCGAGCTCAAGGACCAGCCGCGCGACGTCGAGACCGAGGCCTGGGTGGGCTTCGCGGGCCCGCTGCTCGGCAGCCTGGCCTCGCTGGCCTGCTATTTCCTCGCGCGCGAGAGCGACAGCCGGCTGCTGCTGGCGCTCGCCTACGCGGGCTTCTTCATCAACCTGTTCAACCTGATCCCTCTGTCGCCCTTCGACGGCGGCCGCATCACCGCGGTGCTCACGCCGCGCATCTGGCTGCTCGGGGTGCCGGTGCTGATCGCCCTCTTCTTCTGGCGGCCGAGCCCGATGCTGGTGCTGGTGGCCGTGCTGGCGGCGCCGCAGGTCATGCGGGCCTGGAAGTACGACCCCGAGGACCCGGCCAACCGCCAGTACTACGCGGTGTCGGCCGAGACGCGGCTGACCTACGCCGTCTACTACATCGGGCTGGTGGCCTTTCTCGCGGTGATGGTGCACGACACGCACGAGATGCTCGGGGCGGCGCGCCTGCCGGGCGGCTGAACGCCGCCGCGCCTCAGGGCGCGCCGAAACGCGGCGCGCGCTTCTGCAGGAAGGCCGCCACGCCCTCGCGCGCATCGGCGCTGCCGGCGCGCTCGCGCAGCAGGCGGTGCTCGAGCGCCAGGTGCGCCTCGAGCGTGCGGCCCGGCGCATCGGCGCACAGCGCCTTGATCGCGGCGAAGGAGCCGGGCGCGCCCGCGGCCAGCCGCCGCGCCAGTGCCTCGCCGGCCGCGGCCAGTTCGGCGTCGGGATGCAGCGCATCGACCGCGCCGACCGCGAGGCAGCGCTGGCTGTCGATGGGGTCGCTGAGCATCAGCCACTGCTGCGCGCGCAACGCCCCGATCCGCCGCGCGAGGAACCACGAGCTGCCCGCGTCGGGCGACAGGCCGATGGCCGCGTAGCCGGTGCGCAGCCTCATCGACTCGGCCGCGAGCACGAAGTCGCCGGCCAGCGCGAGCCCCACGCCCGCGCCGCCGACCGCGCCGTTGAGCACGGTGATCAGCGGTGCCGGACCGTTCACCAGCCGCAGCAGCGCCGGATGCAGGGGATCGAGGATCTCATCGACCAGCGCGGGCAGGTCTTCTCCGGCCGCGACGAACTCCTCGATGTCGCCACCGGCGCAGAACACCCGGCCCTCGCCGGTCAGCAGCACCACGCGCGGCGCGGCCGCCAGCAGCTCGTCGATCGCGCGCACCAGCGCACGGCTGCTCGCGGCGCCGATCGCGTTGGCGCGCTCGGGACGGCGCAGCACGATGCGGCCGATGCCCTCCTCCACCGACCAGTCGATGCCCTGCTCGAGCGGCATCTCAGATGCCCGTGAGGCCGCCGGTGCACATCAGCGTCTGGCCGCTGACGTAGTCCGACTCGGGAATGCACAGCAGGTAGACCGCGCCGGCCGCCTCCTCGGGCGTGCCGCCGCGGCCCAGCGGAATGGTCTGCTCCATCATCGACAGCAGCCCGGGGTTGATGCCGACCTTGATCTCGCGGCCGTCGATGTGGGCGGTGGTCGCATCGGCCGCGCTCGCGGTCAGGCGGGTCTGGATGAAGCCGAAGGCCACGCAGTTGACGGTGACGTTCATGCGCCCCCACTCCTTGGCCAGCGTCTGCGTCATGCCGACGATGCCGGCCTTGGCGGTCGCGTAGTTGGCCTGGCCCGCGTTGCCGAACAGCCCGGCCACCGAGGAGATGTTGACCACCTTGCGCACGTTGCGCCGGCCGGCCTCGGTCTCGGTCTTCGAGAGCTGGCGGATCACCGGCTGCGCCGCGCGCAGGATGCGGAACGGCGCCGTCAGGTGCACGTCGAGCATGGCGTACCACTGCTCGTCGGTCATCTTCTGCACCACACTGTCCCAGGTGTAGCCGGCGTTGTTGACGATGATGTCGAGGCCCTGGAATTCGCTGACCGCGGTGCCGACGAAGCGTTCGGCGAAATCGGGCGCGGCCACGCTGCCGTTGCAGGCCACGGCCTGGCCGCCGGCGGCGCGGATGGCCTGCACGGTCTCCTCCGCGGGGCCGGCATCGAGGTCGTTGACCACCACGCGCGCGCCCTCCGAGGCGAGCTTGAGCGCGATCGAGCGGCCGATGCCGCGGCCCGAGCCGGTGATGAGGGCGACCTTGCCTTCGAGTCTGGATGTCATGTCTGGATGTCTTTCTTCGTTGCCGATCCCTAGGCCAGCGCCACCAGCGCCTCGCCCGCGATGCGCACCTGGCCATGCTGGTTGGTGCTGCTGACTTCGACGCGCACGCAGCGCTCGCCGTCGCGCTCGAGCTTCTCGACCACGCGGCCCGTGCAGCGCACCGCATGGCCCAGGTGGGTCAGGCCCTGGAAGCGCACGTCGAAGCGGCGCAGTTGCGACTGCGGCGCCCACTGCGTGAGCAGCCGGCCGAGCCAGGCCATGCCCAGCATCCCCTGCGCGAACACGTCGGGCATGCCGGCGCGGCGCGCGAAGTCGATGTCGATGTGGATCGGGTTGTGGTCGCCCGAGGCGCCCGCGAACAGCGCGAGCGTGGTGCGGTCGACCGGCGGCAGTTGCAGCGGCGGCAGTTCGTCGCCGACCTGCACGGTGTCGTGGTTGGGTGCGGTCATGGGGTTCCTCGGGCTCAATGCCGGCAGACGATCACGGTGCGCAGCTCGGCCACCAGTTCGTCGCGCTGGTTGGTGGCGCGCGAGCTCTTCACCACGAACTCGAGCGCGCCGTTCTTCTTGTCGTAGATGTCGGTGATGGTCGAGCGCACCGTCACGGTGTCGCCCGCGCAGGCCGCGCGGTGGTAGCTGAAGCCCTGCTCGCCGTGCAGCAGCTTGGCCAGCGGGATTCCCAGGTCGGCCAGCAGCTGGCTGGACGCGCCCGAGTCGAGCTCGGCCGCGAACAGGAAGGTGGGCGGCGCGGGCAGGTCGGCATAACCGGCATCGCGCGCGGCCGCGGGGTCGGTGTAGACCGGATCGGTCTCGCCGATCGCCTTGGCGAAGAACTGCAGCCGCGTGCGCTCCAGCGGCAGCACCGAGGGCGGCAGCGCATGGCCGATCCATTTCCTGTCGATCATGGCGAGGTCTCTTTCTTCAGACGCGTTCGTAGAGCGTGACCACGCAGGCGCCGCCCAGGCCCAGGTTGTGCTGCAGCGCGAGCCGCGCGCCCTCCACCTGTCGCTTGTCGGCCGTGCCGCGCAGCTGCTGGACCAGCTCGGTGCATTGCGCGAGGCCGGTCGCGCCCAGCGGATGGCCCTTGGACAGCAGGCCGCCCGAGGGGTTGGTGACGACCTTGCCGCCGTAGGTGTTGTCGCCGTCGAGCACGAACTTCTCGGCGCCGCCCTCGGGGCACAGGCCCAGCGCCTCGTAGCTGATGAGCTCGTTGTGCGCGAAGCAGTCGTGCAGCTCGACCACGTCGATGTCCTGCGGGCCGACGCCCGCGGCCTCGTAGACCTTCTGCGCCGCCTCGCGCGCCATGCTGAAGCCGACCACCTCGCGCATGTCGCGCGCCTCGAAGCTCACCGGGCGGTCGGTGGTCATGGCCTGGGCCTTGATGCGCACGCTGCGGTCCAGGCCGTGGCGCTGTGCGAACGCGGCCGAACAGATGATCGCGGCGGCCGCGCCGCAGGTCGGCGGGCAGGCCATCAGCCGCGTCATCACGCCGGGCCACATCACGGGCGTGGCCAGCACCTCGTCCTCGGTCACGACGGTGCGGAACAGCGCCACCGGGTTGTTCGATGCATGGCGGCTGGCCTTGGCGCGGATCTTCGCGAAGGTCGACAGCTGCGTGCCGTACTGCTGCATGTGGGCCAGGCCCGCGCCGCCGAAGTAGCGCAGCGCCAGCGGCACCTGTTCGTTGCCGACCAGCTCGTCGGTGATGGACTCGAAGCGGTCGAAGGGGCTGGGCCGGTCGTTGAACACCGCGCCGAGCGCGCCCGGGCTCATGTGCTCGAAGCCAAGCGCGAGCACGCAATCGGCCGCGCCGCTGGCCACGGCCTGGCGCGCGAGGAACAGCGCGGTCGAGCCGGTCGAGCAGTTGTTGTTGACGTTGACCACGGGGATGCCGGTCATGCCGACCTCGTAGAGCGCGCGCTGGCCGGCGGTGGAGTCGCCGTAGACATAGCCCACGTAGGCCTGCTGCACCTGCTCGTAGCCGATGCCGGCATCGGCCAGCGCCGCGTTGAGGGCCTGCGCCGCCATCTGCGGATAGGGAAGGTTCGCGCCGGGCTTGGTGAAGGGGATCATGCCGACGCCGACGACATGCACATCCTGGGTCATGGGAATTCCTCTCGGGGTGTTGAAACGAAAACGAAGAGATCAGGCGATCGCGCGCTGGCGATCCTTCCAGAACGGCTCGCGCAGCTTGGTCTTGAGCACCTTGCCGGCGCCCGAGAGCGGCAGCGCCTCGACCACCGCCACACTGCGCGGGCACTTGTAGCCCGCGATCAGGGTCTTGCAGTGCGCGATCAGCTCGTCGGCCGTGACCGGCTGTCCCGGCTTGGCGACCAGCACCGCGTGCACGGCCTCGCCCCATTCCTCGCTCGGGATGCCGATGACCGCGCAGGCCGCGACCGCCGGATGCTGGGCGATGGCATTCTCCACCTCGGCCGAGTAGATGTTCTCGCCGCCGCTGATGATCATGTCCTTCATGCGGTCGACCACGAAGATGAAGCCGTCGTCGTCCATGTAGGCGCCGTCGCCGGTGTGCATCCAGCCCTCGCGCACCGCGGCGGCCGTCTGCTCGGGCTTGTTCCAGTAGCCGAGCATCACGTTCGGCCCGCGCACCGCCACCTCGCCCACCGTGCCGCGCGGCACCTCGGCGCCCTCGGCATCGACGATGCGCACCTCCATGCAGAAGCTCGCGCGGCCGGCCGAGCGCAGCTTGCCGGCCTTGCGGCCCTCGACCGTGTGGTACCAGGCGGGGTTGATGGTGGCGATCGGCGACAGCTCGGTCATGCCATAGGCCTGCACGAAGTCCACGCCCGGCAGCGCCGCCATCGCGCGGTTGAGCACGGCCTCGGAGATCGGCGATGCGCCGTAGGCGATGCCGCGCAGGCTGCCGAGCTCGCGCGGCCTGTCGCGCATGGCGGGATGGTCGACCAGCATCTGGATCATGGTCGGCACCAGCAGCGTGTGGCTCACGCGCTCGCGCTCGATCGCGTCGAGCACCGCCTCGGGGCTGAACATCGGGATCACCACGTGCGTGTTGCCCTGGAACCAGTGCGGCCCCGAGATGCCCATGTCGGCCAGGTGGAACATCGGCGCCGCGTGCAGGTAGCAGCCCTCGGCCGGCGCCATGCCCTCGGCCTGCGCGGTCAGCGCCGAAGCGCAGAGGTTGGCGTGGCTCAGCATCACGCCCTTCGGAAAACCCGTGGTGCCGCCGGTGTAGAAGATGCCGGCGAGGTCGTCGCCATGGCGGTAGGCGTCGGGCACGGGCGCCGCGCTGTCGAGCAGCGCCTCGTAGCCGAGCATGCCCGCGGGGACCGCGCCGTCGCCGCAGTAGATCAGCTCGCGCAGGGTGGTGGACTGGCCGCGCAGCTGCTCGGCGGCGGCACGGAAGGCTTCGTCGACCAGCAGGATCTGCGAGCCGGAGTCCTCGAGCGAATAGAGGATCTCGGCCGGCGACCAGCGGATGTTGCAGGGATTGAGCACGCCGCCGCCCCAGGGCACGGCCATCTGGTATTCGAGGTAGCGGTCGGAGTTGAGCGACAGCATCGCGACCCGGTCGCCGTTCTTCATGCCGAGCTTCTGCAGCGCGCCGGCCAGCCGCGCGATGCGCTCGCCGAAGGTGCGGAAGCTGGTGCTGCGGCTGCCGAAGCGCACCGCGGTCTTGTCCGGTTTCTGCTGCATCGCGCGGTGCAGCGCCTGGGTCAGGTACATGGTGGCTCGTCTCCTAATCGTTGGTCTTGTCGTCACGCCTTTGCAGGTCTTTTTCTGGCGTGAGCGCATGGTAGAAATCCGGGCCCGGGCCGGCGATTGCGCTTCGCGTCGTTCGCATTGCAGAAAACGTCAATCGACGGCCCGCCGTGTCCCGTGTACGGTCGAATCGCCCTCCTCCATGCTGCAACCGCCCGTTACCATCCCGATCGCCTTCGTCGAAGGCATGCTCTCCGGCATCCGCGCCCGCGGCGCCGCCGCGCCCATCGACATCGATCGGGCGCTGGAAGACGCGGGCGTGCCGCCGCCGCTGCTGGCCGAGCCGGGCGCGCGCGTCACGGCCGAGCAGTACGTGGCGCTGTTCGCGCTGCTGATGGACCGGCTCGACGACGAGTCGCTGTGCTTCCTCACGCGCCGGATGCGCCGCGGCAGCCTGGCGCTGATCGCGCGCTCCACGCTCGGCGCCCCCGATTTCGGCCATGCGCTGCGCCGCGTGGCCCACACCTTCAGCCTGCTGCAGGACGACCTGCGGCTGGTGCTGCTGCGCGAGGGCGAACTCGCGGGCTTCGGCATCGCGATCGAGAACTCGGCGATCGGCCACCAGAACTTCCTGCACGAGCTGATGCTGCGCGTGTACTGGCGCCTGCTGGCCTGGCTGCATGGCGGACGGCTGGCGGCGCGGCGCTTCGACTTCGGCTTCGCGCTGCCGCCCTACGCGGCCGGCTATGCCAAGGTGTTCCCGGGCACCTTGCGCTTCGGCCAGCCCTGCTCGGCCGTGTGGTTCGACGCCGAGGCACTGCGCACGCCAATGCACCGCGACGCGCATGCGATCCGCGACTTCCTCGCGGCCTCGCCCGGCAACGTGATCCTGCCGCGGCTGGCCGAGCAGCCCCTCAGCGCCCGGGTGCGCGAGATCCTGCAGCAGAAGCGCCCGGCCTGGGCCGACCTCGCGACCGTGGCCGCCTGCCTGCACATGTCGGTCAGCACCCTGCAGCGCCACCTGGCGACCGAGAGCACTTCGTTCCAGGCGCTCAAGGACCAGCTGCGGCGCGACGTGGCGATCGTGCGGCTGGCCACCAGCGCGGTGCCGCTGGCGGCGCTGGCCGCCGAACTGGGTTTTGCCGACAGCGCCGCCTTCCAGCGCGCCTTCAAGACCTGGACCGGCGGCGCGCCGGGCTCGTACCGGCGCCGCGTGGCCGCGGCGGGCGGCGGCGATTCCCTGCCGGCGCCCTGAGTTTTCAGAAGGTTCCGGAACCACCGCAAGGCCCGGGCGACAATCGCCCCATGCCTCCCACCTCCGACCTGCCCCCGCTCAACCGCCAGTTCGTCGCCCATTTCGGCGAGATGGGCAGCAAGTGGGGCATCAACCGCACCGTCGGCCAGATCTACGCGCTGATCTTCCTCTCGGAACGTCCGCTCAATGCCGACGAGATCGCCGAGCTGCTCGAGTTCTCGCGCTCCAACGTGAGCATGGGCCTCAAGGAGCTGCAGGCCTGGCGCCTGGTGCGCCTGCGCCACCAGCCCGGCGATCGGCGCGAATACTTCGAGGCGCCGTCGGACGTGTGGGAGATCTTCCGCGTGCTGGCCGAGGAGCGCCGCCGCCGCGAGATCGAACCCACGCTCTCGATGCTGCGCAACGCCCTGCTCGAGTCGCCCCACAGCGAGGCCGAGCGCCATGCGCAGGAGCGCATGCGCGAGATGCACGACCTGATCGACCGGCTGATGAAGTGGTTCGACGACGTGCAGCGGCTGTCGCCCGAGACCGCGATGCAGCTCATGGGCATGGGCTCGACCGTGACCAAGGTGCTGACGCTCAAGGACCGGATCACGGGGGGTGCATCGAGGAAGAAGAAGCCTGCGACAGATTGAGGCTGTCGAATACGGGGACAAGGACGCGAAGGACGCAAAGATTCCGCGAAGGTCGCGAAAGAAGACATTTGAAATTTCTTCCTTGACCCTTTTGCGTTCTTCGCGAAACCTTCGCGCCCTCTGCGTCCGGCTGTCCGCTTTCAGAGCCTTTCCTGCCCCTCCGGCGTTTCAGGCATCTCGAATTTCTCCTTGCGGATGGCGTCGTCGGCCATCAGCTCGAACCACATCGCGTTGAGCACCGCGAAGGCGGCCGCCAGCGGCAGGCCGAGGAACCAGGCGAAGTACCACATCGTTCTTTTCCTTCCTTGCAATCAGTACGCGTGACCGCGTTCCTCGCGGATCGCCTTCTCGTCGACCTTGCCCCACAGCACGTGGTAGACCCAGGTCGTGTACGCCACGATCAGCGGGATGAAGATGGCCGTGACCACCAGCATGATGAACAGCGTGAGGTGGCTCGAGGACGAGTCCCACACGGTGAGGCTGGCGCGCGGATCGATGGAGGACGGCAGGATGAACGGGAACATCGAGGCGCCCACGCTCAGGATGATGCCGGCGATGCCGAGCGCGCCGGCCAGCAGCGCGAGCAGTTCGCGCCGCAGCGCGAGCCCGACCAGTGCCAGCAGCGCGCCCGCGAAGCCGGCCACCGGCGCGGCCAGGGTCCACGGGTGGGCCGCGTAGTTCGCGAACCAGGCACCGGCCTGCAGCTCGACCGACTTGAGCAACGGGTTCGAGGGCCCCACGGTATCGACCACGCTGGTGATGCGGTAGCCGCCGACGGCCGAGGCCATCCAGAAGCCCGCCGCCGCGTAGAGCACGATGGTGGCGGCGGCCGAGACCATGCCGTAGCGACGCGAGCGCTCGGCCACGGGCCCGGCGGTCTTCAGCTGCAGCCAGGCCGCGCCGTGCATCGCCATCATCGCCACCGACACCAGTCCGCACAGCAGCGCGAAGGGGTTCAGCAGGCCGAGGAAGCTGCCGTCGTAGTGGATGTGCATGTCGGTCGCGAAGCGGAACGGCACGCCCTGCAGCACGTTGCCCACCGCCACGCCGAAGATCAGCGCGGGCACCAGCCCGCTGAAGAACAGCACGCCGTCCCAGCGCGCGCGCCATTGCGGCGACTCGCGCTTGCTGCGGAACTTGAAGGCCACCGGTCGCAGGATCAGCGCCGAGAGCACGACGAACATCGCGAGGTAGAAGCCCGAGAACGAGACCGCGTAGAGCTGCGGCCAGGCCGCGAACACGGCACCGCCGCCGAGGATCAGCCAGACCTGGTTGCCTTCCCAGACCGGGCCCACGCTGTTGATGACGAGCCGGCGCTCGACGTCGTTGCGCGCCGCGAACGGCAGCAGCATGCCGCTGCCGAGGTCGAAGCCGTCGGTGACGGCGAAGCCGACCAGCAGCACGCCGATCAGCGCCCACCAGATGAAGCGCAGGGTGTCGTAGTCGAGGAGTGTGTGGAGGATCATGCGGCGCTCCCGGTGGTCGAAACGGCGTGGGCGGGCGGGACGTGCGAACGCGCATCGCCCTCGTCGGGCGAGTGCTCGGCGACCGGCCCCTTGCGGATCGCCTTGACCATCAGCTTGAGCTCGATGACCAGCAGCACGGTGTAGATGGCGACGAAGCCCGCGAGCGTGAACAGCACCGACTTGATGCCGATGTTCGAGACCGCCACCGCGGTCGGCAGCACGCCCTCGATCACCCAGGGCTGGCGGCCGAACTCGGCCACCAGCCAGCCGGCCTCGGCGGCGATCCATGGCAGCGGAATCGCGAGCACCGCGGCCTTGAGCAGCCAGCGATGGCGGTCCAGCGTGCGGCGCGCCGACAGCACGAAGAAGGTGCCGGTCAGAAGGATCAGCAGCATGCCGATGCCCACCATGATGCGGAACAGCCAGAACAGCGGCGCCACCTGCGGCACCGTGTCCCAGGCCGCCTTGGCGATCTGCTCGTCGGTGGCCTGGCGCGGGTCGTCCACGTAGCGCTTGAGCAGCAGCGCATAGCCCATGTCGACGCCGTTGTTCTCGAAGGCGTCGCGCACGCCCTGCGTGACCGGCTTGCCGCCGGCCTCGCGGATCTTCTGCAGCGCGTCGTAGGCCTTGATGCCCTCGCGGATGCGCGCCTCGGCGCGCTTCACGAGTTCGTCGATGCCCGGGATCACGGTGCTGAGCGAGCGCGTGCCGATCAACCCCATCACGCCCGGGATGTGGATCGCGTAGTGGGTCTCGCGCGCGGCCTGGTCGGGAAAGCCGAAGGCGGTGAAGGCCGCGGGCGCGGGCTGGGTCTCCCACATGGCCTCGATGGCCGCGAGCTTCATCTTCTGGTGCTCGGTCGAGAGGTAGCCGCTCTCGTCGCCCAGCACCACCACCGACAGCGAGGCCGCGAGGCCGAAGGAGGCGGCCACCGTCATCGAGCGCTTGGCGAGCTCGATGTGGCGGCCCTTGAGCAGGTACCAGGCCGAGATGCCCAGCACGAACACCGCCGCGCAGACATAGCCGGCCGACACTGTGTGCACGAACTTGGCCTGCGCCACGGGGTTGGTCAGCACGGCGGCGAAATCGGTGACCTCCATGCGCATGGTCTGCGGATTGAAGGCCGCGCCCACCGGGTTCTGCATCCAGCCGTTAGCGATCAGGATCCACAGCGCCGAGAAGTTGGAGCCGATGGCCACGGCCCAGGTGGTGGCGAGGTGGCCGACCTTGGAGAGCCGGTCCCAGCCGAAGAAGAACAGGCCGACGAAGGTCGCCTCCATGAAGAAAGCCATCAGGCCCTCGATGGCCAGCGGCGCGCCGAAGATGTCGCCGACGTAGTGGCTGTAGTAGCTCCAGTTCATGCCGAACTGGAACTCCATCACCACGCCGGTGGCGACGCCCATCGCGAAATTGATGCCGAACAGCACGCCCCAGAATTTCGTCATGTCGCGCCAGATCACGCGGCCCGTCATGACGTAGACGGTCTCCATGATCGCGATGACGACCGAGAGGCCCAGCGTCAACGGGACGAAGAGGAAGTGGTAGAGCGCCGTGACGGCGAATTGAAGTCGCGACAAGGCGACGATGTCGAGATCCATGATGGCTTCCTTTGTGTTCCCTGTGTTCTTCGTGGTGGGGTGGTTGGCGTTGCTTCGGTGTCGTTCAATCGGCGCGCAGTTGCCGCAGCGCGTGCTCGAAGGCCTCGCTGCCGCGCCGCAGGTCGGCGGCTATGCGGCCGTCCTCGATGCGCAGCAGCCGGTCGGCGAGCGCGGCCTCGCGGCGCAGATGGGTGGCGATCACGAGCGTGCGGCCCTCGGCGTGGCGCGCGAGGCGCTGCAGCACGTCGTGCGCGACCCCGGCGTCGAGCGCCTCGGTGGGCTCGTCGAGCAGCCACAGCGGTACCGGGCGCAGGAAGAGGCGCGCGAGCGCGAGGCGGCGCGACTGGCCGCCCGAGAGGCCGAGGCCGCCTTCGCCGAGGCGCGTGGACAGACCGGCCGACAGATCGCGCACGTCGTCGGCCAGGCCCGCGGCCTGCAGCACGGCCCACAGTTGTTCGTCGTTCGCGGCGGGATCGGCCAGCCGCAGGTTGTCGCGCAGCGTGTCCTCGAACAGTTCGGTGCGCTGAGTCAGCAGGCAGCACGGCTGCGCGGCCACCTCGCCGCGGCGCGGCGCGAGCTCGCCCGCGATCACCGAGAGCAGCGTCGACTTGCCGCTGCCGCTGGGGCCGACGATGGCGACGCGCTCGCCTTCGGCGATGGTCAACGACAGGTCTTCGAGCGCGGGCACGGCGCTGGCGCGATGGAAGGCCTCGATGGCCACGAGGCGCAGCGCGAGCGATGCGTCCTCCGGAAGCCGGGACACTGTGAGCGCATCGTCCTGCGCCATGCGCGGCGCCAGGCGACGCACCGCGAGCCAGGTGCGGCCCGCATCGAGCGCGCCACGACGCAGCGCGGCGAAAGGTTCGAGCGCGGTGAGCGCCACGAGCAGCGCGAGCGCCGCGGCGGGTGCGCCGATCGCGCCCTCGCCCACCAGCGCCGCCACCGCGAGCAGCACGGCCACCAGCGTGAGCGTGCCCGCGCCGCCATAGGCCAGGCCGGCCGTGCTCTCGAGACGGTTGAGCGCGAGGTCGGCGCGCGCCAGCCGGCGGTCGGCCGCGGCCAGCGCCTCGCGCTGCGCATCGAGGCGGCCGGCCATCGCGAGCTCGGTCTGGCCGGCCACCAGGTCGGCCGCGCGCTCGCGCAGCGTCTCGATGGCGCGCGCGCGCCGCAGGGCGGGACGCCGCGCGCGGCGCGACACCGCGAAGGCCAGGCCCCAGCCCACGGCCACGAGCCAGGCCGCGAGCGCCGCGCCCATCGCGGCCTGCATCGTGCCGAGCACCACGCCGGCCAGCAATGCGGCGCCGAGTGCGGCGGCGGCGGGCACCAGCAGGCGCAGGTAGAGCGATTCGAGCGCATCGATGTCGCTCGTGAGCCGGAACAGCAGGCGCGCCGGACGCAGCGCCAGCGCGCGCGCCGCCTCGGCCCGCGCCCAGCCGCGGAACAGCCGCACGCGCAGCGCGGCCAGCGCGCCGAAGGTGGCGTCGTGCGTGACCAGCCGCTCGCCGTAGCGCGAGGCGGTGCGGCCCAGCGCCAGCAGCCGGATGCCGGCCGAGGGCGCGAACACGTCGAAGGTGAAGGCCGTGGCCGCATGCAGGCCCGCGAGCGCGGTGGCGGTGATGAACCAGCCCGAGAGCCCGAGCAACGCCATGCCCGTGAGCACGGTCACCGCGGCCAGCAGCGCGCCCCAGCGCAAGGCGCGCGACTGGGCCGCGAAGAAGGGGCGCAGCACCAGGCGCAGCTCGCCGGCGTGACGGTGCGTGTTCGGCTTCATGCGGCCTTCTCCGCGGCATCGGCGCCGAGCTGCACGACGCGGTCCAGGCGCGCGGCCAGCGCGGGGTCGTGCGTCGCGACGATCATGGTGCGGCCGCGCGCGAGCGCGAGCAGCGCATCGGCCACGCGCCGCGCGGTCTCGGTGTCGAGGTGGGCGGTGGGCTCGTCGACCAACAGCAGATCGGCCTGCGGATGGACCGCGATGCGCGCCAGCGCGAGGCGCACGGCCTCGCCGCCCGACAGGCCCAGGCCGCCCTCGCCCAGCGCCGCGCCCGGATGCGCCTGCGCGACAGGCTCGAGCTGTGCGAAGCGCATCGCGGCCTCGACGCTGCCCGCGTCGAGCGCGCGGCCCAGCGCGACATTGGCGGCGACAGGGCCCGCGAACACGTGCGGCTTCTGGCCCATCCAGCCGATGCGCGCGCGCAGCGCGGCGGCCGTGCGGTCGTTCATCGGCACGCCGCCGATCAGGATCTCGCCCTGCTGCGCCGGCACCAGGCCCGCGAGCAGCGACAGCAGCGCGGTCTTGCCGGCACCGCTGGCGCCGGCCAGCGCGATGTGCTCGCCCGCGGCGATGCGCAGCTCGCAGCCTTCGAACACGCGGCGCGATTCGCCGGGCCATGCGAAATGCAGGTCGTGCACGACCACCGAGGGCGCGGCGTTCGAAGGCTGCATCGAGACCACGTGCACGTCCGGCGCGTGGGCGCCCGGCAGCGGCAGCGCCTCGCGCCGCAGGCCCTCGAGCGCTTCGAGCGCGGCCTCGCCCGCCGCGCGGTCGTGCCACACGGCCGAGAGTTCGCGCAGCGGTTCGAAGAAGGCCGGCGCGAGCAGCAGCACGAACAGGCCCTGGCCCAGGCTCAGCGGCCCGTTCCAGGTGCCGAAGCCCAGCGTGCCCAGCAGGTGGAAGCCGATGTAGACCGCCACCATCGCCACGCCCAGCGCCGAGAACAGCTCGAGCACGGCCGAGGACAGGAAGGCGATGCGCAGCACGGCCATGGTGCGTTCGCGCAGCGACTGCGCCGAGTCGGCGAGCCGCGCCGCCGTGGCATCGACCGCGCCGAGCGCGCGCAGGGTCGCGAGGCCGCGCAGGCGATCGAGCAGGAAGGCGTTCATGCCGCCCATCTGCACCATCTGCGCCTCGCTGGCCGCCTTGGCGCGCCAGCCGACGATGGCCATGAACAGCGGGATCAGCGGCGCCGCGAACAGCAGCACCAGCGCCGCCACCCAGGTCTGGCTCGCGACCGCGGCGAGGATCGCGAGCGGCACCACGGTGGCGCGCCAGCGCGCGGGCTGGTAGCGCACCAGGTAGGGCACCAGCGCCTCGGCCTGCTCGGCCAGCGCGCTCGCGGCCTGGCCCGAGGGCACGCGGCCGCGATCGAGCGGCGAGGCACCGGCCAGTGCTTCCGCGGCCTGGGCGCGCAAGTCCGAGAGCCGAGTGCGTGCCCGAGCGAAGGTGCGCCGCGCGCCCCAGGCTTCGCAGGCGGCACGCAGCCAGCCGAACAAGAGGATGCCGAGCGCGGGCCACAGCACCGCGGCCAGCCCGCCGCCATCGATCCCGTCGGCCAGCGCCTGCACCGCCCAGGCCAGCAGCGCCGCCTGCGGCAGCCACAACAGCGCGGCCGCGCCCTGCACCACGCCACCGATCTCCGGCCGGGCCAGGGCACGCAGGGGTCGACGGTGGGCGGAAGGGTTCATCTGTTTTTGATTTCGTGAATTTTCAGTATTTACTGAAATTTCCACAATGATACCGAAAACCTGACCGGACAGCGAGCACGGCGAAGCCTGCCCGCTTCGCCGGGCAGGCGCAAGTCAACGAAGGAACGCGTCCGGCCAGAGCGGCCGGCGGGATGTCAGTGCGAGACGACGATGCCGCTGATCAGCAGCCCCGCGAACAGCGCGGCGACGGCGCGCCACGAGGCCGGCCGGGCCTCGACCCAGCGGTACAGGAGCGCGGCCGCGGCGATCGACAGGCCGAAGGTCGCGAGCATGCAGAGCCCGTCGATCCAGGGCGCGTGCGGCCCGAGCCGCACCACGGCGGCATTCACCGCGAGCAGCACCGGGAAGTGGATCAGGAACAGCGAATAGGACATGCGCCCCAGCCGCTGCAGCGCGACCGCCGCCAGCGGCCAGCGCGGCGGCGACAGCCACTGCCGGCGCTGCGCCACCGCGATCAGCAGCGCCGTGACCAACGCGGTCGCGATGCGGCTACGCCATTCGAGCGCCAGCGCGCCCGTGCCCACCAGCAGCAGCAAGGCGACCGCGCTCTGCCAGGTGCTCGCGCGCGTGGCGCGGCCGATCCAGAACACCAGCATGCCGAGGCCGTAGGCACCGAAGAAATAGAAGGCGGTGTCGTCGAGCTCGGACTCGCGGTTGAACAACGCCAGCGATGCGACGGCCACGCCGAGCACCAGCGCGACCGCGAGCCAGCGCCGGTGCCTGGCCTCGCCGGGCCGCGCCGCCTGGTCGGCCGGGGGCGCGAGCAGCGCCGGCAGGCCGATCAAGGTGAGCGCCAGCGCGAACAGCTGGAAGTCGATCGCCACGTACCAGACGCCGGTGGACAGCGCCTCGTAGCCCAGCAGGTCCTGCAGCAGCAGCCCGTGCGCGAGTAACTGGCCGATGCTCGGCGAGGCCGGCACGAGGTCGGCGTCGAGCCAGGGCCGCACCGCGGCCGCCACCAGCACGCAGACGGTGAGCGCGGCGAGGTAGGGCATCACCAGCCGGCCGTAGCGCTGGAAGATGCGCACGAACGGGCGGTCGATGCGCAGCAGCCCGTCGGGCGCGAGGCTGGCCGCGGCGAGGAAGCCGGCGATCACGAGGAAGATCTGCACCGCGAGCCGGCCGTCGTTGGCCAGCCAGCCGAGGAAGTCGGGCGCAAGCGGGAATGCGCCCGCGGGCATCGGCCCGTAGCGCGAGAGGTGATGCCCGACGATCACCGCGCACGCGAGCCCCTTGGCCGCGTCGAGCAGCGGCATGCGCTCCCGCCGCGCGGCGGGAGCAGCTGCGGCTGTCGCCGCGGGTGCCGGCAGGTCGTGCACGCTAGGAACGTGTTCTCAAAGCGCGAGCCGCTGGCGAGCCTCCTGGTATTCGCGCTTGAGCTTCTCGATGAAGACGCCGGCGCTCGACACCTCGCTGATCGCGCCGATGCCCTGGCCCGAGCCCCAGATGTCCTTCCAGGCCTTGGCCTTGCTGCCCTCGCCGCCCGAGAAGCTCATGGTCTTCACGTCGCCCTCGGGCAGGTTCGCCGGGTCCATGCCGGCGTTGACGATGCTGGGCGCGAGGTAGTTGCCGTGCACGCCGGTGAACAGGCTCGAGTAGACGATGTCGTCCGAAGTGCCCTCGACGATGGCCTGCTTGTAGGCGTCGCTCGCGCGCGCTTCCTCGGTGGCGATGAAGGCGGTGCCGATGTAGGCGAAGTCGGCGCCCATGGCCTGCGCCGCGAGCACCGCGCCGCCGGTGGCGATCGAGCCCGACAGCGCGACGGGTCCATCGAACCACTGGCGGATTTCCTGGATCAGCGCGAACGGGCTCTTGATGCCCGCGTGGCCGCCGGCACCGGCCGCCACCGCGACGATGCCGTCGGCGCCCTTCTCGATCGCCTTCTGCGCGAACTTGTTGTTGATCACGTCATGCAAGGTCACGCCGCCGTAGCTGTGGACCGCGTCGTTGACGTCGGTGCGCGCGCCCAGCGAGGTGATGACGATCGGCACCTTGTACTTCACGACCATCTCCATGTCGTGCTCGAGGCGGTCGTTGCTCTTGTGCACGATCTGGTTGATGGCGAAGGGCGCGGCGGGTTTGTCCGGGTTGGCCTTGTTGTGGGCCGCGAGCTCCTCGGTGATCTCGATCAGCCACTCCTCGAGCTGCGCCGCGGGCCGCGCGTTGAGCGCCGGCATCGAGCCGACCACGCCGGCCTTGCATTGCGCGATCACGAGCTTGGGGTTGCTGATGATGAACAGCGGCGAGCCGATGATCGGCAGCGGCAGGTTCGCGAGCACGGGGGGCAGTTTCGACATGGTCGTTGTCTCAGGGGTTGTTGAATTCGGGAGCGGACAGCCGGACGCGGAGGACGCGAAGATTCCGCGAAGTGCGCAAAAGCAAAACCAAATTTTGATTTCTCTTTCGCGTCCTTTGCGTAACCTTTGCGACCTTCGCGTACGGAAGTCCGGATGTCAGAAGGCCTCGAGCGCCAGCGCGTTCACGCTCTCGGCACCGTCGACGATGCTGTCGCGCAGGCCCGGCGCCTTCGCGAGGATGTGCTCGGCATAGAACCGCGCCGTGGTGATCTTGGCCTGCATGAAGTCGACGTCGACGTTGTGCGAGGCCTGGTCCTGCGCCACGATCAGCGAACGCGCGAGCTGCCAGCCGGCCACCAGGTTGCCCGCGAGCATCAGGTAGGGCACGCTGCCCGCGAACACCGCGTTGGGCGAGGCCTTGGTCTGGCCCGCGACGAAATCCACCACCTCGACGAAGGCCTCGCGCGCGGCCTTCAGGCGCTTGAGCACGGCCTTGGCGGCGGCGCTGTCGCTCTTCGCGAGCTCGGCCTCGGTCTTCTCGATCTGCGCGGCGATCGCCTTGGCGGTCTGGCCGCCGTCGCGCGCGGTCTTGCGGCCCACGAGGTCGTTGGCCTGGATCGCGGTCGTACCTTCGTAGATCGTGAGGATCTTCGCGTCGCGGTAGTACTGCGCCGCGCCGGTCTCCTCGATGAAGCCCATGCCGCCATGCACCTGCACGCCCAGCGAGGTCACCTCGAGGCTCATCTCGGTGCTGTAGCCCTTGACCAGCGGCACCATGAATTCGTAGAAGGCCTGGTTCTGCTTGCGCGCGTCGGCATCGGGATGGTGGTGCGCGGCGTCGTAGGCCGCGGCGGCCACGCTGGCCATGGCGCGGCAGCCTTCGGTGTAGGCACGCATGGTCATCAGCATGCGCTTCACGTCGGGATGATGGATGATCGCCGCGCTCGCATTGATCGAGCCGTCGACCGGGCGGCTCTGCACGCGCTCCCTGGCGTAGGCCACCGCATGCTGGTAGGCGCGCTCGGCGATCGCGATGCCCTGCATGCCCACCGCGTAGCGGGCCGAGTTCATCATGATGAACATGTACTCGAGGCCGCGGTTCTCTTGGCCCACCAGGTAGCCGACGGCGCCGCCATGGTCGCCGTACTGCAGCACCGCGGTCGGCGAGGCCTTGATGCCCATCTTGTGCTCGATGCTCACGCAGTGCACGTCGTTGCGCGCGCCCGGCGAACCGTCGGCGTTCAGCAGGAACTTCGGCACCACGAACAGGCTGATGCCCTTCACGCCCTCGGGCGCGCCGCTCACGCGCGCCAGCACGAGGTGCACGATGTTCTCGGCCATGTCGTGCTCGCCGTAGGTGATGAAGATCTTGGTGCCGAAGACCTTGTAGCTGCCGTCGGGCTGCGGCTCGGCGCGGCTGCGCACCAGCGCGAGGTCGCTGCCGGCCTGCGGCTCGGTGAGGTTCATCGTGCCGGTCCACTGGCCGCTCACGAGCTTCTCGAGGTAGGTGGCCTTGAGCTCGTCGGAGCCCGCGGTCAGCAGCGCCTCGATGGCGCCGTCGCTGAGCAGCGGGCACAGCGCGAAGCTCATGTTGGCCGAATTGAGCATCTCGCCGCAGGCGGCGCCGATGGTCTTGGGCAGGCCCTGGCCGCCGAAGTCGGCCGGATGCTGCAGGCCCTGCCAGCCGCCCGACACGTACTGCGCGAAGGCGTCCTTGAAGCCGGCCGTGGTCGTGACCTCGCCGTCCTTGAACGACGAGGGATTGCGGTCGCCCGCCACGTTGAGCGGCGCGATCACGTCCTGGTTGAAGCGCGCGCATTCCTCGAGCACGGCCTGCGCGGTCTCGAGGCCGGCGTCCTCGAAGCCGGGCAGCCTGGCGATCTCGCCGATGTTGGCCAGGTGCTCGATGTCGAACAGCATGTCCTTGAGGGGGGCGGTGTAGCTCATCTCATGTCTCCCGATACTGCGGATGTGAAAAGGGCATCGCGAACGATGCCCTCTGGCTCAATGCAATGGCGCGATCAGAGCGCCTTGACCAGTTCCGGCACGGCCGTGAACAGGTCGGCCACGAGGCCGTAGTCGGCCACCGAGAAGATCGGCGCTTCCTCGTCCTTGTTGATCGCGACGATGACCTTGGAGTCCTTCATGCCGGCCAGATGCTGGATCGCGCCCGAGATGCCCGCGGCGATGTACAGCTGCGGCGCCACGATCTTGCCGGTCTGGCCCACTTGCCAGTCGTTGGGCGCGTAGCCCGCGTCGACGGCGGCGCGGCTGGCGCCGAGGCCCGCGTTGAGCTTGTCGGCCAGCGGCGCCATCACCTCGGTGAACTTCTCGGCGCTGCCCAATGCACGGCCGCCCGAGACGATGATCTTCGCGGCCGTCAGTTCGGGGCGTTCGCTCTTCGTGACTTCACGGCCGACGAAGCTGCTCTTGCCGCTGTCGGCAACGCCTTCGGCGGTCTCGACCGTTGCGCTGCCACCGGTGGCGGCGGCTGCATCGAAGCCGGTCGTGCGAACGGTGATGACCTTGGTGGCATCGCTGCTCTGCACGGTGGCAATGGCGTTGCCGGCGTAGATCGGACGCTCGAAGGTATCGGGGCTGTCGACCTTGGTGATGTCGCTGATCTGCGCGACGTCGAGCTTGGCGGCCACGCGCGGCGCGACGTTCTTGCCGTTGGCGGTCGAGGGGAACAGGATGTGGCTGTAGTTGGAAGCGATCGCGAGGACTTGCGCCGCGACGTTCTCGGCCAGGTTCTCGGCGAGGCTAGCGCTGTCGGCGGCGATGACCTTGGTGACGCCGGCGATCTGGGCTGCGGCCTTGGCGGCTTCGGCCGCGTTGGCACCGGCCACGAGCACGTGGACGTCGCCACCGCAGGCGAGCGCGGCGGTCACGGTGTTGAGGGTGGCCGGCTTGATGCTGGCGTGGTCGTGTTCGGCAATGACGAGTGCGGTCATGTTCGTTGTCTTCCTCAGATCACTTTGGCTTCGTTCTTCAGCTTGTCCACCAGGGTCGCCACATCGGGCACCTTGATGCCGGCGCCGCGCTTCGGCGGTTCCGAGACCTTGAGGGTCTTCAGCCGCGGCTTGACGTCCACGCCGAGGTCCTCGGGCTTGAAGGTGTCGAGCTGCTTCTTCTTGGCCTTCATGATGTTGGGCAAGGTGACATAGCGCGGCTCGTTGAGGCGCAGGTCGGTCGTGATGACGGCCGGCAGCGTGAGCGAGACGGTCTCGAGGCCGCCGTCGACTTCACGGGTCACGTTGGCCTTGTCACCGGCGACTTCGACCTTGCTCGCGAAGGTGGCTTGCGGCAGGTCAGCCAAGGCAGCCAGCATCTGGCCGGTCTGGTTGGCATCGTCGTCGATGGCCTGCTTGCCGAGGATGATCAGCTGCGGCTGTTCCTTGTCGACCAGCGCCTTGAGCAGCTTGGCCACGGCCAGAGGCTGCAGCTCTTCCGAGGTCTCGACCAGGATGCCGCGGTCGGCGCCGATGGCCATCGCGGTGCGCAGGGTTTCCTGCGACTTGGCGTCACCGCACGAGACGGCGATGACCTCGGTCACCACGCCCTTCTCCTTCAGGCGCACGGCCTCTTCGACGGCGATCTCGTCGAAGGGGTTCATGCTCATCTTGACGTTGGCGATGTCCACGCCCGTGCCGTCGCTCTTGACGCGCACCTTCACGTTGTAGTCGACGACCCGTTTGACAGGCACAAGAACCTTCATTGACTTGACTCCATTGGGATTGCAAAAAGGGGGCTTCGAGAGCAACCGGTCATTCTAGGACGCGACCTTTGCCGTCTCTGATCTCATTTCGATTCACGCCGCGGGGCGAAAAAAGAACGGTCGTGCTTTTCCTCGATTATAAGGCAGCGTCCGCAGGTGGCGAAATCCCGGGCGGCAGCGATTCGACGCGCAGAACGCGCTGCGGATAGGGAATGTCGATCTTCGCGGCGCGCAGGCCTTCGAGGATCGCGACGTTGATCGCCGAGCGCAGGTTGTCCTTGCCCTTGTCGGGATCGGCGACCCAGAAGTTCAGCGTGAACTCCAGCCCGTCGGGCGCGAAGTTCATCAGGAAGGCCACCGGCGCCGGGTCGGTCATCACGCGCGACTGGGCCTTGGCGGCGTCGCAGAGGATGGCCTGCACCTGCGCCACGTCGCTCTCGTAGCCGACCACGATGCTGGTCGTAATGTTGAATTTGCGGTCCGCGATCGAGAGGTTCTCCACGCGCGAGGTGATCAACGATTCGTTCGGCACGATCGCCTCGCGGCCGTTGCCGGCGCGGATCAGCGTGTAGCGGGTCTTGATGTCGGTGATGCGGCCCTCGAAGGTGTCGACCTTGACGTTGTCGCCGATGCGGATCGAGCGTTCGAGCAGGATCACGAAGCCGCTGACGTAATTGGCCGCCAGCTTCTGCAGGCCGAAACCCAGGCCGACGCCGAGCGCGCCGCCGAGCACCGACAGCGCCGTGAGGTCCACGCCCACCGCCGACAGCGCGAACAGCAGGCCCACGAGCAGCAGCAGCGCGCGCACCGCGTTCGAGGCCACCTTGCGCATCGACAGGTCGGTGACGGCCTCGCGCAGGATGCGCTTCTCGATCGTCGAGGCGATCCACAGCGCGATCACCAGCACCAGGCCGGCCGACAGCGCGCCCTGGATGATGGTCTGCAGGCTCACCCGGGTCTTGCCGAAGGCCAGCGTGATGTCGTCGAGCTCGGCCAGCACCGGCGGCAGCAGGCCGATGATCCAGAGCACGGCCGCGACCCAGGCCAGCCACGAGATGGTGCGCTCGAGCAGCCGCACGAGGTTGGAGGCCGGGAACACGGCGCGCAGCACGCGCGCGAACAGCCGGATGACGGCCAGCGACAGGAACACCGAGACGCCGATGCGCAGCACCAGGATGGTCTGGTACTCGGACACCAGCCGCCGCGCGAGTTCGGCGAACACCAGCGCCAGAAGCGGGAACAGCACGCCGTCGAAGGTGCGCTCGCCGAACCAGATCGAGTCCTTGGGCTGGTCGCGCCCGAACCAGCGGCAGATGCCCCAGGCCAGGGCGATGCAGGCGGCGAGCGCGGCCAGCTCGATGGCGATGCCGCGCGCGTCGACCTGCGCGAGTCGTTGGGTGAAGTCGTTGAAGTTCATGTCAGCGGGTTCGGCAGGAACACGGGATCGGGCAGCCGAACGCAGAAGTCGCGAAGGTTCCGCAGAAATCGCAGAAGGAAATCAAGAATTTTCTTGGCTCCTTCTGCGACCTCTGCGCCGTTTTGTCTTTCTTCTGCGTTCGGCCGCCCGATCCCGATTTTTTCAGAGCTCGGCCAGCACGCGGATGTGCGCTTCCACGCTGCGCGCGAGCGCGTCGAGGTTGTAGCCGCCCTCGAGCATCGACACGATGCGTCCGCGCGAATGGCGGCGCGCCACGTCGCGGATGCGGTCGGTGATCCAGGCGAAGTCGTTCTCGTTGAGACCGAGCTGCCCGAGATCGTCGTCCCGGTGCGCATCGAAACCCGCGCTCACGAACACCATCTGCGGCCGGAACGCCTCGAGCCGGGGCATCCAGATCGCCTCGATCATCTCGCGCACGTCCATGCCCTTGGTGTAGGCCGGGATCGGCAGGTTGAGCATGTTCGAGGCCGGATGCTCGGTGCCGCTGTAGGGATAGAACGGATGCTGGAAGAAGCCGACCATCAGCACGCGCGGATCGTCCGACAGGATGTTCTCGGTGCCGTTGCCGTGGTGCACGTCGAAGTCGACCACGGCCACGCGGTCGAAGCCGTGCACCTCGAGCGCATGGCGCGCCGCGATCGCGACGTTGTTGAGGAAGCAGAAGCCCATCGCCTGCTCGCGGCAGGCATGGTGGCCGGGCGGACGCACGGCGCAGAAGGCGTTCTCGACCTCGCCGGCGATCACCGCGTCGGTGGCCGCGATGGCCGCCCCGGCGGCGCGCCGTGCCGCCAGCAGCGTGAAGCGGTTGAGCGCGGTGTCGGGGTCGATGTGCGCATGGTCGGGGCCGCCGACCGGCTCGTCGGCCACCAGCCGCTGGTGCAGCGCCTCGAGGTATTCGACGTGTTCGGTGCTGTGCGCCCGGGTGATCTGCGGCAGCGTGGCCAGCGGGACGTCGCGCCGCTCGAGCGCGTCGCCGACGCCGGTGGCCAGCAGCCGGTCCTCGATGGCATCCAGGCGCTCGGGGCATTCGGGATGACCCCGGCCCATGTCGTGCTTCCAGCAGTCGCGATGAGTGAAGTAACCGGTCTTGCCCATGTCTCGGTGTCGCGTCTAGACCTCACGCGGCGCGGGGCTGCCGGGTCTTACGGTATCGTTTGCATATGGATACAAATATGGACGTTGCCGCGAAGCTTGCCACTTTGCTGAGCCAGCTTAACACGGTGATCGTGGGCAAGGAGGCCCAGGTGCGCGACTGCGTGGCCTGTCTGCTGGCCGGCGGCCACCTGCTGATCGAGGACGTGCCCGGGGTCGGCAAGACCACCCTGGCCCATGCGCTCTCGCACACCTTCGGGCTGCAGTTCTCGCGCGTGCAGTTCACGGCCGACCTGATGCCGGGCGACCTCTCGGGCGTGGCGATCTACGACCGCGGCCAACAGGCCTTCGTGTTCCATCCGGGCCCGATCTTCTCGCAGGTGCTTTTGGCCGACGAGATCAACCGCGCCAGCCCCAAGACCCAGAGCGCGCTGCTCGAGGCGATGGAGGAGAAACAGGTCACGATCGAGGGCGAGACCCGCCCCCTGCCCACCCCCTTCTTCGTGATCGCCACGCAGAACCCGCAGGACCAGCTCGGCACCTTCGCGCTGCCCGAGTCGCAGCTCGACCGCTTCCTGATGCGCATCTCGCTCGGCTACCCCGACCGCGCCGCCGAGCGCCAGCTGCTGTCCGGCATCGACCGCCGCGAGATGCTGGCCACCCTGCCCGCGCTGCTCACGCCCGGCGAGCTGACCGCGCTGCAGCAGCGCGTGCAGCAGGTGCACGCGGCCGAGCCCTTGCTGAACTACGTGCAGGACCTGATCGCCGCCACCCGCTCGGGCCGCTGGTTCCTGCAGGGCCTGTCGCCGCGCGCCGGCATCGCCGTGCTGCGCGCCGCCAAGGCCCAGGCGCTGCTCGCCAATCGCCACTATGTTGCGCCCGACGACGTGCAGGCCGTGCTGCCGCAGACGGTGGCGCACCGCCTCACGCCGGTCGGCGATGCCGGCCGCGGCGCGGTCGAGCAGGTGCGGGCAATGATCGCGGCGGTGCCGCTGCCGTGAACGCCGTCGGCGCCATCCGCTCGCGCATCGACGGCTGGTTCCTCTCGCGCCGGCCGCCGTCGGACACGCTCGAGCTCACGCAGCGCAACGTCTACATCGTGCCCACGCGCGCCGGCTGGACCCTGGCGCTCACGCTGCTGGTGCTGCTGGTGGCGTCGATCAACTACCAGCTCAACCTCGGCTACCTGCTGACCTTCCTGCTCGCGGGCAGCGTGGCGGTGGGCATGCACGTATGCCACGGCACCTTGCGCGGGCTGGCGATGCACCTGATGCCGCCCGATGCGCATTACGCGGGGAGCGCGGCGGTGTTCCGGGTGGTGCTGCACAACGCGCGGCGCGGGGTGCGTTACGGGATCGGGATGGCGGTGCGCGGCAGCGGGCAGTGGGCCTGGACCGATGTGCCGGCGCAGGGCAGCTCGACGGTGGAGATCGCTTTTCTGCCGGAGCGAAGGGGGTTGCATCCGGTGCCTGCGTTGACGGCGGAGACGCGGTTTCCGCTGGGCACGTTTCGGGTGTGGACGGTGTGGCGGCCGGCTTCTCGGATGCTGGTGTATCCGGCGCCTGAGCTGCATCCGCCGCCCTTGCCTGCCGGTGAGCCGCTGTCTGGGGCTGCGGCTGTTTCTTCTGTGGTGCGGTCGCTGGGGGCCGGGGAGTACGACGGGGTGCGGGCTTATCGGCGTGGGGATCCGTTGAAGCTGGTGGTCTGGAAGAAGGCGGCGCAGGCGTTGGCTGCGGGGTCCGAGGAGTTCGTGAGTCGGGATGCTCAGCAGACGCAACGCGAGGAACTCTGGCTGGATGCGCAGGCTACTGGGTTGGCTGATGTCGAAGGGCGGGTTTCTCGGTTGTGTGCCTGGGTGTTGATGGCGGATCGGTTGGGGGTGGACTATGGGGTTCGTGTTGGCGGGCGGGTGTTGAAGCCTTCGCAAGGGGAGGCGCATCGGAGGGCTTGTCTGGAGATGCTGGCTCTATGTTGACTTCCTGGGTTTGGGTTGGTCTTGGCTTTGCTCCTCGTGCGGAGGGCGTTGGCCGGGTCTCGCCCCGGCGGGCGACTCACTTTTCTTGTCTCGCCAAGAAAAGTAAGCAAAAGAAGGCGACCCCGCTGTCTGTGTCCCTCCGCTTCGCTGCGGGCAACCTGCGGTGCTCGGGGAAAGCGGGGGTCCGCAGAACTCGCTGCACTTCGTTCCGCTCAGACAGCTGCGGCCCTGATCCCGCTTTCCCCTGCGCTCCTCGGCACAGCCAGAGGGGGGTGATTCGGGCCTTTGCTTCGCTCGGCCACACGACATCCACTCGGGCCATCGCTTCGCTCGGCCTTGGGTATTGCTCCCTCTCCCTCTGGGAGAGGGCTGGGGTGAGGGCTCTGGACGATGGATACCGTCAGACCCTTGGTAAGGCCCGGTGCCCTCACCCTAACCCTCTCCCAGAGGGAGAGGGAACAAGAGGCCGAGCGAAGCGATGGCCCGTTGGGTATCCAAGGCCGAGCGCAGCGACGGCCCGACCCACCCCCTCTGGCTGCGCCGAGGAGCGCAGCGTTTCGCGGATCAGGGCTCGCAGCTGTTTGAGCGCAGCGCAGCGAAGCGAGTTCTGCGAGACCCCGCGAAACGCGAGCACCGCAGGTTGCCCGCAGCTTCGCTGCGGGACGCAGACAGTGGGTCGCCTTTTCTTTGGTTGGCGGTTTCAAAGACCAAGTGCAACACTTCAAATTCAGAGGAGTTGCATGGCGAATAACTATCAGCAGTTGAGTGCGGAAGAGCGTGGAGTGGTGATGGCCATGAAAGTGCAGGGCTACAGCGCTCGATCCATTGCCGCAGTGCTGGGCAGGTCGCCGAGCACCATCACTCGAGAGCTGCGCCGCAATGGTTACCAAAACGAGTCCGAGCAGTGTGTGATGGGCCGGCCGCGAGTCGCTGGAGGCTACGACGCGAGCCGAGCTGGCCAGCGAGCGCGGCGGGTGCGTCGTGCGGCCTGGCCAGTACGCAAGCTGCACCGCGATGGTGTCTTGTGGTCCGAAGTCAGGACCCTGCTGGAGCTCAAGCTTTCGCCCGAGCAGATCGCTGCCAAACTCAGGCAACGCCATCCCGGACAGCCAGAATTGCAAGCCTCTCACGAGACCATCTACACCGCCATCTATGCAATGCCCAAAGGCGACCTGCGTCGCGAACTGGTGGTATTGCTGCGCCAGGGACGAGGGGCCCGCAAACCGAGAACCCGGGGCGAGGACAGGCGCGGATCGTTGCAGGACATTGTGAGCATCCACGTGCGCCCGCCCGCCCGAAGCCAACGACCGCCTTCTGCCGGGGCATTGGGAAGGCGACCTCATCAAGGGCAAGGCAAATGCCTCGGCCGTGGGCACGCTGGTATGCCGCAGATCGTTGTTCGCCATGCTGGTCAAACTCGATGGCAGCACCGCACTGGACGCGCTCAATGGCTTCACGCTGGCCTTCTCGGCATTGCCCCCGGAAATACGCCAGACGCTGACCTACGACCAAGGCAAGGAAATGGCGCTGCACAAGAAGCTCGCCGAAAACACGGGCTTGAAGATCTACTTCTGCGACCCGCACAGTCCATGGCAGCGAGGCATCAACGAACACACCAGCGGTTTGCTGCGGCAATACCTGCCCAAGGGCACCGACTTGAGCGTGTACTCCCAGCGGGAGCTCGACGGCATGGCTTGGGAACTCAACATGAGGCCTCGCAAGACACTCGGCTGGCGCAGTCCTGCCGAGGTGTTCTTCGACAACGTTTATATGGACAAAGCAGGCCTTGTCCCGACCGTTGCACTTGGTCTTTGAAACCGCCCCTACTTTCTTTTGGCGAAGCAAAAGAAAGTGACTCGCCCGCCGGGGCGAGTCCCGGCCAACAGCCTTCATAAGAAACCAACCTCATGAAGAAGCCAACGATGGCGACATTGCCAAGAGACACAAGAGACACCCTCTTCCTCCTGGCAGTCATAGCCCTCATCATCCTCCCCCAGGTAGACAACCTCCCCTGGTGGTGCACCACCCTCACCACAGCGGTATTGATCTGGCGCGGCACCCTCGCCGTCCAATCCAGACCCCTCCCCTCCCGCTGGTGGCGCATCGCCCTGCTCGTGGTGACGGTCGCCGCCACCTTCGCCACCCACCGCACCCTGCTGGGCCGCGACGCCGGCGTCACGCTGATCGTGATCCTGCTCGCACTCAAGACGCTCGAGCTGCGCGCGCGTCGCGACGCCTTCGTCGTCTTCTTCCTGGGCTTCTTCGCGATGCTCACGAACTTCTTCTATTCGCAGTCGCTCGCCACCGCCGTCACGATGCTGCTCGCGCTGCTCGGCCTCCTGACCGCGCTGGTCAACGCCCACATGCCGGTGGGCCGGCCGCCGCTCGCGCAGGCCGCGCGCACCGCCGGCTGGATGGCGCTCGCGGGCGCGCCGATCATGTTCGCGCTGTTCCTGCTGTTCCCGCGGCTCGCGCCGCTGTGGGGCACGCCGACCGATGCGATGGCAGGCCGCAGCGGGCTGTCGAACACGATGCGCGTAGGCACCATCGCCGAGCTCGCGCTCGACGGGCGCGTGGCGGCACGCATCAAGTTCGACGGCAACCGCGCGCCGCCGCAGAGCCAGCTCTACTTCCGCGGCCCGGTGCTCGCGCAGTTCGATGGCCGCGAATGGACCGCGCTGCCGTCCTGGCGTCGCGGCGCGGGCGCCTCGGAGCTGCGCACCAGCGGCGAGCCGCTGGGCTACGAGGTCACGCTCGAGCCCAGCAACCGCCCGTGGCTGCTCACGCTCGACGCCGCGCCGCGCGCGCCCGTGCTGCCGGGCTACGAGGTCACGGGCAGTTCGGACCTGCAATGGTTCGTGAACCGGCCGCTGTCGGACCTGGTGCGCTACCGCGCCCAGAGCTACACGCGCTTCGAGAGCGGCCCCGCGACCAGCGCGAACTCGCTGCGCGCCTACCTCGCGCTGCCGCCCGCATCGAACCCGCGCACCGCGGCGCTCGCGCGCGAGATGCTCGCCGACCCGGCGCTGGCCGGTGCCGCCACGCCCGCGCTGGTGCAGGCGGTGCTGCAGCGGCTGCGCACCGGCGGCTACAGCTACACGCTCGAGCCCGGCATCTACGGCAACGACACCGCCGACGAGTTCTGGTTCGATCGCAAGGAAGGCTTCTGCGAGCACATCGCCTCGGCCTTCGTGGTGCTGATGCGCGGCATGAACGTGCCCGCGCGCATCGTCACCGGCTACCAGGGCGGCGAACTCAACGGCATCGACGGCTACTGGGTGCTGCGCCAGAGCGATGCCCATGCCTGGGCCGAGGTCTGGGAGGCCGGCAAGGGCTGGGTGCGCGTCGATCCCACGGGCGCGGTGGCGCCGGGACGCGTCGGCCAGTCGATGCGCCTCGTGCAACCGCCGGGCCTGTTCGCGGGCGCGGTGATCGCGATGAGCCCGACCTTCGCGCAGAACCTGCGCGCGGCCTGGGAGGCCGTCAACAACGGCTGGAACCAGTGGGTGCTCAACTACACGCAGAGCCGCCAGCTCGACCTGCTGAAGAACATCGGCTTCACGGCGCCGAGCCTCGAGGACCTGGCCTACGTGCTGCTCTACCTGCTGGTGGGCGCGAGCCTGGCCGGCGCGCTCTGGACGCTGTGGGAACGCAGCCAGCACGATCCCTGGCTGCGCCTGCTCGGCCGTGCGCGCGCGCGGCTCGTGAAGGCCGGCCTCGCGGTGCCCGACACCGCGCCGCCGCGCCAGATGGCGGCGCTGGCCGAGGCCTTCTTCGGCACCGATCAAAGCGCGCCGCTGCGCGACTGGCTGCTGAAGCTCGAGGCCCAGCGCTATGCACCGGCCGGCCCCGAGACGCCGGCCGCGCTGCGCGCCGAGTTCCGCCGCCTGCCATGGCCCGCGCGCAAGGCCGGGCCCGCACGACTGCAGCCCGGCTGAACGCAACCACATGTGTCGCTCGCCGGCCCTCTCGCGGCCGGGCGGCACAATCGGCCGATGCGATCTTCCCTTTCCTCGCGGCACCAACCGGTCCGCGCCGCCGCCCTTGCCCTCTTCGCTGCCTGCGCCGCCTGTGCCGCCGGGCTCGCCACGCAGGCCGCGGCCCAGCCCCGCCCCGCGGTCAAGGCCGTGGCCGGCAGCACGCCCTACGCCACGCGCGACGACGCGATGCGCTTCGCCGACGAGGTCGCGGCGCGCCGGGGCCTGGACCGCCAATGGGTGCGCGCCACCATCGGCAGCGCGCGCTTCCTGCCCAACGTGCCGCGGCTGATGCTGCCGGGACCGGTGGGCACGGTGAAGAACTGGCAGGTCTACCGCGGCCGCTTCATCGACGCCACGCGCATCGCCGCGGGCGTGCGCTTCTGGCGCGCCAACGCCGACCTGCTCGCGCGCGCCGAGGCCACCTACGGCGTGCCGCCCGAGATCGTCGTCGGCATCGTGGGCGTGGAGACCATCTACGGCCGCAACATGGGCAACTTCCGCGTCATCGACGCGCTCGCCACGCTGGCCTTCGACTTCCCGCAGGGCCATCCGCGCGCGGCCGAGCGGCAGGCCTTCTTCCGCGGCGAGCTCGAGAGCTTCCTGAGCACCGAGAGCCGCACCGCCGACGACCCGATGGTGCCGCTGGGCAGCTACGCGGGTGCGATGGGCATGCCGCAGTTCATGCCGAGCAGCATCGCCAAGTACGCGGTCGACTTCGACGGCGACGGCCGCATCGACCTGGTCAACAACACGGCCGACGTGATCGGCTCGGTGGCCAGCTACTTCAAGGCCTTCGGCTGGCAGCCGGGCATGCCCGCGATCTACCCGGTGCGCTTCGACGAGTCGCGGCTGCGCAAGGACATCCTGCTGGCGCCCGACATCCTGCCGAGCTTCAGCGCCGACAGCTTCGTGGCCGCGGGCGCGGTGCCCGAGGGCGAGGGCATCCGGCACAAGGGCCTGCTCGCGCTGATCGAGCTGCAGAACGGCGTCAACGCCGCGCCGACCTACATGGCGGGCACGCGCAACTTCTACGTGATCACGCGCTACAACTGGAGCAGTTACTACGCGATGTCGGTGCTCGATCTCGGCAACGAGGTCAAGGCGGCGATGGGCTATGCGCCGGCGCCGCAGCCGGTGCTGGCGCCAGCCCCCGTGCCGCAGTACCAGCCGCCGCTGCGCTCGCAGCCGAGGCTCGATGCGCAGCCGATGCCCTTGCCCCTGCAATCGACGCCGACCGAGCCGACCCCGTCGCAACCGCTGCCGCCCGCTTCGTCGCCGCGGCAACCGATGCCGCTGCCGCAGTGAGGGCCACGCGATGACGCCCCTGTCGCGCACGGCCCTGCGGGCCAACTGGCACGCCGCCTGGCGCGCGCTCGGCATCGCGCAACCCGCCACGCCCGAACGCGATGCGCTGTGCGACGAACTGCAGCGCCGCTACGCCGAGCCGCAGCGCCACTACCACACGATGCAGCACCTCGGCGAGTGCCTGGCCTGGTTCGAGCGCGAGCAGGCCGCCGCGCAACGCCCCGGCGAAGTGGCGCTCGCGCTGTGGTTCCACGACGCGGTCTACGACGTCCATGCGCACGACAACGAGGCACGCAGTGCCGCCTGGGCGCTCGAGGCGCTGCGCCGCTTCGAGGCCGGCGAGGACGCGGCACAGCGCGTGCACGAGCTCGTGATGGCCACGCGCCACGATGCCGTGCCCGAGGGCCGCGATGCCGAGCTGCTGATCGACATCGACCTCTCGATCCTCGGCGCCGAACGCGCGCGCTTCGACGAGTACGAGACGCAGGTCGGACGGGAATACGCCTTCGTGCCGCTCGAGATCCGCCTGCCGCGCCGGCGCGAGATCCTGCAGCGCTTCCTCGACCGCGAGGCGATCTACGCCACGCCGCGCATGCATGCCCTGCTCGAGGCCCGCGCGCGCGAGAACCTGCGCCGTTCGATCGCGGGCTGAACGCGCCGCCGGTCTCTCAGGCCGGCAACAGCCGCCACCATTCCGAGCGCATCGGCAAGGCGCCGCCGGCCTCCTCGACCTGGCCCAGCAGCAGGCCACCGGCCCCCGCGCCGTGCACCACCAGCCGCAGCAGTTGCGCCGCATCGCGGTTCAGCACGAAGCTGCCGTCGCCGCGCCAGCCCAGGCAGCGGCCGACCTCGGCCAGTGCCAGCGCGGGCTGGCTCTGCATGAAGGTGAAGGGCATGGTGAGCCCCGCATCGAGCTGCTCGAGCCCGGCGCAGGTCGCGGCCCAGGGCCCGCGCCGGCTGCCGACGCGCAGGCGCGCGCCGGCCGGCAGCGTGGCCTCGCCAGCCGCGTCGATGCAGCGCAGCGCGCCATGCATCGCGAGCTCGGTCCAGCTGCCGACACGGCGCGGCCGGTAGCCGAGCCGCTGCACGAGCTGCGCGTGCCAGTCGTCCGGCACCGGATCGGCACCGACGTGCGCGACGACGCGCCAGCCCTCGATCACCGCGCGCCCTCCCCCGCATCCTCGAGCACCAGCGCCGCATGGCCGCCGCCGAAGCCCAGCACGTTGAACAGCACATGCCGCAGCCCGCGCGGTGCCGAGGCACTCAGCGCCAGGCCGAGCGCTTCGTCGGGCGCATGCGTCGCCACCGGCCAGACGCCGTGCGCGATGCAGCCGGTCAGCAAGGCCAGCTCCGCCGCCCCCGAAGCGCCGAGCGTGTGGCCGATCGCGGTCTTGAACGACACCAGCGGCGGCAGCGGATCGAACAGCGCGCGCAGCGCCTGCGCCTCCACCGCATCGTTGCCGGGGCTGCCCGCGGCCTGCACCTTGACCAGGCCGATGTCGCGCGGCCGCAGCCCGGCCTGCGCGAGCGCGGCCTCGCACGCGGCGCGCACCGCGCCCGCCTCGTTGCCCGCGGGATTGCTGCCGTCGACGATGTTCGCGCCGCCCGCGACGCGCCAGCGCGCGGGCCGCGTGCGCAGCTGCAGCGCCGCGAAGGCCTCGCCGAGCACCAGCCCGTCGCGGCCAACGCCGAAGGGCCGCGCGCCATCGGGCGACAGCAGCTGCATCGCGCCGAAGCCGGCCACGGTGAAGCGGTTGTCGGGCTCGGCGCCGATCACCAGCGCCTCCTCGGCCCCGCCGCCGCGCAGCAAGTCCGAGGCCGCGAGGATCGCGTTGAGCGCCGAGGTGCAGGCCGTCGACACGGTGAAGACCGGGCCGCGCCAGGCGAGCGCGCCGGCCACGATCTCGGCGAAGTCGAGCAGGTCGCCGCCGAGCCGGCGGTCTTCCTTCTCGTGCTCCATGTGGCCGATGTCGAGCGAGGACGAGGCGACGAACAGCGGCGCGTCGCGCGACACCGCGCCGCCCGCGCGATCGGCCTGCGCCACCACCGCGCGCACGCGCCGGCGCACGCGTTCGTCCCAGCCGCCATCCGTCGGCGACAGCCTGTAGACGGGCCACTGCGCCTGCGCCGACACGGCCACCGGCACGGGCCGCACGCCGCCCGCGCGCAGGCTGGCGAGCGCCGCGTCCAGGTCGTCGCCCAGCGCGCAGGCCAGCCCCACGCCGCCGAGGTACACATCGCTCATCGCGGGTTCATGCCTTCCGCTCGCGCAGCAGGTGCTCGGCCAGGTGCGCGATCGAGCTCAGCGCGCGGCGCGTCTCCTTGCTGTCGGGCATGCGCACGCCGAAGGCCTGCTGGATCGCCATCGACACCTGCAGCGCATCGAGCGAGTCGAGGTCCAGCCGGGCCTCGGGGCCGAACAGGGCCTCGTCGTCCGACAGGCCGCCGGGCGGCGGCTCCTTCTCGACGGCCTCGAGCACCAGCGTCTTGAGCCGGGCGATGAATTCGGGAGTGACGGGGTTCATGGCGTGCGCCTGCGAAAGAGAAAGACCGCGAGCACGAACATGGCGGCCGCGAACACCACGAGCCGCCCGACCTGCGGCAGCGTGTCGGCCACGCTGCCGCCGCGCAGCAACACGGTCAGCAGGGCCTCGAGGCCCCAGTTCATCGGCGAGAGCTCGACCAGCCGCTGCATGAAGCCCGGCATCACGAACTTGGGCACCATGATCCCGCCCGCGGCCGCCATCAGCACGTTGACCATCGGCCCGATGGTGGCGGCCTGCGCATGGCTGCGCACCGCGCAGGCCAGTGCCAGCGAGAGGCTCACGGCCGCGAGGCTCACCGCGACCAGCGCGACCAGCAGCGCGCCCCAGTCGATGCCCGCGAGCGAGAGCGCATCGCCGCCGATCAGCGGCATCAGCCAGATGCCCGCGGCCAGCATCAGCGCGGCCTGCACCGCGTTCACCGCGAGATAGGGCAAGGCCTTCGAGGCCAGCAGCATGGCGCGCGACACGCCCAGGCTCTGCAGCCGGCCCAGCGCGCCCGAGCTGCGCTCCTGCACCAGCAGGCTCGAGAGCGAGGCCACGACGAAGAACATGCCGAACACCAGCCAGGCCGGCACGTTCTGCTGCACCGAGGTCGGCCGCGGCCCGCTGCTCGCGAAACGCTCGGCCTGCACCAGCGCCTGGATCGACGCGCCCTGCGCCGGCCCCGCGGTGCCCGGCACCTGCAGCGCGAGCCGCGCCTTGAGTTCGCCCGAGGCACCGACCAGCTCGGCGCGCAGCGCGTTGTGCAGGTTGCTGTCGATGCCGGGCTCGGTCAGCAGCTGGATGTAGGGGCGCGTCGACAGCGCCACCGATTCGAGCTCGTCCGACAGCCCCAGCTGCAGCACGATCACGTACTTGAGCTCGCCGCGGCGCAACCGTGCCTGCCAGTCGGCGCCGAGAGGCTCGGGCGCGCCATGCGCCTTGCGCCACTGCTGCAGCAGCCACTGCGCGGGCGTGCCGTTGTCGCGCACGTCGACCGCGTAGTTCAGCGCGGCCAGCGGCGGGCGGTAGATGTCCTTGAGCGTCAGCGACATCAGCACGATGAAGATCATCGGCATCAGGAACAGCGCGGCCAGGCCGTGCATGTCGCGCCGCAGCGCGAGCAGTTCCTTCTTGATGAGGGCTCGGAGCATCGCTCGTCAGTCCCGCAGCGAGCGGTGGGTGAGCGCCATGAACAGCTGCTCGAGGTCGTGGCGGCCGAACTCGGCATGGCGCACCTCGATGCCCGCGGCCTCGAGCGCCGCCAGCACCGGGGCCGGGCCGGTGCCCGGATGCAGGTGGATGCGCCAGTGCACGCCGCCCTGCTCCACCGTGCCGAAGCGCGAGAGCATCCGCGCATCGAGCCCGTCGGCGGCCAGCGTGAGCAGCATCGCGTTCTTCGACAGCAGCGCCTCGAGCGAGCCCTCGCGCAGCACCCGGCCATGGTCGAGGATCGCCACGCGGTCGGCGATGGCCTCGACTTCCTCCATGTAGTGCGAGGCATAGATCACCGCCGCGCCCGCGCGCGCCAGGCCCTTGATGGCGTCGAGCACGAAGGCGCGCGATTGCGGATCGACGCCGACGGTGGGCTCGTCGAACAGCATCAGCTCGGGCTCGGGCAGCAGTGCGATCGCGAGGTTGAGCCGGCGCTTGAGGCCGCCCGAGAGCCGCTCGGCGCGCGTGCCCGCGAAGGCCTCGAGCTGCGCGAACGCGAGGCAGGCCGCGATGCGCTCGCGCCGGCGCGCGCCCGCGAGCCGGCCCGCGGCGGCGAAGCAGGCCAGGTTCTCGGCCACGGTGAGCATCGGATAGAAGGCATGGTCCTGCGGCGCCACCGCGATGCGCGTGGGCGCCTGCGCGCGCACCTGCGCGAGCGGCACGCCATCGATGCGGATCTGGCCCGACTGCACCGCGAGCGCGCCCGACAGGTGCGAGATCAGCGTGGTCTTGCCCGCGCCGTTGGGCCCGAGCAGGCCGAGCACGCAGCCGCGCGGCACGGCCAGCGACACCGCGTCGAGCGCGGGTGCTTCGGCGTGCGGGTAGCGGTGGCTCAGCCCCTGCAGTTCGAGCATCAGGACACGGCGGCCTTGAGGTCGCGGAAGAAGCTCTCCTCGCGCCGCGCCTGCTCGCGCAGCAGCGCCGCGAGCTTCGCCGGATCGACCGCCTCACGCCCCTTGACCATGCGCGCCGCCTTGAGCGCGAAGGCGCGCCAGTCGTCGCCGATGGCCGTGAGGCGGTCGGACATCTGCAGCAGCTGCGGCTTGCCCAGTAGCGCCGCGGCCTCCTGCAGGAAGGCCGCGTAGATGAAGCGGAAGCCGGCGCCGCCGGTGCCGATCTCCTCCTGCATGCGCACCAGGTGGCCGACGAAGGCCACGGTGCGCGGATCGGCGGGCGCGAGCTTCGCGATGCGGCCGGCCAGGGTGCGCATGCCGCGCACGCCGACGATGGGCACCGGGGCGAGCATGTTGCGCACGGTCTTCAGGATCGCCTTGCGCACCGCGCCCGCGTCGACCGCCTTGCGCTCGATCGCCTGCGGGTAGTACATGAGCCCCTTGGGCGCGAGCACGCCCTTGGCGAAGCGCGCGCGCGCCAGGTCGGCGCTGGCGCAGCGCACCGGCTCCTCGAACACCGGGTCGCTGATCAGGTACTCGTCGCCCTCCTTGCCGTAGACCAGCAGGTTGTGCGCATTGAAATGGAAGCGCATGTTGGGCGGGAAGTACGGCAGCCAGTAGACCGAGGTCTGCAGGCCCACGAGGTGGCCGTCGGCGAGCAGCGCGTCGAGCCGGCGCTGGCCGTCCTCGGGGCTTCGGAAGGTCTCGAAGCAAAAGCGCGCGGCCATCGGCGCGAGCAGGCCCTTGATCATCGCGCGCGGCGGCATGCGGTAGGAGATCAGCGGCAGGCCCGAGAGCTTGATGAACGGCAGGTAGGCGAAGGACAGGCCCGAGGACAGGCCCAGCGCCATGCTCTCGGTCATCGCGGGCACGCCGTGGTGGCGCATCAGGCTCGAGATCACGCCGCTCTCGCAGTGGGCGGCCTGGCTGTGGCGGAAGCCGGCTTCGGCGACCGGTGCGGCGATGGCATTCATGGCAGTTCCTTGAGCGCGGCGACGGACAGGCCCAGCGCCTGCGCATAGCGCGCGAGCCGGTCCCCGGAGAGCGCCGCGAAGTGCCGCGGCTGCAGGTGGCGCCGCACGCGCCATTGCCAGAAGCCGCTGGTCTGCGACAGCAGCGCGACGTCCATGCGGCGGTCGTACATCCAGTATTCGAGCGGCGAGGCCAGGCCCTGCGCCACGCGCTCGCGCGCGGCCGCGGCCTGCGCCACCAGCGCGTCGACCGCGTGCGTGGTGACGATCTCCTCGGCCTCCCAGCCGCGCGAGGTGGTCGTGACCACGCGGCCCTGCGCATCGCGCGCGTACATCAGCTTCGCGTGACCCGCGAGCGTGGCATTGCCTTCCTGGGGAACTGCGTCGAGGTCCATGTCAGCGTCTCTCCTTCACCATCGGCTTCGTGTCAGACGGCTTCGAGGTAGACGAAACCGCTCGAGAAGCGGCCGCTCTCGGGCACGAACATCAGCAGCTTGTGGCCGGACCGGATGCGGCCCGAGCGGAACAGCTCGTCGAGCATGATGTAGGGCGAGGCGGAGCCGGTGTTGCCCTTCTGCACCAAGTTGCTGAACCAGCGCTCGCGCGGAATCGCGAAGTCCATCTGCTCGAGGCAGCGCGCCACCGGTTCCATGAAGTAGCTCGACGACAGGTGCGGCAGGAACCAGTCCACGTCATCGGGCCGCAGGCCGCGCTTCTCGACGATGGCCGCGAGCGGCTCGCCGAGCGTGGCGCGCACGATGTTCTCGTTGAGCAGCCGCACGTCCTGCTTGATCGCGAAGGTGGAGTCGCGGTGCCAGTCGCGCGGCGCGGTACGGGCCCAGCCGGTGAGGCTGCCGTCGGCATTGCGGTCGGCGCCGGCATACATGCACACCGGCAGCTCGTGCGCGGCCGAGGAGAGATCGATCCATTCGACCTTGAGCGACAGCGGCCCGCGCGGCGCGCGCTCCAGCAGCACCGCGCCCGCGCCGTCCGAGAGCATCCAGCGCAGGAAGTCCTTCTCGAACGCGATCTCGGGATTCGTTTCGAGCAGGTCGATGCGGTGCTCGATCTCGGCCTCGAAGCGCGAGCCGCGCATCAGCGGTGAGGCCAGCTCCGAACCGGTGGCCACGGCGCGCTCGGCATCGCCCGCGCGCACCGACAGCCAGGCGTGCTTGAGGGCGGTGGCGCCGGCCAGGCAGATGCCCGCGCAGGCCACCACCTCGAGCCGCGGCCAGCCGAGCTCGCCGTGCACCATCACCGCGTGGTTGGGCATCAGCTGGTCGGGCATCGAGGTGCCGGTGACGAGGCAGTCGATGCGCCCCAGTTCCTCGGGCGTGCCGAGCCCGCGGATCGCCGCGGCGGTGAGCTCGGCATTGCTCATGGCCTGCAGCCCGGTCGCGCGGTCGATCGCGTAGTGGCGCGACCGGATGCCGTTGCTGCGCAGGATCAGGCGTCGCGCACGCGACACCCGGTCGCCGACGCGGCCCAGGACTTCTTCGATGTCTTCGTTGCTGACCGGAGCAAAAGGCAGGAAGGCGGCGGTGCGGGTCAGGAAGACATCAGTCGTCATAGAGATGGGAACGGTCCGTGGCCGAGCCGGAGGGCCACTCGAAATGGGCGGTCATTCTAGTCAGCCACCCTCGCAGCAGAGGGCGCAGCAGCGCCTGCAGCGTGAGGCTCACCGGGACCACGGTGACGATCAGCGCGAGCAGGAACAGCACGTAGAGCACCAAGAGCGGCTTGCGCTGCCAGGCCCCGGGGCCGCCGGCGGCCATCAAGAGCTTGCCCCAGAGGAAGAAGCTGCGCGTGCCGGCCTTCTCGCTGACCAGCAGCCGCGCATTGGCGTTGACCGCGCCCAGGCCCGCGAGCAGCGGCGCGCTGCCGCGCTCGAGCCCCTGGTGCAGCGCATCGCGCAGCGCGCGGCCGAAGCGCACGGTGCGCGCGATCTGGCCCGGCTCGAGGCCCGCGTCTGGCATGCCCCAGAAGCCGCGCTTGCGGCCCCAGACCAGCCAGGCCGGGGTGGTGAAGAAAGTGGCGAGCGTGGGGCCCGGATCGGTCAGCACCACGTTGTCGATCAGCCGCGCATCGATGGCGGCCAGCAGGCCCTTGAGCTTCTCGTGCGCGAGGTGCCACATGTTGCGGCAGGCGATCACCGTGACCACGGGCTTGCCCTGGAGCAGCCGCGCCGCCACCGGGTGCTTGAGGAAGGCCGTGATCGGCTGCGAGGGCGCGAGGAACCACACCTGGTAGGGCAGGATCACGAGGTCGAAGTCCTCCTCGCCCGTGAGCGCCAGCGGCTGCAGCGCGGGCGGCTTCATGTGCGCGGTCTCGGGGAAGGCGTCGAAGAAGCGCATGAAGCCCCAGGGGAACGGAAAGGGCCGCGCCGGCCGCAGCGTCTCCACGTGCACCGCGATCGCCGGGTCGTCGCGCAGCGGCGCCACGATCCGCTCGGCGACGCTGCCGAGCTGGCCGGTCTGCGAATAGTGGATCACGAGCACGCGCTTGGCGATGGGGGGCGCGGCGGCCTCGGAAGGGCTGGACAAGCTGGAATTCACGGGTGGGCGGTTCGAAGGGCCGTCGAATGTACGCGATGCCCCGGCATCGCGCATCTGCCATAGGTCATGCATCGAAAGGATGCGGCCCACCGACGACGCGCGGCGTACGAGGACTCGTAGGCCTGGGGGGCGCATGCCCTGCGCGCATGCAAAAAAGGGGCCGCGCCTCGCGGCGCGGCCCCTGCGGTCACATCCCTCGCGGTCCGCCGATCAGCGGACCTTGCCGTCCTTCCAGGCCGACAGCAGCTTGTTGTAGTCGATGGTCTCGCCCTTGGGCTTCTCGTTGGCCAGCTTCTTCCACGGTGCGTGCTGGTCGCTGAGCCACTTGTTCGGGTCGCCCTTCGGGTTGAGCTTGGGCGCGCAGTGGGCCATGCCGGCGCGCTGCAGGCGGGCCATCACGTTGTCCATCTCGTCGGCCAGGTTGTCCATTGCCTTCTGCGGGGTCTTCTCGCCCGTCACGGCCTCGGCCACGTTCTTCCACCACAGCTGCGCGAGCTTCGGGTAGTCGGGCACGTTGGTGCCGGTCGGGGTCCAGGCCACGCGCGCCGGACTGCGGTAGAACTCGACCAGGCCACCGAGCTTGGGCGCCAGGTCGGTCATCGCCTTGCTCTGGATGTCCGATTCGCGGATCGGCGTCAGGCCGACGATGGTCTTCTTGAGCGACACCGACTTCGAGGTCACGAACTGGGCGTAGAGCCAGGCGGCCGCGGTCTTGTTGGCGTCATGGCCGTTGAAGAAGGACCACGAGCCCACGTCCTGGTAGCCGTTCTGCATGCCCTGCTTCCAGTACGGGCCGTTCGGGCCGGGCGCCATGCGCCACTTGGGCGTGCCGTCCTCGTTGACGACCGGCAGACCCTTCTTGGTCATGTCGGCGGTGAAGGCCGTGTACCAGAAGATCTGCTGCGCGATCTGGCCCTGCGCCGGCACCGGGCCCGACTCGCCGAAGGTCATGCCCATGGCTTCCTTGGGCGCGTACTTCTTCATCCAGTCGATGTACTTGGTCAGCGCATAGACGGCCGCGGGCGAGTTGGTCGCACCGCCGCGCGACACGGCCGCGCCCACCGGCGTGCACTTGTCGTCGGCCACGCGGATCCCCCACTCGTCGATCGGCATGCCGTTCGGGTTGCCGATGTCGGCGGTGCCGGCCATCGAGAGCCAGGCATCGGTGAAGCGCCAGCCCAGCGACGGGTCCTTCTTGCCGTAGTCCATGTGGCCGTAGATCGGCTTGCCGTCGATGGTCTTCACGTCGTTGCTGAAGAACTCGGCGATGTCCTCGTAGGCGCTCCAGTTCAGCGGCACGCCCAGGTCGTAGCCGTACTTGGCCTTGAACCTGTCCTTGAGGTCCTTGCGATCGAACAGGTCGGCGCGGAACCAGTAGAGGTTGGCGAACTGCTGGTCGGGCAGCTGGTAGAGCTTGCCGTCGGGCGCGGTCGTGAACTTGGTGCCGATGAAATCCTTGACGTCCAGGCCGGGGTTGGTCCACTCCTTGCCCGCACCGGCCATGTAGTCGGTGAGGTTCATCATCTTGCCGTAGCGGTAGTGGGTACCGATCAGGTCGGAATCGGAGATCCAGCCGTCGTAGATCGACTTGCCCGACTGCATCGAGGTCTGCAGCTTCTCGACCACGTCGCCTTCCTGGATCAGGTCGTGCTTGACCTTGATGCCCGTGATCTCCTCGAAGGCCTTGGCCAGGGTCTTCGATTCGTACTCGTGCGTGGTGATCGTCTCGGACACAACGGAGATCTCCTTCACGCCCTTGCCCTGCAGCTTCTTCGCGGCCTCGATGAACCACTTCATCTCTTCCGCCTGCTTGTCCTTTGACAAGGTCGAAGGCTGGAATTCGCTGTCGATCCATTTCCTGGCTTCGGCCTCCCCGGCCGACGCACCGTGCGCGGCGAACACCGCAGCCGCCAACGCCAACGCTGTGTAGCGCATCTTCATGAACGTGTCTCCTCGGTTGATTGCTTCCCCGGTCTTGTCGATCGCGGCTCCGGGGAGGCGGAGAGCCGGATTCGTTGTGGAAGAAGAAGGCGCGCCGCGTTCAGCCCTTGCGCAGGATCAGCGCGAGCAGCGCCATCGACAGCACGAAGCTGATCCAGACCGAGGGCTCGGCCTCGAGGCTGAACCAGGCCTGGAACTTGTCGGCCAGCCCGACGAAGGCCAGGTTGACGTAGGCCGCCGACAGCAGGCCGATGAACAGCCGGTCGCCGCGCGTGGTGGCGATCGGCAGCCAGCCGCGGCGCAGCGTGGTCGGCGACTTGAGCTCCCACACCGTCATGCCGGCCAGCATGAGCACGATGCAGATGAAGAACACGGCCACCGGGGTGGTCCAGACCATCCAGTCGAACATTTCAAGATCTCCTTGTCTTCTTCTCTTCCTCCTTCCCCCTCTGGGGGAAGGTCGGGATGGGGGCACCGGGCGTATCCATCGGCATCGCGGTATCGACCGCCCGGAGCCCCCACCCCTGCCCTCCCCCAAAGGGGGAGGGAGCAAATCCCGTCACACCCGACCCATCGCGAAACCCTTGGCGATGTAGTGGCGCACGAACCAGATCACGATCGCGCCCGGCACGATGGTCAGCACGCCGGCCGCCGCCAGGGTCGCCCAGTCCATGCCCGAGGCGCTCACGGTGCGCGTCATCGTCGCCACGATCGGCTTGGCGTTCACGCTCGTGAGCGTGCGCGCCAGCAGCAGCTCGACCCAGCTGAACATGAAGCAGAAGAAGGCCGCCACGCCCACGCCGGCCTTGATCAGCGGCAGGAAGATGGTGAGGAAGAAGCGCGGGAACGAGTAGCCGTCGATGTAGGCGGTCTCGTCGATCTCGCGCGGGATGCCGCTCATGAAGCCTTCGAGGATCCAGACCGCGAGCGGCACGTTGAACAGCAGGTGCGCGAGCGCCACGCCCAGGTGCGTGTCCATCAGGCCGACCGTGCTGTAGAGCTGGAAGAACGGCAGCAGGAACACCGCGGGCGGCGTCATGCGGTTCGTCAGCAGCCAGAAGAACACGTGCTTGTCGCCGAGGAACGAGTAGCGCGAGAAGGCATAGGCCGCCGGCAGCGCCACGGTCAGCGAGATCACGGTGTTGATCGCCACGTAGATCAGGCTGTTGATGTAGCCCGAGTACCAGGACTCGTCGGTGAAGATGCGCGCGTAGTTGGCCCAGGTGAGCTGCTGCGGGAAGAACGAGAAGCTCGAGAGGATCTCCTCGTTCGTCTTGAAGCTCATGTTGATCATCCAGTAGATAGGCAACAGCGCGAACAGGATGTACAGCACCAAAAAGATGCTGCGCTTGTGGAACCGTTTCTCGTTCATTGTTCTTTCTCCACCTCTTGCGTACCCACCCGCTGCATCCAGTTGTAGAGCACGAAGCACAGCAGCAGGATGATGAGGAAATAGATCAGCGAGAACGCCGCCGCCGGCCCCAGGTCGAACTGGCCCACGGCCTTCTGCGTCAGGTACTGGCTCAGGAAGGTGGTGGCATTGCCCGGCCCGCCGCCCGTCAGCACGAAGGGCTCGGTGTAGATCATGAAGCTGTCCATGAAGCGCAGCAGCACCGCGATCATCAGCACGCCGCGCATCTTGGGCAGCTGGATGTAGCGGAACACCGCGAACTTGCTGGCGCCGTCGATGCGCGCGGCCTGGTAGTAGGCGTCGGGGATCGAGCGCAGGCCCGCATAGCACAGCAGCGCCACCAGCGGCGTCCAGTGCCAGACGTCCATCACCAGCACCGTGAGCCAGGCGTCGGTGGCGCTGCCGGTGTAGTTGTAGTCCACGCCGAGCTTCTGCAGCGCGTGGCCCAGCAGGCCGATGTCGGCGCGGCCGTAGATCTGCCAGATGGTGCCGACCACGTTCCACGGGATCAGCAGCGAGAGCGCCACCACCACCAGCACGGCCGAGGACTTCCAGCCCTTGGCCGGCATCGACAGCGCGAGCGCGATGCCCAGCGGGATCTCGACCAGCAGCACCGCAAGCGAGAAGCCGAGCTGGCGCCACAGCGCCTGGTGCAGCTCGTCGTCGCGCATCACGGCGGCGAACCATTCGGTGCCGACGAAGACGCGGCGCTCGGGCGAGATGATGTCCTGCACCGAGTAATTGACCACCGTCATCAGCGGCACGATGGCCGAGAAGGCCACGCAGATCAGCACCGGCAGCACGAGCCACCAGGCCTTCTGGTTGATCGGCTTGTTGGTGGCGTTCATGCGACCAGCTCCTCGTCCTTGTAGTAGCAGGTGTGCGCATCCAGCACGCGCAGCCACACCGTGTCGCCCACCGCGGGCGGCTGCTCGTCGGGATGCAGGCGCACCTTGAGCGGGCTGCCGTCGCCGCCCTCGGTACGGGCGCTCACCATCGTGTAGGTGCCCACGTCCTGCACCTGCGCCACCGTCGCGGGCACGGCGCCGCCGGCACCGGCCGGGGCCAGCCGCAGGTACTCGGGGCGGATGCCGATCTTGAGTTCGCCCGCCGGCAGCTCGCGCGTGGGCACCAGCGGCGTGCCCGCCACCTCGATGGTGCCGTGGGCACTCTTCGCGGCGAGGAAGTTCATGCCCGGCGAGCCGATGAAGTGGCCGACGAAGGTGTGGGCCGGGCGCTCGAACAGCGCGTCGGCGCTGCCCACCTGCACCGCCTTGCCGCGCGTCATCACCACCACCTCCTCGGCGAAGGTCAGCGCCTCCACCTGGTCGTGCGTGACGTAGATCAGCGTGAGCTTGAGCTCGCGATGGATCTGCTTGAGCTTGCGCCGCAGCTGCCACTTGAGGTGCGGGTCGATCACGGTCAGCGGCTCGTCGAACAGCACCGCCGAGACGTCGCTGCGCACCAGGCCGCGGCCCAGCGAGATCTTCTGCTTGGCATCGGCCGCGAGGCCCGCCGCGCGCTGGTTGAGCTGGCCGCTCATGTCGAGCATCTCGGCGATCTCGCCGACGCGCTTCTTGATCTGGTCGGCCGGCATCCTGCGGTTGCGCAGCGGGAACGCGAGGTTCTCGGCCACGGTCATCGTGTCGTAGATCACCGGGAACTGGAACACCTGTGCGATGTTGCGTTCCTGCGGCGTGGCCTGCGTCACGTCGCGGCCGTCGAACCTGACCGTGCCCTGCGACGGCACGAGCAGGCCCGAGACGATGTTGAGCATGGTGGTCTTGCCGCAGCCCGAAGGGCCGAGCAAGGCGTAGGCGCCGCCGTCGCGAAAGCTCATCTTGAGCGGCAGCAGCGCATAGTCGCTGTCCTGCGTCGGGTTCGGTCGGTAGGCGTGGGCCAGGTCGAGGTCGATGCGGGCCATCTCAGTTTCCTTTGCGCCATGCCGGCGCGCGCGCCAGCTTCTCGCCGGCATCGAACACATAGGCCCGCGCCGCGCTGAAGTACAGCGTGATCGAGGCCCCCAGCTCGAAGCGGTGCACACCGGTGAGCTGCGCCACCAGTTCGCCGACCGCGGTCTCCACGTGCACGAAGGTGTCGGAGCCCGAGATCTCGGCCAGCTCCACGGTGCCGGGCAGCGCAATGTCGCCCTCGCCCGCTTCCACGTCGAGCGCGCTCGCGCGCAGCCCGATGGTGACCGCGCCCGCCACCGACTCGGGCAGCGCGAGCGCCAGCGCCGGCCCGCGCGCCAGCTGCACGCTGCCTGCGGCGGCGGTGCCGGCCAGCAGGTTCATCGGCGGATCGCTGAAGGCGCGCGCCACGCGCAGCGACTGCGGCGCATGGAACACCTCGGCGGTCGGGCCGTACTGCAGCAGTTCGCCGGCATCCATCACCGCCGTGTAACCACCGAGCAGCAGCGCCTCGCCGGGCTCGGTGGTGGCGTAGATCACGGTCGAGTCGCCGGCCGCGAACAGCTGCGTGAGTTCCTCGCGCAGGCCTTCGCGCAGCTTGTAGTCGAGGTTCACCAGCGGCTCGTCGAGCAGCATCAGCGGCGCGTTCTTGGCCAGCGCGCGCGCCAGTGCCACGCGCTGCTGCTGGCCGCCCGAGAGCTCCTGCGGATAGCGGTCGAGGAACATGCCGATGGACAGCTTGTCGGCCAGCGCGCGCACGCGCGCGTCGATGTTCGATTCGCCGCGCAGCCTGAGCGGCGAGGCGATGTTGTCGGCCACCTTCAGCGAGGGATAGTTGATGAACTGCTGGTAGACCATCGCCACGTTGCGTTCGCGCACCGGCATGCCGGTGACGTCCTGGCCGTCGACCAGCACGCGGCCCTCGGTCGGCGTGTCGAGGCCGGCCATCAGCCGCATCAGGCTGGTCTTGCCGGCCTGCGTGGCGCCGAGCAGCACGGTCACCGCGCCGCTCTTGGGCGCGATGCTCTGCTCGTAGAGCCAGGTCTGCGCGCCGACCTTCTTGGTCACGCGCTCCAGTGACAGTTGCATCAGCCTTCCCTCCCTTGCATGGCCGGAATCTCGCGCCGCGCGTCCAGCCAGTCGGCCACCTGCCGGCGCTGCTGCGGCGTGTAGCGCAGCCCGAGCTTGGAACGGCGCCACAGCACGTCGTCGGCGCTCACCACCCATTCCTCGCGCTGCAGGAAGCGCAGCTCGCGCTCGTGCAGGCCGGGCGCCACCTCGGCGCCGAGGTCGGCCATCGATGCGGCATCGCCGAGCAGCTCGCCGATGCGTGCGCCGTAGGCACGCGCCAGGCGCCGCGCGAGCCTGGCGTCGAGCCAGCCGTAGCGCTGCTGCACGGCGGCCAGGAAGCGTTCGAAGTCGCCGTCGGGCCGCTGCGCCGCGCCGATCCAGGCCGACAGGTCGCCGCCCGCGAGGAAGGCGCCCTCGGTCCAGGCCGGGCGCTGGCTGTTCGGCTGGCCCAGCATGCGGCCCACCTCGTCGGCGGCGTCCTCGGCCAGCTTGCGGAAGGTGGTGATCTTGCCGCCCCACACCGACAGCAGCGGCGCGGCGGCGGTGTTCGACTCGAGCATGTAGTCGCGCGTGACCGCCGACGGATCGCCCGAGGCATCGTCGAGCAGCGGGCGCACGCCCGAGTAGGTCCACACCACGTCGCTCGGCGCGATCGGCTTCTCGAAATAGCGGCTGGCCTGGGTGCAGAGGTACTCGACCTCCTCGTCGGCGATGCGCGCCGCGCCCGGATCGTCGCCATTCAGCTCGATGTCGGTGGTGCCGATCAGCGTGAAGTCGTCCTGGTAGGGGATCGCGAAGATGATCCGCTTGTCGGGGTTCTGGAAGATGTAGGCGTGGTCGTGCGCGAACACGCGCGGCACCACGATGTGGCTGCCCTTCACGAGCCGCAGGCTCTTGGTGGCCAGCGCCTCGCCGTTGGAGGGCTTCGCCACGCCGCGCAGGAAGGATTCGGCCCAGGGCCCGGCGGCATTCACCACCGCGCGGGCGCGCACCGTGCGGTGCGTGCCGTCGGGGCCCTCGAGCACCGCGGTCCAGCCATCGGCCTCGCGCCGCGCATGCACGCAGCGGGTGCGCGTGAGCACCTCGGCGCCGCGCGCGCGCGCATCGAGCGCGTTGAGCACCACCAGCCGCGCGTCGTCGACCCAGCCGTCCGAATAGACGAAGCCGCGCTTGAACTGCGGCTTGAGCGGCGCGCCCGCGGCATGGCTGCGCAGGTCCACGCTGCGCGAGCCCGGCAGCACCTCGCGTTTGGCGAGATGGTCGTAGAGGAACAGGCCGATGCGGATCATCCAGGCCGGGCGCATCGAGGGATCGTGCGGCATCACGAAGCGCAGCGGCCACATGATGTGCGGCGCGCTCTTGAGCAGCACCTCGCGCTCCTGCAGCGCCTTGCGCACCAGCGAGAACTCGTAGTACTCGAGGTAGCGCAGCCCGCCGTGGATCAGCTTGGTCGACGACGAGGAGGTGTGGGCGGCGAGGTCGTCCTTCTCGCACAGCACCACGCGCCAGCCGCGGCCCGCGAGATCGCGCGCGATGCCGCAACCGTTGATGCCGCCGCCGACGATCAGCACATCGCAGTCGGTGGCCGGTGCCGGCGGATTCTGGGAGAGATCGCTCACTGGAATGCCACCCGTCCTTTCGCCCGTCGCTTGTGGTTTCGATGCGTGACCGGAGTCACCGGAGGCGGCCATTGTATTTTCGGTATTTTTCATTTGAGTTCCTTATGGCGCGATTTTCCTCCGATTTTTCCCTTAAGCATGTTCGTTTTTTTTCGTTCTATAAAGTCACGCACCTTGCGCCCCGCCACCGCTCCAGGCGCGTTTTTTTGCGTACTCTCGGCTTACTTTCATTCGTTTCCGCCCCCACTCAGTGAATTCCAACCCCCGCCAGATCAATCTCCTCGACACCGTGCGCGCGCGCGGCTCGGTCACGGTCGAACAGCTCGCCGACATGCTCGGCGTGACCCTGCAGACGGTGCGGCGCGACGTGCAGCGGCTGGCCGACGAGGGCCTGCTGACGCGTTTCCATGGCGGCGTGCGCGTGCCGAGCTCGACCACCGAGAACATCGGCTACCAGCAGCGCGAGACGCTGCATGCCGAAGGCAAGGCGCGGATCGCGCGGCGCGTGGCCGAGCTGGTGCCCAACGACTGCTCGCTGATCCTCAACATCGGCACCACCACCGAGGCGATCGCCAAGGCGCTGATGCGCCACAGCGGCCTGCGCGTGATCACCAACAACCTGAACGTGGCGACCATCCTGAGCGGCAACAGCCAGTGCGAGGTGATCGTGGCGGGCGGCTCGGTGCGCGCGCGCGACCGCGCCGTCGTGGGCGAGGCCACGATCGATTTCATCCGGCAGTTCAAGGTCGACATCGCGCTGATCGGCGTGTCGAGCATCGAGTCCGATGGCTCGCTGCGCGACTTCGACCTGCGCGAGGTGAAGGTGGCGCAGACCATCATCGCGCAGGCGCGCGAGGTCTGGCTCGCGGCCGACGCCAGCAAGTTCAACCGCCCCGCGATGATCCAGCTCGGTACCCTGTCTCAGATCGACCGCCTCTTCACCGATGCGGAACCGCCCGATCCCTTCCCGACGCTGCTGCGCGACGCGCAGGTGCGGCTCGAGATCGCCCGGCTCCATCAGACCCCGAAGGAATGACTCCCGCATGACGACCACCTACCTGCTCGCCCTCGACCAGGGCACCTCCAGCTCGCGCAGCATCGTGTTCGACCGCGGCGGCCACGTGGTGGCCATCGCGCAGAAGGAGCTCACGCAGATCTATCCGCAGCCGGGCTGGGTGGAACACGACCCGCTCGAGATCTGGGACAGCCAGCTCGCGACCGCGCGCGAGGTCATCGCCAAGGCGAAGCTGCGGCCCGAGGACATCCATGCGATCGGCATCACCAACCAGCGCGAGACCACCGTGCTGTGGAACCGCAGGACCGGCAAGCCGGTGCACCACGCAATCGTGTGGCAGGACCGGCGCGCCGAGCCGCTGTGCGCGCGGCTGCGCGAGGAAGGCCTGACCGACACCATCCGCGAGAAGACCGGCCTCGTGATCGATGCCTACTTCTCGGGCACCAAGCTGCGCTGGCTGCTCGACAACGTGCCCGGCGCGCGCGAACAGGCCGAGCGCGGCGAGCTCGCCTTCGGCACCGTCGACAGCTGGCTGATGTGGCAGCTCACGGGCGGCCGCCGGCACGTGACCGACGTGAGCAATGCCTCGCGCACCACGCTGTTCAACGTGCATCGCAACGCATGGGATGCCGAGCTGCTGGCGGCGCTGCACATCCCCGCCGCGCTGATGCCGGCGGTGCAGCCCTCGGCGTCGCACTTCGTCGACACCGACGCCGCACTGCTGGGCCGCTCGCTGCCGGTGGGCGGCGTGGCCGGCGACCAGCAGAGCGCCCTGTTCGGCCAGGCCTGCTTCGAGGCCGGCATGGCCAAGAACACCTACGGCACCGGCTGCTTCCTGCTGATGCACACGGGCGCGGCCTTCCAGCCCTCGAGCAACGGCCTGCTCGTGACCAGCGCGGCGCAGACCACGGCGCAGCCGCAGTACGCGATGGAAGGCAGCGTGTTCGTGGGCGGCGCCGTGGTGCAGTGGCTGCGCGACGGCCTCAAGGCGATCAAGGGCAGCGCCGAGGTGCAGTCGCTGGCCGAGAGCGTGCCCGACGCAGGCGGCGTGATGATGGTGCCGGCCTTCACCGGCCTGGGCGCGCCCTACTGGAACGCCGACGCGCGCGGCACCATCACCGGCCTCACGCGCGGCACCACCGTGGCCCACATCGCACGCGCCGCGCTCGAGAGCATCGCCTACCAGAGCGCCGCGCTGCTGCAGGCCATGAGCCGCGACGCGGTGGCCGCGGGCGGCAAGCCGGTGGCCGAACTGCGCGTCGACGGCGGCGCCAGCGTGAACGACCTGCTGATGCAGTTCCAGGCCGACCTGCTGGGCATTCCGGTGGTGCGGCCCGAAGTGGTCGAGACCACCGCGCTCGGCGCGGCCTACCTCGCGGGGCTGTCGACCGGCGTCTACGGCGACGTCGGCCAGCTCTCGCAGCAGTGGAAGGTGGAGCGCCGCTTCATGCCCACGATGGGCCGCGCGCAGGCCGAGGAATCGATGGCGCGCTGGGAACGCGCGGTGCGCCAGGCCACGCAGGCCTGAGCCACCCGGACAGCGCTCACCAGCCCCAGGTGAGGCTGGTCGACACCCAGCCGACCGCGCCGCCCTCGTGGCGCACCTTGGTCCACTTGCCGCGCTTCTCGAGCGTGCGCAGCACGTCGCCGTAGCCGGCCTTCTTCACGATCGGGCTGCGCACGCCCGGCGCGCGCCGCAGGTTCGCCACCTGCGCCTTGACCACGCGGTGCGGCACCTTGTTGGTCATCGAGCGATAGACCCAGGCGCGGTCGCCCTCGAAGTCGCGCACCTGCAGCCAGTCGCCCTTGCGCTGGAGCACCTGGAACGGATAGCCGTGGGTCACGGTCCAGTGCGCGGGGTTGCGCACGCCCGGGCCGCTGCGCAGGTTGAGCGTCTTGACCGCGGAACTGACCATCTCGCGCGCCCACGCGGCCGGGGCCGAGACGAGCAGCAGGGTCATGACGAGGAGCAGTGCGGGCAGTCGGCTGAATCCGTTCATGGAGGAGGGTTTCCTTTCTCGCGAAACAAGGGTTTTCCAGAGGGCCGGCGAGGCCGGCGCGAGCCCTTCTGGGCCGCATGCGCCGCAGAAGTTCCGCGGCCGGGCCGATGGCTGATCGATACTCGTGCGATGTCCCCGCTCTCCAGGAATTCTCGAAACGATCGCACGCGGCGGGTGTCGCGCGCCCTTCCATGGGCCGCCACGGCCGCGCTGCTGGCCCTCGGCCTGCTTGCATCGGGCTGCACCGACGGCTATCCGAGCGAGGATGCGCCGAACGTGCGCCACATGACGGGCGCCCAGCACCTGCGCGCCCTCAACGACTACCTCGCGCTCGGCGCCACCGCGAGCGGCACCGTGCACCGCAAGCTCGTGAGCCAGGACGACTGCCACGTGGTGCTCAAGAAGCGCCGCGAGGCCGGCCAGGTCCAGCGCATCGTGATCCCGCTGCTCGAGACCAGCGTGGAGATCGCGACCCAGCCCACCGGCAGCGGCCTGCGCGTGAAGCTCGCGCAGCATCTGGAGGACGGCGAGCGGGAGGTCCGGCTCAAGCTCGACCTCGATCGCTGGATCGACGCGGTCGCATGGCGCTCGCACTTCCAGCAGTTGCAGATGAACTGCCGCGAGATCAGCGCGGGCGCCGCGGCCGCGTAGCGCTCCCTGCCGGCGGCGAAGTCCTCCCGGGCGGCGGGGGCACTGCCGGCGACGGCGGCGCGGGGCGGCAGAATCCGCCCGCGATCCATCCTCCGCCCGCCCCCCGCTTGACCCCGCCGCCCGCCCAAGCCCCCGACCTGCTCCAGGCGCCGGCCCTTCCCTCCAACCACACCGCGCCGCGCAGCAACGGCCTGCTCGCCTGCGGCGTGGTGGGCGCCACCCTGCTCGCGATGATCGTGCTCGGCCACGACGGGCGCCGCATCGCGCAACTCGCGGTGCTGGCGCTGCCGATGGTGCTGTGGCTGGCCTGGCCGGTGCGCAGCGCGCGCGTGCGCCGCTGGCGCAGCGTGCTGGCCTGTGCCTGGACGCTGGCCTTCGCCTTCGACGGCGCGCTGCGCGCCTACCTGCTCGACACCTACCAGGCCGCGCCCGACGGCGCCATGGTGCTCAGCGCCGCGGCCAACACCAATGCGCGCGAGAGCGGCGAGTACCTGCGGATGCACTGGCGCTCGGCGCTGCTGTGGAGCGGCGCGGCGGTCGCGGCCGCCCTGCTGGTGGCGGCCTTCGCGCGGCGCGGTGCCGCCGCAACGAACGGTGCGCGCGCGCGGCCGCCGGCCTGGGCCACGGCACTGCTCGCGCTGCTGCTGCTGCTCGCCTGCGTGGGCTATGCGAGCAAGCCGTGGCGGCGGCTGCATCCGGTGCTCTTCTGGTCGCAATGGAGCCAGTCGATCCATGCGCTGCGTGGACTCTGGGCCGACCAGGAACGCACGCGCAGGGAGATGCTCGCGCGCGCCAAGGCCATGGCGCCAGTGATCGAAAGCACCGGTCCATCGACCGTGGTGCTGGTGATCACCGACAGCATCAACCGCGACAACATGGCGCTCTACGGCTACGGCCGCCCGACCACGCCGCGCCTGCTGGCCCACAAGGCGCAGGCGGGCGCGCACATGGAGGTGCTGCGTGATGCCTGGTCGGTCGATGCCACCACCGTGCCCGCGTTGCGCAACATGTTCCACTTCGGCCTGCCCGAGCGCGAGAACCCGCCGCACCTGATCGCGCTCGCGCGCGCGGCCGGCTACAAGGTCTGGTGGATCAGCAACCACGACGACCTCGCGATCGAGCAGCAGCATGCGCGCTACGCCGACGTGGTCGACATGGTCAACCGCACGCCGGGCCGCGCGAGCGCCTCGCTCGACGGCGAGATCCTCGACTGCATGCAGGAGGCGCTCGACGACACCAGCGCCGAGCGCAAGCTGATCGTGGTCCACCTGATGGGCGCCCATCCGCACTACAGCCTGCGCTTTCCGCCCGACGCCAATCCCTTCGACGACAGCGTCGACGCGGTCGAGACCGGCCTGGTGAAGAACGGCCGCTCGGCCTGGGTGCGCCACTACCGCCACGAGTACGACGCCGCCCTGCTCTATCACGACTTCGTGGTCTCCGAGCTGCTGCAGCAGACGCGCAGCGCGGGTTCGCCGCAGGAGCCCCGCGCCTGGATGTACCTGTCGGACCATGGCCAGGAAGTGGGCCACGGCAGCGACCGCGCGGGCCACAGCCCCGCGACCGCTTCGGGTTACCGCATACCGACCGTGATCTGGCGCCGTCCGCAGACGCCGTTCGCGGGCCATGCGCCGCAGCAGCCGCAGCAACCGTTCCGCGCCGACTGGGCGGGCTGGACGCTGATGAACCTGCTCGACATCCGCTGGAACGGCCAAAGGCCCGAACGCGACGTGCTCGGTGCCGGCTACCGTTGGCAGGCGCCCGCGCTGCCGGTGGCGGTGGATTCGTTCGAGCGTTGAGACGGCGGCGAATGAACCCGGAGGTTTATTCGCCGCGGTCGATCGCGAGGACGCGAAGCCCGATGCTCAGTGCGCCGGCACCAGGAAGTCCTGGCTGATGCGCACGCCGAGCTCGTTCACGCGGTCGAGGAACTGCGTGAGGTAGGCATGCAGGCCGGTCGCGAGGATCTCGTCGACGCGCGCGTACTGCAGGTCGGCCAGCAGCTTGCCGGCGCGGCGCTGGGTTTCGGCGCTCTGCTCGTTCTGCACCTTCGCGAGGTTGGCCACCACCTCGGCCAGGCTCGCATGCAGCGAGCGCGGCATGTCGGCGCGCAGGATCAGCAGCTCGGCCACGCGCTCGGGCTTGATCACGTCGCGGTAGACCTTGCGGTAGACCTCGAAGGCCGAGACGCTGCGCAGGATCGCGCTCCAGTGATAGAAGTCGTACTCCTGGTCCTCCTCGGTGGCGGCACCGAAGAACTCGCTGTTGAGCGCGTGGAACTTCACGTCGACCAGCCGCGCCGTGTTGTCGGCGCGTTCGAGGAAGGTGCCCAGGCGCGAGAAGTAGAAAGCCTCGTCCTGCAGCATCGTGCCCAGCGTGACGCCGCGCGAGAGGTGCGAGCGGAACTTGACCCATTCGAAGAACTGGCCGGGATCGCGCTCGAAGTCGCCCGCGCGCAGCATGCGGTTGACCTCGAGCCAGGTGGTGTTCTGCGTTTCCCAGGCTTCGGTGGTCAGCGCGCCGCGCACGGCGCGGGCGTTCTCGCGCGCGGCCTTGAGGCAGGAGACGATCGAGGACGGATTGCTCTCGTCCTTGACCATGAACTCCATCACCTCGTTGGGCGCGATCTGGTCGTACTTCTTGTTGTACCAGGGCAGCAGCTCGCTGATCGAGAGCACGCCCTGCCAGCCGTACTTGGCGACCTCGGCCGACTGCGGCAGCAGCGAGGTCTGGTAGTTGACGTCGAGCATGCGCGCGGTGTTCTCGGCGCGCTCGGTGTAGCGGGACATCCAGTAGAGGTGGTCTGCGGTGCGGGACAGCATGTGGTTCTCCGGGCTTCTTGCACTCAGGCCGACAGGCTCTGCGACTGCGACTGGGACTGCGATTCCGCCTTCGGCCTGGCCGTGCGGTCGGCCTCGAGGATCCAGGTGTCCTTGGTGCCGCCGCCCTGCGAGGAGTTGACGACCAGCGAGCCTTCCTTGAGCGCCACGCGCGTGAGGCCGCCGGGCACCATCTGCACCTCGCTGCCCGAGAGCACGAAGGGCCGCAGGTCGATGTGGCGCGGCGCGATGCCGGCGTCGACGAAGGTCGGCGAGGTCGACAGGCTCAGCGTGGGCTGGGCGATGTAGCCGTCAGGCTTGGCGATCACGGCTTTCTTGAAGTCCTCGATCTCGGCCTGCGTGGCGGCCGGGCCGATCAGCATGCCGTAGCCGCCGGCGCCGTGCACTTCCTTGACCACCAGGTCCTTCATGTTGTCGAGCGTGTACTGCAGCTCGTCCTTGTTGCGGCACATGTAGGTCGGCACGTTCTTGAGGATCGGCTGCTCGCCGAGGTAGAACTCGATCATCTTCGGCACGTACGGATAGATCGACTTGTCGTCGGCCACGCCGGTGCCCACGGCATTGCAGATCACGACGTTGCCGTCGCGGTAGGCGCGCATCAGGCCCGCGCAGCCCAGCGTGGAGCTCGGGCGGAACACCTCGGGGTCGAGGAAGTCGTCGTCGACGCGGCGGTAGATCACGTCGACGCGCTTCGGTCCGCGCGTGGTGCGCATGTAGACGAAGTTGTCCTTGACGAACAGGTCCTGGCCCTCGACCAGCTCGACGCCCATCTGCTGCGCGAGGAAGGCGTGCTCGAAGTAGGCGCTGTTGTACATGCCGGGCGTGAGCACCACCACCGTGGGCTCGGCCGTGGCGGCCGGCGCGCTGGCGCGCAGCGTTTCGAGCAGCAGGTCGGGGTAGTGCGCCACCGGCGCGATACGGTTCTGGTTGAACAGCTCGGGGAACAGCCGCATCATCATCTTGCGGTTCTCGAGCATGTAGCTCACGCCGCTGGGCACGCGCAGGTTGTCCTCGAGCACGTAGTACTCGCCGTTGCCGCTGGCGTCGGGCGCGCGCACGATGTCGATGCCCGAGATGTTCGAGTAGACGTTGTGCGGCACGTTGACGCCCATCATCTCGGGGCGGAACTGCGCGTTGTTGAGGATCTGCTCGGCCGGGATGATCCCGGCCTTGATGATTTCCTGGTCGTGGTAGACGTCATGCAGGAAGCGGTTGAGCGCCGTGACGCGCTGCACCAGCCCCTTCTCCATGCTGTCCCACTCGTGCGCCGGAATGATCCGGGGCAGCAGGTCGAACGGGATCAGCCGCTCGGTGCCCGAGCCGTCCTCGTCCTTGGCGCCGTACACGGCGAAGGTGATACCGACCCGGCGGAAGATCATTTCCGCCTCTTCACGCCGCGAACGCATCACCTCACCGGGTTGCTTCGCCAGCCATTGGTCGTATCGCTTGTAGTGCTGCCGGATCGCGGCTCCCGCATAGGGGAGCTGCTCATACATCTCATCGAATTTGTGCATGGAACGACCAATCTCCTTGAGCCATAGCTTAGCAAGTTCGAGGCCAGTAGAACCCCTGATGCCAAGCCCGGCCAGGCGACGGTCGGATTTATTCGCGCGCTTCGGGAACGGGTGCCTCGTCGGCCGCGCGCTTGTTGCGCGGCGACAGGAAAGCCTTGATGCGCTCCCCGCTCTCCTCGCCGTAGAGGCTCGCGACCGAGGACTCGCGCTCGGCATCGAGCTGTTCGCGCCGGCTGCGTCCGCGCGCCGCATGCACGAGCTGCTTGGTGCGCGCTTGCGCCTCGAACGGGCCGCGCGCCAGCCGCTGGGCCCACTCGATCGCCTCGGCGCAGGCCTCGCCGGCCGGCACCACCTTGTTGACCACGCCCCAGCCGTGCAGCCGCCGCGCCGTGCAGGGCTCGTCGTCGAGCAGCAGCTCGAGCGCGGCCTGCGGCGGCAGCGCGCGGGCCAGCGAATCGGTGGCGCCGCCGTCGGGCGTCAGGCCCATGCTGACGAAGGAGGTGAAGAACTTCGCGTCCTCGGCCGCCACGACCAGGTCGCAGGCCAGGGCCAGCGAGAAGCCGCCTCCGGCCGCCGCGCCCTCGACCGCGGCGATGACCGGCTGCGGCGCCGCCTCGATCGCGAGGATCCAGTCGTGCAGCGCCGCCAGGTGCTCGTGCTGCTCGGCGGCCGGCAGCCGGCGCTGCCGCGACAGGCGCCGCAGGTCGCCGCCGCCGCTGAAATGTTCGCCCTCGCCGCACAGCACGATGGCGCGCACGGTGCGAAAGCCCGCGGCGTCGCGCATGACCTTGGCGGCGGCGCGATAGACCGAGGGGCTGAGCGCATTGCGCGCGCCGGGGTTGCTGAGCGTCAGCACCAGCACCGGGCCGTCGCGGTGGGTCTTGAGCCGCGCGGCGGAGCTGCCGCCGACATGGCTGCTGGTGATGGCCGGAACGGCGGCGGTCATGGCGCGGCGCCCGCGGGCGAGCGCGGGAAGAAGATCGGGCGGTGGTGCGATGTCATGTGTCCCCTCGATGCGTTGTCCCTGGCTACAACGCATCGAACGCGGTCCCGCGCGACCTCGCGAGGGTTCGTCCGGCGGGTTTTTAACAACTAGTTCACAGTTTTAACCCCAACAGATCGCAGTGCCGCCGGCCGATGCTGCCAATAGCGACGCGCGCGCTCGCGCTCGCAACCCACCTCGGCCGGGCTGGCGCTGCGCCAGTGCGCGGCGCCGCAGCGCACGTTCTCGACCAGCCGCACGTCGCGCTCGGCATGGCGCGCCACCACCTCGGGCACCGGGTGGCCGAAGCGGTTGCGGTAGCCGGCCTGGACCAGGCCGATGCGTGGGCGCACCGCGTCGAGGAAGGCGGCGCTCGAGGAGGTCTTGCTGCCGTGGTGCGGCCGCATCGCAGGGAATCAACGGGAAACAGCGACGGCCTCACAGAGGAAGATGCTGTACGCAACCGGGCGAGTTAGAGTACCTCCCCGCACAACTTCCCGCACACGATCCCGCACATGGCCTACATCAGAGAGTTCCGAGACGGCTACCGCGCCGAGGTTCAGAAGCACGGCATCCGCAAGACCAAGGTCTTTCGCAACAAGCGGGACGCGATGAAGTGGGCCAGGGACACCGAACTGAGCCTTGACGCCCTCAAAGGCTCTGGTGGCATGACGTTCGGCGAGGCCATCACGAAGTACCTGCCGACGGTGCCCACTGACAAGGCACCAGGCGCCGCTGAGTGGGAGGAGCGCCGGCTTCTGGAGATGACCGAATTTTTCGGAGAGCAAACGCCCATCGCAAACATCTCAAGCGTCCGGCTGGGCGAGTGGCGAGACAAGCGATTGAAACAGGTCAGCGGCTCGACAGTGATCCGACAGTTCAGCGTGCTGCGCAGCCTGTTCCGCACTGCGACCGAAGACTGGAAGGTGCTGGCCTCGAACCCTTGCGACGGTGTGAGGCTGCCTCAGCACAACCCGCCCAGACATCAAACTTGGACATGGCCCCTCATCAAGCGGGTGCTGCGCGCGGAGAACCGTAACGAGCGCGAGCAGGAAACCATTCGAGCGTTTCACATCGCACTGCACACGGGCATGCGCCTCAACGAGATCTTGAGGGCGCGGCTTGTCGGGAGGGTCGCTGTGCTCGAGCGCGACAAGTCCAGCGGCAGGGCCTCTCCACCGGTGAAGGTCCCGCTTGCGCGCAAGGGAGCAGCGCTGTTCGCCAAGTACGGGAAATTCACCCTCTCACCCGGCAACGCGAGCGCGACCTTCTCTGACATGACCGACGAGTTGCTGATCGACGGCCTCACCTTTCACGACACGCGCGCCTTCGCCCTGACGATGCTCTCTCGACGGATGGACGTGATGACGCTTGCCAGGATCAGCAGGCACAAGAATCTCAAGACTCTGATGGACGCTTACTACCGAGAGACTGCCGAGCAGATCGCGGCGCGGATCTAGCGCGCCGTCAGTGCGTCGTAGGAGCGCTCGCAGAGGGCGCCGGCCGATCCTCGCTCTCCAGCAAGCCGCGCCAGATCTTCCGATCTCTGCTCAAGGCGGCCGAACACGTCGGCAAACACCACGAGGGGGTCGGGGGCTGCCGGGCCTGCGGTGGCAGGGGCGGGATTCGGGCAGGCTCGCTGGACGTAGCGGATGGCAGGCTGCTGCAGCCGGCTGTCAGGCAGAGCAGCAGCATCGCGAGCTTCGGCGCGAAAAACTGGTTGGGCATCTTCAACTTCCTTCGTGACGGCCGCGGCGCGGCGCTGTTCTTCGGTGCGCTGGGCTTTGTCGGCCAGGATGCGGGCCTCCTGCTGCGCCAGCTTGTAGGCGTCGAACTCCCCGCGCAGCGACGCGCGGCCGGCGCGGTAGAGGAAGAAGCCAGCCAGGGCCAAGGCGACGGCCACGGCAGCGGCTATCCACATCCGCGGGTTCAGGAGCGCAGCCATGGGCACCTCGGCGACGTGTGGCCCTCGCCGCCGCACAGGCAGCACCACTTCATGCGAGCCCCAGCGCCTTGCGCGCGGCCTCGCAGAGCGCCAGGCGGTCCGCCCAGCCGTTCGAGTCGCCCACGGCCGGCGTGGCCCGGCCACGGTTGATGATGTCGCAGACGTGATCGAAGTTGCCGAGGTCGGCCACTGGGTTCAGGCCCTTCATGTCCCAGTGGTCGCAAGCCGAGAGCGCGGCCCATTGCGTCTCGGCCAGCTTTTCTGGCTCGGCGACGAAGTCGGGCACGTCAGGGAAGCGGGCGCGCAGCCGTTCGAGCACCGCCGCATGGTTGTACCGGCCCGTGACCTGGATCAAGCCGTGGCCGCGGAAGCGCTTGCCGTCGCCGGGCTGCGTGTTCCCGAGGTCCGCCCTGCCCTCGTACCGGATCTGCGCCGGCGTGGGGCCCCAGAGCTCGGTCGTGTACTCCAGCCGGCCCGACTCATGCCCGACGTTGGCTAGGAACATCATCTGCCGAACCGGCGTGTCGATGCCGTAGAAGGCCATGCCGGCCGACAGGGCGTCGGCAAACAAGCGCGCACGCTCGAGCCGCGCGCCGGTGCAGCGCGCAAGAAGGGTTGCATCCATCATTTTTCTCCCAGAGGTGCAGCCACCGAAGGCGGCGGGTCGACAGGCGCACCGCCGCGCAGCTTGCTGCTCGCGTTGGCGATGGCATCGGAAGCGAAGCGGTCCAGCACGCCGAGCCACCGGCCGCGGGAGAAGCCGGCCCAGAGGATCAGCAGCACGCGAAGGTCGTGGACGATGGTGGGCAGCTTGAGGAAGTCGCCCATGGCGCCGGCCGCGGCGTTGTAGCCCTGGATCGCGAGGTACATGGCGGCGCCGCCGATCAGCGCCACGACCAAGTCCTTGAGCAGCAGCGCCTTGACGTTGCCCACCAGCGCGCGTTCAGACACGAGCGTGAAGATCGTGCGCGCGGCACCGCCGAGCAGGCCGGCCGAGGCCGCGAAGATCAGCGACAGCCAGTCGTAGGCGATCACGTCCTGGGCAAACGACGTGCTGGCATGGCTCAGGGCCGTGTAGCAGACGATCCAAAGGTAGATGGCCACGTTAACGGGACGCTGCATCGAAGGTCTCCCTCATTTGTTGTGCGTTGACTGAGAAGGCGAAGATCCCGCCGATGAAGAGCGACACCATGGCCCGAATGCCGTAGGCCCACTCGAGGCCGCCGACATCGAGGCGCACCGCGCGGTTGGCCAGGACCATCCATGTGCATGCGGCAACGATGGCGGCCCAGGCGGCAGCAGTGCGAAAGCACTTCCGGTGCAGGATGTCGGGCTTGAAGATCAGCGTGAACAGGTGCGGCAGCGCCGCGGCGAAAGCCAGCCCGAAGGCTCCGACCACGCACCACCTCGAGTAAGCGATTGAGCTCACTCGGCTGATGAGCGCATCGGGCACCCAGAACAGGTAGAAGATCGGCTCGGCCAGCAGCAGCAGAAACACCGCTGTGATGAACGAAGCCTGCAGCCGCACCTCCGCGCGATCTTGGTTCCGCGGCAGGCTCGGTGCCCATGCGACGTAGTCCCGAAGGTTCTCGACGTACACCAGCATCGCAGTGCCCAGGAAGCTCTGGGCGATGCCGTCCCAGAGCCGAGCGATCAGCTTTCGCATGTGGACCTTTCAGGCAAAAGAAAACCCGCCGAGGCGGGTTGCTGGTGGGCCGACCACGTCGGCTATTGGCTGGTTGCTCATGCAGCGCCCCGAAAACCGCGAGCCATCTTGTGCAGCAGGTTCGAGCGGATCGATTGGGTCTGCGACGTCGACGCCGTCGAGGGTGGCATCAGCACGATCGGCTTGATTCCGGCTTTGCTCAGTCGATCGCAGATGGCTTGCATGTTGGCGTACCAACGGGTGTCGTTGGTCGAGCCCTTCTTGCCGCCGGCACTCTTGACCTTGTTGACCCACATATTCACCGGGTCGAAGTCATAGGCCGAGTCGGTGTCCGCGTCGTAGGCAGTGCGCGAGTTGCTGTCGTTGATCGCGAAGTTGATGAGACAGTGCGTTGGCCGGGGACTGAGTGCCAGTATCTTGTCAACCCAGTAGAGGCCCCATTCCGACGTCTGACCACCTTTGCTCATGTTGAGCGTGGTCACGCTGACGCCTTGAGTGGCAAGCTGCGTGCGCAAACGCTCGGACGTGAACTGCATGCCGTCCGCCGTCGATCCGTCCGGCCGCAGCGGCGGGACCTCTCCGCCGACGGCAACCGGATAGGCGCCCCACGAATCCATGAGGAAGGCCACCACGTCGCTCGATTTGAAGAACCCGCTGGTCGGCGTCGCTGCGGACTTGGTGTACGCATAGACGGCACAAAGCCGCAGAGCCGTGGGCTTCGTTTCCGCATTGATCAGGCGAACGGTGAGGGTGCTGTAGCCGGCGAAGTCCGCAAAAACGTAGTTCACGCGGCCCGCCTCGTAGGCCTGATCGTGGATCGTGACACCATCCCCCAACACGACGATTCGGGCTTTCCCGTCAAAGGTCTGGCTCGTGCCGTCGACGCTGCTCGTATAGAGGCCAGTCCGCGCGGCCATCACAATTTCAAGGAAGCCCGTGTTTCGACCAGCAGGAATGGTGAACTCGATACCGTCTCCCGCAGCGGCGGACGTGATGTCGTAGCCGTATCCTAGGTACTGGGTCGGTTGGCCAACGACGCCATCACCAGCGACGCCGACGTTGTATTGCGGATCGGTCCTGGTCTGGCAAAGCTTCGCGAGGTTGGTTGTGCCCGGCACGAAGCCGCCGAAGCCAGCATTCCCGAGCTTGGTAATCGCAACCTTCAGCGTAGTGTTGTCGAGTGCGTAGATATTGGCATTCGCGGCTGACGGCGTGCTGCACGTCGGAGGGTGGTACTCGAAGATGGTCGACTTCTTGTACGCATACCGCTGCGTGCGGCTGATGATGAAGTCCGCGAGGCCCTTTTGTGCCAGTCGGCTCAAGTGCTGGGTGTTGGCGCTGTCCCACATGCCCTGAGCGTTGCCGAGGGTGGCGGGAAGTGTCCCGATGACCGTGACCACGTCGCCCGCCACGCTCTTGCAGACGAAGCTGGTGATCTCACCCGTGGCGGCGTTCTCCACGACCAAGGCGCCGCCGGCGATGAAGTTGGAGCCTCCACCCGATGCGACGGTGAACTGGCTGGCGGAGTTCCTGGACGCGACCGCGACGGCGTCGAACGTGCTGGGCGTGGCCCAGGATTTCGTGTACTGCCAAAGATTCACGAATAAGGGCGCGGCGGCATCCGTTGCCAAGTCCAGCTCGCCCACCAAAGCCGCGATTCGCATGTCCGAGGCGAGTTGAGCTGCCGCCAGCGCCGTCAGTGTGACGTCCAGCGGCGTGCCGTTGTTGTCGACGAACGACGCAGGCAGCTGCACCGGGTGCTGCGACGCGACCTCCTTCAGCTTTTTGATGTTTTGGTCCGCCTGCGCTCCTTGCACGTAGGCGTTCACAACCGGCCACTGTTGCGCGCTCACACGCAGATAGCGCGCATTGGCCGGCGCCGTGACGTTCAAGGCTTGGAAGGAAGCCTCCGCGCCACCGAATGCCGAGATCAAGCTCAGATCTTTGTCGAGCCAGACGTGGCGAGCAGAACCTGTGCACCGCGAATAGACAACGTATTGATGACCGCCAATGACTTCAAGCGGCGGCGTAGCGCCCCAGTTCGCACTTGCCACCGGCACACCGCTGGCTTGGATGAATCCAGCGAACGTGAACCATGAAGCGTCGTAGTAGAGCTCCGTGACCGACTTGATGCGCGTCGCGCTCGCGTTAGGTCCAGCAACTGGCGTAGCGACCGAACTGCTGGTCTTTGTGTAAGCCTGCCATGATCCATCTGCCAAAGGTGCAGCGAAGCGGCCACCTACAGGAATCGTGGCATCGGCGAGTGCGATGGCAATGCTGTCGCGCGAGTTGATCAGGGACAGCGCTTGGTCACGCGCCATCTCAGTTGCATTTCGATTTACGCCTGTCTCGGTTACCGCATAGGCGGCGCCGAGATCTTCCTCGATGCCGGCCCACGTCTTCTTCGTGTTGCCGAAGCGGTCCGTCGCCTCAAGATCGCTGGAGGTCGCGAGGTCCGCGATGTGGTCCACGTCAAGCTTCGCGTTGTTCAGGTCGGTGATGCTTACTGCGGCCATGGCTTTCCTTCGGGCAAAAGAAAAGGCGCCTCGATGGGCGCCTTGTCGGTGGGTGATCTGTGCTTAGTTGATGACCGAGTCGCGTGGCGGGATCGGTTCGGTGTCGGCCGCATAGAAGCTGGCGCTGTAGTTCACGACGGTCAGCTGCATGTACTGGCCATCGGAGACGCCGATCTCCTTCACCAGGAACGCCTGGCGCTCCCGCGCGCTGTCGCTGGCGAAAGAGAAGATCGTGCGGATGCCGTCGGCGCCGCCTTCGAGCTCCAATGCCTCCGCGGGCGCGTGCTGCAACAGCACTTTGTTCGGGCTGCCGGGCACCTCGAAGCACAAGATCGACTCGGGCGTGCCGTCGCGCTGCATGAGCAGGATGCTGTGATCCTCTCCGGGCTCGAACTCGACGTCTCGGCTCAGCGTGAGCACCAGGCCGACCTGACCGCGCACGTCGCCGTCGAACGACTTCATGCGCGTGTTGTCGACCAGGTCGATGCGCGAGTTCGGCAGCAGCGCCCGCGCGTCTGTGGTCACGTCGGTCACGCCGGTGATGCGCTGCCCCTGGATCTTCGCGAACTCGCGGCAGGCGCGCAGCCAAGCCTGCGGGTAGCTGCGAATGCCGGGGATCTCGAACTTCTTCAGCTTCGTGAAGTTTCCGTCGAGCGGCAGGATGATCGACTCGGCCTGCTGACTGATCGGGTCCTGGTAGACGAACTCGACGCCGTCATAGTCCGCGTCGTTGGCGAATGAGCGCGCGAAGGTCTCCGAGTTCGGCCGCTTGTTGCGGTGGGTGAACAGAGCCACCGCCGCAGCCTGGGCGCGATCGAAGGAAAGGCGGATCTTGCCGCTCTGGCGGTAGGCCGTGCAGAACCCGGCGTTGGCGACCATCTCGATCGCCTCCTCGAGGCTCGTGCCGTCGTTGTCGAACGTGAAATTGAACGTCGGTGCGTCCGGGTGCATGGCATAGGCCAGGTCGACCTGCGCGGACATCTGAACCATGTCGAGCTCGGCCAGTTGGCGATTGCCGATCTTCGGGTCGAGGCAGATGGCAGCGATCACGTCATGGATGAAGCTGGTTCCCACGAGCGTGCCGGACACATGCCGCCCCTCGGCATCGAATGCGCCGGAGAAGGTGCCTGTCCCGGGGTTCCAGCGCGGGATCAGGCGGGTGGCGATGCAGTTGAGCTGGCGGCTACGCACCGATGTAGCGCGCTGCGTGGCCTGTGTCACGGTGTGGATCGTGGTCTTGTTGCCGAAATGGGCCTTGTTGACCGGCGACACGCTGTAGAGGTCGGCCCACTTGATCTCATCGACGATCGTGCCGGGGTAGTCGTACAGGTACGGGGTGCGGCGGCGCATGCGCACGCGCGCCGGCCCGGTCCAGCCGGTGACGCGCTCGACCGTCTCGCCCAACAGGTCCGACACCGCCCCGCCGATCACGCTGATGACCGTCTCGACGTTGCCCGTGGGGTTGAAGGAGCCGTCCAGCTGCTCGATCTGGATCTCGAACTCCACCGAGACAGGAGACTTGCCGCCGGCATCCGCGTACAGGCCCTGCGGCGCAATGATGTTGTTCCAGACCTGGGTGCGGTCGAGCTCGCGCAGGGTGATCCAGTCGGTCCAGTCGCTCAGGCCGTTCGCGACCGATGCATTCACGAACGTTCCGCCGGTGCCGAGATCGAGCTCGTAGGCGAAGACGGTGCCGCTCAGCACCACCGAGCCGTCGCGCACCTCGATGATCGTCCGCGTGCCAGAGAACGAGCTCAGGTCGGGCGTTGCGATGACGGTCACCTGCGTGGGCAGAACGCGCACTTCGTCGACCTGGCTGCCCGAGGTCACGGTGATGAAGCTGTCGTCGGGCGCCTTCGTGGCCACCGTAAACGTGCCGTTGTTCTGCGGGCTGAACCAGTCCGAGAAGGTGACTTGGTCGCCGGGTCGCACGCCAGTGAACATGGACGGCACCACGCCGAGGTCGATGTACTTCCGAACTGCACCCACGCACTCGGCATCGCCGGTTCGCGTGTAAGACATGTCGAACGGCGAGATGGTGATCGTCTGGCCGACCTCGGCAATCGCGTTGAAGTTCGGCTTCTTCTCCTTCTGCTCGAGCACGTCGTTTCCGCCATACCCGGGCGAGCTACCAGGGATGAACTTATACCGAGCGGCGGCCGACAACTGAATCTGGTTGTAGGCCTTGAGCGTGAAGCCGTCCGTCTCGACCGAGCGGCGCACGCTCACGATGTTGTCGATGATCGGGGCACCGATCAGTAGCTGCGGCGCATCGCCGCTGTTCGGGCTGGTGAAGGGGCGATAGACGGCCGCGCTCGCGCCGGTGATCGAGGAGACGTAGGTCTCGCCGTCCTTGATTTCCGAGACGTCGAGATACCCGCGGCTGATGCAGTAGTAGGCGTACTCGACCTGACGGCTCGCGACGTACTTCGTGTACGTGGTCATCATCAGGGAAGGGATGGCCTTCACCGTGCCGAAAATGTCTTCGACGCGCTGCAGGTAGCGCACCTGGTTCTCACGAGCACCCAGCGAGTTGTTCGGGCTCGCGCTGGTGCGGTTGACGTTGCCCGGCATCTTGGGGTCCGGCGCGAAGATGCGAGAGACCACGCTAACCGCTACGCTCACCAGGAGCGACTTCACGATCGGCAGCCACTCAATGCCGGTCCCGGGGTTCTCGAGGATGGTGTAGTGCTCGCCCGAGGCGTTGCGGATCTTCTCGAAGCTGTGCGAGATCTCGGTTTCTCCGCTCGGCTCACCCTCGAAGACTTGCAGCGTCTTCGAGCAGACGGGGCCGTAGTGCTCGATCAGCCACTGCGCCAGGCTCGAGGCGATGAATACCTTGGGGGCCAGCCCTGCGAAGGCGTGGTCGTAGACCGTGATCCTCATGGCCGGCTCCAGAATTCCATGCGCGGGTAGGTGTCGCGAAGGCTGGCCATGTCCTGGTACAGGTTGCCGCCCGACAGGGCATGCAACACGCTGCCCTGATAGAAGACGCCGGCGTGATGCCAGCCCTTGCGCAGGGACTGGCTCAGCAACACCACCGCGAAGTCGACAGGCTCCTCGACCTGTTCGAAACCGTGCTCGCCCTTGTGCAGCTCGAGGCTGAACTTGGCGGCAATGTCACGGATCGAGTTGGTGACCGTTCGATACTCCTCGACGGTCTTGCCGAGCTCGTGCTCATAGACATCGGCCACGAGGAGCCAGCAGGGCGGCTCGTCATACCGCTTCGCCAAGTAGTCGTTCACGTTCATACGAAGTTCCGAAGCATCGGGATGTCGCGCGGGGCGTAGAGCTCGCCCGTGCGCGTGATGTTGAGCCGCGGCGACACCGCCGACAGCGTGGCGGCGCCCTTCTTGAAGGCCACGGACTCGACCTGCAGAACCGCAGTCATCATCGGCTCCGTCAGGTCGGTGCTGAGGTACTCGCGGTAGACCGCCCGCACCTTCTCGTTGGTCGCGAGCGGGATGCGATCCATCTCGTTGCGGAACAGATCGTCGGCGTCGACCGTGTCGAGGCTGATCTCGTACTTCTGATCGAGGTTGTTCTCGGAGCCGGCCAGCTTCATCAGCAGGTTGGCGGGCAGCACGTCGACCACGCCGTCTTCGGTGGTGATCTCGCCGATGGTCGGCTCACGCCAGAGGCGCCAGGTGCTCGACAGGTCCGAGTGGCTCAGTTCGATCGTCTGGATCGACCGTACCCGTTGAGGCGCCGAGGCCAGGAAGACCCGGAGCTTGTGATCGAGATCGTCCATGCTCAAAAGTCCAAGACCGTCGTGTCGACGTTCGCAAACCGCTCAAGCCGGCGCAGGAGGTCGTCACTGCTTTCTCCATATCCGTTCCAGAGGTCGATCACCGCCTGCGCCTCGTCGTCGGTCGCATCGAAGATCGGGCTTTCCGCGTCGACGGCAAACGCCACGCGCCAAGCCTGAGTCCTGCCAGCCTTCGCCACCGAATAGGTGGAGGAATCCATCGTGCACAGGTGATCCATCACCCCCGTGCCGGTGTCGAGCGGCATGTAGAAGCTGATGGCGCCCTTGTCGATCAACTTCAGGAAGAAATACGACCAGACGCTGAACTTCTCCGGCGACATGTAGAGGGACACGGCGATGCGCTGCGGACCGCGGTCGTAGTCCATCGCGCTGCGCGCGAGACCGCCTTCCACCTGGGTGCGCAGTACGCCCGACGGGGCGCCGATGTTGTAGCCCTCAATCAGCGGCTTGAAGCCGTGGGGAATGCGCGGGTTCGGCATCAGCGATTCCGTTGCAGCCCGAAGCTGCGCTCGATGGCCTTGCTCAAAGGATTGCTCGGGTCGGACATGCCGGCCGCGAGCTCGCGCACAGTGACCTCGGTCCGGCCATCCGAGCGCCGCTCCGCTGTCACCTTCTGCGAGCCATAGTTGTTGATGACCACCCCGCCGTCGGATCCACTGCCGCCGAGCATGTTGTTCGCCGTCACGTTCCCGCGCTGGTTGCCCATCATCAGGAACTGCTTGCCGTCGACGTCCAGCAGCTCGGGGCCGCGCTCGTTCACACGGTAGAGGCCACCGGCTTCCACGGCGCCACCGATCGCACGCGAACCGCTGAAGAGGTTCGTTAGCCAACTCCAATCGCCGCCGCCCCCACCGGTGATGGCGAGGCCGGAACCACCAGAGAGGCCGATCTGTCGCAAATAGTCGGGATCGCCGCTCAGCGCATTGCCACTGAAGGCGCCGCTCAGGGCTCGGGCCAGAGGGCCCGTGATCTGCTGGCGGATTGCGAGACGCGCGATGTCCTTCAGGATGGAGTCGATCAGGCTCTTGAAGCTGCCCTTCCCGGTGGTTGCGAATTCCACAAGCGAGTCTTCGAGCCCCTTGATCGCATCGCCGAACGAGGACTCAGCGAGCTTGGCCGTGTTGTCAGCCTCGTCCGCGTAGTTCCTGAGTGCCTCCGAAGCGCCTGTGGCCCAGTTCTTCGAAAGATCATCGAGCGTCTTGTAGGTCGAGCCATAGGACGAGATGGCCTTCGCCTGAAACTCGTTGATGATCGCCAATTGACGTTCAAACTGGCGCTGCGCGTCCGGGCCAAAATTTCCCTGCAGCTCCGCCTGCGCCCTCTGGTTCTGGAGCGCCTGGCGCTCCTGGCGATAGCGGTCTTCGATTTGCGTGATGCCAGCGGCGAAGCTGCGGGCCTTGGCGCCTTGCCCGACGCCATCGATTGCTCGCTCATAACCGCGGTTCGTCGTGTCAAAGAAGTCCTGGGCCGCCTGACGCGCCGACAGAATGGCCGCCTCCATCTTCTTGTACGAGGCCTCCTGCTGGATGTTAAGCACCTGCGCAGTAGTGGCCGCGTTCTCGCGCACCTTGTTTAGTGCCCCCTCGGCATCAGCGATCTTCTTCGCGTTGTCGATCGCGTCTTTGCCGCTGAGCTGCTCCCTCCTCATCCGGTCGATCTGTTTCTGAAGCGCGTATTCCTGGATGTCTGCCGATGCCGCGGCCAGCCGCGCCTTCTCCTCGTAGTAGCTGGTCTCGTCGCGGATGCCCGCTGACCGCAGTGCTTCGAGGATCTTTTCCTGGTTGGCGTACCCGTTGGTGACCGCCTCCTGCGCGTTCTTGATCGCGTCGAGATCCGCCGCGAGCCGTGCCTTGGCTTCCTGGCCGGACGTGTCCTTTACCTTTCCACCCTTCCCATCGGCCCCATTGAAGACCAAGGGTTGTGGCTTATTCGGATCGAACCCACGAGTTTCGCGTGCGGCGAAAGCGGCATATCGATTGCGATCTGCAATCCGCTTCGCAACCTTGTCGGACATGCTCTCGGAGTCGGCGGTGTACTTTTTACCCTGCTCGCGTGCTTCCTTGATGATGTTGTTGATTTCGGTGACCTGTTCGCGAGCAACTCTGAATGCACCGCCCGGGTCGAAGCTGAATGCTGCCTTCGCGCCCTCCGAAGAATTGCGACTAGCCGCGGCAATGATGGCGGCCGTGGCGCCGATGGACTCGCCGAGAAACTGAAAGACCGTCGCGGTTTTTCGCGCCATGTCGATGACGCCCGCCAAGAAGACGGCCGCGTCGTCGGCGAACTCCTGGACTCCCTTGTTTTTGGCCAAGTCCGATGCGCCGTTACCAACGCCGACCATTTCCTTGATCGCGTCCGTGAGCGCTCCGGTGAAATCAGTGACCGCGGGAAGCGCCTGAGTAGCAAGAGCCTGGGCATAGATCTGAAGCTGGGCACGCGACTTCGCCTGCTTGTCGGCATAGTCATCGGCCTGCCGGATCTGCTCGGCGGTAAGAATGACCTGCCGGCCTCCCTGCTCTTCCAGCGCCTTGAGAAAGGGCAGCAGTTCGGCGCCAGACTTGCCCAGCAGCGCGGTAGCAACTGCCGTCTTGCCGGCGCCGTCCTCAAACCCGGCCAGCGCCTTCGAGATGGCGTCGATCTGGTCCTCCGGCGTCAGGGCCTTGAAGTCCTTCAGATTCAGTCCCAAGGCCTTGACAGCAGCGCCGGCCGCCTTGGATTCATCATCCACACCCGTGAGGTTCTTGGTGAGCTTTATGCTGGCTTGCGCAACAGCCTCCACGGTGGTTCCCGCGGTGCCGGCGGCGATGCTGAAGGCAGCGAGGCCCTCGGCGCTGGCCCCGGTCATTTCCGCCAGGTCTTGAAAATCGCCAGCCTTCTTCACAACCGTGTCGAAGGCCGCGAACGCAGCTACGGCTGACGTTGCCACGGTGGCCAGAGAGGCCACCGCCACGGCGGCACCGTCCTTGATGGCTCCGCCGATCTTCTCGCCGAACTGCCGCGCTTGGTACTCAGCCTTGGTTAGGCCGTTGATGTACTCAGCCGCGTCGAGCCCCAGCGAGACGACGAGTGAACCTACAGATGCCGCCATTATTTGCGCCCCTGTCCAAGTTTTCGCACGCCTGCGCCAGCTCCTGCGAGCGTGGCAAGGTCATGCGCCGCGTTGTCGAGTTCGACCTCACGGCTCCTGTTGAAAATGTCGAAATCGCTCATGCGCGTTTTGTTGCCGTTGACTCGCGCGAGCAAGTTCGTCAACTGGATCAGCAGCAATTCCTGCCGCCGGGGCCAGAGGGGGCCGCGCACCATCCAGATCGAGAGCTCGCGCTCGGTGAGCGCGTTCACGGATGCCAGGGACCACCCCAGGGCCTCAGCAAGGTCCAACTTGAAGCGATCCCTGGGGGTTAGCCGTTTCCCAGCTCTGCCGCGGCCTTGCTACTCGTCGCGTTGACTTCCTCCATGGCGGCATGGATCCTGTTCAGCGAGGAGGCTCGCAGACGGTTTATCGCGAACAGGTCTTCTGCGCTGTTCACGTCGAACAGCAACTCGCCGTTCTTGTCGCACAGCATGCGAGCCACCCCACGAGCGGTCTGCAGCTTCGGGTCGGCGTCCGACGACATGGTCTCGATCTCGCCGACCAGCAGCGGCTTGACATAGACGTCGCCCCATTCCGGCACGTTGACGGGAACGGGGGCAGGGCTTGCGGTGGCGAGGATCTTGGCTCGCAGTTCTTCGCGGTTCATTACTTCACTCCTTGGGTAAATTCCCGCGATCCCGAAGTCAGCGATGTGACCTCGATTTCTGCGGCTGCGCGCGGCGCAGGTAGGTAGTCGCAGCTGACGCGGAACAGCCCGCCGACCTCGTAGTCGATGGCCACGCGCGTCGCGCCCGCGGGAATGCCGAATTCATGCTTCAGCATCTCGACGAGGCGACGCCCTTCTTTCGATACGACGGAGATCGCCATATCAGGCAGCCAGAACGAAGATTTCGCCGGTGAGCTTCAGGGTCGTGGAGCCGGTCCACACGCCGGCCACGGCACCGCTGAAGCTGGATTGCTGGACGTGGCCGATCATGACCACGGTGCCGCCGTTGTTCGGGAAGGTGATGCGCACGGCGACTTCCTCTTGGGCGACCTTTGCTTGCCGGATCGCGGCCTGCACGGCCTCGTTCGGGGCATAGTTGTAGTTCAGGGTGAGCGTGCCTCCATCCGGCAGGCCCTGCTCGAACTCCTTGGCCGTCGAGCAGATGGTCGTGACTTCGATCTCGTCGGCAGTGCCGTCCTGCTGGTCAACGCCGGTCAGCTCGCAGAAGTCGCTGAAGGTGAGCGGCGAGAACGTGCCGCCGCTGGTGTAGGGGGTGTAGCCGGTGGCGTCGATGCCGGCCAGCTCGAAGTCGTTGGTCTCGGGGTTGTCGACCACGAAGAGCTTGCCGTTGACCTCGGTCATGCCGACCACGGCCGCGATGCGGCCTACCGCGCCCAGCGCGAGGCCATGCGCGGTCGACGTCACCAGTGCCGGATCGGTGTTGTCGATGTCGGTGATCGTTTTGGCGGTCGCCGCTCCGGTGCTGACCTGGAGCTTGGAACCCTGGAACTTGAGGCGTTTACCTGCTGCCATGATTTACCTTCCTTCTTGCTGACGTACTGACAAAGAAAAAGGCCGCACAGCGGCGGCCTTGGCTTGAGAAACTGGTGTGCGCCTACGCGCTGCTCGGGTAGCTGATGAAGTCCAGGCTGACCCGGTGCAGCTTCAGGTCCGGCTCATAGGAGGAGAACCCGCCGGCCGCGCGCGTCGGCGGCGTGATGGCAGCCATCGCGGCCAGGACCTGCAGGCGCAAAGTGCGCGTGGAATCGAAGTCCGTCGAATAGATGTCGATCTGAGTTCGCGTGTTGGCGGTCTGCGCGGTGTCGTCTCCGCAGATGTCGTCCGTGGGCTCATCGCTGATGAACGTAAAGAGGATCGCCGGGGTAATCGGGACTGCCGGCTGCTGCGGGAACGTGGTGGCATGGACTCGGTTCGAAACCAGGCCCTTCAGCGCGTTGTAGACGGTCTGCTCGAGGCTCATACACCCGCCTTCGCAAGCCGCTTGGAAATTCGATCCTTGATGGCCTGGACCGCCTTTTCCTTGTTCTGGTCGTAGGCGGGCCGCAGAAACGGCTGAGCCGCCGTCCTGGCCGTCCCATACTCGACGAACACGCCGTAGAACGCATCCTCCAGGCCTGCCGCACGCTGCTTCTTCGTGAGCTTGCCCCTGCGCACGGTGACGATGTGCTCGCTGGTCAGGGGCGACTCGCCCTTGGGGATCCGCTTGACGATGATGTTCTTGCGCAAGTTGCCGGTGAGCACCGGGGCCTTTTGCTTGGCGGCGTCGCGGATCACCACGGCGCCGGCCGCGGTGGCCGCGCGCGCGATGCGCTTGTTCATGTCCTCCGAGAGACCCTTCATGCGCTCGCCCAGCTCGCGCAGCCCTCCGACTTTGACGGTGACAGAGTTCGCCATCTTTCAGCCCTCGTTCAACCCGGTTCGACCGACGATTGCGCGCAGCCGGCCGCGCAACTGCTGGTCCGGCATGTCCGCGATGTTGAAAGGCTTTCCGTCCCAAACGATTCTGTCGGTCATGAGCAGGCCCGGGGGATCATCCGATCCGACGAGAGACAAGCGCTCGGCCACCCCCGCGCGAACCCAGAATGTGTAATCCGATTCCGATCGGACGCCGTCGGCGATGTACGGCTCGTTTGCCTTGGCGCCATCCACCCGCGCCCAATACTCTGCCGTTGGCGAAGGCCCAAGCCTTACCCACGAGATGGTCGTGCCGCCGGTTCCGGTCGGCACCTCTACCCGGCGCTCGAACGCGATGCGTTGATCCAGCGCCCTCGCATCGACGTTGCTGCGGATGCTCATGGTCAGAACGTGTTGATGCGGTAGCTGGACAACAGCGCGTCGCGCGCGTTCTCGAGCGCCTTGCGCTTGTCTGGCGTGAGCTCGTCGTACTGCAGTTGCACCGCCAGCAGGATCGCCTGCTTGATGCTGGCCGGCACGTTGGCGCGGTAGTCGATGGCGACGGGCGGATCGGCGTCGGGATCGGCGGGCTTCGGCGTATAGCCGGCGACGTACTCCACCCGGATCGCATCTTCGCGGAGGTAAATCGATGGAATGCTGTAACCGGACGCGAACCGCAGCCGCGGCACCAGATCGGCCGTCACGAAGAAGTCGGCCGGCGCCACGGTCTGCAGCACATTGGCATCGTCGTAGTAGCTCAACGACACCATTTCGATGAAGGGAGGCCGGAGCAACTCGATGTCACCCCACGCCATGCACCCGCCGCCAACAAGCCAATCCCAGCCGCGGCGCTCGCCGCGGCGCCGGGCCGGTCCGCGCGTCATGCGCAGCGTCTGCTGCACGAATGCGCGGCGAGTGATCTGCTCGCATTGTTCGCGAGCGCTGACTATCTGCGCCCGGACTGCCGCAGTGTCCGGGTTGTCCTCCGTCGGATCATCCAGGCGCAGATGCACGAATGCCTCTTCGATCGTCACCGGCTCGACCGGCGGGGGCGTGACGATGACGATGTTCAAGGTCTTACTCCGCTTCGTCGAGCAGCTTGGCCAAATCGGCCTTCAGCGTGACGCCTTCGGGGATCTCGATCTTCTTGGCCTCGAGCGCCTCCTTGATCTGCGCCACGGTCAGGCCATCGGACGGCTTCCCGCTGTCTTCCGGCTCTTCGTCGCCAGTCTCTTCGAGGTTTGCAAGCTCGGCCTTGCGACGCTTCAGCCAGTGATCGGCCGAAGCATCCTCGAGGTTGTACGTCTGACCGGCCTTGAGGGCCTCGCCGTTGCCTCCGACTTCGTCGGTCAGCATGCGAATGGCCTTCATGATCAGTTCGACACCACTTGCACCACCGACGCCGGATCGTTGTCCGTCGCCGGCGCGTGCTTGGGATCGACGCCGAGCACCACCGCGCCGGCGTCGCTGGTGGCCGTGCCCACGGTCAGCACCAGGCGCACGAAGCGCTTGGTGCGATCGGTCAGCCGATTGACGTCGAGGTTCATGACAGCCTGCTTGTTGTCGCCCGAGGCCTTCACGATCTGGGTGAGCTGCCCTTGCGTGACGTCTGCGGCACCGGTGCCACTCGCGTCGGTGGCTTGCTGCCATTTCGCATCGACGGTGGCCGAGGCGCCCAGCGTGCCAGTAGAGATGACGGCCATCAGGCGCGAATACATGGCCGTGTCGATCCAGCCGGAATTTCCTGCGCCCGCGGCGCGAGCACCGGGAGTCACGACGGCAGCGACGGCGAGGCGTTCGCTGGGGAGAGAGTTGGGACCCATGATGTTTTCCTCAGAGGAGTTGGGAAAGACGGGGCCGAAGCCCCATCAGGATCAGGCGCGAGCGCCCAGGGCGGCGAAGAAGCCGCGGCTTGCCGCGCCGGCCTGGTACGGCGCGACGGGAGCGTTCCACCACGGCTGGCCACCGACGCGCAGCACGAAGCGGAACGCGGTGATGTCGTAATCGAACCAGACGTGGATGGACACGTCCGATTTCACGCCGCCGGCCTTCACGCCCGACAGGTAGTTCGACAGGTCGCCGAAGACGATGTCGCCTTCGTCGCCCAGGGCCGGCATGGCTTCCGAGTAGGCGATCGGACGGCCGAACAGCGTGCCGTAGGGGGCCGCCGAGAGGCCGCCGGGCGGCAGGTACACGGGGACCGCGGTGCCGGTGCCGGGGAAGGACATCCCCATCAGCTGGCCTTCGACGTCGGCGTTCATCAGCCACCGCGCGTTGCGACGAGCCATCGGCGTCAGAGCGGTCCACATCTTGGTCAGGTTGGCGAAAACGACGGTGTCCGCCGACTGGCCGCTTTCCTTGGCGACGATCACCGTGCCCGGCGATTTCAGGATGCCCAGGGGCATGCCGACGCCGGTGCCGTTGATGATGGCATCGTTCACCTTGAAGACGATTTTTTCCGGCGCCTTGCGGTTGACGTAGCTGGCCATGGCAGGCGCGTCTTCCAGCAGTTCGTCGGTCAGCGGCACCAGGGCGATGACCTTGTTCAGCTTCACGGTCTTCTCGACCAGCGCAGGCTTCGACTGCGTCTTCTGGCCGCCCTCGACTTCCCAGTAGGCCTGGATGCCGCCACTCGACTGCCACGGGGTCGTCTCGTCCGCGGGGAACGTGATCGAGTTGCCCGAGCTGATCTGCTGGTCGGTCAGCGGCAGAAGCGAGTCCTCGCCCATCACCTTCTGGATGATGGTGTTGCGGAAGTCCGGCGGCACGGCGAAGCCCCCGTCCGCGCCGACGCCTTCCGAGCCGAACGTGGTCGGCGCGTTAGCGATCAGGCGCGGGTCGGTCTGCGCGCCCTTGGCGGACGACTTGACCACCGCGTTGAAGAACTCGGCCTGCGAGCGAAAGCCCCACTTGTTGGCGTCGGTCGTGCGCGGGGTCGCGAAGATGGGCTTGTGCTTTCCCGAGGTGCGCGCCTGCGGTTGCACGGGCTCGTCTTCTTCCTGCACCTCCGGGTTGGTCTTGCGGCCGGCGGGCTGCGAGATCTTGGCGTTCATCGCGTCCAGTTGCTCGCGGCGCTCGATGTCGGCCTCCACGGCTTCGAACGAGGCGAAGATCTGCTTGATCTCTTCCTGCTCGTCGGCCGTCAGGTCACGCTTCTCGGCGTCGGCCCGAGCCTGGATGTTGTTGCCTGCATCCTTGAGCTCGATGAGCCGGTTCTGCAGGGTCTCCAGAGTGGCAACGGAATCGTTGCGCACGGTTGCGGCCATCGAAAGGCCGAAGGATGCGGCGACTGCCAATGCGGTCAGGGCCAGCGAGTGCTTCTTCATGGAAAACTCCTTTGGGCGAAGCGGAAACAAAAAAGCCGCCCGAAGGCGGCCGATGGCGGATGCGGAGGGCTGGCCCTACGCGGTCTTGGGGCTGGCCCCGAGATTGAGTTTCTGGGTGCGCATTTGCATGCGAGCCAGGAGAGAGGTGGAGGCGGTCGCCTGCTTGCGCAGAGAGTCCGGCACCTTGTTGAACTTTTCGAGCATGGGGAAGGCCGCGCTGAATTGCTTTTCCTCCACCTTGCTCGTGGCAAACCCGCGCTCCACGGCTTCGTCGGCGTTCATCCATGTCTCAGCGGACATCCACGCACTGACGTCGTCGCGCTTGGCGCCGGTACGAGCCACATAGTTCTCGAGCAGCACGTCGCGGACCTTGTCCAACGAATCAGCCTGCTTGCGCATATCGGCCGCGGTTCCCATGGCCATGCCCCAAGGGTCATGGATCATGATGGTGCCGTTGGCGGCGATGCGCACCTCGTCGCCGGCCATGGCGATGACGGAAGCGATGCTGGCGGCGATGCCATCGATATGGACGATCTTCTCGCCGTCGAACCGCTTGATCTGGTTGTAGATGGCGAGCCCCTCGAATACCGACCCGCCCGGGCTGTTGATGTAGATGTCCAGGGCCTTCACGTCTCCAAGCGCCTTCACCGATTCGGCGAATGATTTGGCGGTCACTCCCTCGCTGAAAAAGCCACCGCCGATTGCGTCGTAGACGTAAATCTCCCCGCGCTTCCCGCTGGTCTTGGCGAAAAATTTCATGCTGCTTCCTTCGTGAACACGGCCGCCGCAGCGTCCGCCGGCAGCAATGGGCTGCTCACCATGTCGATCGCTTGCTTCTGCGCCGCCAAAAGCCTGCTGCCGAGCGCCTCAGCCATCTCTCCCACTTGCTCGGCCGCATAGCTGCGCGCATCGTGTAAGGCAGCATCGAAGCCGGCCGCGGCCTTTCGGTTGTCAAACCGTCGCTGAATACGCGCATACACGGACGTCAGCCAAGCTTGCGCGACACCATCTTTCTGCCCGGCATTGGCTGCAGGCACGGAAGCCGGGGCCGGAGCCGGCGCAGCCGGCAGCATGTTCTTGCCCACATCTTCCAGTCGGACCGCAGCCCCGTTCATCGTGCGCACATCGCCGACCGGTCCGATCGTGTTCTCACCCAGTTTGCGCAACACGTCGTTGACGCTGTACACACCCATCGCGCGGCCGGTGCTGTAAGCGGTCATGCGGCTCCCGAAGTCACCCTGCTCCGCCCAGTCGACGTCGAGCTCGACGAACTTTTTCGGACCACGCGCGGAAAAGAACTTGTAGTCGGACTCCTGCTGGATCTCCTGCACCCATGGGCGCAGCGTGTCTCGCGAGAACTCGAGGCCCTGATGCTCGATGTTGTTGTTCGTCGCGCGCAGCAGGAAGGCGATTTTGTGCGGAGGCACACGGAACCAGCGGCAGACCTCCTCGATCAGTTGGTTCTTCACATCGACCAACTGAGATTTGTCGGCGTCGGCATTGAACTGCGTGAACTTTCCGCCAGCCTCCAGGAACAGCGTGCGAAAGGCGTTGCGTGCACCTTGGTGCTTGTCGTTGATCTGCTGCTTTAGACGCTCGAAGGTCGGGTCATCGAGCTTGTTCGGATACTCGAGCACTCCACCCAATTGGGTGCCATTGGCGAAATAGGACGAAGCGAACTGGTCGACTGCGACGGAACGTGCAATCGTCTTGACCGCCTTCGAGACCATGTCGTCGCCCGCCAAACCCGTCAGGCTTGCCCCGCGGATGTGGAAGACGTCCTCCGGGTCCAGATCAACGAATCCCCCCTGAGAGGTCTGGGTGACTCGATAGACCAAGCTACCGAATCGGTTCCGAACCAACTCCACGCGGTCGGGAGCAATGGGCCAGAGCCAGGCCAAGCGTCCCGCCATGTCCCACTCGATCTCCGCGATCCCGTTTCCGTAGCCCGCCGCGGCGATGCCCATCGCGCGCTTGCCAGCCTGCGCCGTCATTTCGGGATTGAACCGGGTGTTCAGGACGTACTGCAGGCGATCTTCCGGGATCACCTTCTTGTCATCAGCCCCGCGAAGCCCAGCGTAGACATTCCAGTCCGAGGATGCCAATGCGGATGCGATGACGTCGATGCATGCCCAGACGGCGGCCTGCATGAAGGCGATCCCGTGCGTGACATGCACACCCGCATCATTCGCATACGTCGGCCACCAAGCGCCGCTCTGCGGGTTCGAATTGCCGGCACGCACCGCGTCGTATATCTCGACGGGGCCGCCCCCGGTCATTTCGACGGCGATGCGCTGCAGGGCAACCGAACCGGGCTCAGGCGCAGATTGCGCGCTTATGCCCAGGGCGCTCATGACTGCGTTGAATGGTTTCAGAGCCATCGTATTTGCGGTTCCGCTTGTGGTTCTGGCACGGTCGACACGAGGCCGCCAGCCATGACGGCCGCGACCATCAGGTCGATTCGGCCCGTCGCCTTCTCTTTGGACAGCTTCCGGTTCTCCGCGCCATCCTGCTCAATCACGGCATTGCCGGCGCACATGGTCAGCAGCTTGTGGCCGGCATGCACCAACTCTCCGTTGAGCAACATGCGCTCAAAGTTCTCGACCGCCGGACTCATGTCCCTGAAGCCCTGTCCGAACGGCCGCATCGGCGGAAGCGTGATGCCCTCGTCGTTCGCCAGCGCGATCAGATCCTCGATGCGCCAGCGGTCATAGGCGACCTCGACGACCTCAAAGAAGTCACACATGCCGCTGAGCTTCTGGAGGATCGTTCTCTTGCTGATCGCACGGCCTGGCGTGGTATCCAGGAAGCCTTCGTCTTTCCACTGGACATACGGCACGCCATCGGTGTCGCTCTTCTCCTGCAGTCCGATCTCAGGAAGCCAGCCGAAGGGAACCATCTTCCAAGGCTCGCCCTCCTCGATCGGCTCCACAAAGAACACCAAGCCCGTCAAGTCGGTGGTGCTCGAAAGGTCCAGCCCGGCCACTGCCCGTCGGCCACGCAGTTCCTGCCAATCGAAATCGCTCTGAGCGCCCTTCCAAATCTCATGACTCAACCACGGCGACTCAGCGCCGGTCCATTGACAGAAGTTGAGCCGGCGCACCAGGGCCTCTTTGCCAGGCATGCCCTTGGCTTCGGTGACTTGCTCCCGGATGTACTTGTACCCAGGGAGATCCGCATCCTGGAGACTTGGGTTCGCCTTCGGCCAACACTTTTCGTCTTCGAACGGATCGTCTTCCTCATCCAGCGCGCAGATGAAGCTGAAAAACGCGTCATCCTGCCGCTCGCCGGCCGCAACCTTCGCGCCGTACTCGTGATAGCCCCAGCATGGCCCGTGCTTGTTCGAACCACTGTTCGTGATCATGAAGATCAGGGCCTGACGTCTGCTCTTCGTGCCCGCTCGCAGCATTTCGACGACGGTGTTCGTCTTGTGCTCGTGCAACTCGTCGATTAGCCCGACGTGAGGGCGCGGGCCGGATTGCCCGTCGTCGCTGCTGATTGGACGAAAGAACGCCCCCGCCTGCAGATACGCAAGGTTCCAGCACTTCTCGCCGGTGCCGCTCTTCTGGAGGCGCTTCGAAAGCTCTGGCGACTGGTCGACCATCGCAACGGCGTCACGGAAGAGGATCATCGCTTGATCCTTTTTCGTGGCGGCGCTGTACACCTCCGCCCGCGCCTCGCCATCAGCGACGAATCCTTTCATTCCAATGCCCGCTGCCAGTGGCGACTTCCCAGAGCCCTTGGCGGTCTCCACGTAACAAACTCGGAAGCGCCGATAGCCATCCGCCCCAAACCAGCCGAACGTGGACCCGACGACGAACTTTTGCCAGGCCAGCAGCAGGAAAGGCTTGCCCTCGTAGTCGCCGCCGTTCAGCTTTAGCACGTTCTCGAAGAACCGGATCGCCTTGTTCGCTTCGTCCAAATTCCACACAAGGCCGCGCTTCTTGCCATGCTCCAAATCTCTGAGGTGCCGCGCGCAGGTGTCGCGCACATGCGGCCCGGCAATGCGCTTGCCTGCCACCACCTCCCGCGCATAAGCCGTGACCGGATCAGCCGAAGAATTCGGCGAGCGGGTCTTTCTTGTCTTTGTCGTCATCCGGCGCGGCCTGTACCTTGGACCGGGCGGCCGGCGTCAGGCCAAACTCCACCAGGTAACTTTTGAATCGACGATCGGCATCAGCAAACATGGCTGCCGCGGGGTTCGCCTTGATCAGCCCGCCATCCGTTTCGTAGGTGCGGCCCTGGGACGAAAGCGAGTCACGCAGCTCGAGCAGCTCGGCGTAGCAATCGCACAGTCGCTCAAGCGCAGGTCCATCCGCCTCGGTGAGCACTCCCATGCGGTCGAGCAACACGCCCAGGCGCCCCCATGCCACCTTCCCTACATCTGAGAGGTAGGCCGGGCAAGATGGAATTTCGCGCTTCGGCTTCGGCTCGCGCTTGTTGATTGCGCGCTTGCCCGGGTTCCCCGATACGACCTTCAAATGCGTCGGTTTTGGGGTCCTGCCTGCCATCGGTCAGCCTGTCAAAAAAATCCGCTCATTTCGCGGGTGTGCACAGAGCGGGTGAGCGCCGGTCAGGAGCGGGGAAGGGTTTTAGGATTTTTCCCACCCCTCCCCATTTTGGTGCGCAATTGAGAATAATTCGCATCTAATGCGAGTCATCAGGAGGGCCAGCCATCGGGGCCAATGGTCTTCTTCGACCGGCCCGACTTCTCGAACATCTGCTTGTCGGAGTCGTGATGCGGCTTGCAAAGAGGCTGCCAGTTCGACTGGTCCCACATCAGCGCCTGATCACCTTCGTGCTTTACCTTGTGGTCCACCACGGTGGCCGGTGTGATACGCCCAAGGCTCTTGCACATCACGCACAGCGCGTTCTCTTCGCGCGAAAGAAAGGCCTTGCGCTCCCGCTGCCATCGTCCGCCGTAACCGCGCTCAGCAGTCTTTCGCCGATCCGTGCGCCAACTTGGCTGAGGGGCATGACTCACGGATGTTCCACGCGAAACGAGGTCAGGCCTCGTCGCCGTCTTCGGGCTGGTAGGGGCGGATCATCGGCAGGATCGGAGCCGAGATGAACGGCCCGATCTCGCGGATCGCGATCACGCCATCGCCATGGACGGAGAACGTGAAGTGCGAGCCAGGCTGCATGCGCGTCTCGCCGGCCTCGGTCTTCACGATGGCCTGCTTGTTCCCGCTGACTGCGATGTGAACGGAGGTGGTCATGCGAGCCCCAAAAGAAGAAAGCCCGCACGAGGCGGGCAAATCCACGGCAACTGCTAGAAGCGTGGAGGAGACAACTGGATGCGGCAGAGGGCTTCGATCCCCCGACTTCCAGGGTATGAACCTGGCGCTCTACCTGGCTGAGCTACACCGCAGAAATGAGAAAGCCGCCTCGTGGGCGGCCTCTTGAAGACGTGCTTCTCCATCGACTGCTTCGGCCTCGGTGACAACCCGGGCAGACATACGACAGAGATTTGAGGGCAGCGACCTCAGCAGGTCGCGCGATCTCGGGCGCGAGTATAGGGCAAATCAGACCGGCCGCAAACGCTGCCGGATCGCCGTGCGGGCCTTCTGCACGCAGTCGTCCATGTAGTTCGCCACGCGGCGGCCTTCCTGGCCGTGCGGGATCGGCGCAACACCAGTCCCACCGCATGCCTTGCATGCTCGGTTCGACAGGGTGGGTGCGCCTGGGATGGCCTGGTACTTGAGGCCATGGCAGTGCGGGCACGTCTGGTCCAGCCAGTAGGCGATGATGGCAGGCACCTTCACGCTCGCTTCGACGATGCCCCACTTCGGCACGTAGCTCGTGAGTTGCGAGCGCACCGCGGGCAAGCTCTTGAGCTTGTTCACCAGCTTCGCCATCTCGGCCATGTACCAGTCTTGCGCCTGGCGCCGTGCGGCAAACACGCGCTCCGACTCCTTGAGCGCTCGCGGCATGGTGGCCGCCACAGCGGCGATAGCGCTCGGCGACGGCCGGCGCGGCTTCTCTGCCTTGTCCCACTCGCTGTGCAGACGCAGAAGTGCCATGCCCACACGCGAAGGGTTCATGCCAGCGGCGATCAGCACGTCGGCATCGGAGCGTCGATCGCCCTGCACGCGGAGGTCAGAGGTGTTGCCGGCCGAGGTGTACTCCTCCTCGACGCAGCGCTTTTCGTCCATGAGCATGCGTCCTCCTTAGTTGCCCAACAGGGCCTTGAGCTGGCGGAACTTCTCGGTGTCCTTAGCCGCAGCCTGGACCGTTTCCTCCGCGTCCAGAGCAGCAGCGTCGATCTCGTCGGCGACCTGGCGCAGCAGCTTGGCCGCGTCGGCCAAGCGCGAGAGCGGGTCCTTCTTAGCTGGTGCGGGTGATGCCGAGGGGCGAAAGGGAGGTGTCTGGGGAGTGGGCATCGGTTCCTCGGGTTGGTGGGTGGTGGTCTTTGCAGTCACGCGCGTGAACTCGCCGCGGGTCGGCTCCTTGATCAGGCCCTGGCCGCGCAGGTTGTCGAGGCAGCCGTCGACCAGGGAGCGGTCGCAGCTCACGCCCACGCGGCGCAGTTCGGCATGGATCTGGGCCTTGTTCCAGATGGCATGGGCGGGCACAGCGTCGAGCACCTTGCGAGCGATGCTGTTGAGGCTGCTGGCGATGCGGGCGATCTTGGCCTCGTTCATGGAATTCCCTCGCTCAACACGCACGGATAAGCTGCGAGGACCGTCGAAGACGAGACCTTTTGGGCCTCCTTCAGCCATGAGGCATACGCCTCGCCGATGGTCATTCCCCAGCCGAGTGTGTTGGTTGGGAAGTGCTGGCAATACCACATGCCCGGCCGAGCCGTACTCGGGATCAGCCGTGGCTTGAACGAGTGCATGCCACCTCCTTGCAGGGGATCATGGTGGGGTCGATCGTCGGCAGCGGCACAGGCGGGAGCCATGCTTTCGATTCGTCGACTGCGTCGTCGCCGGGGTCCCGGATGGGGCGAAGCCACTTGTCATGAATCGGGCCTCCAGGGACAGTCTCGATCCCGCCTTCAATGCCTTGCGCCGACAACCGGCCCTCCACCGCCCAAAACCCTTCTCCGCTAACCGGCTGAAAGGTGACGCCCTGAATCGTCATCTCTTCGCCGGGCACGAGAAGGCGAATGCATTTCACCAGCCTGTCAAGGTTGATGCTTCTCGGGCAGACGATCCGTGCCAAGTCTCCGGGCTTGCAGTTCACAGCGTCTCTCCTCAACCGAGGTAGCCGAGCACCGCACCGAGGGGAGCCAGCACGATTCCGAACCCGCGCAGCACCAGCATGCCAGTGGCACCGTCCATCGGGGCCAGCTTGACGATGTTGAGCACCCAGCCGACCGCACCGGCCAGGCCAATGCACACGACGAAGACGAACAGGAAGCCGGCGAGCATGGTGTCGGCGGCGTGGCTGCAGCTGCGCATCAGAGTTCTCCTTGTTTGATGGCGCTGAGCCTGTCTGAATTGCGCTCCTGCAGCAGGGACCACAGGTATTCGGCCGACTCCTTGCCGATCTGCTCCACCGACTTGGCCGCCGCGGCTTCGTGACCGATGCACTCGCCTGCGCGATGCGCCTCCTCCCAACGCTCGATGGCCTGCGCGAGTTGGTCTTTGGTGATGGTGATGCTGTCCATGTCGTTCTCCGGTGGTTGATCAGGTTGTGATGCGCACGTCGATGCCGTGCAGGTGCTTCATGAGGTGGCGCTTCAGCTGGAAGGCCGGCAGCTTGGCGGTGATCTCGCTCTTCACGTCCTCGACGATCCGAGCCCCGTTCTCGCGGTAGACGAAGTCCGCGATGAAGCGGATGGCCGGCTTCTTCCGGCTCGATCCTTCGAACTTGACCGGCGGGGCCAACTCGAAAGGCACCTGGCGCTGCAGGTCCGTGATGCGACCGGCGCGCTGCAGAATGCAGAGATGGCCCCAGCGCTCGGCCTCGCGCTTGCTGTCGAAGGGGATGCCTCCCACGACCGTGCGCTTGTTGAGGTATTTCTTCACAGGCGACCTCCCCTCTCTTCGTAGCACTGGGTCCAGTACATGCCAGCCTTGGACTTGAAGGCATACGGGCATGCGTCGTTTCGCGTGAAACATTGGTCGGCCGCGGCTTCGGCCTCCGCCTTGATCACAGCCATGCGACGCTCGGTCAACGGCGGGTCGGCCATCTCGGCCAGGGTGGGCAGCCGCTCGCTCATGACGCGAGCCCCGGGAACAGCGAGCCGATAGGCCGGTGCGCGACGGGATGGCCAGCGCGGTATTTGCTGACGATCGTGCGGCTGTAGCCGAGGCGGGCCCCGATGGCGAGCCCCGTCTCAGGCGACAGCAGGATCTCCTGCACATGCTCCGGCTTCACCGTGGTGCGAGCGAGCGCGATGCGGCGATTCGCCAGCATGCGCGCCAACTGCCCCTTGTGCTTGCCGGTCTTCGCCGTGAACCGCCCCCACTCCGTGCCGGTGCCGCACCGCGCGTGCGCCGGATTCACGCACTGCTCGTTGCGGCAGGTGTTGTAGACGAAGAGGCCGTCTTTGACGCCCTTGCCGTGCGCCATCTGCCAGGTCGCACGGCGCCCTGTCTGGGCCTCCATCACCGGGTCCATGGCCTCCACCAGAGCGGCGATGATCTTGGCCCGCGGTCTCGGCGACTCGAACGCAATCGCCAGCGCGGCGTTCAGCCGCTGCTCGGTGGCATACAGATCGGGGGCGTAGATGCGGGGGATGTCGCTCGACCGTGCGCCCGTCCAGACCCAGCACCCAGTTATCTCCTCGACTTCGCACCGCGCGCGAACTTCCTCCAGGGTTCTCATGCTTCCACTTCCTTTCGGGCGAGGCGCCATCCACCGATCTCGTTGCGTTCGATGTAGCCCTTCTGGGCCAGCGCGACGACGCGGTCGCGAGCGGTGTCGATCGAGCGCCAACCGAAGTGCTCGGCGATCTTCCAGTAGGGCGGGATCAGGTCATTGCGGCCCAGGAAGTCGCGCATGAACGCCAACACCTCGAGCTGCACCTCGGTCACCTCACGCTTGCGCTCTTGCGGCTTGACGGCCGGCTTTGCCACGCGCTGGCGCTTCATGGGGTTGATCGCCCTGGGCTTCGCGTACTTTTCGCCGCGCAGCCTCGCGGCGATGCGGTTGGCGTCCTGGCACATAGCCCGGATCTCGAAATCGACTTCGACGGCCATCAGTGCAGCCCTCCGGATGCGCCGCGCTCGGCGGCTTGAGCGTTGCGGACCCGCGCCTTGTAGATCGGGAATTGCTCGACGCCGGACCACTTCCCGAGCCCCAGTCGCACGCCCTCGGCTTCGATAGCGGGCTGCGAATCGGGATCGAGGGGCGCACCAGCACTGCCGGGCGCCTGAATGCCCTCGTCTTGCCAGCGGCCTTCGTTGAGCCAGGTCGACGGGTGCGGGATGTACCGGCCGCCGTCGTCGGTCCACTGCTTCGAGGTGCGCTGCATGCCGATGGCTGAGAGCATCGCGTCGAGCAGTGCCCGGGCCGGCTTGCGCTTCTCGAAGGCCTTGCGTGCCGCGTCCTTGCCGACCTTGTTCGGATAGGCCTTCCAGAATTCATCGAAGAGATCCGAGGCAGGAGCGGGGGCGGAGCCGGCAGGCGACGAAAGAACGGATTCGGATACGGATACGGATACGCCTAGGTGATCATTTGCTAGCGGCTGCGTAGCAACTGCTGCGCAAGTGCTGAGCGGATCCGGGAACTTGCTTTTCTTTGCGCGCACCTGCTGACCGAAGTCCAGCACCTCAAGGTAGCTCTCCCCGTCCTGTGCCGGGTACACCCTTACAAGGGCCGCATCTGCGCAAACGCGCAGCCACTTCCCTATGTCCGAGTCGGAAACCTTGCCGAGCTGCCTCGGGTAGCAGGCCGCGCGCAGCAGCCCGTGATCGGCGTAGTAGCGTCCGAAGTCGTCCACGACCGACAGCAAGCGCCGGTAGAAGACCTCCTCGGCCCATCCCAGCTTCGCCATGCGAGAGCTGGTCAGGATGCCCTCGCGGATGATGCGATTGGGCACTATGCCGGCTCCCCTGCCGCCGCCGTATCGATGCCGAGCCGGGCCGCGATGTCGGCATGCGGCGAGCCGGACAGGTGCGACAGGAAAGCCACCAGCGGGCCGAGGTCACCGGCCGCGGTGTTTGACTTGATCCACTCGGCGCCGTCGGCCACTAGGTCGCGCTGCGGCGAGAGCACCGCGGCCGTGACCTTCTTCTTGCCCTTGGCCTGCGCGGCTTCGAACTTCTTCTCCAGCACGTCGGCGGTTCCGGCCCCGTGCTTCTTCAGCAGGCGGATCGCGTTCGTGCCGCTGACCTTTCCGCCCTCGACCATCACCAGCACGCGGCGGCTCGCGCCGGCCAGCACCAGCCAATCCGAGATCTGCTGCTTCTTCTTCACCAGCCGCTTTGCGATCTCGTCCACGTCGAGGCCGTAGCCGATCAGGCGCTTGCAGAGCGTGGCCCATGCCTGCGGTGTCAGCTCCTTGCCCGAGGCGCTGGTAGCCATGCTCACGGCCAGGTCGACCATGCTCGTGCCAGCGGGCGCAACGGTCACGGGCAGGAACTCGATGGGCTCGCCCTCGTCTACAAGCTCGAGCACTGCCGTGAGGCGGTGCTCGCCGTCGGTGAGGTTGATGATGTCGCCGTCGCCCTCCTCCTTGGACACGTAGCCCGCCAGCGGCTTGTCCTTGCTGTATCCGTTGATGCGGATCGATTCCTTGATGGCCTCGACGTGTTCGCGGTCGACGGGGCGGATGTTGTAGCCGGCGATCACGCGGATGTTCGCGACCGGCACCATCCAAAGGTCGGAGGACTTCGCGCCGGCCGCGCGCATGGCGGCCTTTACGTTGCCCGGGCTCAGTTCGATTTCAGCAGTTGCGTTCATGTCTCGCTTTCTGGTGTGAGATCAGTTCGGGAACTCGACCGGGTCCTTGTTCGGGCCCGGAGCGTAGTAACGGCCGCCGTCAGTGCCATTGCCGCGGACGCGCGGGCAGTAGCCGACAACCTGGATGTAGCCCTTGCGCACGGCCTTGGCGTAGACGCCGCCGAACGCGCGCGCATCCTTCGGGCAGATTCCCTCCTCCTGCGCCGCGAAGGTGGTGCTTTCGCCCGAGACCTTTCCCTTGGCGCGGATGTGCCGCACGATGAAGGCGAGAGCGCGAGCGGCGAACAGGGGATCGCGCTGGTCCTCGGCGGCCTGAGCGCCAGAGGCCGCTGCGAGCCCCCGCGCAAGAGCGGTGGCGAGCGTTGCGTCGACACGGTCGTGGTCGGTGTGCATGTCAGATACCTCCTCGCTTGATGGCGTCTCGGCGGTGCGTGTCGGCCATGCCTTGCTCACGCGAGACGATGCTGATTCCGGTGGATGTGGCGCGTACCAGGCCGCGAATGCGGTGGACTTTGGGCGCTGGGTCGTGGCGGATGCCCTTGGCATCAGCAACGGTGGGGAATGCGGGGCGCTTCATGCCGCCTCCAACCCGAGTTGCTCTGGAGCCTTGGAGGCCGGTGCGAACAACTGGCCTTGCTTCGCCGCCTGCTCGATGCGTCGGCACGCGATGTCGAAGTATTTGAGCTCGCGCTCAATGCCAATGAACCTGGCGCCGACCTCGACAGCAGCAACCCCTGTGGTGCCCGACCCCATGAAGAAGTCGGCAATGGACGAAGGGCTGCCAGCCTGCTCGACGCACCAGCGCATCAAAGCCAGAGGCTTCTGAGTGGGGTGGCCTACACGTTCCGCGTTGGTCGCTCCGATGGATACGCTCAACTGCCGAGCGTTTCGGTCCTGATTCGTCCAGGCGAGTTCGAAGTTCGCCATGCTGGGCGGCGCATCAGGCTTGAACCACGAGAGCCAGCCGCGAGTGGGAGGCAAGTCGTAGTAGTTCCCGCCCCAGACAATCTGGACATCGCCGAGAGCGCGCAGAGCGTTGATGTCCAGCGCAATGGCATCGTCCCACGCTTCCGGCTTCTGTCCTGCGCGTCGCTGCCATTTCGTAGGCTGAGCCGCGAAGCTGATACCGTAAGGCGGGTCGGTGATCACTGCCGCCACGCGCTCGAGGGACGGCAGAATCTCCATGCAATCGCCCAGGTACAGCGTGGCATCGCCGATGGTTTCGACACGCATCACGCAGCCCTCAGATGCGCCGGCTTGCCGGCCTCGTTGTTGGCCTGGGCACCGCGCACAACGCCCTGTGCTGCACCCACGAGCCCCACCATGGCCGCCTCGATGGCCTTGCGCTCGTTGTCGCTGACGTGGCCGTCCTGCAGCGCCTCGCTCAGCACCTTGAAGGCATTGGCGCCCTTCTCAACGATCGTCGCGCCGCTGATCCGCAGGTCGCCCAGCATCGAGGGATCGATGAGCGGGAGCTCGAGCAGGCGAGCCCCCTTGCCGTTGATCGCGTTGATGAAGGCGTAGCAGTCCGGGCTGCCGGCTTCGATGCACATGTCGGAGATCAGCAGCGCCGTCACCATGCCGAGCTTGAACTTGGCGTCCGTGCCCGACAGCTCCTTGCGAAGCGTCTCCTCGGGCTTGTCGATGCGCGAGGCGACAACCTCGATGCCGCCGGGGAACTGCTTCACCATGAGCCGCAATGCGTCGTTGGGGGTCATATCCGATTGCTCCTTGCTTGGAGGTTGTTGCAGCGCAGCGAAAGCTGTGCAATGCAGGAATGGAAGAGAAGAACGGAAAACAACTAGCGCTCTTCGCGCTCGAGCTCGTGCCAGGTGTTGAACTCGTGGTAGATCGCCGCGGCCAAGATGGCGCACAGCACCATCAGGCCGGCCAGGACGGTAGCCATGCGCTCGCCTGCGGTGTCGCAAAGAGCCCAGTAGCCAAGGGCGAGAGCGGCCACCAGGCAAGCCGATGCAACGATCTCGATGAAGTAAGCGCGAAGGCGATTCATGGGGTGGGCTCCGGTAGGTGTCCGCCCACCCGCGGGGTAGAGTCCGAGTTCCTCAACACGGACCCCGCGAGGGGCGGACGAAATGGAAGACATGGAAGAAATCCTGGTGTCGTTCAGGGTGGTCAATGGCCAACTTGCGCCGGTATTCAAGAACGTGATTCCGACCGCGGAGCAATGCGACGCGCTGATCGCAGCGCTAGGACGGCGACGCGCCCGAATAGAGCCGCAAGTGCCCGACGACCTGCCGCCAGGGCTCGCGCTGGAAATTCCAATCGAGCACGACCCGAAAGCGGAGATTGCTGGGCAGCTCGATGGGAGCAGCGTGCTGATGCTTCGCCACAGCAGCTTTGGCTGGCTCGGCTTTCGCTTTCCGGACTCTTCGCGGACGTGGCTGATCGACGGTTTGATTGCCGACGAACAAACTGCGCAGCAGAAGCCGACGGCGCAGTAGCCTCCTTGATCACGCAGATCTGTTCGCGCCCGTGCTCGTCAGTGAATCGATACAGAAGGCCCTTCTCGGCGGCGGCCTGGAGGGAAGCAATTTCATCGCGACTCATCCAACCAGCCTGCGCCGCTGAGGAATACGCCGCGACGCGCTGGATGGCGTTGGCGGGCGCGGAAAACGCGTCGACCATGCCGTCGAATGCTTCCGCGCTTGCACGCGCCGAATTCAGATCGTGGCGGCTGATCAATGACGGCGCGGACCTGACGCTGCCGTACAGGGGCGGCACGGGAACGCCATGGCCGCGGCCGTTCATCGAATGGCACTGCCTCATGCGAAGGTGGCTAGTGCTGCGCATGTCAGGCTGCCTTTGCTTCGGCGATTGGCGCAGCGACGTCATACAGGGGGCGGCCATCGGCATGCGGCCAGGATTCGTCCTTCACCCGGATCCAGTGATGCGAGGCCAACGTCTCCTCGACGGTCACCCGACCCTGCGAGTTGCGTTCGAACTGTGCGGCAAGTTCCGCCGTCGCCTTGCGAAAGCCGTAGGCGATGTTTTGGATGTGCCCCCGCGTGGTTCCGCAGTTGGCGGCGAAGACTTCCCGCTCCGCCGGTTCGAGGCCAAAGAAGTACGGTTTGATGTCCATGCATTCATTACATCATTCGGTGTTCTACAAGTCAACATCGTTTGATGTACACCGCTTGGTGAAATGCCCCCATGGCTGCGAAACCTGACCCTCTCTCAGAGACTCGCCGCGAAGCACTCCGGGAGTACTGCCGTCGAAAAGGCTGGCTCAACGACAACGGAAGCTGGGCGGTGACCGCCATTAGTAAGGCGATCGGCAAACCCACAAACAAGGTCAGCGACCTCCTAAATGGCAAGGGGTCGTTCGGCGCCGCGATCGCTCGCGACATTGAATCTGCTGTATATGACCTGGATGCCTTTGAGCTGGACGGTGCCGAGTCTCAGTTCGTGTCAGTGCGGCGCGTCGACGTGAAGTTTTCGAATGGGCATGGCCAGGTCGTTTACTACGAAGACGAGCGCCCTCCTTTGTCGTTCAGGGCAGACTTCCTGCGCAAGCTAGGCATCCCCAGCGGAAAGGCCTTGGTGGTAGACGCGGACGGAGTCAGCAACGAACCGAAGATCTGGGACGGCTCGGTGGTGCTGGTCAACAGTGCCGACACCACAACGCTAAACAACCACTTCTATGCGTTTCGCGTGGATGGCGAGCTCCTGATAAAGCGACTTACCCGCCTGGACGGAATCGGGATCCTCGCAACTGCAGAAAACTCGGATTTCGCACCCAAGAACGTCGTGTACCGGGACCCTTCGGACTTCGAGATCATCGGCCGTGCGGTTTGGACCGGCAACATGCTTTAAGGAGGTGCGATGCGCCATCTAGTGCTCGCAGGAATCGCTTTTTTTCAGGTGGGCCACGCGCTTGCAGCTCAGACCACCTTGCGCTGCACCGTCAAAGACTTGAAGGACGGCGTTCAATCCGAGACGTGGGTCGTGATCGACCCCGAAGCAAACTACATGCGAGTCAATGGAGTTGCTCGCCCGCTGGTCATGTCTAACGAGCGCTACTCGAGCAGCCAGCAAATCGGGTCCTTTACGCAAACAACAGTCATCGACCGCAACTCTGGGGAGATCACTGTTTCGAGTCTCTACCAAGGAGAGGTGGTGCTCCCCGGTCGGGGTAGCTGCGAGAAGGCTACGCCGCCCACACCCAAATTCTGATCTCACAGCAAAGCGATCACATGCGGCACATCTGTCGTGCCGCATGACCAAACGAAGCCGAGGAGGTGATAGATGCACGTAGCATTTGCAGATCAGCCTGATCCCAGCGAAAGCTGGGAGGATCGATGGGGAACCCCGGAAAAAGGGCTGGTCACTTCCTGGCTGCGCGGTATTGAAATGCGGCACGCGGACAACCCAGCAGCTGACGCGGCTGCGGCTGGGGAGTTGCCAGTTCTTCCATGGGTCGGGGGCTGCGCTAAGCGCCTGAAGAACATTTACAAGCTCGGATCGCTGAACTATTTGGCAATGTGGCAGGGGCTGCGGCATCAAGATCTGAGCATCGACTTGGAGCTAGGCGCGACCCTTGAATGCAGCAGAACGGGGATGATCGTGACCTTCACTGGCGATTCGTCCAAGCTGTTTTCTGCGGCGTCCGAGGAGGGCTAAACAATGTCCAACATCTACGCCCGACAAGCCGCAGCGTTTCGAAACGAGATGCGCACTTCCTGCGCTGCACTCGTAGGCATCGTGCAGGGAATTCTGGCCGACGGCGCCATCAACGATCAAGAGATCATGTTCCTGCGAACGTGGCTTCGCGAATCGGAAAGCGTCTCTCTGACCTGGCCCGGCTCGGTGATCTACGGGCAGATCGAACACGCACTGGCCGATGGCCACATCAGCTTTGAGGAACGCAGCCATCTGCAAGAAACGCTCACGCAATTGCTCGGCGGTCGACTGGACGAGGTTGCTGGGTCTTCACATGTCACAGAGCTTCCGATTGATCGTCCTGAAGTGATCGAATTCAAAGAAAAAGCGTTCTGCTTCACCGGAGACTTCGTGTTCGGCCCTCGGAGTTCGTGCGAGGTGGCGGTGCTCAGTCGGGGCGGCAACATCGCCAACGTCAGCAAAAAGCTTCACTATCTTGTCGTCGGCGGCATGGGCAGCCCCGAATGGAAACATGGAAGCTTCGGCACCAAGATCGAGAAAGCCATACTGCACAAGCAAGCGGGCATCCCATTGTTGATCGTGCACGAGGACACTTGGGCTTCGTCAATGGTAGTGAAGGCGGCATAGGCCGCGCAGGTCCTTTTGCGGCTGTTCGCCGCCCCCTGGCTTTCCAGGACGTCGCGCAGCACTGCCCCGGGGGTTGGGCAACCTCGGAACGCCGGCGCCTTGTTGCGCGCGTCCAATCGCCCTCCGGCAGCCTTGAGCGCCACCGCGGTAGCACCCTTGTTGCCGGATTCTTACTGACTGCGGAGTCATAAAACACAGTTCGAACATACATCATTTGATGTTGACATCAACAACACCGTTTGATGTAATAACTCCATGCGCTGCACACCGCGGCGGTTACATGGAGATGGGCACATGGCATCCAAGAAGAAGGGCTCGACGGCTGAGCAAGAAGCTCCAGCGCAGACCATCACCTCGTTCAAGGGCTTCGGCCCCGACTGGAAGTGCCGCGACTTCCAGTACGAGATGGGCAAGACGTTCGAGCACAAGGGCGATGCCGTCGCCTGCCAATCGGGCTTCCATGCTTGCGAGTACCCGCTCGATGTCTTCGCCTACTACGCTCCGGCCGGAAACAAGTTCGCCGTTGTCGAGCAGTCCGGCACGCTGAGCCGCCACAGCGACGACAGCAAAGTCGCCAGCTCCAAGATCTCGCTCAAGGTCGAGATCGGCTTCTTCGACATCGTGAAGGCGGCGATCGAGTACACGACCAGCCGCTGCAAGCCCATCGATCCCGCTTCGCCGGCCTTCTCAGACGTGGAGTACGGCGCGGCCAGCAGCACGGGCAACCAGGGCGCGGCCAGCAGCACGGGCAACCGCGGCGCGGCCAGCAGCACGGGCAACCGCGGCGCGGCCAGCAGCACGGGCAACCGCGGCGCGGCCAGCAGCACGGGCTACCAGGGCGCGGCCAGCAGCACGGGCGAGTACGGCGCGGCCAGCAGCACGGGCAACCGCGGCGCGGCCAGCAGCACGGGCTACCAGGGCGCGGCCAGCAGCACGGGCAACCAGGGCGCGGCCAGCAGCACGGGCTACCGCGGCGCGGCCAGCAGCACGGGCGAGTACGGCGCGGCCAGCAGCACGGGCGAGTACGGCGCGGCCAGCAGCACGGGCGAGTACGGCGCGGCCATGGCCAGCGGCTATGCGGGCCGCGTGAAAGGCGCCGAGGGCAATGCGCTCTTCCTCGTCTTCCGCGACGACGATTTCAAGATCATCCACGCCAAGGCGGCCATCGTCGGCCAGGACGGCATCAAGCCGGACACTTGGTACTCGCTCGACGCGCAAGGCGCCTTCGTCGAAGCCGAGGTGGAGTGATGTACGGCGCACCGAACCTCGCCACCGCGCGGCCGGGCCGCGTGCGCGCCCGCGCCGACGGCCTGCGCAGCTACCTGTGCATCTACCACCCGCTTGATCGTGACGGCTTGCCCGTCTCCAACGAGAGCAACCATCTGCCCAGCGTGCGCGTGCGCGCTCGCAGCAACGAAGAGGCCCACCGCAAGGCCTACAAGCAGACCGGGAACTGCCCCATCGCCGAAGTGCAGCGCCTCGAGGAGTGCGCATCGTGAGCGCGGCGCAGCAGACTCCGGCTCGCGCCGATGGCCACAGCTACCTGTGGGGCCAGATCTTTTTCACTGAGCCGCTCGGCCAGTGGCTCTGCGTCGCCGGGCACTCGTGCCGCTGGTCGATCGCCCGCTCGGATGTCGGCGTGATGGGCCGCGTTCAGAGACGCCGTGCCAGCCCCCAGCTTCACGCCTGGAGGTCCGCATGAGCGCCGCGCACACGCCGGGGTTGGAGCCAGAAGACGCGCTTGTGATCGCGTGGGCCGATTTCTGGCGTGCTCGCCACAGTCTGGAACGCGACGACGCTGTGCGACGTATCAACGCCGCACGCGCCGCCATTGCCAAGGCCACCGGGAGCGCGGCATGAGTGTTCATTTCACTCGCGGCCCTTGGCGTCTGGCAAAGCTAACCGGCGACTATGGCGTCTACGCCAAGCTTGGTTGCGATGCGCGCGAATCTCGCATCGCAACACTTCCAAGCATTGCGTATCCGATTCGAGCCAAGGAGTACGCGGCCAACGCGCGTGCGATAGCAGCACTGCCTGAAATCATCAGCGCCGCGCAGAGCGCTGTTCATTCGCTTGCGCTCGTTACGCCGTCTGCTTTCTATGCCGGCAGCGCTCTGGACCAATTGACCAGAGCGCTATCGAAGCTCGAAGAGGCGTCGGACTAAATGGCTTTCCTCTTCCGCTGCCCCGAGTGCCGCACGCGGCGGCGCAGCCACGGCCTCTTCACCCAGCACCTGCGCGAGACCGGGCACCGCCTCTGCCGCTGCGGCGGCTACCACTTCGAGCACCGCCCGGGCTCGCCCTACTGCGAGCGCAATCCCATGAGCGCCGCCCTCCTCGCATCGCGCTCCGGCGCATCCGACGAAGAGGTCTTCGAGATCGCGCTCGAGATCTCCCTCTCCACCACCGCGCGCACCGCGAGTGCGTGCCCGTTCTGAAAGGCCGCCACATGGACCAAGGCTTCTCCCTCGCATCCGTTGCCACCTCCTCGGCGCGGACTCTCGATGTCGACACCGTGCGCCAAGCGTGGCTCGATGCCGGCCGGCCCGGGCTGTTCAGTGCGTTCAGCCGCAGCTTCCTGGCGAAGCACGAGGCCATGGCCGCCGAGGCGCCGCGGATCGAGTTGTGGATCCGTCGCAAGGGCACGCGCCGGCAGGCCTACTGGCGCGTCTTCGGCAGCGGCGCGACCTTCGAATGGGTCGAGATCACCAAGGCCGACCGCGCCGAGCGCGAGGGCCGCATCACCGTCGGCCCGCTCGTCGACGCCGCCGTCGTCATGTACGAAGAGCCGGTGACGCAATGAAGACGCGCCGCCAGATCCTCCGCGGCACGCGCATGCGCCTCGTGCGTGATGCCCTGCTCGTCCCCTTCTTCCTCCTCGCCCTCGCGGCCCGCGCCTTCTGGCGCTGGGCGTGAGCACACCCACGTCTCGGAGAACCTTCATGGAATGGATGCTGCTGGCCTCGGGCCGCGACTACTACTTCGACGGCCACATGGAGCGGCCCATCGACATCGAAGACATCGCCCACCATCTGGCGATGATCAATCGCTTCGGCGGCGCAACGTTGCGACCGTACAGCGATGCAGAGCACTCGCTACTCTGCAGCGAGATCGCCCAGCGCGAGGGCGCAGCGCCGATCCTGCAGTGGCTTGCGCTGATGCATGACGCGCACGAGTTCGTGACCGGCGACATGTCCAGCCCGATCAAGCGCGTGATCAACAAGATCAGTGACTGCGCGGGCGGCGTGCGGGCCTGGCGCATCTTCGAGTCCCAGCACGAACAAGAGATGCACAGGCATTTCCGCGTCGTCGGCTACTTCAAGAGCTACGCACGGGATATCCATCGCATCGATGGCGTGGCCCTCGCCACCGAGCGCCGGGACCTGACGAAATTCAACCCGGCAACCAACGCGCCGTGGCCCGTCCTGCGCGACCTCGAGCGCGACGCGGTTCTTCCCGTCGACTGGGTGAGCCTGAACTCGGTCGAGCGCGAGGCGATGACCTGGCGCCAGTGGAAGGCAGCTTTCCTCGCCCGCCACAACGAGCTGGCTGCCCAACTGCCCATCAAAGTCGAGCAGGCGCACTGATGCTGAAAAGAACCGTCGGCCTCAAGGCGCGCAAGGCGTTGGCGCAAACCGGGTTCAAGCGCCCAGAGCGCGTGCGCCTGCCATCGCCGCCACCGCGCCCGGCCACGCGCCGCGCGGTCATGGCCGACTGCTCGAGCCCCATGCCCAGCATCGACAAGACGACGGCATGGGAAGACCCGACGCTGCTGGCGATGGCCCGCGGCAAACCCTGCCTGTTGCGCTCCCCCGTGTGCAACGACGACCGCGAAACGACCGTCGCATGCCACTCCAACATGTCGATCCACGGCAAGGGCCTATCGCGCAAGGCTGACGACTGCTTCAGCGTCTGGGGCTGCGCCAGGTGCCATGCCTACCTCGATCGCGACCCGTCCGCCTCGGGCCAGGAACGCGAGCTTCTGTTCCTCGTCGCTCACATCGAGCAGGTCACCCACTGGCAGGCCATCGCCGCCAGCACCACTGCGAGCCCCAAAGACCGCGCCGCGGCCGGCCGGGCGCTCGACATCCTCCATGCGCTGGCTGCAGCGCGCTCCACGAAGGAAGAATCATGAGTCGAAGCGGATACATCGACGACGGCGATTGCGACGACGTGCTCGCAATGGGCCGCTGGCAAGGGCAAATCGCCTCCGCGATCCGCGGCACGCGCGGGCAGGCCGCGCTGCGCGAGCTGGCCGCAGCCATGGACGCAATGCCGGCCAAGGTGCTCGCGGCCGAATCGCTGGTCACGGCCGATGGCGAGTTATGCACGCTCGGCGTGCTCGGCCAGGCGCGCGGCCTCGACATGGCGCCAATCGATCCTGACGACTGGGATGCCGTCGCCAAGGCGTTCAACCTTGCGCCCGCCATGGTGCGAGAGATCGTCTACGAGAACGACGAGGGCGTCAGTGCCTACGACTGGGTCGATGTAGAGATCTGCGGCCCTATTCGTCGTTGGGAGCGCCATCGCGTCACTGTTCGGGTCGACCGCCCTTGGGAGCTTGTCGCCAGGATGCGCTGGAACCGCATGCGCAAGTGGGTTGATGACCACCTCGCCAAGGCCCGCCCCACCCCGGGAGAAGGAGCATGACTGACAGGGAGCTCGCCGAGAAGCTGTATACGGCCCTGAAGCGCATCACGGCCTACATGCCGCCGGACAAGCTGGCGAAGGTCTGCGAGAAGAAATACGGCCTCGAGTACGACGAAGCGCTTGAGATGGGCTACGAGAACGTGCTGAGCGAGGCCGCCAACGCGATCAGAGGCGTTCGCCAACCCCGAGTCACCCGCGCCGCTGCCGCAATCGGAGAGGGGAAGAGCCATGGCTGACAGGTTCCTGATCGCTCACTGCGGCCACACCAACAGAGCGTATGAGCACATCTGTTGGTGGAACCCAGACAGCCGCGGCTACACCATCTGCACGACCAAGGCCGGCCGCTACACCGAAGACGAGGCTCGACGCATCTGCACGGCCTCGGAGTGCATCGCCGTGCCGGAACGTGTCGCTGTAGACCTGAGCCGAACGACGCCCTACTACCGGATGTCAAACGGCACGCTGGGCGGCCTCTACGACGGCGGACCGCACCATCCCGTCGAAAACAGCCGCAAGTCTTGGACCGAAATCAAGTCCGCCGCCGTGGTCATCGGCATCTACGCGAAGCCGACGCCCATGACGCCTTCAAAGATGCGGGCGATCTATCTGGAAGCGCCCTCCCCCGCACCCACAGGAGAACAACATGGCTGAAGCCCTTCTTTTCGAGCACGAGGACGGCCGGTATGCCGTCAACCCCGACACCACGGGGGATCCGAAGTGGCACCGCCTCGGGCCCGTCGATGTCTCGGCCCTCTCCACCAATGCAGGCGAAGCGGCCCCGGTGGCGTGGATCGACCTACAGGCCGACGAAGCCGTGACCAGCTCGCGCCGAGCCTCGTGGCCGGCTCACAACCAAGCACGCTACACAGTGCCTGCTTACGCCCACCCGCCCGCAGCGGTGCACGGGCAGGGCGCCAGCACCGAGGCTCCTGCAGGCTGGCTGGACCTGCAAGACGACCCGCGCGTGAACGAAATCGTCTCCGGCCTCTACCGCCGATTCAAAGACTGGTCGCAGCGCGGCTTCTCAGCCGAGGATGTGACGTGGTGCGAGGTCAAAGCCGATGTCATTCGCTTGATCACCGCCACCGCTCCCGCCGCTATACCGGCCGCGCCGGCAACGGATGAACGCTCGGCCTTCGATGCGGTGTACGAAGAACAGTGCGGACGCCCCGTCACCATTCGCACCATTGCATGGCGTTGCTTCCAAGCGGGCGCCGCCCTCGCCCATCCCGCGCCCGTGCAGCACGACGAAGTCCGAAGGATGGTCTTCAAACTCGCGAGTCACTGGGCCGATTTGCGCGTGCGGGACATTCGAAAAAATGAAAACACGCCGGAAAGGCGAAGTGCAGAAGATGCTCTGTTCGCTTACTGCATATCGATCCCTCTTGATCAAAGCCTCACGCCCCCGGCCGTGGCAGCACCTGCGCAAGCGGGGGAGACGAAGTGATGGCCAACCGTATCGCATGCACAGCGCTGACCGGGCGCATCGTCTCTGGCCGCGTCAGCAAGGACGGGAGCAACTTCGTTGGCGTGAAGGCCGACGTCACCAGCGACGTGCTCAAGGCCGTGATCGACAAGGCCGAATATCACGGCGGCTCATTTGCGGTCGAAGGTGGCGAAAAGCGCTGGGTTGTCACGGTGACCGAAGGCCAGCCCGAGATCGTGCGGCCCGCGGTCGGTCAGTCGCTTGATCCAACCATCACCCTCGCTTACGAACGTGATGAGTACGGCACGTTCCGGGCCACGATGACGATCAGTGGCCTGTCCACTGAGGACAAGGCGCAGAAGGCCCTCGACCACATGGAGCGCCTGTTTTGCGGGCAGCAGCTGGAGCCCAACGCATGACCCCCTTCGAGGAAGTGCCGATGCCTCCGGAAACCGACTGGGCCCAGTGCGAGACGCGCCGGCCGTGGGTCTTGAACAGCCTGCAGCACCACGCGAAGGAGCTACGCGCCAGCGAGAAGCGCGCACGCAATGCCTTTCGCAAAAGCTACATGGGCGTGCCCGCTTGCTACGTCGCCGATGCCTATGCAGAGGCTGCGGCTGTGTTCGAAGCCCGAATTTCCGCCATCCGGGCGCTCAAGAAGGAGAACGGCGATGCTGCGAACTGACGAACCTATCCACTGGGAAGGACGCACATTCTTCGGGGGCGATGAGATCGGCTTTACCGATGACGGCTCGTTCGTGCTGGGCCTGTACTCGACGGAACCAGCACCCCAGCGCGGCACGTACTTCACGTCGCTACCGATCAGCGACAAGCCGTTTCGCAAGCTCCATCCCACAAAGGCCGCAGTCCGAGATGACGGCGACGCCTTGACCATCTTCTGCGATTGGGGCCGCGCTCACCGGCTTGGCGCCAGCAGGCAGATCATCGAGACCTTGATCGCAGAGGCCAAGGAACACGACATTCCTGTGCAGAAGGACCCCTCCCATGACCACTGACATCCACGCCGCCATGCAGGCGATTCGCGAGGCGCTGGCCGCAGGGCCTACGCCGGGGCCTTGGATCGCTGGAGATGACGAAGACTCAGACTTCCTCCTGGTTGGCCCAGAGGAATATCCCGGACTCGTGTGCCGTCCAGTGGTCTCGCTGCATGCGGAACGAGACGCTCGCTTCATCGCCGCCTGCAACCCCGAGGCCATCACCACCATCCTCGCAGCCCTTGAGGCACGGGACGCAGAGATTGCGGCGCTCAGGGAGGATGCGGAGCGGCCGAAGCTGACCGCGGCCCAGTGCACAGACCTGCTCATCGCCGCGTTCTACATCAGCGCGCGCGACGACGAAACGGCCGTCCTCAAGGATGAAGATGCCGAACGCATCGTTGACCTGCTCTATGACCTGTCAACGATCAACCTGGACGCGACCACCGACCAGCCCAAGCCATCCCCACGCTACCCCTCCACCGAAGGGCAGCGCATCGCTCGGCAGATCAGGGAGGGGAAAGAGGGGAAGGAAAAGCCATGAACGACCTGATGACGCTCCAGGACATCGCCGAAATGCATCGTTGCGGCCTCCGGCACGCGCGGGACGTGCTGGTTAAACTGCCCGGATTCCCTGCCGAAGCGCCGACGAGCACGCCCAGAAACAGGCTTTGGATACGGGCTGAGGTGCGCGCCTACGTTCACCGCAGAACCGCGAAGCCCGCAAAAATCCCGCACACCGGGCTGCAACCCGCATAAACACTGGATTCCGCTGCCGTGGTGCGGCACCAGCAGCACGTCGGCGCGCAGCCGTTCGGGCAGGCGCTCGAGCAGCGCGGCCTCCTGCAGCCGCTCGATGTCGCCGGCCAGCAGCGCGGTCGCGCGGCCGTTGCCGATGCGCAGCACGCACGAGATGGCATTGGGCCGCGTGAAGAACAGGTAGTCGCCGGCTTGCGGATGCAGCAGTTCGAAATCCACGCCATCCCAGGTCCAGCGCTGGCCCGCCTCGCAGCGCCGCGCGGGACGCTGCGACTGCAGCGGGTGCCCAGCCTCGATCGAACTCAGCAAGCCGGCGCGCGGATGCGTCGCGAGCACGGCGCTCGCGCCGCCCGTGTGGTCGCTGTCGCGGTGGCTCAGCACCAGCAGGTCGAGCCGCTCGCCCAGGGCGCGCAGCAGCGGCACCAGCACGCGCTGGCCGGCGTCGCTCTCGAGGCTGTAGCGCGGGCCGCTGTCGTAGAGCAGGCTGTGGTTCGCGGTGCGCACCAGCACCGCGTTGCCCTGGCCGACGTCGGCCGCGAGCAGTTCGAACTCGCCGAGGGCGGGACGCGCCGGCTGCCACAGCAGCACCGGCAGCAGCAGCGGCAGGCCCAGCGCGCGCAGCGACCACGGCAGCCGCATCGCCACCAGCACGCCGCCCGCCACGCCGCAGGCCGCGAGCCACGCCGGCGGCGCGGCCATCGAGACGCTGGCGAACGGCAGCACCGCGAGCCACGACAGCAGCAGCCCCAGGGCCCACACCGCGCGCGCCGCGAGGTCCCACAGCGGCGCGGCGACGGTGCCGAGCATCGCCAGCGGCGTGATCACCAGCGTGACCCAGGGGATCGCGACCAGGTTGGCCACCAGCCCGACCAGCGACACCTGCTGGAACAGCAGCAGGCTCAGGGGCGTGAGCGCGAGCGTGATCGTCCACTGCTCGCGCAGCAGCCGCCACAGCCGTGCGCGCAGGCCCGCTCGCGTGTCGCCGGGCAGCCCCGCGTCGGTGGCGAACAGCACGCCCACCGCCACGAAGCTGAGCCAGAAACCGGCCTGCATCAGGGCCCAGGGATCGAGCGCGACCACCACCGCCGCGGTCAGCAGCCAGCCGTGCGGCCAGGGCCAGCGCCGCCCGGTGAGGCGCAGCAGCGCGACGGTCGCGAGCATCCAGACCGTGCGCTGCGACGGCACGCCCCAGCCGCTGAACAGCGCATAGAGCGTGGCCAGCAGCACGCCGCCCACGAGCGCCGCGCGCTGCGCCGGCAGCCGCAGCATCAGCCGCGGGCTGCGGCGCCAGAGCGCGCCGACGACGTGCGCGGCGAGCCACGCGAACAGGGTCACGTGCAGGCCCGAGATCGACATCAGGTGGGCCACGCCGGTGGCGCGGAAGACGTCCCAGCCCTCGCGGTCGATCGCGCCCTGGTCGCCCGTAACCAGCGCGGCGATCACGCCCGCGCCGAAGCGCTCGGGCACGCGTTCGAAGATGGCGTCGCGCACGGCCTCGCGTGCGCGCTCGATCGGATGCCGCCCCGTGAGGGCCAGCCGCGCGGGTGCCTCGTCGCGCGCGCCGAGGCGCACATGGCCGCTGGCGCGCAGGCCCTGCTCCCACATCCACAGCTCGCTGTCGAAGCCGTGCGGATTGCGATGGCCGTGCGGCGCCTTGAGGCGCACGGTCAGGCGCCAGCGCTCGCCGGCATGCACGGGGCTCTCGGGCAAGGGAGCGGACGCGGCCCCATCGGCGGGACCATCCCAGAGGCTGGCGCCCTCGGCATACCAGCCGAGCGCGATGCGGTCGGGCACCGCGGGCGATCCGGTGCTCGCAGGGTCGGCCCAGCGCGCGGACTCGACGGCGAAGCGGAAGCGCGTGCCGGCCTCGCCACGCTGCGGCATCTGCGACACGACGCCCACGAGTTGCAGGTCGCGCCCCTCGAGCGCGGGATCGAGCGCGCCGGCCGCGTAGACCGTGGCGCGTGCGCCCGCGAGCCCCGCGCCGATCGCCGCGCCGGCGAGCGCGGCGCAGGTCCAGGCGATCCACGCACGACGCGGCACGTGCCAGGCCATGCGGAGACCCGCGATGCCCGCGAGCAGTCCACCCGCGTAGACCATGCCGTCCCACAGCTGCGGCTGCCGCAGCTGCAGCGCCACGCCCGCGAGCGCTGCCGCGAGCGCGACGAAGGCGCAGCGCGCGCGCACGACGGCATCGGATGCGCCTCGCTCCCCCTTGGCGACCATGATGCAAACCCTCCCCCAACGGCGCTCCGTGGCGCGCTAATTGCTTTGTCTTCTGGGCTAGTATGCGTCTCACCAGAGACATCTTTTCGATGCAATCTGCCAGTACTGCACACAAAAACGCATGTCCATCCACGCCGCGCTCCACCACGTCACCCACTACAAATACGACCGCCTGGTGCAACTCGGCCCGCAGGTCGTCCGGCTCCGGCCGGCGCCGCATTGCCGCAGCAACGTCATCTCGTACTCGCTGCGCGTCGAACCGGCGGAGCACTTCGTCAACTGGATGCAGGACCCGTTCGCCAACTACCAGGCGCGGCTCGTGTTCCCCGAGAAAACGCGCGAGTTCAAGGTCACGGTCGACCTCGTGGTCGAGATGGCGGTCTACAACCCCTTCGACTTCTTCCTCGAGCCGCAGGCCGAGAACTTCCCGTTCAAGTACACGCCCTCGCAGGCCGAGGAGCTCGCGCCCTATCTCGTCACCGAGGAACCCACGCCACTGCTCGCGGCCTACCTCGACAAGATCGACCGCAAGGAACAGCGCACCATCGACTTCCTGGTCGGCATCAACCAGCAGGTGCAGCAGGACGTCAACTACCTGATCCGCATGGAGCCCGGCGTGCAGACGCCGGAAGAAACGCTCACCAACGGCAGCGGTTCCTGCCGCGACTCGGGCTGGCTGCTGGTGCAGCTGCTGCGCCACTGCGGCCTGGCCGCGCGCTTCGTCTCGGGCTACCTGATCCAGCTCACGCCCGACGTGAAGGCGCTCGACGGCCCGAGCGGCACCACGGTCGACTTCACCGACCTGCACGCCTGGTGCGAGGTGTTCCTGCCGGGCGCCGGATGGATCGGCCTCGACGCCACCTCGGGGCTTCTGGCCGGCGAGGGCCACATCCCGCTGGCCTGCACGCCCACGCCCTCGAGCGCGGCGCCCATCGAGGGCGGCGTCGACGAGTCGAAGGTCGAGTTCGGCCATGACATGAAGGTCACGCGCATCTACGAATCGCCGCGCGTGACCAAGCCCTACACCGAGGAGCAATGGGCCGAGGTGCTGGCGCTGGGCGACGCGGTCGACAAGCGCCTGCAGGCCGGCGACGTGCGCCTCACGATGGGCGGCGAGCCCACCTACGTGGCCACCAGCGACCGCGACGCGCCCGAGTGGAACACCGACGCGCTCGGCCCCACCAAGCGCGGCTATGCCACCGAGCTGGTCCACAAGCTGCGCGCCGAGTACGGCCAGGGCGGCTTCCTGCACTTCGGCCAGGGCAAGTGGTACCCGGGCGAGCAACTGCCGCGCTGGGCGCTGTCGATCTTCTGGCGCGCCGACGGCCAGACGCTGTGGCACGACCCCGAGCTGTTCGCCGACGAACGCTTCCCGACCCACTACACCAGCGAGGACGCGCGCCGCTTCACCAGCCTGCTGGCGCGCAAGCTCGGCCTGACCGACCGCTACGTGCAGCCGGGCTTCGAGGACATCTACTACTACCTCTGGCGCGAACGCCGCCTGCCCGTCAACGTCGACCCCTTCGACTCGAAGCTCGACGACGAACTCGAACGCGTGCGCCTGCGCCGCGTGTTCACGCAGAAGCTCGACGCGGTGATCGGCTACATGCTGCCGATCGAGCCCGGCAACGCGAACCGCGACGCGCCCGCGCTCGACGGCCCGGCCTGGAAGACCGGCCCCTGGTTCCTGCGCGACGACCGGCTCTACCTGATCCCCGGCGATTCGCCGATGGGCTACCGCCTGCCGCTCGACTCGCAACCCTGGGCCAGCAAGGGCGACTACCCCTACCTGATCGAGCGCGACCCGACCGCGGCGCGCGACGCGCTGCCGAGCGCGGCCGACTACCGCGCGCGCTACACCGTGGGCGCGACCGGCGGCAGCGGTGCCGACCTGGGCGCCGTGCCCTATGCCTTCGGCACGCCCGCGGCCGTGCCCGCCGCGCTGCGCATGCAGGGGCCGGGGACCGGCACCGGCGAGGGCCCGGGCGACGGCAGTGCTGCCGATTCCGATGCCGACGCCACCCTCGACACCGCCGCCACGCGCCAGCCGCTGCGCGGCGAGTCGGCCCACTGGGTCACGCGCACCGCGCTGTGCGTCGAGGTGCGCGACCCGCGCCGCGCCAACGGCCCGGCGGCCGAGAAGAAGGGCAGCGCCTCGGGCGTGCTCTACGTCTTCATGCCGCCGCTGGCGCGCCTCGAGGACTACCTCGACCTGGTCGCCGCCGTCGAAGCCACCGCGCGCGAACTCGGCGTGCGCATCGTGATGGAAGGCTACCCGCCGCCGCGCGATCCGCGCCTGAAGATGCTGCAGGTCACGCCCGACCCCGGCGTGATCGAGGTCAACATCCATCCGGCCCACAACTGGAAGGAACTGGTCGACCACACCGAATTCCTCTACCAGGCCGCGTTCGAGACCCGGCTGTCGGCCGAGAAGTTCATGACCGACGGCCGCCACACCGGCACCGGCGGCGGCAACCACTTCGTGATGGGCGGCGCCACGCCGGCCGACAGCCCCTTCCTGCGCCGGCCCGAGCTGCTGGCCAGCCTGCTGCTGTACTGGCACAACCATCCGTCGCTGAGCTACCTGTTCTCGGGCATGTTCATCGGCCCGACCAGCCAGGCGCCGCGCGTCGACGAAGCGCGCAACGACCAGGTCTACGAGCTCGAGATCGCGCTCAAGGAGATCGCGAAGAACCGCGAGCTCTACGGCCAGCACATGCCGGCCTGGCTGGTCGACCGCACGCTGCGCAACATCCTGATCGACGTCTCGGGCAACACGCACCGCAGCGAGTTCTGCATCGACAAGCTCTACTCGCCCGACTCCAGCACCGGCCGCCTCGGCCTGCTCGAGCTGCGCGCCTTCGAGATGCCGCCGCATGCGCGCATGAGCATCGCGCAGCAGCTGCTGATCCGCGCGCTGGTGGCGCGCTTCTGGGACGAACCCTACAAGGCGCCCGTCACGCGCTGGGGCACCGAGCTGCACGACCGCTTCCTGCTGCCGACCTTCGTCAGGATGGACTTCGACGACGTCATCAGCGAGATGCGCCAGGCCGGCTTCGCCTTCGATCCCGACTGGTTCGCGCCGCACTTCGAGTTCCGCTTCCCGCTCGTGGGCCAGGTGCAGGCGATGGGCGTCGAGCTCTCGCTGCGCAACGCGCTCGAGCCCTGGCACGTGATGGGCGAGGAAGGCTCGGCCGGCGGCACGGTGCGCTACGTCGACTCCTCGCTCGAGCGCATCGAGGTGCGCGTGACCGGCCTCAACGAGAGCCGCCACGTGGTCACCGTCAACGGCCGCGTGCTGCCGCTGCAGCCCACGGGCGTGGCCGGCGAGTTCGTGGCCGGCGTGCGCTACAAGGCCTGGAACCCGCCCTCGGCGCTGCATCCGAGCATCAAGGCCCATGCGCCGCTGACCGTCGACCTGGTCGACACCTGGATGAAGCGCTCGCTGGGCGGCTGCCAGTACTTCGTGGCCCATCCGGGCGGACGCAACTACGAGACCTTCCCGGTCAATGCCTACGAGGCCGAGAGCCGCCGCATGTCGCGCTTCACGCGCACCGGCCACACGCCGGGGCTGATGCGCACGCCGGCCGCCACCATCGAGGTGCCCGGCAGCCGCGAATTCCCGTTCACGCTCGACCTGCGGCGCTGAGCGGCGCCCACGGCCCGCCCCCCGGCAATGGGGCGCGGGCCGGGTCGCCGGGTGTGTCGTCCCGCCCACACGGATGGCTGCAGCGGGCATTTCGCACGCCATCGCCGGCGGGCCCGGTGACAGCGATGTGACAATCCCAACCCTGTGGAACCCCTCAACGAATCCCTGTTCGACGCCCAGGCGCTGGATTTTCCGGCCGCCCTGGCGTCGGCGCTCGCCCCGGCCGCCCTGCCCGGCCACTTCGACGAGCTGCGCGGCATCGCGACGCCGGAGGCGCCCGCACGGCCCGCCGCGGGGCCGGTAGCGCCCACGGGACCGCACCTGCACGACGCGACGGCGGGCAGCCAAAGCCAATCCCAGAGCCAATCCCAGACGCAGGGCGGCCAGACCCAGACCCAGGCGCCATCCGCGGCCCAGCGCGCGCCCGCCGCCGACACCGCCGCGCCGGCCCCCGCCGCCGGCGACAAGCCCCCGCTGCTGCCGCCCTGGCATGCCTTCTTCGAACAGCTCGGCCCCGACGGCTTCGTCGACCTGCCGCGGCGCGCGGTCAGCCTGGAGCGCCAGATCCGCGACAACGGCGTCACCTACAACGTCTACGCCGACGCCACCCACGGCCCGCAGCGGCCCTGGTCGCTCGACCTGTTCCCGCTGATCGTCTCGCCCGAGAGCTGGTCGCAGATCGAGACCGGCGTGCTGCAGCGCATGCGCGTGCTCGACCGCGTGATGGCCGACGTCTACGGCCCGCAGCGCCTGCTGGCCGAAGGCCTGCTGCCGCCGGCGCTGGTGCGCGGCCATCCGGGCTACCTGCGCGCGCTGCACGGCGTGAAGCCGCCGGGCGACACCTGGCTGCACATCGCGGCCTTCGACCTCGCGCGCGGCCCCGACGGCAACTGGTGGGTGGTGTCGCAGCGCACCCAGGCGCCCTCGGGCCTGGGCTACCTGCTCGAGAACCGGCTCGCCATCACGCGCCAGTTCCCGCAGGCCTTCGAGGCGCTGCACGTGCAGCGGCTGGCCGCCACCTACAGCGCCATGATGGACGGCCTGCAGCGCATGTGCCCGGCCGGCGTGCCGCCGCACATCGCGCTGCTCACGCCCGGTCCCTACAACGAGACCTACTTCGAGCACGCCTACCTCGCGCGCTACCTGGGCGTCACGCTGGTCGAGGGCAACGACCTCACGGTGCGCGACCAGCGCCTGTACCTCAAGACGCTGCAGGGCCTGCGCCCGGTGCACGGGCTCATCAAGCGGCTCGACGACCAGTTCCTCGATCCGCTCGAGCTGCGCCCCGACTCCACGCTCGGCGTGCCGGGCCTGCTGCAGGCGATCCGCGCGGGCAACGTGCTGGTGGCCAACATGCCGGGCTCGGCCTTTCTCGAGTCGCCGGCGCTGCTGGGCTTCCTGCCCGGCCTGGCGCGCAACCTGCTCGACGAGAAGCTGCTGCTGCCCGCGCTGCCCACCTGGTGGTGCGGCGAGCGCGCGGCGCTCGAGGCCGTGCTGCCGCAGCTCGGCGACTGCTTCATCAAGCCCACCTACCCGGGCATCGACGGCCGCGAGAGCTTCGACGCGGTGCTGGGCCGCCAGCTCGGGCGCCGCGAGCTCGACGAATGGGCCGGGCGCATCGTGCGCGAGGGCGAGGCCCACACGGTGCAGAGCTACCTGCCGCTGTCGCAGATGCCGACCTGGGCCAGCGACCTCGGGCCCGGCCAGATCGCGCCGCGCGCGGTGCTGCTGCGCGTGTTCGCGGTCAGCGACGGCGCGCAGTCGTGGCGCGTGCTGCCCGGCGGGCTGGCGCGACTCGCGGGACCCGATGCGCAGATCGCCTCGATGCAGCGCGGCGGCAGCAGCGCCGACGTCTGGGTGCAGACCCATGGCGAGGTCGACCGCACCACGCTGCTGCAGCCGCAGGCCACGCCGGCCTCGCTGGCGCGGCACCGCGCGCCGGTCACCAGCCGCGCGGCCGAGAACATGTTCTGGCTCGGCCGCTACACCGAGCGTGCCGAGAACGCGGTGCGGCTGGCGCGCCTCACGCTCAACATCCTCGGCGGCGAGGACCAATCCTCGCGCCCGCTGCTCGAATGGCTGCACCGCATGGCGGCGCGCAATGCGCTGGTGCCGGCCGGCGTGCCGAGCGCGCCGCAGTCGCGCCGCGTGTTCGAGCGCGCGCTGATCGCCGAACTCGGCGACGTGGCGCAGGGCGGCAGCGTCGGCTACAGCCTGCGCAGCATCCGCCAGGCCGCGGCCGCGGTGCGCGAGCGGCTCTCGCCCGACCACTGGAACCAGATCGTGCGCGCCGAGGCCGACTTCCTGCGCCGCGCCGCCGAGCAGGCCGGCGAAGGCAGCTTCGCCACCGGCGCGGCGCTGCGCTCGCTCGAATCGGCGAGTTCGGCGCTGTCGGCCATGACCGGCGCGCAGACCGACCGCATGACACGCGACGATGCCTGGCGGCTGCTGTCGATCGGCCGCCACATCGAGCGCCTGAGCTTCCTCGCCAACGCGCTGCTCGCGGGTTTCCAGAACCACGCGGTGCACGAGGTCAGCGGCTTCGAGGCCATGGTCGCGCTGTTCGACAGCACCATCACCTTCCATGCGCGCTACCAGCAGCGCCGCGACGTCGCCACGCTGGTCGACCTGCTGGTGCTCGACGCCGAGAATCCGCGCTCGCTGGCCTGGGTCACGCAGACCCTGCGCGGGCGCATCGCGCGGCTCGCGGGCAGCGCGCCCGGCAAGCTCACGGCGCTGTCGTACGAGCTGCCCGACCCGGCCACCTGGACGCTCGAGCACCTGTGCGACCCCGGCCCCGCCGACGGCGAGGACGGCCCCTATGCGGCGCTGGCCGCGCTGCTCGCGCAGTGCGAGGCCGCCGCCTACCATGTGTCCGATGCGATCGGCATCCGCTACTTCACGCTGACCTCGGAATCGCTGCGCTCCGTGGGCGCCTGAGCCCTCGCTGCGCGCGCCGCGCGACCAGACCACCGCACAAGCAACGACAGACCCAGGAGGGCTCCCCATGACCACGATCCATCGCCGCTTCGCACGGGCCGCCGCCGGCCTCGCCGCGGTCCTCGCGCTCGCCGGCTGCGGCAAGCAGGAAGCCGCCGCGCCCGCCGCCGCATCGGCCCCGCCCGCGCCGCCCGCGGCGCGCGTGCTGGTCGTGGGCACCGATGCCGCCTACACGCCCTTCGAATCGCAGAACGAGAAGGGCGAGATCGTGGGCTTCGACATCGACATCGTGAACGCCGTCGCGAAGAAGGCCGGCCTCGAGGTGAAGTTCGTCAACACGCCGTGGGAAGGCATCTTCAACACGCTCGACCAGGGCGACCGCGACCTGCTGGTGTCGGCCATCACCATCACGCCCGAGCGCCGCCAGACCATGGACTTCTCGCAGCCCTACTTCGACGCGCGCCAGCTGATCGCGGTCCGGAGCGACGCGAGCGTGACCCGCTTCGAGGACCTGAAGACGCTCAAGGTCGGCGTGCAGAACGGCACCACCGGCGACGAGGTGGTCGGCAAGCTGCTGGGCAAATCGAGCGCGAACATCAAGCGCTTCGAATCGACGCCGCTCGCGCTCAAGGAGCTCGAGGCCGGCGGCGTGCAGGCTGTCGTGGCCGACAACGGCGTGGTCGCGCACTACCTCGCGAACAACGCGGGCGCGGGCTTCAAGACCGTGAGCGATGCCGGCTTCGCGACCGAGCAGTACGGCCTCGCCGTGAAGAAGGGCAACGCCGAGCTGCTCGCCAGGCTTGACCAGGGCCTGGCCGGGATCAAGGCCGACGGCAGCTACGACCGCATCTACGCCGCGCACTTCGGCGCCGCGTCGAAATAGGTCCGCATCATGCGACTCCACGTCACCCACGAAACCCGCTACGAGTACGCGCCGCCGGTCGAGACCGCGCAACACCTCGCGCACCTGCGGCCGCTGGCCACGCCCTCGCAGCGGCTCGTGAGCCACCGGCTCGCGATCGAGCCCGCGCCCGCGCAGCGCGTCGAGCAGGCCGACCTCTACGGCAACGTGCGCGCCTTCTTCGCGCTCGACACCACGCACGACAGCCTGGTGGTCACGGCCGAGAGCGTGGTCGAGACCTCGGAGCCCGTGCTCTCGAGCGCGGTGGCGCGCGAGCTGCCGTGGGAGTCGGTGCGCGAGCGCTTCCGCTTCCGCAAGGACGCGCTGTTCGACCCGGCCTCGGAGTTCGTCTTCCCCTCGCCCTACGTGCCGCGCCACGACGACTTCGTCGCCTATGCGCGCGCGAGCTTCGCGCCGGGCCGCCCCACCTTCGACGTGGCGATGGACCTGACCGAACGCATCCACCGCGACTTCGACTACGACGCCGACAGCACCGAGATCAACACGCCCGCGGCCGAGGCGCTGGCCCAGCGCAAGGGCGTGTGCCAGGACTTCGCGCACATCATGATCGCGTGCTTCCGCGGCATGGGCCTGCCGGCGCGCTACGTCAGCGGCTACCTGCTGACGCAGCCGGCGCCGGGCCAGCCGCGGCTGATCGGCGCCGATGCCTCGCACGCCTGGGTATCGGTCTACCTGCCGGGCGAAGGCGATGGTCCCGACAGCGCCGGCGACTGGGCCGACTTCGACCCCACCAACGGCCGCCAGCCCGGCGAGGACTACGTGACGCTGGCGATCGGCCGCGACTACTCCGACGTCTCGCCGATGCGCGGCGTGCTGCATGGCGGCGCGCGCCACACGCTGCACGTGGGCGTGACGGTGCAGCCGGTCGACGAGCTCGAGTCGCCACAAGCCCCCGGCGGCGCAGGGCCTTCGGCCGCGACGTCGCCTACGATCGCGGCTTCGCCGGTACAAACGCCGGTCGATTCCCCGCAGCCGCCCTCCGCGCGGCCGCCTTCACCACCGTCTCACCAGGAGCCTTCTTCATGAGCGTCTACGACAAGCTTTCCAGCCTCGGCATCACCCTCCCGCCGGTCTCGGTTCCGGCCGCCGCCTACGTGCCTTTCGTGCAGACCGGCAACCTCGTGTTCCTGTCGGGCCACATCGCCAAGAAGGACGGCAAGGTCTGGACCGGCCAGCTCGGCGCCGACGTCAGCACCGAGCAGGGCAAGCAGGCCGCGCGCGCGGTCGCGATCGACCTGCTGGGCACGCTGCACGCCGCCGTGGGCGACCTCAACAAGGTCAAGCGCATCGTCAAGGTGATGAGCCTGGTCAACTCGGTCGGCAGCTTCACCGAGCAGCACCTCGTGACCAACGGCGCGAGCGAACTGTTCGCCGAAGTGTTCGGTCCCGAGAAGGGCGCGCATGCACGCAGCGCCTTCGGCGTGGCGCAGATCCCGATGGGCGCCTGCGTCGAGATCGAGCTGATCGCGGAGATCGGCTGATTCGCCTGCCGCGGTCCCTGTGGCTGGCGCTGCCGCTCGCGGCCATCGCGCCGCTGGCGGCCGCGGCCGACGAGATCCCGGCGCCGCTGCGCGAGCCGGTCGCGCGCTATGCCTGCCTCAGTTGCCATGGCATGGTGCGCAAGCAGGTGGGCCCGGGCTTCGCGCAGATCGCGGCGCGTTACCGCAACGACCCCGAGGCCCCGGCCCGGCTCGCCGACAAGCTGCGCGACGGCAGCGTCGGCGCCTGGGGTCGCGTCATCATGCCGCGCCAGCCCCACATGAGCCTCGACGAATCGCGCCGGCTCGCGCAGTGGGTGCTGTCGCAGCCCTCCCCGCCCTGAATGCCTTCACGACCATGACCGATGCATTGCTGATCTGCGACGCGCTGCCCGAATCCCGCGACGCGGTGAAGTTCAAGGCGCCGGGCCGCGGCCCGGCCTTCGTCGTGCGCTGGCAGGGCCGTGTCCATGGCTACCTCAACCAGTGCGCGCACGTGGGCGGACCGATCGATTTCGAGGGCCAGGTGCTCGAGCGTTCGGGCCGCTTCCTGATGTGCGCGCGGCACGGCGCGATCTACGAGCCCGACACGGGCTTGTGCGTGGGCGGTCCCTGCAAGGGCGCTCGCCTCGTTCCCCTGGCGGTGGAAGAATCGGCTGACGGCAAGGTCTGGCTGCGCTCGGCCTGAGCCGGAGCCGTCGCCCCGGCATCGAGGATCTAATGCGCGGCCACGCCGCGTTCGCGGGCCAAGCCGTCGGCACCGGCCCAGAAGTTCTCGGGCACGCCGAGCGGCTGCCGCTCCTCGATCTCGACCGTGGTGCTGACCGATATCTCGGCGGCCTGCTCGCGGCGCTTCAGAAAGCTTTCGAACTGGTCGAGGTAGTGGTGTTCTTCATTCACGGGTCGGGCCTCCATCTGGTTTTCGATACTCGAGGTTTTAATCCGTCGCATCGTGTCGCCAAAGGTTGCGGAGACCGCCGCCGCGTGCAGGACAACAGGCCATCGCCACCGCCGTGCCGCGCCTGCAAGGCCTACGACCTTCCGTAGTCCTCAGGCCGCCTTCACCGCGCGCGCGCCGGTCAGCGTCGGCATCTCGGTCGCGCTCGAATTCACGTTCACGCTGCGGTCGAGCCGCAGGTAGCGCGAGGCGAAGCGGCAGGTCACCGTATCGCGGAAGGCCGACTCGACGAAGGTCCAGCTCATGACGAAGGTGCGCTCGTCGAGCCATTCGCCGCTGGCCACCACGCGCATCACGGCGGGCTGGTACTCGTGGTGCAGGCGGTTGCCGGTCATGGTGGTGTCGCCCTCGATCGGCTTCTTCAACCCCACCTGCACCGTGTGCGTGCCGCGCTCGTCCACGAGCGTGAAGCTGCAGGCCTCGGCGCCGAAGTCCAGGCGCGCGGCCTTGATCCGGTCGGGGTTGTCGGGAAACTCGTAGCGCTGGCCCGACACGGCCGCGGCCACCGGCGACGAGGTCGGCCGCACCGGCGGCAGCAGGCGCAGGCCCGCCATGCGCCGGCGCAGCGCGGCGCTGGCCTGGCCGCCATCGGCGGGCGCGTTCTCGAACGCGGCCGGGAAGTGCTTGTAGAGCAGGCCCGCGTTGAAGCCGGCCTTCGGCGGCAGCGCCGCGTTGATCGCGAGCACCGCGTCTTGCGCGGGGAACACCACCGCGTACTGGCCGAACAGCCCGTCGGCGTTGTAGGCGCCGTTCGGGCCCAGCCACCACTGGTAGCCGTACTTGTCCTTGGTGTGCGGCTGGTGCACCGCATCGACCCATTCCTTCGTGAGCACCTGCCGGCCGTTCCACACGCCGTTCTGCGCATGCAGGATGCCGAGCTTGAGCGAATCGACGGTCTTCCAGCTCAGGCCGTTGGCGCCCGGCGAGATGCCCTCGGGCCCGACCTCCCACTCGTAGCCCGTGATGCCCAGCGGCTCGAAGAAGCGCGGCTTGAGGTAGTCGGCCACCGGCTGGCCCGTGGTCTTGGTGACGATGGCCGACAGCATGTAGGTGGCGGCGCTGGTGTAGACGAACTGCGTGCCGGGCGGATTCACCACCGGGATCTTGAAGAACTCGGCGATCCAGCTGGTGCGGATCTGGCGCCACACCGAGCCCGAGGTCATGGCGGCATGGCCGGTGCGCATGGTCAGCAGGTCGCGCACCGTCATCGCCGCGAGGTTCGGGCTCACCACCGGCGGCAGGTGCTCGGGGAAGAAGGACACCACCTTGTCGTCGAGCCCGAAGCGCCCCTCGGCCACCGCCATGCCGACCGCGCAGACGGTCACGCTCTTGGTCAGCGAATGCGTCATGTGGCGGCGCTGCGGGCCGTAGGGCTCCCACCAGCCCTCGGCCAGCACCTGGCCGCGGCGCCACAGCATGAAGCCGTGCAGTTCGAAGGCGCCGCGCTCGGCCTCGTCGAGGAAGGCCAGGATCGCCGCCGACGACACGCCCTGGGCCTCGGGCACGCCGCGCGGCAGGCCGTCGGCGGGCGCGGGCGCGGCCAGCCCGGTGGCGGCCCAGCCGAGGCCGGGCACCGAGGCCATCGCCATGCCGCCGAGCGACAGGCGCAGCGCGCCGCGGCGCGAGAGCGCGGGGAAGGAAGAGGAAGAGGAAGAGGAAGAGGATGAAGAATCGGGTGGCGGCATGGCGCGGTCTCCGGGAGCTGTCGTCGTTCTTCGCCGAGTGTGGACCGCGCAACTGTCATTCGCCTGTCGGCCCCGCCAGGGGAAACCCCGTCGGAGCTTCCTACTACACGCGTCGCGCACGCGACAGTGCCACTTTGGTCCGACGGGAAAACGCTAGGCGCCCCGCCCCGTTTCGTTCCTACAGTCCACGGGCCGGCATCGGCGGCATCGGAGAAGAAGCAAGGAAAGGACGCGCAGCGATGGAGTTCGACTACGTGATCGTCGGAGGCGGCTCGGGAGGCGCCACGCTCGCTGCGCGGCTCAGCGAGGACGCGCGCGTGCGCGTGTGCCTGATCGAGGCCGGCGGCGACGGCCGCGGCATCCTGGTGCGCGCGCCGGCCGCCACGGTGGCGATGCTGCCGGGCCGCCCGCCGATCAACAACTACGCTCTGCGCACCGAGCCGCAGCCGGGCCTGGACGGCCGCCGCGGCTACCAGCCGCGCGGGCGCTGCCTCGGCGGCTCGAGCGCGATCAACGCCATGCTCTACGTGCGCGGCCACCGCGAGGACTACGACGACTGGGAGCGCGCCGGCTGCAGCGGCTGGTCCTGGGGCGAGGTGCTGCCGTGGTTCCGCCGCGCCGAGGGCAACCAGCGCGGCGCGAGCCCGCTGCACGGCGCCGACGGCCCGCTGCAGGTGGCCGACCAGCAGACGCCGCGCGCCATCAGCGAGGACTTCGTGCGCGCCGCGGTGCAGTCCGGCGTGCCCTTCAACGACGACTTCAACGGCATCGAGCAGGAAGGCGCGGGCCTCTACCAGGTCACGCAGTTCCATGGCGGCGCGAGGAACGGCGAGCGCTGCTCGGCCGCGGCCGCCTACCTGCATCCGGCGATGACGCGCCCCAACCTCGCGGTGCTCACGCACACGCAGGCGCTGCGCGTGGTGGTCGAGCATGGCCGCGCCGTGGGCGTGGAGGTGCGCCGCGGCGGTAACGTCGAGCGCATCCATGCGCGGCGCGAGGTGGCGCTGTGCGGCGGTGCCTTCCATTCGCCGCAGCTGCTGATGCTGTCGGGCATCGGCGATCCCGCGCAGCTGCAGCAGCACGGCATCGCGGTGCAGCACGCGCTGCCCGGCGTGGGGCGCAACCTGCAGGACCACCTCGACTTCATCCTCGCCTACCGCTCGAAGCACCGCGACCTGTTCGGCATCGGCCTGGGCGCGAGCTGGACCCTGCTGCGCCAGGCACTCCTGTGGCGCCGGAACGGCACCGGCCTGATCGCCACGCCCTTCGCCGAGGGCGGCGCCTTCGTCAAGTCCTCGCCCGAGCTGCGCCGGCCCGACCTGCAGCTGCACTTCGTGATCGCCATCACCGACGACCATGCGCGCAAGCTGCATGCGGGCTACGGCTTCTCGTGCCACGTCTGCGTGCTGCGGCCGAAGAGCCGCGGCGAGGTCCGGCTGGCCGACGCCAACCCGGCCTCGGCGCCGCGCATCGATCCGCGCTTCCTGTCCGACCCCGAGGACCTCGCGCTGCTGCTGCAGGGCGTGAAGAAGACGCGCGAGATCATGGCGGCGGCGCCGCTCGCCAGGTACCGCCAGCGCGAGCTCTACACGGCCGATGCGCGCGAAGACGAGGACCTGGTGCGCCAGATCCGCGCGCGCGCCGACACCATCTACCACCCGGTGGGCACCTGCCGCATGGGCGCGCCCAACGACGCGGGGGCGGTGGTCGATCCGCGGCTGCGCGTGCGCGGCGTCGAGGGCCTGCGCGTGGTCGATGCCTCGGTGATGCCGACCTTGATCGGCGGCAACACCAACGCACCCACGGTGATGATCGCCGAGCGCGCGGCCGACTGGATGCGCGGGCCGCTGCGCTTCGCGGCCCAAGCCGACCCGGCTACGCGGGGACAGGCGCCTGCGACGAGCCCCGCACCTGCAGCTGCCCCGGCAGCAGCAGCTGCCGCGGCGGGCTTTCGAGCCCCCGCAGCCGGTCGATCAGGCAGCTAGCGGCGGCGCGGCCGATCTCGTCCGTGGGCTGGGCGACGGTGCTCAGGCCCGGGCCGATCAGCGAGGCCCATTCGGGATCGTCGAAGCCGACGAAGCCGAGGTCGGCGCCGAACTGCCAGCCCAGCCGCGCCATCGCCTGCGCCACGCGCAGGGTGACGACCGCATTGCCCGCCACCACCGCCGCGCGTCGGCCGCGCTTCGCACGCTTGCGCAGCGCCGCCAGGGCTTCGTCGAGCGCCTGCTGTTCGCCCTCGACGCTCTCGAACACCTCGCCGGCCATGCGCGGGCCGTTGGCGGTCACGCAGGCGCCGAAGGCCGCGGTGCGCTCGCGCCGCGAGCTCACGCCCGCGAGCGGCTCGGTCACGTAGAGCAGCTCGCGAAAGCCGCCTTCGACCAGGTGGTCGCAGGTGGCCTTCATCGCGGCCTCGTTGTCGAGCGAGACGAAGTCGGTGTGCATGCCCGCGTGGCGCCGGTCGACCAGCACCGCGGGCTTGCCGTGCAGCGCGACCGCGTCGAACACGCCGCTGCCGCGACCCAGGGTGTTGAGGATGAAGCCGTCGACCTGGTAGCCCGCGAGCGCGTCGATGGCCTCGCGCTCGCGTTCGCTCTCGTTGCCGAGGTTGAACAGCATCACCAGGTAGCCGGCGTCCTGGCAGGCCTTCTCGGCGCCGCGCAGCACCGCCACCGAATAGGGGTTGGTGATGTCGGCCACGATCAGGCCGATGAGCCTCGAGCGGCCATGGCTCAGCGCCTGCGCCATCGGGCTCGGCGAATAGGCGAGCTGCGCGATCGCGGCCTCGACGCGCGTGGCGATGTCGGGGCTCAGCAGCCGCTCGCGGTGGTTGAGGAAGCGCGAGACCGTGGCCTTGGAGACGCCCGCGGCCTGCGCCACGTCGGCGATGGTGGCGCGGCCCGTCGGTTTCATGCGCTGGCCGTGTCGTAGGGCGCGGTCGGCGTCTCCCCGGCCAGCACCTGCAGCAGGTTGGTGGTCGCGAGCTCGGCCATCGCATGCCGGGTCTCGTGCGTGGCCGAGCCGATGTGCGGCAGCGGCGTCACGCGCGGATGGGTGCGCAGCGGCGAGTCGGCGGGCAGCGGTTCCTTGGCGAACACGTCGAGGCCGGCCGCGCGCAGCGTGCCCTTGTCGAGCGCGTCGAGCAGCGCCTGCTCATCCACGGTCGCGCCGCGGCCGCCGTTGATGAAGGCGGCGCCGGGCTTCATGCGCGCGAAGAAGGCGGCGTCGGCCATGCCGCGCGTGGCCTCGGTCAGCGGCAGCATCGCGAGCACGATGTCGGCGCGCGCCAGCAGCTCGTCGAGCGGCGTGTGCGTGGCGCGGCCCTGCAGCTCGGGCGCCTGCGCGGCCAGGTCGACCGCGCGGCGCGCGTGGTAGAGCACCGGCATGCCGAAGCCCAGGGCGGCGCGGCGCGCCACCGCCTGGCCGATGCGGCCGAAGCCGAGGATGCCGAGCGTCTTGCCGTGCACGTCGGTGCCGAACAGGTCCTCGCCGATGTTCTTCGTCCAGCGGCCCTCGCGCACCAGGGTCGAGAGCTCGACCACGCGGCGCTGCGTGGCCATGAGGATCGCGAACATGGTGTCGGCCACGGTCTCGGTCAGCACGTCGGGCGTGTGGCACAGCACGATGTTGCGGCGGCGCAGTTCGGTCAGCGGGTAGTTGTCGACACCGACCGAGACGCTCGAGATCACCTCGAGCCGAGGCGCCGCGTCGAGCATCGAGGCATTGAAGTTGACACTCGAGCCGATCAGGCCCTGCGCCGCCGGCAGCGCGGCCGCGAAGGCCTCGGGCGACTGGCGCGCGTCGGCCACGACGACCTCGTGCGCAGCCTGCAGGCGTGCCAGCTGGTCTTCGGGCAAGCCGCGGAAGACGACAACGTTCTTGCGGGTGGAGGAAGAGGGAGACGAAGAGGAAGCCATGGCGTTCACAGCCCCGCCGCTTCGAGTTCGGCCCGCGTCGGCAGGCCCTCGGTGTCGCCGAGCACCTGCACCGCGCGCGCGCCGATCCAGGCGCCGCGCCGTACCGCCTCGGGCACGTTGCGGCCCTCGAGCAGCGCGCTGATCACGCCGGCCGCGAAGCCGTCGCCCGCGCCCACGGTGTCGATCACTTCCTTCACCGGGAAGCCCTCGACGCGACCGGTGCCGGCCACGTCGCTGTCGTAGTAGGCGCCCTCGGCGCCGAGCTTGACCACCACCAGCTTCGCGCCGCGCTCGCGGTAGAAGCGCGCCACGTCCTCGGGCCGGTCGTGGCCGGTGAGCAGCAGGCCCTCCTCGATGCCGGGCAGCACCCAGTCGGCGCGCGCGGCCAGCTCGTTGATCCAGTGGCGCATGGTCTCCTTCGAGGACCACAGCGTCGGGCGCAGGTTGGTGTCGAAGGAGATGGTGCGGCCCGCGGCGCGCATCACGTCCATCGAATGCAGCGCGGCCTGCAGGCTGGTCTCGGAGATGGCCGCGAACACGCCCGTGGCATGCAGGTGGCGCGCCGAGCGCAGCCAGGGCTCGTCGATGTCGGCCGGGCCCATGTGGCTCGCGGCCGAGCCCTTGCGGTGGTATTCGATCGGCGGGTCGCTGCCGTCGGTGACGCGACCCTTGAACTGGAAGCCGGTGCGCTGCGTGGCGTCGGCGATCACGTGCGAGCAGTCGATGCCCTCGGCGCGCATCGCGTTGAGCAGCGCGCGGCCCATCGAGTCGGTGCCGAGCCGGCTGGCCCAGCCCACCTTCAGGCCCAGGCGCGACAGGCCGATGGCCACGTTGGTCTCGGCGCCGGCGGTGCGCTTGTGGAAGGACTGCGCATCCTCGATCGGCCCCGGCCGGTCGGCCACGAGCAGCAGCATGGCCTCGCCGAACAGGGCGACGTCGAAGGCGGTGGGTTCTGTCATCGGTGTGAGTGGTTTCGCTACGCGCGCGCGGCGCGGATGAAGTCGATCTGCGTGCGGACGACGGCCTCGAGGTCGTCGCCCACGAGCGGGTATTCGATGGCGTGCGGCACGTCGGCCGGCAGCGCGCGCAGCACGGCGCGCCAGGGTGCCACGGAGTCGCCCAGCGGCACCGCCACCCACTTGTGCGGCAGGCGCTGCGCGCCCTTGCAGTGCACGTAGCGCACGCGCTGGCCGAGCGCCTGCGCGGCCTGCAGCGGACATTCGCCGACCCAGTGCCAGTTGCCCATGTCGAAGGTCATGCCCAGCGACACGCCCGCGCGGTCGGCGGCTTCGAAGAAGGCCTGCAGCGCGGGCACGGTGCCGGCGCGCACGCTCTGGTCGTTCTCGATCACGAGCTCGACGCGGGTCTCGGCCAGCTCGACCTTCAGGCCCCAGAGCGAGCCGTGCGAGGACGGCTGGAAGTCGCCGATCGACATCTTCAGCCGCTTCGCGCCCACGCGCGTGGCGGCCGCGATGCCGCGCTTGAGCGCGGCGCTGTCGAGCCAGCCGCCCTGGGCCCACAGGCCCTCGGGACTGGAGTAGACCGAGGCCAGGCCGTTGAGCGCCGGCAGTTCGGTCTCGGCGTCGCGCAGCATCTCGCCGCGCACTTCCACCGAATCGGCGCCCGCGCGCTTCGACAGCTGCGAGCACCAGAGCTGGCCATGGCGTCCCACCTCGGCCGCGCCGAAGGAGGACAAAGAAATCAGGACCTCGAAGGACATCAGTGGGCCTGGTGCGAGCTGAGGATCTGGCCCAGGAACTGCCGGGTCTTCTCGTTCTGGGGATTGCCGAAGAATTCCTCGGGCGGCGCCTGCTCCACGATCCTGCCCTCTGCCATGAAGATCACGCGGTCGGCCACGCTGCGCGCGAAGCCCATCTCGTGCGTCACGCACAGCATGGTCATGCCGTCCTCGGCCAGGCCGATCATGGTGTCGAGCACTTCCTTCACCATCTCGGGGTCGAGCGCGGAGGTGGGCTCGTCGAACAGCATGATCTTGGGCGTCATGCACAGCGCGCGCGCGATCGCCACGCGCTGCTGCTGGCCGCCCGAGAGCTGGCTCGGGTACTTGTTGGCCTGCTCGGGAATGCGCACGCGCGTGAGGTACTTCATCGCCACCTCCTCGGCCTGCGCCTGCGTCATGCCGCGCGAGCGCATCGGCGCCAGCGTGCAGTTCTGCAGGATCGTGAGGTGCGGGAACAGGTTGAACTGCTGGAACACCATGCCGACCTCGGCCCGCACCGCGTCGACGTTCTTGCCGCCGGCCGTGAGATCGATGCCGTCGACCTCGATGCGGCCCTTCTGCACCGTCTCGAGCCGGTTGATGCAGCGGATCAGCGTCGACTTGCCCGAGCCCGAGGGCCCGCAGATCACGATGCGCTCGCCCGCGCGCACGCTGAGGTCGATGCCGGTCAGCACCTGGAAGTCGCCGTACCACTTGTTGACGGCTTCCATGCGGATGATGGGGTCGGTCATGGGGTGTTCCGCTCCCGGCTTACTGCATCTTCGGCAGGTCGGCCTGCAGCCACTTCTGGTAGAGCTTGTTGAGCTCGCCGTTGGCGGTGTTCTTCGCCACGAAGTCGTTGACGGCCTTGGTCAGCTCGTCCTGGCCCGGGCGCATCGCGATGCCCATCGACTGCTGGACCAGCGTGAACTTGTTTTCGTAGGTGCCGGCGGGCACGCGCTTGGCGATCTGGGCGGCCACGGTCACCGAGCAGCCGATGGCGTCGACCTGGCCCGAGATCAGCGCCTGCATGGCCGAGGCGTCGTCGTCGAAGCGGCGGATCTCGGTGCCTTCGGGCGCGGCCTTGGTCACGGCCACGTCCTGGGTCGACGCACGGGCCACGCCCACGCGCAGGCCCTTGAGGTCGGCGGCGGCCTTGATCGGGGTCTTGGTCGCGCCGTACAGCACGATGGTGGCGGCCGCGTAGGGCTGCGAGAACTGCACCTGCTTCGCGCGCTCGGGCGTGATGGCCAGCGAGGCGACCAGCAGGTCGACCTTGTTGGTCAGCAGGAAGGGAATGCGGTTCGGGCCGGTCACCGGCACGATGTTGGCCTTCACGCCCCAGTCCTTGGCCAGCAGCTTGGCCACGTCGGCGTCGTAGCCGTCGGGCTGGTTCTTCGCATCGGTGGTGCCGTAGGGCGGGAAGTCGACCAGCATGCCGATGGTGATCTCGCCCTTCTTCTTGATGTCGGCCACGCTCTGCGCCGAGGCAAAGGGAGCGAACACGGTGAGGGCGGCGCCGAGGCCGAGGGCTGCGATCGCTGCGCGGCGGGTGGTGGTACGGGTCATGGGATGTGTCTCCTGAAAAGAAAGGAAGCGACGGAAAAAAAGAAAAGCGAACGGGGAAATCAGCGGGCCAGCGCGCGTGCGCGCTTGCGTTCCATGCGCGCGGCCAGCAGCGACAGCGGCCAGCAGATGACGAAGTAGATGGCGGCCACCACCGAGAACACGACGAGTGGCTGGAAGGTGGCGTTGTTGACGATCTGGCCGGCGCGCGTGACCTCGACGAAGCCGATGATGGCCGCGAGCGAGGTGCCCTTGATGATCTGCACCAGGTAGCCCACGGTGGGCGCGAGCGCGATCCTGAAGGCCTGCGGCAACACCACGTCGCGCATGCGCGCGCTGTAGTTGAGGCTCAGCGCCTGCGCCGCCTCCCACTGCCCGCGCGGGATGGCCTCGATGCAGCCGCGCCAGATCTCGCCGAGGAAGGCCGCGCTGTTGAGCACCAGCGCCACGCCCGCGGCGACCCACGGGTTGATGTCCAGCCCCAGCACCGGCGCGCCGAAGAACACCAGGAACAGCTGCAGCAGCAGCGGCGTGCCCTGGAAGATCTGGATGAAGGTGGTCGAGACGCCGCGTGCCCACGCCGATTCGGACGTGCGCATGAGCGCGATCGCGAGCCCCAGGATCGCGCCGCCCACGAAGGCGATGGCCGACAGCGCGAGCGTCCATTGGGCCGCTTCGAGGATGAACAGGAATTCGGGAAAGCCGAAGGTGCGCATGGTGTGGTGGTCTCCGTCGGTCGACGCTTACCGGCGGTCCGGGTAGTTGAGCGTGCGCTTGTAGATCAGCTTGAACATCGCCGAGAAGGCGAGCGCCAGCGCGAGGTAGATGGCCGCGACCACGATGTAGATCTCGAAGCTGCGGAAGGTCTGCGACTGCAGGTTGGCGGCCACCGAGGTCAGGTCGTCGGCCGAGATCACCGAGACCACCGCCGAGCTCAGCATCAGCAGGATGAACTGGCTGGTGAGCGCCGGATAGATGGCCTTGAGCGCGGGCTTGATGATGATGAAGCGGAAGATCTCCCAGGACTTGAGGTTGAGCGCGCGGCCCGCCTCGATCTGGCCCTTGGGAATGGATTCGATGCCGGCGCGGATGATCTCGGTGGCGTAGGCGCCGAGGTTCACCACCATCGCCACCAGCGCGGCCGTCTGCGGCGACCAGCGCAGGCCGATGGCCGGCAGCGCGAAGAAGAAGAAGAACAGCTGCACCAGGAACGGCGTGTTGCGGATCACCTCGATGTAGGCGTTGATCACGAAGCGCAGCCAGCCCGGCCCCGAGGTCTTGCCCCAGGCGCAGAAGATGGCCACCACCAGCCCGAGCACGGTGGCGACCAGCGACAGCTGGACGGTGATCCACGTGCCCTTGAGCAGCAGCGGCCAGGCGGCGAAGACGGCGTCGAATTGAAACTGGTAGTTCATGGTCCGGCTGCGGCGCGGGTGCACGCGCACAGTGGAAAAGCAATGCTTGCAGCTTATATGAAACCGGTTTCACGATGACCGAGGGATTACCCTAGTCGGTCTTTGTAGGGGGCCGCTGCCTACACTTCCGCGATGCTCACACCCCTGGCCGACCCCACGACCGCGCAGCTGGACGACATGGCCGCAGACCCCGGCGCCATGCTTGCCGAGACCTCCGCCCATGCCCCCGCCGTGAAGCACCTGCGCCAGGCCCTGCTGTGGCCGGTGCGGCTGATGCCGGTGCGCGATGCCAAGTCCGCGCACCAGGCGCCCTGGCACCTGCTGCGCGAGATGGGCGAGGCCTCGCCGTGGCGCGAGGAGATCGACGAATACACCGGCGACAGCAGCCGCTTCCACCAGCGCCACTACAACGAGTTCGTGAGCTTCCTGCCCTACGTGCAGCGCTTCCTTTACGGCGAGGGCCGCTCGCGCGCGCAGGCCGGCGGGCCCGGGACGGGCAGCGACGGCGACTCGCCGATGCGCATCTTCCGCCGCCACGACATCGCCGCGGTGCGCGTGGTCACGCGCGCCGGCGAGGCACCGATCACGCTCGAGGTGGTGCACTGCGACCTCTACTTCTTCTTCGACGTCGACGTGGTGCTGCTGAACCTCGAGGTCGGCGTGAACGACCTGAGCCTGGCGCAGGCGCAGGAGCTGCTCTACCGCTTCGGCCGCGCCTATCCCGCGGGCTGGGATGCCGAGGGCGGCGCGCTGCACTGCATGGCCAGCGTCGAATGGCTGGCCGCCGACGGCCGCGTGCTCGCGAGCTCCGACGCGCAGCACAGCGAGGCCTTCATCTCGCACGTGGCGCAGCACCGCGCGCCGCGCATCGCGGCCCACTGGGCCTATCTGATGCAGCCGCTGGTGAGCGACCATTCGGAGGACCAGGGCGCGCTGCGCTACCGGCAGATCGAGTACTACCGCATGCCGGTGATGGCCTACCTCTCGCTCGACGATCCGAAGCGGCTCACGCGCAACGACTTCATCCGCCTCGGCCTGGTCACGGGCGCGGGCGAGGCCGAGGCGGCGCTCGCGGGACGCCAGGGCCACCTGCCCTATGCCGAGCACCATCTGGCCGACTTCGAGAGCCGCTACTGCTACGACCGCTTCTGGGTCGATGCCGGCGCGGCCCCCAACACGCGCTACCTGTGCAACGGCCATGCGCTGATCGTGGTGGGCGATGCGCGCTCCGAGTTCTTCTGCTGCCGCGACCGCGGCGTGCTCGCGCAGTTCCGCCACCAGCACTTCCTGCTGTTTTTGATCGCGCACTTCCAGAAGGCCTCGCTGCTGATGTTCTCGGACCAGCTGGTGGAGGCGCTCAAGCGGCTGGACATCCGCAGCACGCCGAGCGTGAAGCGCTTCAAGCGCGCGATCCGCGCGAGCTTCGAGCGCTTCCTGCGCTTCACGCACCGCTACTGGTTCCACGAGATCTCGGAACAGGCGCAGGTGCGCGCGCTGTCGCACCTGTGCGCCACCCACCTCGGGCTCGATCCGCTCTACGACGAGGTCAAGGAACGCATCGCCGACATGAACACCTACCTCGACGCCGACAGCCTGCGGCGCCAGGCCAACACCGTGGTGCGGCTCACCGTCGTGACGCTGTTCGGCCTGATCGGCACCATCACCACCGGCTTCCTCGGCATGAACCTGCTGGCCGAGGCCGAGGCGCCGCTGTGGCGCAAGGCGGTCTGGTTCGGCGTGGTGCTGGTGTTCACGACCTGGCTCACGGTCTACACCATGGTCAAGTCGCAGCGGCTGTCGGACTTCATCGACGTGCTGTCGAACGACCGCATGAGCTTCCGCGAGAAGCTCGGGGCGCTGGTGCGGGTGTGGCGGCCCGGGGCCGACTGAAAACGGGATTGGGCAGCCGGGCTTCTGGACGCAGAGGGCGCGAAGGATTCGCGAAGGACGCGAAAGGAAACCAGAAGACCTTTTTGAATTCTTTCGCGTCCTCTGCGTAACCTTCGCGTCCTCTGCGTCCGGCTGTTCGCTTTCCTTTCAGCCGTCGAAGGACACATCGGCGCTGTCGACCGCGCGGATCGGCACGCCGAAGCTCGTGATGTCCGCCAGCGTGACGTTGTGGTGTGCGCGGATCCGCGCGCCCGTGGCATGCGGCTTGTCGTGCGAGGTGTGGGCGTCGGCCGCGAGCGTCACTTCGTAGCCGAGCCCGGCCGCGCGGCGCACCGTGGTGTCGACGCAGAACTCCGACGAATAGCCGCAGACCACCACGCGCTTCACGCCACGCTCCGAGAGCCAGGCATCGAGCGGCGTGCGCAGGAAGGAATCGGGCGTGGTCTTGCGCAGCCGCGCGTCGCGCGTGTCGGTGTCGAGCTCGCCGGCAAGCTGCCAGCGCTCGGAGTCGAACACCAGGTCGACCTCGTTCTCGTGCTGGATGAAGGCCACCGGCACGCCGACCGCGCGGGCACGCTCGGTGAGCGCGTTGATGCGCTCGATCACCGCGGCGGCTTCATGCGGACGCGGGGCGTCGTCGACGAGGCCGCGCTGCATGTCGATGACGAGGACGGCGAGTGTCATGGGAACCCTTTCTGGTGCGCGGGACGGCAGGGCCGAAGGATCGCACAGGACGTCGCCAATGCCCCTGCCCGGCGAATGTTTCTGACGTTGAAACCATTGCCCGCGCACCCGCCACTAAGCTAGCGCCGCCCGCAGAACCACACAACACCTGCCATGACCGACCCCAACGCTCCTTCCCTTTCGCAGCGCCTGCGCAGGCGCGCCACCGCCGCCTTCGCGGCCGCCTGCGCGCTGCTGGCCGGCTGCAGCAGCAACAGCGGCTGCGAGGTCCGCTACGACGCCTCGCCGCAGTTCAAGGGCTGCACCTTCGAGAACATGGACAACCCCGACGTGCTGCCCAACCAGAGCACGTGGAAGATCTGGACCCGCTTCTTCTTCGAGACCAAGACCGACTCGGTGCCCACCGATGCGATCCCCGTGAAGCCGCTGACGCCGGCGGCGCTGGCCGCGCTCGATGCGCAGGCCAACCACGTGGTGCGCCTGGGCCATTCCTCGCACCTGCTCAAGCTGCGCGGCAAGTACTGGCTGATCGACCCGGTGTTCGGCGAGCGCGTGTCGCCGTTCTCGTTCGCGGGGCCCAAGCGCTTCCACCAGCCGCCGATCGCGCTGCAGGACCTGCCGCCGATCGAGGGCCTGATCCTCTCGCACGACCACTACGACCACCTCGACGTCTACACCATCGAGTACCTCGCGAAGCGGGTGCAGCACTACTTCGTGCCGCTGGGCGTGAAGGCGCGGCTGATCGCGATGGGCGTGCCGCCCGAGCGCATCAGCGAGCTCGATTGGTGGCAGGGCGGCGAGCACGACGGCGTGAAGCTCACGGCCACGCCGGCACAGCATTTCTCAGGCCGCTCGCTGACCGACCGCGGCCGCACGCTGTGGGCCTCGTGGGTGGTGCAAAGCGGCGAGCAGCGTATCTTCTACAGCGGCGACTCGGGCTACTTCCCGGGCTTCAAGCAGATCGGCGAGCGCTTCGGCGGCTTCGACCTCGCGCTGATGGAGAACGGCGCCTACGACGCCTACTGGCCCGCGGTCCACATGACGCCCGAGCAGAGCGTGCAGGCCTTCGAGGACCTGCGCGGCAAGGTGCTGTACTCGGTGCACAACAGCACCTTCGACCTCGCCTTCCACAGCTGGCACGACCCGCTGGACCGCATCGCGAAGCTCACGCAGGAGCGCAAGATCGAACTGGCCACGCCGGTGATCGGCGAGGTGCTGACGGTGGGCCAGGCGCGCACCAACGTGCGCTGGTGGGAAGGCCTGAAGTAGCGAGAGTTGCTAGCCGCGCTCGCGCCGCTCGCGCGCGCGGCGCTGCTGGCGCGTCTCGAGCGCCTGCGCCGCCACGCGGTCCTTCGCGCGCTTCTTCTCGGCGCGCTTGCCGCGGAAGTGACGGCCTACGAGAAAGCTCCCGATGCCGGTCACGATCGCGATGACGAAGCCGATGGTGCTGATGTCGAGGCCGCCCATCAGAGCACCCGCACGATGCTGGCCGGCTTGAAGCCCAGGTCGGCCGCCTTGCCCTTGCGCGCACGGGCGCCGCGCGCGTTGTTGAGGGTGCGGATCTCGAGCGTCTCGTCGCGCTCCTTGCCGCCGCGGCCGATGCCCTCGATCCTCACGCTGCGCGTGTAGGCCGCGGCACCCGCGAGGGTGTCCTTGGGCTCGAGATCGATCAGCGTGAGGCCGCGGCCGCCCTTGGGCAGGCTCTTGAGCTCGGCGATCTCGAAGGTCAGGATGCGCCCGCCCGTGGAGGCGCAGGCCACGTGCGTGGCCGCGGGCATCGGCTCGGCGCCGCCGGCACCGCCCACCAGCGAGGGCCGGCACAGCTGCTCGCCCTCGCCCACGTCGATGAAGGCCTTGCCGCCGCGCTGGCGCGACATCATGTTCTCGACCGTGGCGATGAAGCCGTAGCCGCCCGAATTGGCCAGCAGCAGGCTGGCGCCGACCGGGCCCGCGAAGTAGTGCGTGACATGCGTGCCCGCATCGAGCTCGATCAGCGTGGTGACCGGCTGGCCGTCGCCGCGCGCGCCCGGCAGCGAGGCCACGGGCACGGTGTAGACGCGCACGCTCTTGTCCTTGGCGCTGCCGAACACCAGCAGCGTGTCGACGCTGCGGCATTCGAAGGCGCCGTAGAGCGAGTCGCCCGACTTGAAGCTGTACTCGGGCGCCGCGGCGCCGTTGCCCGCGGCCTTCTCGCTGGCCCAGCCCTTCTGCGCGCGCACCCAGCCCTTCTGCGAGACGATCACGGTGACCGGCTCGTCGACCACCTTGACCTCGGCCACGGCGCGCTTCTCGGTCTGGATCAGCGTGCGGCGCGGGTCCTCGAAGGTCTTGGCGTCGGCCTCGATCTCCTTGATCAGCAGGCGGCGCAGCGCGGCCGGGCTGCCGAGGATCTCCTCGAGCTTCTTCTGCTCCTCGCGCAGGTTGGAGAGCTCCTGCTCGATCTTGATGGCTTCGAGCCGCGCGAGCTGGCGCAGCCGGATCTCGAGGATGTCCTCGGCCTGGCGATCGCTGAGGTTGAAGCGCGCGATCAGCGCGGCCTTCGGATCCTCGGCGGCGCGGATGATCGCGATCACCTCGTCGATGTTGAGCAGCACCAGCTGCCGGCCCTCGAGGATGTGGATGCGGTCCTGCACCTTGCCCAGGCGGTGCTTCGAGCGCTTCTCGACCGTGGCGGCGCGGAACTCGATCCATTCCTCGAGCATCTGGCGCAGCGACTTCTGCGTCGGCTTGCCGTCGATGCCCACCATCGTGAGGTTGATCGACGACGAGGTCTCGAGCGAGGTCTGCGCCAGCAAGGTGGTGATGAATTCCTCCTGGCTGATGCGCGAGGTCTTGGGCTCGAACACCAGGCGCACGGCGGCGTCCTTGCTCGACTCGTCCCGCACCACGTCGAGCACCGAGAGCATCGCGGCCTTGACCTGGGTCTGCTCGGTGCTCAGCGCCTTCTTGCCGGCCTTGACCTTGGGGTTGGTGATCTCCTCGATCTCCTCGAGCACCTTCTGCGTGCTCACGCCCGGCGGCAGCTCGTTGACCACGAGCTGCCACTGGCCGCGCGCGAGGTCCTCGATCTTCCAGCGCGCGCGCACCTTGAGCGAGCCGCGGCCGCTGCGGTAGGCATCGGCGATGTCGCCCGCGCTGCTGATGATCTGCGCGCCGCCCGGATAGTCGGGGCCGGGCACGATGGCGAACAGCTCTTCCTCGCTGAGCTTGCCGTTCGACTTGATCAGCGCCACGCAGGCATCGGCGATCTCGCGCAGGTTGTGGCTCGGGATCTCGGTGGCCAGGCCGACCGCGATGCCGCTGGCGCCGTTGAGCAGCGTGAACGGCAGCCGCGCGGGCAAGAGGCGCGGCTCCTCGGTGCTGCCGTCGTAGTTGGGGATGAAGTCGACCGTGCCTTCGTCGATCTCGTCGAGCAGCAGGCTGGTGATGCGCGCGAGGCGGGCCTCGGTGTAGCGCATGGCCGCGGCACCGTCGCCGTCGCGGCTGCCGAAGTTGCCCTGGCCGTCGACCAGCGGATAGCGCTGCGAGAAGTCCTGCGCCATGCGCACCAGCGCGTCGTAGGCGGCCTGGTCGCTGTGCGGATGGAAGCGGCCGAGCACGTCGCCGACCACGCGCGCGCTCTTCACGGGCTTGGCGCCCACGGTGCCGTTGGTGCCGCCGAAGCCCAGGCCCATGCGCGACATCGAATAGAGGATGCGCCGCTGCACCGGCTTCTGGCCGTCCGACACGTCGGGCAGCGCGCGGCCCTTGACCACGCTCAGCGCGTATTCGAGGTAGGCGGTCTGGGCATAGTCGGCGAGCGTGAGCGAGGTGCCGTCGCCGCCGTCGTTGTTGTCGTCGCCGGGAGGCAGGAGATCGAGCGGGGGTTGGGAGTCCATGAAAGAGCGGGTGAGAAAACGAAAAAAAGGAGTGGCGGCGAAGGCGTTCAGCCCAGCGTGAAGGCCTCGTGCACCGCGGACTGCACCGAGCCGCCGAGCACGGCGCCGCCGCCAGCCACGTAGATCCAGTCGCCGATGACGGCGGCGCCGACCGCATGGCGCGGCGTGGTCATGGGCGCATGGCGCTGCCAGCTGTCGGCCACCGGATCGTAGCTTTCCATCTGGCCGAAGACCTTGGCCTGGCGCGGCACGCCGCCGACGAGGAAACCGCCCTCGCCGCCCATGGCGAAGAAGCGGTCGCGATAGACCACCAGGCCATGGCCCGAGCGCGCGGTGGGCAGCGGCGAACGCGGCTCCCAGGTGTCGCGCGCGGGAAGGTAGACGTGGTGCAGGTCGGTGTTGTATTCGAAGGTGTTGAAGCGCCCGCCGACCACGTGGATCAGGCCGCCATGCGCCACGCAGCCCACGTGGTCGCGCGCGCCGGGCAGCGGCTTGCGCGCGCTCCAGCGGTCGGCCTTCGGGTCGTAGACCTCGTGCCAGCCCACGCTGGCGCGTTCGGCCGCGGGCTCGGAGGCGCCGCCGATCAGGTGCAACTGCCCGTCGAGCACGACGGCGGCAGCCGCGCCGCGCGGACGCGGCAGCGGCGCGATGGCGGTCCAGCGGTTGGCCGCGATCTCGTAGACGTAGGCATTCGTGTCGGAGCGCCGGTTCTGCTCGACGAAGCCGCCGAGCGCGTAGACCCGGCCGCCGTCGGCCGCCACGGCCACGTGGTTGGCGCCGCGCGGCAGCGATGCGCCGTCGAGCCAGCGATCGGCCTGCGGGTCGTAGATGTGGTGGTAGTCGCGGTTGACCGCGCCCTCGCCGTAGCCGCCGACCACGTGCATGCGGCCCTGCGCGGCCGTGGCCCAGGCCATCTCGCTGCGCGGAAGCGGCAGCGCCGCGCGCGCCGTCCAGCGCCCCTGCGGGCCGCGCGGCGCGGGGCTGTCGGTGACGCGCTGCGACTCCTGCTCGGGCGTCATGTGGTGCGGCACGCCGCCCTGCAGCCGCGCATAGGGCTCGGCCGAGGACGGCACGGGCTGCGGCGCGGCGTGCGAGGCCGGATGCTGGGCGCGCGCGGCACCGCTCAGCGCGGCGGCGCCGGCCAGGACGAAATCTCGGCGTTGCATCGCGGTCTCCTCGTTCTTGGGATGGTCGGGGCGGGCGAAGGCGCTCGCTCGCGGGACGCTGCGCTCACGACAGCGGCGAAGCGGGGGGATCGCCGGCGCCGGCATCGGCGGCGGGCGGCGCGGCCGACTCGGGCACGGCCGGCATCGCCGGCAGGCTGCGCGACGAATCCGGGGGCATGTTGCCGCGGCCGATCGCGCCGCCGGCGGGCACCGTCATCTCCATGCGGATGCGCCCCGGCGTCTTGCCGCCGCGCAGGCCGCCACCCCGGGCCACCGAGGGCTTGAGGTAGGCGTAGAGCTGCAGCACCGTCTGCACGTAGTTCTGCGTTTCCTTGTAGTTCGGGATCTTGTTGCCCGCGCGCTGCACCGCGCCCTCGCCCGCGTTGTAGGCCGCCAGCGCCAGCTCGATCTGGCCCGGGAACATCGCGATCAGGTCGCGCAGGTAGTGCGAGCCGGCGGCGATGTTGATGCGCGGGTCGAACAGCTTCTTCTCGAGGCTCGCGCGCTGGTCGCCCGCCACGCCGTAGCGCTGCGCGGTGCCGGGCATCAGCTGCATCAGCCCGCGCGCGCCCTTGGGCGAGACGGCCTGCGCGTCGAAACCCGACTCGGTGGCGATCAGCGCCTGCAGCAGCTCGTAGTCGATCGCATGCTTGTTCGAGGCATCGCGCAGCGCGCTCTTGGCGATCTTGTAGCTCGGCGAGGCCTCGAACATGGCCAGCAGCGTCTGCGAGGCCGGCGACACCTTGCCATCGAACTTGCCGTCGAGCTTGCGGTTGCCGCGGCCCAGGCGGCCGAGCGGCGAGATGCCCTGCGTGGTGTCGAAGCTCTGGCCGTCGCGGAAGAACACCTGGTAGCGCTCGTCGACCTTCTCGGCCGCGAAGTGCGCCACGCCGTTGGCGTCGATGTAGCCGTAGACGTCAGCGGCGCGCGCCGGCCCCTGCAGCGCGAGCAGCAGGAAGGCCAGGAGCAGCGAAGGCTTGAGGAGGGACATGCGGGGTGGAATCAAACATCGATGTCGACGTCGTCGGCGCGCAGTTCCATCAGTTCGCGCCGCGCCGCGGCTTCGCCCTTGCCCATGAGCTTGGTGATCTCGCCCTGGGTGGCGCTGAAGTCGAAACGGCCCAATTGGACCTGCATCAGGCGCCGGGTGTCCGGATTGAGCGTGGTTTCCCACAATTGTTCCGCGCTCATTTCGCCCAGGCCCTTGAAACGGCTGATGCTCCAGGCGCCTTCGCGCACGCCGTCCTTGCGCAGCTTGTCGAGCGTGGCGGTCAGTTCGCCCTCGTCGAGCGCATAGACCTTGGAGGCCGGCTTCTTGCCGCGCGCGGGCGCGTCGACCCGGAACAATGGCGGCTTCGCGACATACACGTGGCCGGTTTCGATCAATTTGGGGAAGTGCCGGAAGAACAGCGTGAGCAGCAGCACCTGGATGTGCGAGCCGTCCACGTCGGCATCGGAAAGGATGCAGATCTTGCCGTAGCGCAGCCCGCTGAGGTCGGGCGTGTCGTCGGGGCCGTGCGGATCGACGCCCACCGCCACCGAGATGTCGTGGATTTCGGTGTTGGCGAACAGCCGGTCGCGCTCGACCTCCCAGGTGTTGAGCACCTTGCCGCGCAGCGGCAGGATGGCCTGGCTTTCCTTGTCGCGGCCCATCTTGGCGCTGCCGCCGGCCGAGTCGCCCTCGACCAGGAAGACTTCGTTGTGGCCGATGTCCTTGCTCTCGCAGTCGGTCAGCTTGCCGGGCAGCACGGCCACGCCCGAACCCTTGCGCTTCTCGACCTTCTGGCCCGCGCGCTGGCGTGTCTGGGCGGCCTTGATCGCCAGTTCGGCGAGCTTGCGGCCGTAGTCGACGTGCTGGTTGAGCCACAGCTCGAGCGCCGGGCGCACGAAGCTCGACACCAGCCGCACCGCGTCGCGCGAGTTCAGGCGTTCCTTGATCTGGCCCTGGAACTGCGGGTCGAGCACCTTGGCGCTGAGCACGTAGGAAGCGCGCGCGAACACGTCCTCGGGCAGCAGCTTCACGCCCTTGGGCAGCAGCGAATGCAGCTCGATGAAGCCCTTGACCGCCGTGAACAGGCCGTCGCGCAGGCCGCTCTCGTGCGTGCCGCCGGCGCTGGTGGGGATCAGGTTGACGTAGCTCTCGCGCACCGGCTGGCCGTCTTCCGTGAAGGCCACGCACCAGTCGGCGCCCTCGCCCTCGGCGAAGTTGTCGGCGTTCTTGTCGGCATGGCCGCTGCCCTCGAACAGCGGGATGACCGGATCGCCGTTGAGCGTCTGCATCAGGTAGTCGCTGAGACCGCCCTTGTAGAGCCACTGCTGCGTTTCCTTGGTCTTCTCGTTGACCAGCGTGACGCTCACGCCGGGCATCAGCACCGCCTTGCTGCGCAGCAGGTGGGTGAGCTCGCCCATCGGCAGCGCCGAGGACTCGAAGTACTTGGCGTCGGGCCAGGCGCGCACCGTGGTGCCCTGCTTGCGCTCGCCGGCCTCGAGCTTGCGCACCTCGAGCTGCTCGATCACGTCGCCGCCGCTGAAGGCCAGCTTCGCCACCGAGCCTTCGCGGTGCGTCGTCACCTCGAGCCGCTTCGACAGCGCATTGGTCACCGACACGCCCACGCCGTGCAGGCCGCCCGAGAAGCTGTAGGCGCCGCCCGAGCCCTTGTCGAACTTGCCGCCCGCGTGCAGCCGGGTGTAGACCAGCTCGACCACGGGCGCCTTCTCCTCGGGATGCAGGCCGAACGGGATGCCGCGGCCGTCGTCCTCGATGGCGACCGAGCCGTCGGCATGCAGCGTGACCCTGATCTTCTTGCCGTGGCCCGCGAGCGCTTCGTCGGCCGCGTTGTCGATCACTTCCTGGATGATGTGCAGCGGGTTGTCCGTGCGGGTGTACATGCCCGGGCGCTGCTTGACGGGCTCGAGGCCCTTGAGCACGCGGATCGAGCCTTCGGAGTAGCCGGAGGCGTCGGAGGAACTGGTTGGAGTCTTGGGGGGAGTCGCCATGGGGGCGGATTGTAGTCAGTCGCCGGGAAAAGAACTGGATGCGCATACAGGTGCGCGGCCCGGCGCGATTTTGATGCGATTCACGCATCGATCGGCCGCCGATAAATCATCAATGGCTGTCGCCGGCGGCGCGCATGCCGCAGCCGGCTCTTGGCTACAGTCGCCGCATGCAACCGTCTCCCACTCCCACCCTCTCGATCAGGCAGGTGCTGTTCTGCGGCGCCATGATCGTCACGCTCTCGATGGGCATCCGCCATGGCTTCGGGCTCTGGCTGCAGCCGATCACGCAGGCGCAGGACTGGAGCCGGCAGACTTTCTCGTTCGCGCTGGCGATACAGAACCTCTCGTGGGGCATCTTCGGGGTGTTCGCGGGCATGCTGGCCGACCGTTTCGGGGCGTTCCGGGTGCTGATCGGCGGGGCGGTGTTCTATGCGCTGGGCCTGCTGGGCATGGCGCATTCGCCGACGCCGCTGCTGTTCACCTTGAGCGCGGGCCTGCTGATCGGCGCGGCCCAGGCCGGCACCACCTACGCGGTGATCTACGGCGTGATCGGGCGGCAGATCCCGGCCGAGCGGCGCTCGTGGGCCATGGGGGTGGCGGCGGCGGCCGGCTCCTTCGGCCAGTTCCTGATGGCGCCGGTCGAGGGCCGGCTGATCGGCCAGTTCGGCTGGCAGACCGCGCTGGCGGTGGTCGCGGTGCTGGTGCTGGTGATCGTGCCGCTGGCCTTCGGCCTGCGCGAGCCGCGGCGCGAGGCGGCGGCCGCGCAGCGCGAGCAGTCGGTGCTGCAGGCCGTGGGCGAGGCCTTCCGCTACCCGAGCTTCGGCCTGCTGATGGCCGGCTACTTCGTCTGCGGCTTCCAGCTCGCCTTCATCGGCATCCACATGCCGACCTACCTGCGCGACAAGAGCCTGCCGGCCGACGTGGCCGGCTACGCGCTGGCGCTGATCGGCCTGTTCAACGTGTTCGGCACCTACACCGTGGGGCTGCTGGGCCAGAAGCTCGCCAAGCGCAAGATCCTGGCCGCGATCTACTTCGCGCGGGCGGTGTCCATCGCGCTGTTCCTCGTGGTGCCGACCTCGCCGCTGAGCGTCTACCTGTTCTCGGCCGCGATGGGCTTCCTCTGGCTCTCGACCGTGCCGGCCACCAACGCGATCGTGGCGGGCATCTTCGGCGTGGCCCACCTCTCGATGCTCAGCGGCTTCGTGTTCCTGAGCCACCAGGTCGGCTCCTTCCTCGGCGTCTGGCTCGGCGGCTACCTCTACGACACCACGGGCAGCTACGACGTGGTCTGGTATCTGGCGATCGCGCTCGGCGTGTTCGCGGCGCTGGTCAACCTGCCGGTGCGCGAGAGCGCGATCGCGCGCCCCGTGGGCCGGCCGGCCGCGCACGCGGGCTGATGCCGCGATCACAATGGCGGCCATGACACCCCTCTCGCGCCAACGGCTCGCTCGCACCGGCTGGTTCGCCGCCGCGGCGCTGGCGCTGGCGGGCGTGTTCAGCCTCTACACCCACCCCGAATTCGCGGTGATGCTGGTCGACCAGATCTGGTCGTGCTTCTGACCGTTCGCGAGCCCCGCGGGCGCAAGGCGCCATGAAAGATGTAACCAATCCCCCTTCTTCGCTCCACGGGCTGTCGGCGCCCTCGGAATGGATCGTGCGCTGGAGCCACCTGCTGGCGCCGGGCGCCAGCGTGCTCGACGTGGCCTGCGGCGCCGGCCGCCACATGCACTGGTTCGCGCAGCGCGGGCACCCGGCCACCGGCGTCGACCGCTCGCCCGAGGCCACGGCGGCCGCGGCCGCCTTCGGCACGGTCGTCACCGCCGACATCGAGGACGGCCCCTGGCCCTTCGCCGGCCAGGGCTTCGGCGCGGTGGTCGTCACCAACTACCTGTGGCGGGCGCGGCTGGCCGACATCGTCGCGGCCGTGGCGCCCGGCGGCGTGCTGCTCTACGAGACCTTCGCCGCGGGCAACGAGAGCGTGGGCAAGCCTTCGCGGCCCGACTTCCTGCTGCGCCCGGGCGAGCTGCTGGCCGCTTGCGAGGGGCTGCGCGTGGTGGCCTACGAGGACGGTTTCCTGAGCGAGCCGGCGCGCTTCGTGCAGCGCATCGCGGCGGTCCGGGCGCCCGCCGCCGCGGAGGAGCCGCCGGCGCGCCATCCGCTGAAGGCCGCCTGACCACCCCCTCGGGACCCGGGGCCGCCCGGGTGGCGGGCGGGGGGTGCGCTATTAGAATGCGTGCTTTCGTCCACGACAAAGAGATTCCCCCTTGGAGCAACTCACAGGCAGCATCGTCGCGCTGGCCACGCCGATGCACGACGACGGCAGCGTTGACTATCCCGCGCTGCGCCGGCTGATCGACTGGCACATCGACGAAGGCACCGACTGCCTCGGCGTCGTCGGCACCACCGGCGAATCGCCCACGGTCGACGTGGAAGAACACTGCGAAATCATCCGCGTGTCGGTCGAGCAGGCCCGGGGCCGCGTGCCCGTCATGGCCGGCTGCGGCGCCAACTCGACCAAGGAAGCGATCGAGCTCGCCAAGTTCGCCAAGGGCGTGGGTGCCAATTCCCAGCTCCAGGTCGTCCCCTACTACAACAAGCCCACGCAAGAGGGCCAGTACCAGCACTTCAAGGCCATCGCCGAAGCCGTGGGCGACCTGCCCACCGTGCTGTACAACGTGCCCGGCCGCACGGTCGCCGATATGGCGCACGACACCGTGCTGCGCCTGGCCCAGGTGCCCGGCATCATCGGCATCAAGGAAGCCACCGGCAACATCGAGCGCGCGCAGTGGCTGATCCGCGACCTGCCCGAGCGCTTCGCCGTCTACTCGGGCGACGACCCGACCGCCGTGGCGCTCATGCTGTGCGGCGGCAAGGGCAACATCAGCGTCACGGCCAACGTGGCGCCGCGCAAGATGCACGAGCTGTGCGTGGCCGCGCTCGCGGGCGACGTGAAGCGCGCGATGCAGATCCAGTTCGAGCTGATGCCGCTGCACCGCAACCTCTTCGTCGAACCCAATCCGATTCCGCTCAAGTGGGCCATGTCCCGCCTCGGCCTCTGCGGCGGTGCGCTGCGGCTGCCGCTGACCGAGCTCTCCGAGGCCAGCCGTCCGGCGGTCGAGGCCGCGCTACGCGCGACCGGGCTGCTCAAGGACTGATGCGCGCCGACGCGCCCTCCCCCTCCACAATCCCTCCACGATCTTCTTTTACCCTGCCGCGTCCGAGGTTAAGCAACCTTTTGCCTGAACCGAGCTCAGAACGGGCGGGCACAGCGGCCCATCGATTGACCGAACCATTCCAACAAGGAAGACGACGTTGAAGTACCTCTCGCGATTCGCACTCCTGGCCCTCGTCGCCAGCCTCGCCGCCTGCTCCGTTCTCGAGAGCGACAAGATCGACTACAAGAGCGCCGGCAAGGCCCCGACGCTCGAAGTGCCGCCCGACCTGTCCCAGCTCGCGCGTGACAACCGCTACGCCATCCCCGGCGGTGCCGTCACCGCCAACTCCTACCAGACCGGCGTCGCCAACGCGCCGGGCGTGCCCACCGCCGTCTCCAACCTCGGCGACGTGCGCATGGAGCGCACCGGCTCGCAGCGCTGGCTGGTCGTCAACCGCTCGCCCGACCAGCTCTGGGATCCGGTCAAGGACTTCTGGCAGGAAAGCGGCTTCCTGCTGACCACCGAGCAGCGCAACCTCGGCATCATGGAAACCGACTGGGCCGAGAACCGCGCCAAGCTGCCGCAGGACATCATCCGCGGCACGCTGGGCAAGCTGGTCGACTCGGTCTACTCCACCGGCGAACTCGACCGCTTCCGCACCCGCATGGAACGCACGCCGACCGGCACCGAGATCTACATCAGCCACCGTGGCATGCAGGAGGTCTACACGACCACGCGCCAGGACCAGACCGTCTGGCAGCCGCGTCCGTCCGACCCCGAACTCGAAGCCGAATTCCTGCGCCGCCTGATGGTCAAGCTCGGCGTCTCGCAGGAGCAGGCCAAGCAGGTCGCGGCCACCGCCGCCGCGGCACCGGTGCAGACCGCCCGCGTGTCCAACGTCGGCGGCCAGCCGATCGTGCAGCTCAACGACGGCTTCGACCGCGCATGGCGCCGCGTCGGCCTCGCGCTCGACCGCACCGGCTTCACGGTGGAAGACCGCGACCGCAGCGCCGGCGTCTACTTCGTGCGCTACGTGCCGCCGAACCCCGACAAGAAGGAGCCCGGCTTCTTCGGCAAGCTGTTCAGCTCGAGCAAGACCGAGTCGCCGCTCAAGTTCCGCATCCTGATCAAGAGCCAGGGCGAGAGCAGCACGGTGTCGGTGCAGAACGAAGCCGGCGCGCCCGAGACCTCGGTCAACGCCGAGCGCATCGTCAAGGTCATCGCCGACGACCTGAGGTAAGTCCCATGCTCCGCTTCCGAAGCCTCGGCAGCGGCAGCACGGGCAATGCCGCGCTGGTCGAGGCGACCAGCGGCGGCCGCACTTCCCGGCTCCTGATCGACTGCGGCTTCGGCATCCGCCAGCTCGATCAGCGGCTGGCCCGCGCCGGGCTCGCCGCGAGCGACATCGATGCCATCTTCGTCACGCACGAACACGGCGATCACATCGGCTGCGCCCACACCCTCTCGCGGCGCAACCGCATTCCCGTCTGGATGAGCGAAGGCACCTGGCTCGCCACGGGCGGGCGCGACTTCGAAGGGCAGCTGCGCCTCGCGCGCGACGACGAGGACTTCGCGGTCGGCGATCTCTCGGTGCATCCCTTCACCGTGCCGCACGATGCGCGCGAGCCGCTGCAGCTGCGCTGCACCGACGGCAATCGCACGCTCGGCGTGCTGACCGACCTCGGCCATGCCACCACCCACGTGCTTGCGCGATTGGGCGGCGCGCATTCGCTGCTGCTGGAGTTCAACCACGACAGCGAGCTGCTGGCCAACTCGGCCTATCCGCCGTTCCTGAAGATGCGCGTGGGCGGCAACTACGGCCACCTCTCGAACCAGGCCGCCGCGGACATCGCGCGCGCGCTGCTGCACGACGGGCTGCGCCACGTGGTCGCGGCGCACCTGAGCGAACAGAACAACCGGCCCGAGATCGTGCGTCAGCTGATGGCACAGGCACTCGGCGGCGACGAGGCCGAGATGCTCACCGCGAGCGCGGCCGAAGGCTCGCCCTGGCTCGACGTGTGAACACACGCGTTCGATCGGTAGCCGATCGAAAGGCGATTGAAAGCCCCATGAAGAAAGCCGCCCTGGAGGCGGCTTTGCTTCGTGTGCGGCGACGGCTTACTTGCTCGGCGCTTCGCCCTTCTTCGCGGCTTCGGTCGCGGCATTGGCCGCATCGAGTGCCGACGACGCGGCCGCCGAGGGTGCCGATGCGCCCGCCGACGGAGCCGATGCGGCAGGTGCGGGTGCGGGTGCGGGTGCGGGTGCGGGTGCGGGGGCCGGCGCGGGCTCGGTCACGGGCGCGGGCGGCGGCGTGGTCACGGCGGGCGCCGCATCCTCCTTCTTGCCGCAAGCCACCAGGGCGGAAGCGGCGAGCAGCGAGGCGAGCAGGACGGACGTTGTCTTCTTCATGAAAAGGCTCCTTTGGCAATGAAGGTCTTGAGGGACGAAAAAAATTCTAGACCCGCATGCCGTCGCTCTTATGTCTGGCCGCGGGATTCGCGGCATTGGCTTACAAGCCCAGCGTGCTCGCGGGAAAGGCGGGCCGGGCCTGGCGCCAGCATTCCTCGATCGACTCGCGCAGTGCGCTGCGCGCGCGTGCATCGGCGCTGCTGAGACCGCGGCCATGCTCGACGTCGATGCGATGAATGAACCACGAGGGCGTCCACCACGCGCTCGGCACGCCGCTGCCGGCCTGCGCATGCGGCACGCGCAGCGCGCGGCACTCGACGATGTGGTCCCAGGTGCGGCGCCAGCCGACGAAGCGCGCATGCCGGCGCTCCATGCCGTCGAAGCGCTCGGCCAGCAGCACCAGCCTGCGGCCGCTGGCCGACCAGGCCTGCAGCGCCTCGATGCTCGCGCGCTCGCCCAGCGGCCAGTCGGCGAAGTCGGGGTCGCTGAAGATCAGTTCCTTCCAGCCCTGCCGCGCGGCCGACGCGAGCGCGGTGCGCAGCAGTTGGTCGAATGCCTCGCGGCCATCGAAGCGGCCCTCGGGCAGCGGCGACGGCAACGCGGTGTCACTCGGCATGCAGCCAGCCCGCCTCGCACCATTCGGCCAGCAGCGACAGTGCATCGTCGCTGGCCTTCGCGAGTTCGCGCGGCCCGAGCGCGCGCCGGTCGGCGAGGCGCCGCATCAGCGTGGCATCGGCACCGCCCGCGCGAAAGCTCTCGCCGTTGATGTAGAGATGGCGCGCGTCGTAGAGCATGCGCGTGCGACGGTCCAGCCGCACCGCATGCAGCTCGTCGGGCGCCTCGCCGCCATCGTCGAACCAGGTGCTGGCCTTGGGCTCGGTCAGCGACTCGCCGAGCGCGCGGTCGATCGCATCGGGATCGCGCAAGGCCATCTCGACGGCCTTGCGCGCGAAGGCCTGCAGCGCGGCGGGCATGGCGCCGGGCGCCTCGACCGCGGGCTGCGCGGGATCGCGATAGCGCACGGCGGCCGACGGGCCCGCGTCCTCGAGTTCGTCGGCATGGGCCTGCGCGATGCGCGCGAGCAGATCGGCGCCGAGCTCGCCCGCGGACGGCGAACGCAGCCCGATCGAGAAGGTCATGCAGTCGCCGCCGACCGCCACGCCATCGTGCGCATAGCGCGGCGGCAGGTAGAGCATGTCGCCGGGCTCGAGCACGAAGCTCTGCTCGGGCTCGAAGCGCTCGAGGATCTTGAGCGGAACGTCGGGCTGCAGCCGCAGGTCGCCCTGCTTGCCGATGGACCAGCGGCGCCGGCCCTGCGCCTGCAGCAGGAACACGTCGTAGCTGTCGAAATGCGCGCCCACGCCGCCGCCGTCGCTCGCGTAGCTGATCATCAGGTCGTCGAGCCGCGCGTCGGGCAGGAAGCTGAACTGCCGCAACAGCGCATGGATGCCCTCGTGGTGCAGGTCCACGCCCTGCACCAGCAGGGTCCAGGCGGCCTGCTTCAGCGAGGGCAGCGAGCGGCGCGGCAGCGGGCCGTGCTTTAGGCTCCAGCCGGCCTTGCCGTGGCGGATCAGCCGGGATTCGACCTCCTCGCGTTCGGCCAGCGCGAACAGCGCGGAACGGTCGATGGGTGGCACCATGTCGGGCACCGCCTGTCGCACCAGCAGCGGTTTCTTCTGCCAGTGCCGCCGCATGAACTGCGCGGCGCTCAGGCCGCCCAGCAGGGGCAGCGGTGTTGTGATCTCCATGGGAGAATTCTGCAATGGAAATCTCTGAACAATGCGTGGTCGGCCTGACCTGGACCCTGAAAGACACGCTCGGCGATGTGCTGGACGTGCTCGACGAACCGGTCGAATTCCTGATCGGCGGCGACGATCTGTTCGACGTGATCGAGGCGGCCCTGCAGGGCCATGAGCCCGGCGACCGCGTCCAGCTGCAGGTCGAGCCCGAACAAGGCTTCGGCGACTTCAACGACCAGCTGCTCTTCCTCGAGCCGCGCGCCCTCTTCCCCGAAGGCACCGAGGAAGGCATGAGCTTCGAGGGCAGCGCGCTGCCCGCGGGCGTGAGCGAGAACATCCCGAAGGATGCGATGTACACGGTGTCCGAGATCTACCCCGAGCACCTCGTGCTCGACGGCAACCATCCGCTGGCGGGCATCGCGATCCGGCTCGACATCCTCGTGCGTTCGGTGCGCGAAGCCACCGAGGAAGAGATCGGCCGCGGCACCGCGGGCACGGCCTTCTTCAAGGTGCAGCCGGTCTCGCCGGGCAACGGCACGCTGCACTGATCCCTCGACCGCATCAACGACAAAGCCGGGCAGAGCCCGGCTTTTTTTCGACCGATGCGATCCGGCGATCGCAGGACTACATGCGCGAGAGCTGGCCGTTGTCGATGCGCACGCGGTCGCCGATGCGCAGGTCGCCCGGGTGCTGCACGTCGAAGGCACGGTAGCCGCCGCGGTCGGTCTGCACCGAGATGCGATAGCTCTCGTAGGCGCGCGGACCGTTCTGCTGCGCCTCGATGGTGTTGCCCAGCAGCGCACCGCCGATCACGCCGAGCGCGGTGGCCGCCGCGCGGCCGTTGCCACGGCCGAACTGGTTGCCCACCACGCCGCCGATGACGCCGCCGGCCACGGCACCGCCACCGGTGGTGCCAGTGCCGGCGGTCTCGCTGCGCAGCACCTCGATGTTCGCCACGTGGCCGTACTCGACGTAGGCGGCCTCGCGGTAGGGCACGGCCTGCGGCGGCGGCTGGTAGGGATAGCGGGAGGTCTGGTAGACCGGTGCGGGTGCCACGCAGGCGGTGAGCGTGGCCAGGGCCAGCACGGATGCGGTGACGGAAACGAAGCGCATTGAGATCTTCATGTTGAAAGGCTCCTCGGAAAGAACGGTGCGCCATGCGATGGAGCGGCGCACCCGCCTGTGTGTTCAACGCCGCAGTGGCCACGGCGATGACGCAAGGACACAAGCTGAAACCTGTGAGCCCCGCCCCGCTTCCGAGGTTCCTTTCTTTACCGCCGCGATACGCGCCGTTGCGCGCGGTTGCGCATCGCTGCAGTCAGCTGCCGGTCAGTGCTTGCCGGTGGAACCGTAGCCGCCCTCGCCGCGCTGCGTGGGCGCGAACTCGGTGACGACATGGAACTTCGCCTGCACCACCGGCACGATGACCAGCTGCGCGAGCCGCTCCATCGGCTGCAGCACGAAGGGCGTGTCGCTGCGGTTCCAGGCGCTGATCTTGAGCTCGCCCTGGTAATCGCTGTCGATCAGACCGACCAGGTTGCCCAGCACGATGCCGTGCTTGTGGCCCAGGCCCGAGCGCGGCAGGATCATCGCCGCATAGGCCGGGTCGCCGAGGTGGATCGCGATGCCGGTGCCCACCAGCTGCCAGGCATTGGGCTCCAGCGTGACGGGCGCATCGATGCAGGCCCTGAGATCGAGCCCCGCGCTGCCGGGCGTGGCATAGGTGGGCAACTGTTCCACCATGCGGGGATCGAGGATGCGGACGTCGACTTTCACTTGCTTGCTTTTCCTTGTTGAGATTCGGTCCCGCGGCGGTTCGCCTCCTCGAGCACCTGCTGCCACTTGGCCGCGCCCGGGAAGGCCAGCGTCTTGAGCTTGCCGGCGAACCAGAACGCCAGGCCGGCCAGCACCACCAGCACGTAGATCGGCACGCCGATCGACCACAGGATCACGAAGGCCACGCCGGCCACGCCGAGGATGGGTTTGGTGAGCGCACCGAAGGGCCCGCCCTGCGCGGACTCGGACCTGGCGGCCTTCGTGGCCGCGGCACGCGCGCGGGCCTGCGCCGGCGGCACCACCGCGCCCGGTCCCGCGGTCTGCGTCATGCCGACGTCGAGGCCGTGTTCGCCGGTCACGTCCGCCTGGCCACGCCCGAGGTTGCGCGCGGCCTGGGCCGTCAGCCCCTCGACATAGCGCACGAAGTCGCCATTGGGCGGGGTGTTCCATTCAGCCTTCATCAGACCCTCCAGTCGGGCAGCCGCGCCGCGATCTCCGTCATGAGCTCGCGCGCCAGCGTGAGCTTGGGCGCGCGAGGCAGTTCGCGCACGCCATCGGCGTCCACGAGCAGCAGCGCATTGTCGTCCTGGCCGAAGGTCAGCGGGCCGATATTGCCCACCAGCAGAGGGATGCCCTTGCGCTCACGCTTGGCCTTGGCATGCGCGACGAGGTTCTCGCTCTCGGCCGCGAAGCCCACGCAGAACAGCTTCTTCGCCTGCGCGCGCTCGCCGCGCGCCACGGTCAGCAGGATGTCGGGGTTCTCGACGAACTCGAGCACCGGCGTCTTGCCGCTGCCGTCCTTCTTGATCTTCTGGTCGCTCTGGGTCGCGGGGCGCCAGTCGGCGACCGCCGCCGTTGCTACGAAAACGCTAGCACGCGAGGATGCGCCGACGGTTGCCGCGAGCATCTCCTGCGCCGAGCGCACGTCGATGCGGGTGACGCCGCGCGGCGTCGGCAGGTGCACCGGCCCGGCCACCAGCGTGACCTCGGCGCCGGCTTCACGCGCGGCGCGGGCGATGGCGAAACCCATCTTGCCCGACGAGTGGTTGGTGATGCCGCGGATCGGATCGAGCGCCTCGAAGGTCGGCCCGGCCGTCACCAGCAGGTGCTGGCCCGCGAGCAGCTTGGGATGGAAGAAGGCGGTGATGTCTTCCAGCAACTGGGCCGGCTCGAGCATGCGACCGTCGCCGGTCTCGCCGCAGGCCTGCCAGCCGTTGCCCACGCCGAGCACGGTGGCGCCGTCGGCCGCCACCTGCGCCAGGTTGCGCTGGGTCGCGGGATGCATCCACATCTCGCGGTTCATGGCGGGCGCCAGAAGCAGCGGCACGCGGTCGCGCGGGCGCGCCAGGCACAGCAGGCTCAGCAGCTCGTCGGAGCGGCCCTGCACCAGGCGCGCGATGAAGTCGGCACTGCAGGGCGCGAGCACGATCGCGTCGGCCTCGCGGCTCAGGTTGATGTGCGGCATGTTGTTGGGCTCGCGCGCATCCCACTGCGAGGTGTAGACGGGGCGGCCCGACAGCGCCTGCATCGTGACCGGCGTCATGAACTGCTCGGCCGATTCGGTCATGACGACCTGGACCGTGGCCCCCGCCTTCACGAACAGCCGGCACAGCTCGGCCGATTTGTAGCAGGCGATGCCGCCCGTGAGTCCCAGAACGATGTGTTTGCCGGCGAGGTCTTGCATGGTGGGGCGGAGTGTAATGACCCGCGCATCCCCGCCGCGCCCTGGGGCGAACGGTCGTTCGCGGCGGCCCCGATGTCCCGCGCCGGGCGAGGTAACAGTGTCCACCCGCGCCGGGTGTCGCCGGGGGCACACCTATAATCTCAATTTCCCACTGCCCGGTCCTCGCGTCCGGAACTGGCATGACCAAATTTGTCTTCGTCACAGGTGGTGTGGTGTCTTCCCTCGGCAAGGGAATCGCCTCCGCCTCGCTGGCCGCGATCCTCGAATCCCGCGGCCTCAAAGTCACCCTCATCAAGCTCGATCCCTACATCAACGTCGACCCCGGCACGATGTCGCCGTTCCAGCACGGCGAGGTGTTCGTCACCGACGATGGTGCTGAAACCGACCTGGACCTCGGCCACTACGAGCGCTTCATCACGACGCGCATGCGCAAGGCCAACAACTTCACGACCGGCCAGATCTACAAGACCGTGCTCGAGAAGGAACGCCGCGGCGACTACCTCGGCAAGACGGTGCAGGTGATCCCGCACATCACCAACGAGATCCAGGAATACGTCAAGCGCGGCGCCGGCATCGGCACCGCGCACGAGGTCGACGTGGCCATCGTCGAGATCGGCGGCACCGTGGGCGACATCGAGTCGCTGCCCTTCCTCGAGGCCGTGCGCCAGATGAGCCTGCGCATGGGCCCGAACAACTCGGCCTTCGTGCACCTGAGCTACGTGCCCTGGATCGCCGCCGCCGGCGAACTCAAGACCAAGCCCACGCAGCACACGGCGCAGAAGCTGCGCGAGATCGGCATCCAGGCCGACGCCCTGCTGTGCCGCGCCGACCGCCCGATCCCCGACGACGAACGCGCCAAGATCTCGCTGTTCTCGAACGTGCCCGAATGGGGCGTGATCTCGATGTGGGACGTGGACACCATCTACAAGGTGCCGCGCATGCTGCACGAGCAGGGCCTCGATGGCCTGATCTGCGACAAGCTGCGCATCAACACGCCACCGGCCAAGCTCTCGCGCTGGGACGAGCTCGTCTACGAGGTCGAGCATCCGCAGCAGGAGGTCTCGATCGCCATGGTCGGCAAGTACGTCGACCTGTCGGACAGCTACAAGTCGCTCAACGAGGCGCTGCGCCACGCCGGCATGAAGAACCATGCGCGCGTGAAGATCGACTACGTCGACTCCGAGACCATCACCGCGCAGGACGTCTCGCGCCTGGCCAAGTACGACGCGATCCTCGTGCCCGGCGGCTTCGGCCAGCGCGGCGTCGAGGGCAAGATCCTCGCAGCCCGCTTCGCGCGCGAAGGCAAGGTGCCCTACCTCGGCATCTGCCTGGGCATGCAGGTCGCCACCATCGAGTACGCACGCCACGTGGCCGGCCTGCCCGACGCCAACAGCACCGAGTTCGACCCCGAGACCTCCTGCCCCGTGATCGCGCTGATCACCGAGTGGAAGGACGCCGACGGCACGATCAAGGTCCGCAACGAGAAGTCCGACCTCGGCGGCACCATGCGCCTGGGCGCGCAGAGCTCCGACGTGACCGACGGCACCCTGGCCCACAGCATCTACGGCGACGTGGTCACCGAGCGCCATCGCCACCGCTACGAAGCCAACGTCAACTACCTCGACCAGCTGCGCAAGGCCGGCCTCGTGATCTCCGCGCTCACGCAGCGCGAGCAGCTCACCGAGATCGTCGAGCTGCCGCAGGACGTGCACCCCTGGTTCATGGGCGTGCAGTTCCATCCCGAGTTCAAGTCCACGCCGTGGAGCGGCCATCCGCTGTTCAACGCCTTCATCAAGGCCGCGCTCGACCACAAGGGCCAGGGCGCCGGCAATGCGGGCAAGGCACTGAAGGCGGTGGCATGACCAGCGCCTACATCATCGCCAACGTCGAAGTCACGAACCCGACCCAGTACGAGGAGTACAAGAAGTGGTCGACCGCCGCCATGCAGGCGCATGGCGCCGAGGTCTGCGTGCGTGGCGGCAAGGTCGAGGTGCTCGAGGGCGACTGGGCGCCGCAGCGCATCGTGATCCTCAAGTTCCCGAGCGTCGAGGCCGCGAAGAAGTTCGACGGCTCGCCCGAATACGGCAAGGCGCGCGCAGCGCGCCAGGGTGCCGCGATCATGCGCATGATCGTCGTCGAAGGTCTGTGATCCGTTTTTACTGGAGAAAGAAAAGAAGATGAGTGCAATCGTTGACATCGTCGGCCGCGAGATCCTCGACAGCCGCGGCAATCCCACCGTCGAGTGCGACGTGCTGCTCGAATCGGGCACCATGGGCCGCGCGGCCGTGCCCTCGGGCGCATCCACCGGTTCGCGCGAAGCCATCGAGCTGCGCGACGGCGACAAGAAGCGCTACCTCGGCAAGGGCGTGCTCAAGGCCGTGGAGAACATCAACACCGAGATCTCCGAAGCCGTGCTCGGCCTCGATGCCAGCGAACAGGCCTTCCTCGACCGCACGATGATCGACCTCGACGGCACCGACAACAAGGGCCGCCTGGGCGCCAACGCCACGCTGGCCGTGTCGATGGCCGTGGCCCGCGCGGCCGCCGAAGAATCGGGCCTGCCGCTGTACCGCTACTTCGGCGGCATGGGCGGCATGCAGATGCCGGTGCCGATGATGAACGTCATCAACGGCGGCGCGCACGCCAACAACAGCCTGGACCTGCAGGAGTTCATGATCATCCCCGTGGGCGCGCCGAGCTTCCGCGAAGCCGTGCGCTACGGCGCCGAGGTGTTCCATGCGCTCAAGAAGATCCTGGGCGACCGCGGCATCAGCACCGCCGTGGGCGACGAAGGCGGTTTCGCGCCGAGCGTCGAGAGCCACGAAGCGGCGATCCAGCTGATCCTCGAAGCCATCGACAAGGCCGGCTACGTGGCCGGCGAGCAGATCGCGCTGGGCCTGGACTGCGCCGCCAGCGAGTTCTACAAGGACGGCAAGTACGTGCTGTCGGGCGAGAACCTCTCGCTGTCGGCCGAGAACTGGACCGACATGCTGGCGACCTGGGTCGACAAGTACCCGATCATCAGCATCGAGGACGGCATGCACGAAGGCGACTGGGACGGCTGGAAGCACCTGACCGAACGCCTGGGCAAGCGCGTGCAGCTGGTGGGCGACGACCTGTTCGTCACCAACACCAAGATCCTGCAGGAAGGCATCGAGAAGGGCATCGCCAACTCGATCCTGATCAAGATCAACCAGATCGGCACCCTGACCGAGACCTTCGCCGCGATCGAGATGGCCAAGCGCGCCGGCTACACCGCCGTGATCTCGCACCGCTCGGGCGAGACCGAGGACAGCACCATCGCCGACATCGCCGTGGGCACCAACGCCGGCCAGATCAAGACCGGCTCGCTCTCGCGCTCGGACCGCATCGCCAAGTACAACCAGCTGCTGCGCATCGAGGAAGACCTCGGCGACATCGCCGTGTACCCGGGCCGCGGCGCGTTCTACAACCTCAAGTGATGCCCCCTCCCCGGCCCGACGAGCCGCGCGCATTGCCGCTTTGTTCGCATTTCGCGGACCGGCGCTGCGCCGCCCTTGGCGGGCCGTGCGGGGAGCGCGGGTAAAGTCCGCGGACCATGCGCGCGCGCTTCATTCCCCCCATCGTTCTGCTCGTGCTGCTGGCCATCCTCCAGTGGCAGCTGTGGAACGGGCGCGGCAGCGTGCGCGACGTGGCGCAGCTGCAGGCCAAGCTGGCCTCGCAGAAGGATTCGAACGCCAAGGCCACCATCACCAACGAACGGCTGGCCTCCGAGGTCAACGACCTCAAGGACGGCCTCGAGATGGTCGAGGAACGTGCCCGCCAGGAACTCGGCATGGTCAAGCCCAACGAGGTCTTCGTCCAGATCGCCCACTGATCCAGGCGGGCCGCTCTCGCCGAGCCCTCGGCGCGCCGTGCACGCCGCCCAGCCGATGCCCGAAATCCTCTCCGCCCCCGCCTTCGCGCTCTGGGGCTCCCCCGTCACCTGGCTCGAATGCGTGGCCGCCGTGCTGGCACTGGCCATGGTCGGCTGCAACATGCGCGAGATCCACTGGGGCTGGCCGCTGGCGATCGTCAGCTCGCTGCTCTACGTGGGCGTGTTCGCGCAGGCGAAGATCTATGGCGACGCCTCGCTGCAGGTCTTCTTCGCCGTCGTCGCCTTCTGGGGCTGGCTGCAATGGCTGCGCGGCCACCGGGCCGACGGCTCCGTGCTGCGCGTGAGCCGTCTCTCGCGCCGCGGCCTCGCGCTCGCGCTGCTGGCCTGCGCGCTGGCCTGGCCCGCGGTCGCCCTCTTCCTGCGCCGCTTCACCGACACCGACGTGCCCTGGTGGGACGGCTTCGCCACCGGCCTGAGCCTGGTCGGCCAGTTCCTGCTCGGGCGCAAGTTCATCGAGAACTGGGTCGTGTGGCTGGCCGTCAACCTGGTCAGCATCGGCCTGTTCGTGCACAAGGGCCTGTGGCTCACGGTCGGCCTGTACGCCGTGTTCGCGGCGCTCAGCGTGGCCGGCTACCTGGCCTGGCGCCAGCGGCTGCCGAGGGCGGCCTCCGCATGACGCCCGTGCTGCCCACCGGCTGCATCGTGGCGCTGCTCGGCGCCGAGAGCACCGGCAAGACCGAGCTCGCGCGCGCGCTCGTGCAGCGCATGAACGAGCGCGGCATCCACGCCACCTTCGTCGGCGAGTACCTGCGCGAATGGTGCGAGCGCGAGGGCCGCACGCCGCGCGCCGACGAGCAGCAGGCCATCGCCGAGGAGCAGACCCGCCGCATCGATGCCGCGGCCGCGCTCGGCGTGGCGGTGGCCGACACCACGGCCGTCATGACCGCCGTCTACAGCGAGCTGCTGTTCGCCGATACCACGCTCTACCCCGATGCGCTCGCGGCTCAGCAGCGCTGCGCGATCACCCTGCTGACCGCGCTCGACCTGCCCTGGGTGGCCGACGAGATGCGCGACGGCCCGCACGTGCGCGAGCCGGTCGACGCGATGGTGCGCCGCGCGCTCGCCAGCGCGGGCGTGGCCTACACCGTGGTGCATGGCAATGGCAGCGAGCGGCTGGCCAGCGCCTGGCGCGCGATCCAGAGCGTGGCCGACCGCGGCGGCCTGGCGCGCGACGGCGGACGCGATGCCGCGCTGCCCGATCGCGACGCGGCCACGGCGGGCGAAGGCTGGACCTGGTCCTGCGACAAGTGCTCCGATCCCGAGTGCGAGCACCGCCTGTTCACCGACCTGCTCGCGCGCCGCGAGTGAGGCCGCCGCGCCCGCGCGGTGCCCTCCGACATGGTGCCGGCCGGCGCTGCGCCATCCTCTAAGCTTCGGCGTTCGTTGCCGTTGTTTCCCCTCTTCCTCTCGCCTGGAGAACCGATGCCCCCTCGCCGCCGCTTCCGCACCGCCGCCCTCCTCGCCGCCGCTCTCGCGGCCTCGGTGCTGGTCGGCGCCACCGCCAGCGCGACCCCGTTGCGCGCCACGGTCGAGAACGGCACCACGCCCACCGCCTGCGCCGAGGAGGACAACGTCTCGCTCGTGCTGCGCGGCGAAGGCATCCGGCGACTGCGCATCGAGGCGCTGCAGCCCTCCTACCTCGACAGCATCGGCAACGACGTCACCGCGCCCGACTTCTCGGGCTGCAACTTCGACGGCGGCGAGCATCCCACCGACCCCGCGCACCGCTTCGAGCCGCGCACCGTGGTGCTGCTCGACAACGCGCAGTGGCGCATCGTCGGCATGACGCTCGCGAGCTTCTGGCGGCCGCAGCGCGTGCCGGTGCGCGTGGGCACCGTCAGCGACCGCGGCTTCCATCTGCTGCAGGTGTTCCGCAAGGAAAACGGCAAGGCGCTCGAGGCGCTTGTGCTCTATCCCTCCGACGGCTACTGGCGCATCAAGCCCCTGCCCGAGGCGCGCTTCGGCGACGGCGTCTACGGCTCCTCGTTCCTGCTCGGCCCGGTCGAGCAGGTCGGCCGGCCGGTGGTCGACATCGCCTCGATCCGCATCGTGCCCAAGCCGCTGTCGATCCACCTGCGCTTCACACGCGGCGGCAGCGCCGTCGCCAACGTCGAGGAGATCAGCCGCGAACGCACCGCGCTCGACGTGCGCTTCTCGGCCCCCACGCGCGAGACACGGCCCTTCGCGGTGCTGCGCTCGATGTACGTGACGCCCGACAACGCCGACGTCAGCGAAGTGCGCTGGCAGGCCGCGCCCGACGCGCCGCCGGTCGCGACGCCGCTGCCCGAGGTGAAGACGCTCGAGGGCACGCAGTTCCGCTTCGGTCGCAGCGTGCCGTCGAAGCACAACACGAGCGCGCCCGATATCTTCTTCGGGGGGTTCGACAGCGCGAACCCGCGCGAAGCCAAGGCGCGCTGAGCGCCTCGTTCAACCCGCGCGCCGCACCTCGCCCGGCGTCACGCCGAGCACGCGCCGCATGCAGCGCGCCATGTGGCTCTGGTGCGAGAAGCCGCTCTCCAGCGCCACCTGGCTCGCGGACAGGTCGCTGCGCAGCAGCAGGCCGCGCGCGCGGTCGACGCGGCGGTGCACCACGTACGCGTGCACCGGCAGGCCGGTCGAGCGCTTGAACAGAGTCTTGAGGTGCGAGGCGCTGAGGCCCGCCACATCGGCCAATGAGGACAGCGAAAGATCGCCGTCGAGGTGGGCCTCGATGTGCTCGGTCACGCGGCGCAGCTGCGGCCGCGTGAGGCCGCGCGCGGGCACGGGCTCGGGGCGGCGCTGGCCGCTCAGCAGGTGCACGGCGAGCGCGGTGCCGAGGCTGTCGGCATACAGGGTGCCGTTGGGAAAGCCCGCGCGGCGTTCGGCGTCGAGGGCCCAGGCGATGTGTTCGATGTGGGCATCGCGGAACTGGTGGCGCTGCGCGAGTGTGGCGCACTCGGCAGGCAATCCCATCTCGTCGGCGGTGCGGCGCAGCAGCGCGGTCGACACGCGCAGCATCAGCGAGGTGCTCGCGGCCTCCTCGTGCCACACGTCGCTCACGCCCGCGGGCACGATGTCGAGGTCGCCGCGCGTGTAGAGGAAGCGGTGGAACTGGCAGGCACCGGCCACCGGTGCGCCCGTGTGGAGCTTGATGCGGTGCTCGGGCAGCGGCTCGTAGCCGACGATGCCGGCAGGCGTCTGCCGCAGTTCGATGCGCAGGTCGGTGTCGCTCATCGGGCCATTATCGGCCGCGCGCCGTCGTCCGTTCGTGCGCGGGCCCATCCGATCGTGCGCGACCGCCCTCGGCATGCGCGGAATCATCGCGGCCATGAACACCACTCTCCACCACGACAGCCACACCCGCTACCGCGGCAAGACCGCCGTCATCACGGGCGGCACCATCGGCATGGGCCTGGCGACGGCCCAGGCCCTGCTCGCGGGCGGCGCCCGCGTGATCCTGACCGGGCGCAATCCGACGAACCTCGAGGCCGCGCGGCGCGCGCTGGGCCCGCAGGCGCAGGCGCAGGTGCTGGCGAGCGACGCCGCCTCGCTGGCCGACATCGATGCGCTCGCGGCCACCGCGCGCGAGACGCTGGGCCACGTCGACCTGCTGCACGTCAACGCCGGCATCGCCACGCTCGAGCCCTTCGAGCAGGTCACGGAGGCCGGCTACGACCGTGCCTTCGCGATCAACACCAAGGGCGCCTTCTTCACGGTGCAGAAGCTCGCGCCGCTGATGAAGCCCGGCGCCTCCATCGTCTTCACCTCGTCGATCGCCGACGAGGGCGGCATGCACGGCATGGGCGTCTACAGCGCGACCAAGGCGGCGCTGCGCTCCTTCGCCTCGGGTTTCGCGGCCGAGCTGGTCGGGCGCGGCATCCGCGTCAACGTGGTGAGCCCGGGCTTCATCGACACGCCCACGCTCGGCGTGGCCGACGCCACGCCCGCCGAACGCGCGGAGTTCGTGCGCCTGGGCGACCAGATCACGCCGATGCGGCGCCACGGCAGCGCCGAGGAGGTGGCGCGCGCGGTGCTGTTCCTCGCCTTCGACGCCACCTTCACCACCGGCGCGCGGCTCACGGTCGACGGCGGCCTGGGCCAGAACCTCAGCCCGGCGCACGAGTGAACCGCATGCCCGATCCATGCAGGAAGCAACCATGACCCCCACCGACGTCTCCCTCATCGGCCTCGGCCCGATGGGCATCGCGCTCGCGCGCGCCCTGCAGCGTGGCCACACGCTCACGCTGTGGAACCGCACGCCGAGCCGCGCCGAAGCGCTGCTCGGCCAGGGCACCGTGCTCGCCGCCGATGCACGCGCGGCCGTCGCCGCCAGCCCCATCGTGCTGGTCTGCGTGGCCGACTACGCGGCCTGGCGCGCGATCCTCGCGCAGCCGGGCGTGGCCGAGGCGCTGCGCGGCAAGGTGCTGGTGCAGCTGAGCACCGGCACGCCGCAGGATGCGCGCGACGACTGGGCCCGCCTCGACGGCGTCGCGTACCTCGACGGCGCGCTGCTCGCCACGCCCTCGCAGATCGGCCGGCCCGACACGCCGCTGTTCATCTCCGGCGAGGCGCGCGCGCTCGCGGCCTGCCGGCCGGTGCTCGAGGCCATCGCGGGCCACATCACCTACCTGGGCGAGCCAATCGGCAATGCCGCCGCCTGGGACCTGGCCACGCTCTCGTGCATGTTCGGCGCGATGGCCGGCTTCTTCCACGGCGTGCGCATCTTCGAATCGGAGCGGCTGCCGGTGCGGGACTTCGCACACATGATCGGCACCATCTCGCCGGTGATCGGCGAGATGATCCGCGCCGAGGGCGAGGACATCCATGCCGAGCGCTACGGCGAACCCGAGAGCTCGATGGCGACCTGCGCGGGCTCGGGCCGGCTGTTCGTGCGGCAGGCGCGCGAGGCGAAGCTCGACGCGGGCTTTCCCGATTTCCTGATGGGCTGGTTCGAGCGCGCGCTCGCGGCCGGCTATGCGAACGAGCGGCTCGCGGCGATGGTCAAGGTGCTGCGCCAGCCGGGCTGAGCGCCCGGCACCGGCCTACTGCACCACCGGCGTGCCGGGGATCTGGTCGCCCGGCGGGCGGAAGATCTGCGCCGCATCGACCGCGTCGAAGCGGTACTGCTTGCCGCAGAAGTCGCAGCCCACCTCGATGTCGCCGCGCTCGGCGAGGATGCTCTCGGCTTCCTCGGCGCCGAGGCCGCGGATCATCTGCGCCACGCGCTCGCGGCCGCAGGTGCAGGCGAAGTGCGGGCCCAGCATGCCGCGCTGCGGCTCGAAGCGCAGCAGCTTCTCTTCCCAGAACAGGCGCCGCAGGATGGTCTCGACGTCGAGCGTGAGCAGCTCCTCGCGCGTGAGCGTCGAGGCCAGGATCGAGATCCGGTTGTAGTCCTCGTTGCGGCCGATCTGGTCCTCGTTGGCCTGGTCGCGATCGGCCGGCGAGGTGCCTTCGAGGTTGCCCTCGCCCTTGACCGGCAGGCGCTGGATCAGCAGGCCCGCGGCCACCTTGTCGTCGGCCGCCAGCACCAGCGTGGTGTCGAGCTGCTCGCTCTGCAGCATGTAGTGCTGCAGCACCTCGCTGAGCTTGCCGAGCTTCTCGCCCTCGTCGCCGAACAGCGGCACCACGCCCTGGTAGGGCTGCTGGCCCGGCAGCTTGTCCTTGGGGTCGAGCGTGATCGCGCAGCGGCCCTTGTTGTTCACGTTGACCATGTCGGGCAGCCGCGCATCGGCCGGCAGCTCCCCGATGGTCTTGGCGGTGGCGCGCAGGCTCAGGTCGGGCTTGACCTCGGCCACGGCCACCTTCACCGGGCCGTCGCCGAAGATCTGCAGGATCAGCGCGCCGTTGAACTTGATGTTAGCCTGCATCAGCGTGGCCGCGGCCGTCATCTCGCCGAGCAGCTCGACCACCGGCGGCGGGTAGGCGCCGGTGGCGGTGTTGGAGGCGCGCCGCGCGAGGATCTCCTGCCAGGCGTCCGTCAGGCGCACGATCATGCCGCGCACCGGCAGGCCATCGAACAGGAATTTATGCAGCTCGCTCACAACGGGGTTCTTTCTTCGGGTGCCTTCGCGCGCAGGCTCAGGCGATCTTCTTCAGGCCGGCCGCAAAGCGGCGGGCGTTCTTGACGTAGTGCTCCGCGCCCTGGCGCAGCTTGGCGGCGGCCGCTTCGTCGAGCGTGCGCACCACCTTCGCGGGCGATCCCAGGATCATCGAGTTGTCGGGGAATTCCGAGCCCTCGGTCACGAGCGCACCGGCGCCGACGATCGAGTTGCGGCCGATCTTGGCGTTATTCAAGACCACCGCCTGCATGCCGATCAGCGTGTTGTCGCCGATGGTGCAGCCGTGCAGCATGACCTGGTGGCCCACCGTGACGTTCTCGCCCACGGTCAGCGGGCAGCCGATGTCGCAATGGAGCACCGACAGGTCCTGGATGTTGCTGTTGCGCCCGATGGTCATGGCCTCGGTGTCGCCGCGCAGCACGGCGCCGAACCAGACGTTCGCGTTCTCGGCCAGCGTCACGCGCCCCATCACCTCGGCGCTGTCGGCGACCCAGGCGCCGTCGCCGAGTTGCGGCGCCACGCCGTCGAGTTCATAGAGGGCCATCGTGGGAGTCTCCGGAAAGGGAAAGAGGGGTGAAACCTAGAATTGTAGGGATGCACCCCCGATTGAGCGCCCTGGCCGCGTTGCGCCTCACCGACCCCGACGAGAAAGTGGCGGCAACCCGCGCGCTGGCAGCGCATATCGCTAGCGAAACCATAGCAGACGAACCCGTGCGCGTGCCCGGCGACGAGCTCGGCGTGCCGGGCCGTCCCGAGCGCCCGCTGCGCGTGTCGGCCATGGCGGTGGGCAAGCGCTCGCCGTTCAACACCGAGGGCCGCGCGGCGCTGGTCCATTCGATCTGCCACATCGAGTTCAACGCCATCAACCTCGCGCTCGACGCCGCCTGGCGCTACGACGGCCTGCCCGCGCGCTACTACCAGGACTGGCTGCGCGTGGCCGACGAGGAGGCGCAGCACTTCACGCTGCTGCATGCGCACCTGCAGACCATGGGCTGGCGCTACGGCGACTTCACCGGCCACGACGGCCTGTGGAGCATGTGCGAGAAGACGCGCGACGACGTGCTCGCGCGCATGGCGCTGGTGCCGCGCACGCTCGAGGCGCGCGGGCTCGACGCCACGCCGCTGATCCAGGCCAAGCTCAAGCGCGTGAACACGCCCGATGCGCTGCGCGCGGTCGAGATCCTCGACATCATCCTGCGCGACGAGGTGGGCCACGTGGCGATCGGCAACCACTGGTACCGCTGGCTCTGCGAGCGCGCGGGGATCGATGCGGAAAGTGCCTATCCGGCGCTCGTGGCGCGCTACGAGGCGCCGCGGCTCAAGCCGCCGTTCAACCTCGAGGCGCGCACGCGCGCGGGCTTCAGCGACGAGGAGCTGAAGGCCCTGGGCGGCGGCGGCGCCGCCTGACGCCCGAAGTCAATCCGGCTTCTTCATCACCACCAGCTTGGGCGAGAAGTGCTGCAGCACCTCGCCGCGCTGGTTGCGCGTCTCGCAGCGCACGCGGACCATCGCGCGGCCCGGCTTGGAACGCGAGGGCACGATCTCGACGATCTCGCTGACCACGTGCAGCACGTCGCCGGGGCGCGTGGGCTGCGGCCAGCGGATCTCGTCGCCGCCCGAACCGATGATGCCGTCGGCCAGCGGGATGCCGCTGTCGACCAGGAGGCGCATGGTGACGGCCGCCGTGTGCCAGCCGCTCGCGGCCAGGCCGCCGAAGAAGGTGCGCTTGGCGGCCTCCTCGTCGGTGTGGAAGGGCTGCGGGTCGAACTGCAGCGCGAAGGCCTTGATCTTCTCGGCGTCGAGCGCGTATTCGCCGCTGGTGAAGCGGTCGCCCACGGCGAGGTCGTCGAGGTACAGCTTCGCGCGGGTGGTGGTGTCGTTCATGGTGCGTTCCTCCTTCGCAAGATGGCACGGCGGCATTGTCGCCACCGTGCCGCGTCGTGTCGCGTGGACGCTCAGACGCGCTCGAGGATGGTCGCGATGCCCTGCCCGCCGCCGATGCACTGCGTGGCCAGCGCATAGCGGCCGTTCTCGCGCGCCAGCAGCGAAGCCGCCTTGCCCGTGATGCGCGCGCCGGTCGCGCCCAGCGGATGGCCGATCGACAGGCCGCCACCGTCGAGATTGACCGCGGCCGGATCGAGCCCGAGGTCGCGGATGCAGGCCAGCGCCTGCGAGGAGAAGGCCTCGTTGATCTCGACCACGTCGAGGTCGGCCACGCTCAGGCCCGCGCGTGCCAGCGCCTTGCGCGTGGCGGGAATCGGGCCGATGCCCATGATGGCCGGGTCGACGCCCACGGTGGCGAAGGACCTGATGCGCGCCAGCGCCTTCAGGCCATGGCGCGCGGCGAAGGCATCGCTGGTCACCAGCACCGCGGCCGCGCCGTCGGTCAGCGGCGACGAGGTGCCGGCCGTCACCACGCCGTCGGGACGGAAGGCGGGCTTGAGGTTGGCCAGCGCCTCGGCCGAGGTGGTGGGACGGATGCAGCCGTCGGCCTCGACCAGGTCGCCCGAGGCCAGGCGCACCGGCACGATCTCGCCGGCCAGGCGGCCCTGCTCGCGCGCGGCGGCGGCCTTGCGGTGCGACTCCACCGCCAGCGCCTCCTGGTCGGCGCGGCTCACGTTCCAGCGCTGCGCCACGTTCTCGGCGGTCTCGCCCATCGAGATGTAGGCGGCGGTGTTCGCCAGCAGCTCCGGGCTCGGCGAGAAGTTGAAGCCGCCCTGCGGCACCATGCTCATCGACTCCACGCCCACGCAGAGGAAGGCCTCGCCCATGCCGGCCTCGATCTGCGCGGCGGCAATGTGCACCGCCTGCATCGACGAGCCGCAGAAGCGGTTGACGGTCATGCCGCCCACCTCGTGCGGCAGGCCGGCCAGCAGGCCGACGATGCGCGCGAGGTTGTTGCCCTGTGAGGCCTCGGGGTAGGCGCAGCCCAGGACGATGTCCTCGAGCAGCGCGGGATCGAGGTCGGTGCGCTGCAGCAGGCCCTGGACCACGCCGGCGGCCAGCGTGTCGGGACGCACCCCGGCCAGCGCGCCCTTCTTCGCGAAATGGAACGGCGAACGGGCATAGGCGGAAATGACGGCTTTCATGGTGTGCTCCTTAAAACTACCATCCAATCGGTAGGCTGACAGGTCAAAAAAGAGGCACGCGGGGCGTGCCTGTGGGTGAATGCAGGTGTGTCAGACGGGCAGCGAGCTCCTCAGCTGCGCGATCGCCTCGTCGAAATCCTCCACGCGGCCGGTCATGCGCGACGCGAGCAGCGCGCCCTGGCAGACCGCGAACACATAGGCCCCGAGCGCCGCGGCATCGGGGCCGCCGCCTTCCGCGGGGCGCGCGGGCAGCAGCGCACCGAACACGCCCGCGAGCCACCGCACCTGCAGCTCGCGCAACTCCTGCACCGTGCGGCGCAGCTCGTCGTGGATGCAGTCCCAGCCCGGCGTCAGCGCGCCCGCGGGACAGACGGCCGAGCCGGCGCGCAGGCCGTTGCGGCACATGCGGAAATAGGCGTCGAGCGCCTCGCGCGGCGCGCGGGCCTTGGCCTCGTCCCAGCGCCGGAAGCCCTGGATCGCCTCGCGCAGCACGGCCACGCCCAGCGCCTCCTTCGACGGGAAGTGGTGGTACAGGCTGGCCTTGCGCACGCCGACCGCGTCGGCCACGTCCTGGAAGCTGAAACCCAGGTACGAGCGCGTGGTGATGAGCTCGCGCGCCGCGCCCAGGATCTGGTCGCGCGTGCTGCCGGTGGCGAGTGCCGCTGAGGCCGCTGAGGAAACGCTGCTCATGATGCTACCTACTATAAGGTAGGGAAAAAAGAAGGCCTATCGCACCGGCGACATGCCCGCGTCGGCGCCGGGGTCCGCAGCGCGTTCTCAGTCCGCCTTGATCCCGGCCGCCTTCACGATCCTGCCATTGCTCTCGAACTCGCTGGCGATCTCCTTGGCGAAGTCGGCCGCGGGCCCGCCCGTGGGCACGTTGTCGGTGGCCGTGAGCTTGGCGCGCAGCTCGGGGCTGGCCAGCGCCTTGTTGATCTCGGCGTTGTAGCGCGAGAGCAGCGCGGGCGGCGTGGCGGCCGGCGCGAACACGCCGAACAGCGAGTTGATGTTGGCGGCCTTGTAGCCCAGCTCGCCCAGCGTGGGCACCTGCGGCAGGCTCTCGAGCCGCGCCGGCGCGCCCACCGCGAGCGGCCGCAGCTTGCCCGACTGGATGTGCGCGCCCAGCGTCGGGCTGGCGTTGGTCGAGAGGATCTCGAACTGCCCGCCCAGCGCATCGTTGAGCTGCTGGCCGCCGCCCTTGTAGGGCACGTGCGTGATGTCGACGTTGGCGGCCGAGCGCAGCTGCTCGAGCACGATGTGGCCGAGCGAGGCCGGCCCCGAGGTGGCCCAGCGCACCGCGCCCGGATGGGCCCTGGCGTCGTCGAGCAGCGCGCGGAAGTCCTTCGCCTTGCTCGCGGGCGTGGCGATCAGCAGCACCGGCGAATACATCACGCTGGCCACCGGCGCCACGTCCTTCAGCGGATCGAAGGGCAGCTTGCCCAGGTGCGGGCTCAGCACCAACGGGCTGATGGCCGAGAAGCCCAGGGTCGCGCCGTCGGGCGCGGCCTTGGCCACCGCGTCCATGCCGATCGCGCCGCTGGCGCCCGCGCGGTTCTCGACCACCACCGTGGTGCCGAGCTGCGCCGCGAGCCGGTCGCCGAGCGCGCGCGCGACCACGTCGCTGACGCCGCCGGCCGGGTAGGCCACGATCAGCCGCAGGGTCTTGGGCACGGCGGGCGTTTGGGCCGCCGCGGTGCCGCAGAGGAAGGCGCTGGCCGCGGCCAGCGAGGCGAGCACCGCGGTGCGGCGCGTCGACGGGAAGAAGGAATGCATCGGATTCGTCATGGCCCTCGAGTCTGCCTCCATCAGTCGAGCTGCAGCTTGCGCTCGCGGATCAGCTTCGACCATTTCTCGTTGTCGGCCTTCACGAAGGCCGCGAACTCCACCGGGCCCAGCGAATGGACCTCGGCGCCCGCGGCGGCGAACTTGGCGCGGATCGCCGGCTGCGCGAGCGCCCTGGCAAGTTCGCCCGACAGGCGGTCGACCACCTCCTTGGGCATGCCCGCCGGTCCCACCAGGCCCTGGAAGCCCACCGACTCCATGCCCGCGAGGCCCAGCTCCTTCACGGTCGGCACGTCGGGCAGTTGCGGATCGCGCTGCGGCCCGGTCACGGCCAGCGCCTTGAGCTTGCCGCCCTTCACCTGCGGCAGCAGCACGCTGCCCGCGTCGATCAGGATCTGCGTCTGCCCGCCGATCAGGTCCTGCACCGCGGGCGCGCTGCCCTTGTAGGGCACGTGCGTCATGTCCAGGCCGGTGACCTGGTTCATCAGCTCGCCGTTGAGGTGCGTCGAGGTGCCGTTGCCGCCCGAGGCGAAGTTGACCTTGCCGGGCTGGCCCTTGGCCCAGGCCACGAACTCCTTGAGGTCCCGGGCCGGATGGTCGGGCCGCGTCACCGCGATGTAGCTGCCCTGGCTGATCTGGCCGATGTAGGTGAACTGCTTGATCGGGTCGTACGGCGGCTTGCTCTGCAGGTACGGCGCGATCGCGAACGGCCCGGTGTTGGCCAGCAGCAGCGTGTAGCCGTCGGCCGGCTGGCGCGTGAGCTCGGTGGCGGCGATCATGCCGCTGGCGCCGGGCTTGTAGTCGACCACCAGCTGCTGCTTGAGCGCCTCCTGCAGCGGCACCTGCACCGTGCGCGCCGCGAAGTCGATGCCGCCGCCGGGCGGATAGCCCACGATCAGGCGGATCGGCTTGGCCGACGGATAGCCCTGGGCCAGGGCGGGGCCGGTGGTGGCGGCGGCGGTTGCGGCGAGCGCCAGGCCGGCCAGGAAGACGCGGTGGATCCTCATGTCGATGTCTCTCGTGTTCGAAAGCCGCCGATTCTGCGGCAAGCCGCGGCACGGCCTCGAAGCACGGGAGGCGGGGAGCGCGAACCGCCGCCGCTTCAGGAACGCGCGCCCTGCTGGATCCAGGCGCGCAGCCGGGTCGAGAGGTAGTCGGCGGTCATCACCATGACCACGATGACCAGGATGCAGGTCGCCGTGTCCTGGTACTGGAACAGCTTCATGCTGCCCACCAGCTCGAAGCCGATGCCGCCCGCGCCCACCATGCCCAGCACGGTGGCCTGGCGCAGGTTGGTCTCGAAGCGGTAGACGATGACGCCGATCCATGCCGTCACGACCTGCGGGATCACGCCGAAGACGATGGTCTGGATCGGGCCCGCGCCGGTGGAGCGCAGCGCCTCGATCGGCCCCTGGTCGATCTCCTCGATCGACTCGGCGAAGAACTTGCCGAGCATGCCCGCGCCATGCAGCGCCAGCGCCAGCACGCCGGGAAAGGGGCCGAGCCCGACGGCCGCCACGAAGATCAGCGCGAGGATGATCTCGTTGATGCCGCGCGTGATGTTGAGCACCTGCCGCATCGCATGGAACACCGCCGCGTTCGGCGAGATGTTGCGCGCCGCGAAGAAGCACAGCGGCACCGCGAGCACCACCGCCAGCAGCGTGCCCCAGAGCGCGATCTGCACCGTCTCGATGGCGGGCTTCACCAGCTTGCCCATGAACTCCCAGTTGGGCGGCAGCATGCGGCCGAGGAAGTCGGCGATCCAGGGCATGCCCTTGGCGAGTTCGCCGAAGCTCACCTGGGCGCCGATCGCGGCCCACCAGAGCACGCCGAGCCCGGCCGCCGCGGCGACCAGGTATTTCCACCAGCCGGGGTTGCCGCCGCTGCGGGCGATCAACAGGTTGTAGCGTCCGATCGCGATCATGGCTGCTCCAGGGCGAGTTGCTGGACCGGCGGCAGCGCCGGCGCGTGCGCCGCGGCCACGGCCGCGTCTTCCTTCGGTTCCCCGGGGTCGGGCTCGAGGCCGCCCGGATAGATGCGCTGCAGCACCTCGTCGGTGAGCTCATCGGGCCGGCCCTCGAACACCACGCGACCGCCCGCCACGCCGATCACGCGCTGCGCGAACTCGCGCGCGTAGTCGACCTGGTGCAGGTTGCAGATCACGGTGATGCCGTCCTCGCGGCTGGCCTGCCGCAGGTAGTTCAGCACCTTGCGCGAGGTCTTCGGATCGAGGCTGGCCACGGGCTCATCGGCCAGGATCACCTTGGGCCGTTGCGCCAGCGCCCGCGCGATGCCTACGCGCTGCTTCTGGCCGCCCGAGAGCGTGTCGGTGCGCAGGTCGGCCTTGTGGTCGAGCTCGACGCGGCGCAGGCATTCGCGCGCGATCGCGATGTCGCGCGCCGGAAAGACCTGGAACCACGAGGCCAGCGCCGGCATCGAGCCCAGGCGCCCGGTCAGCACGTTCTTCAGCACCGACAGGCGCGGCACCACGTTGTAGTGCTGGAAGATCATCGCCACGTCGCGGCGCACGCGGCGCAGCCCCGCGCGATCGCGCCGCACCGGCGCGCCGTCCACCCGCACCTCGCCCTGCGTGGGCTCGGCGAGCTGGTTGATGCAGCGAAGCAGGGTGGACTTGCCGGCGCCCGAAGCACCGAGGATGACGACGAACTCGCCCTTGCCGACCGCGAGGTCGACCTGGTGGAGCGCGGTGAAGTCGCCGTAGCGCTTGCCAAGGCCGCGGATCTCGATCATTTCATCTTCCCCAGGTCGAGCTTCAGGATCCTGGCCGTGTCGCGGATCACGTTGTAGGCCGCGTCGTTGGTGGGGTGGAAGCCGTTGAGCAGGCCCTGGTCGGACCAGGGGATGTCCTTCACCTGCAGGAAGGCCGCCTGCACGCGCTGCTTGAGATCGGCGCCGAGATCCTTGCGCCAGACCGTGGGCGACTCGGGGATCGGATCCGAGCGCCAGACCTCGACCAGGTCCTCGCGCTTGACCAGCCCCTTCGCCACCGCGGCGTCGAGGATGCGGTCGGCGATGGCGGCCGCGTCGACCTTGCGGTTCTGCACCGCGATCGCGCTCGAATCGTGCGAGCCCGAGAAGATCACGCGGCCGAAGTCCTTGTCGGGATCGAAGCCGGCCTTCATCAGCCCCGCCTTGGGGAACAGGTGGCCCGAGGTGGAGCTGGGGTCGACGAAGGCGAAGGTGCGGCCCTTCAGGTCCTTCACGCTCTTGATGCCGCTGTCCTTGTGGGCCACCACCTGGCTGTAATAGAAGGTGCGGCCGGCCTTCTTGGTCTCGGCGACCGCGAAGGCCTCGATGTCGGCCACCGTGGTGCCCAGCACGTACGAGAACGGGCCGAGGTAGGCCACGTCGAGCCGCTTCGAGCGCAGCGCCTCGATCACGCCGTTGTAGTCGGCCGCCACGAAGGGCTTGACCGGCATGCCGAGGCCTTGGGCCAGCATGTCCATCATGCGCTGGCTGTTGGCGATCATCGCGCGCGAGTCCTCGGAAGGAATCAGCCCGACCGTGAGCGCCTGCTGCGCCCTCGCCGGTGGAAGGAAGGCCGCGCCCACGGCAGCGGCCGAGCCGAACAGCAAGCTTCTGCGTTTCATCATCTGTGTCTCCAGTCTTGTGCGGTTCCGGTCCCTCGCGCCGCCGTCGTGGCGGCCCGAGGATTCGTGGCGCTCCGGTCGTCTTTTTTCGTGCCGACCTGGAGCACCTGCGGCGAGTACATCACCGGCCCATTCATCGATCCAATTCAAATTTTTTCGTCGATGTATTCAATGAACCTATAGTCGGTTTCATCGAGAATTCCCGCTTTTTCCGGAGCCACCGCATGCGCCTGACACAGCTTCGTTCCTTCTTCGCGGTGGCCCGCGAAGGCAGCTTCACGCGCGCCGCCGAGAGCCTGCACGTGAGCCAGCCCACCATCACGACGCAGGTGCGCTTTCTCGAGGAGGCCTACAAGGTCGAGCTGTTCCATCGCCGCGGCCGGCGCGTGCAGCTCACGGTGATGGGCGAGCAGTTGATGCAGCTCGCGCAGCAGATCTTCAGCCTCGAGGCCGACGCCGTGAACCTGCTGGGCGACGCGGGCGAGCTGCGCACCGGCCACCTGCGCGTGGCGGCCGTGGGGCCCTACCACGTGACGAAGATGCTGGTCGACTTCAACCAGCGCTATCCCGGCATCAAGGTGACGGTGAGCACCGGCAACTCGCAGGACGTGCTGAACCAGCTGCTCGACTACAGCGCCGACGTCGGCGTGCTCGCGCAGATGGTGCGCGACGAGCGCTTCCTCGCGGTGCCCTTCATGAAGCAGCCGGTGGTGATCTTCGTGCCCTCCTCGCACCGCTTCGCGCGCCGCCGCGCGATCCGGCTGGCCGAGCTCGAGGGCGAGCGGCTGATCATGCGCGAGCAGGGCTCGACCACGCGCAAGGCGCTCGAGCTCGCGCTCGACAAGGCGCGCATCCGCACCGACGTGGTGATGGAGATCGGCAGCCGCGAGGTGATCCGCGAAGCCGTGCTGCAGGGCCTGGGCATCGCCGCGGTGTCGGAGGTCGAGTACGTGCCCGCGCCCGACCTGCATCGCGTGGCGATCAGCGACACCGAGATCTTCACCTCGGCCCATGCGCTGTGCCTGGCCGAGCGGCGCGACATGCGCATGGTCAGCGCCTTCTTCGACACGCTCTCGCCCGCGCTCTCCGCCGCGCCAGAGGGCCGGCGCCGCAGGAGCCACTGAGCGGCGGACTCAGCCGCGCGGATGGTGCTGCGCGTGCAGCTGCTTGAGCCGCTCGCGCGCCACGTGGGTGTAGATGGTGGTGGTCGAGATGTCGGCGTGGCCCAGCAGCATCTGCACCGCGCGCAGATCGGCGCCGTGGTTCAGCAGATGGGTCGCGAAGGCGTGGCGCAGCGTGTGCGGCGACAGCGGCACGTGGATGCCGGCCGCGGCCGCCTGCTTCTTCACGATGACCCAGAACATCACGCGCGTCATGCCCGCGCCGCGCGCGGTCACGAACAGGTCGGGCGTCTGCTGGCCGTCGAGGATCACGGGGCGCGATTCCTCGATGTAGCGCTCGATCCAGCGCCGCGCCTCGCCACCGAAGGGCACGAGGCGCTCCTTGCTGCCCTTGCCGAGCACGCGCAGCACGCCGTCGTTGAGGCTGATGTCGATCACCTTGAGCGACACCAGCTCGCTCACGCGCAGCCCGCTCGCATACATCAGCTCGAGCATCGCGCGGTCGCGCAGGCCCAGCGGCGTGTCGACGTCGGGCGCGCCGAGCAGGTCGTCGACCTGCTTCTCCGACAGCAGCTTGATCGCGCGCGGCATCTGGCGCGCGGGCATCAGCCGCAGGCTCGGGTCGGCCACGATGCGGCGCTCGCGCAGCGCCCAGCGGTAGTAGCGCTTGAACACCGTGAGCCGCCGGTTGGCCGAGGTGGCCTTGCCCTTGGCCGACAGCCGCACGCCCATGTAGGCCTGCAGGTCCGACTCCTGCGCGGCGCCGAGCGTCATGCCGCCGCGCTGCTGGTCGAGCCAGTGCGCGAACAGCGCGAGGTCGCGCCGGTAGGCGGCGAGCGTGTTCTTCGACAGGCCGTCCTCGAGCCAGAGGGCGTCGATGAACTCGTCGATGTCGGGGGTGGGTGCGGCGGCGGCCTCGGTCATGGATGGGCAAGATAGCAAAAAAAAGGCCGCTCCCCCGCGACGGGGAACGGCCCTTCCTGCGGATGGCGCGGAATCAGTCGAGCTTGAGCTTCTGCTTGGCCACGACTTCCTTGTAGACCTCGTACTCGGCCTTGATCTGGGCCGAGAACTGCTCGGGCGTGTTGGCCACGATCAGCGAGCCGGTGTCCTCGATGCGCTTCTTCACCGCCGGGTCTTCCACCGCCTTCTTCACGCCGGCGCTGATCTTGTCGACCACTTCCTTCGGCAGGCCCTTCGGGCCGAGGATGCCGTAGTAGGCCATGCGGTTCACCTGCTCGAGGCCGACTTCCTTGAAGGTCGGCACGTTCGGCAGCGCGGCCAGGCGCTGCGGCGCCGACACCACGATCGGGATCAGGCGGCCGCTCTGGATGAAGGGCATGGCCGAGGGGATGTTGTCGAACATGATCGGCACCTGGCCGGCCACCACGTCGTTGAGCGCAGGGCCCGCGCCGCGGTAGGGGATGTGCGTGACGAAGGTGTTGGTGAGGCTCTTGTAGAGCTCCATCAGCAGGTGGCCGATGCCGCCCGTGCCCGACGAGGCGTACGAGTACTTGCCGGGGTTCTTCTTCAGCTCGGCCACGAACTCGGCGTAGTTCTTCGCCGGGAAGCTCGGGTTGACCGCGATGATGTTCGGCGTGGCCGCGATGTTGATGATCGGCGTGAAGTCGTTGATCGGGTCGTACGGCGTCTTCGGGTTGATGGCCGGGTTGGCCGCGGTGCTCGACACCGTGGCCACGCCGAGCTTGTAGCCGTCGGGCGCCGAGCGCGCCGTCTCGGCCGCGCCCACGATGCCGCCGCCGCCGGCGCGGTTGATCACCACCACCGGCTGGCCCAGCACCTTGCCCAGCGGATCGGCCACCACGCGCGCCACGATGTCCGTCGTGCCACCCGGGGCAAAGGGAACGCTCAGTTCGACCGGCTTGTTGGGATAGCCCTGGGCGAAGGCCGGGCCCGCGACCGCGACCAGCGCGGCGGCACCGACGAAGGCACTCCATTGACGACGTTGCATCGATTACTCCTTGAACGATGGGGACGAAAATTGCGAAAGCAGCGATGCTAGCGGCTCGTCGCTGCGACCCGGGCTGTGGAATACCCATGGTTTGGGCGGTTTATGCTCGGCGCGGTGAACTACGCGCAGCTGCTTTTCCCCGACTTCTCCCTGATCGCCATCGGCTGGCTCCTGTGCCGCTACACCGCGCTGGACCGCAAGGTCTGGGACCAGGTCGAGAGCCTCGTCTACTACTTTCTTTTTCCCACGCTGCTGTTCCATTCGATCGTGCGCAGCCCGCTCGATTTTGGTGCGACCTCGAGCCTGCTGATGGCGGGCGTGGGCGTGAGCCTGTGCGGCGTGGCGCTGGCCTATGCGCTGCCCTGGGTGCCCGGCATCGGCTCGCACCTCGATCGGCGCGACCATGCGGCGAGCGTGCAGGTCGCGTTCCGCTTCAACTCCTTCATCTGCCTCGCGATGGCCGAGCGGCTCGCGGGACCCGAAGGCCTGCTGCTGATCGCGGTGCTGATCGGGGTGTGCGTGCCGATGATGAACATCGCGGCGGTGTGGCCGATGACGCGGCATGCGCAGACGGGGTTCGCGCGGCAGCTGGTGCGCAATCCGCTGATCGTGGCGACGGTGGCGGGCTTGCTGGCGAACGTGCTGGGGTTCACGGTGCCTGGCTGGCTCACGCCGACCCTGTCGCGGATCGGGGCGGCTTCGTTGGCGCTCGGGCTGCTGGCGGCGGGGGCGGGGATGCAGTTCGCCACGTTGGGGCGGGGGAAGGTGCTGGCGGCTTCGGTGCTGTCGATTCGGCACTTCGTGTTGCCGCTGGTGGCCTGGGGGCTGGCGCGGTGGTTGCGGCTGGATGCGGCGCAGGCTTCGGTGTTGATGGCTTTTTCTGCGGTTCCTACTGCTTCTAGTGCTTACGTGTTGGCGCAGAGGATGGGGTACAACGGGGCGTTTGTGGCGGGGTTGGTGACCATGTCTACGGTGTTGGGGGTGGTTAGTTTGCCGTTTGCCTTGGCTTTGCCTCGTTGAATCCTTCGACCGCTGTTTTTCTTGATTTTTGTGGGTCCTGCGGAGGCTGTTGGCCGGGTCTCGCCCCGGCGGGCGAGTCACTTTCTCTTGTCTCGCCAAGAGAAAGTAACCAAAGAGAAGGCGACCCCACTGTCTGTGTCCCTCCGCTTCGCTACGGGCAACCTGCGGTGCTCGGAGAAAGCGGGGGTCCGCAGAACTCGCTCCACTTCGTTGCGCTCAGACAGCTGCGGCCCTGATCCCGCTTTCTCCTGCGCTCCTCGGCACAGCCAGAGGGGATCAGGGTCAACGCGCCGTGGCGCGTCCTTGTGTGGGCGGGTGTCCTTCTGTTAGGTATCACACCGTGGCTAGCCGCTCCTTTGCCAGCTTGGTGCCCTCTGCAAGGGCTTTCAGCTTGCGCCATGCCACGTCCCTGCTCATGGGGGCTAGGCCGCAGTTCGTGCACGGGAACAGGCGCTCCTTCGGGACGAACTGCAGGGCGCGGCCGATGGTGTCGGCCACTTCTTCGGGAGTCTCGATCGCTTCGCTGGCCACATCGATCACGCCGACCATCACGTCCTTGCCGGCCAACAGGCTCATCAGGTCGGGCGGCACGTGGGAGTGGATGCACTCCAGGCTCACCTGGTCGATCCGGCTCTTGGCGAGCGCGGGGAACACCAGCTCGTACTGGCGCCATTCCTCGCCGAGGGTGCTCTTCCAGTCCGTGTTGGCCTTGATGCCATAGCCGTAGCAGATGTGCACGGCGGTCGTGCAGGTCAGGCCCTGCGCCGCGCGCTCGAGCGCCTGCACGCCCCAGTCGGCGGCATCCTTCATGTAGACATTGAAGGCGGGCTCGTCGAACTGGATGATGTCCACACCATCGGCCTGCAGCGCCAGGGCTTCCTGGTTGAGCAACTCGGCGAAAGCGAAGGCCATCTTGACCTTGTCGCCGTAGAAGCGGTCGGCCACGGTGTCGACGATGGTCATCGGGCCCGGCAGGGTGAACTTGAGCTTCTTCTTCGTGTGCGCACGCGCCAACTGCGCTTCGAAGGCATGCACGCGGTCCTTCAGGCGCAGGGCCGAGACCACCTGCGGCACCATCGCGTCGTAGCGGTTGTCGCGGATGCCCATCTTCACCTTGTGCTCGAAGTCGATGCCCTCGACCTGCTCGAGGAAACCGTGCACGAAGTGCTGGCGCGACTGCTCGCCGTCGCACACGATGTCCAGGCCCGCGTCCTCCTGGGCCTTGATCCACAGCAGCGTCGCGTCGGCCTTGGCCTGGCGCAGCGCATCGCCCTCGGCCGCCCATTGAGGCCACAGCTTGTTGGTTTCGGCCAGCCAGGCTGGCTTCGGCAGGCTGCCGGCGATGGAGGTTTCGAACATCTGGATTTTCCTTTTCAAGCGAAGACGGGATGGCGAGCGTACTGCGGGGCCTGTCAGGCCGCGCAGCTGTTTGATGGCGTGGGGATGGGGTCAGGCAACGCAGTCGGCAACCCACTGCGCGAGCACGTTCCCGTAGGGCTTGATGAAGTGCTCCTCCGCGAACTTCCCCTGCCTGACCGCCAGCTGGCTGCGTTCCTCCCGGTCGTAGACGATCTGCGTCAACGAGTAGTCCTGGTTCTTCAGGCTCGGGCTGTAGATCTTTCCGGCCGAGGAATTGGCGTTGTAGATCTCGGGGCGATAGATCTTCTGGAAGCTTTCCATCGTGCTGATGGTGCCGATCAGCTCGAGGCTCGTGTAGTCGCCAAGCAGGTCGCCATGGAAATAGAAGGCCAGGGGCGCAACGCCATTGGGCGGCATGAAGAAACGAACCTGCATCCCCATCTTGGCGAAGTACCGATCGGTCGAGGACAGCTCGTTCTGCCGGTACTCGGCGCCCAGCACCGGGTGCTGGTTTCCGGTCCGTTGATAGGTCTTGCTGGTCGAGGCGCTGATGCAGATGACGGGCGGCTTGCCGAAACGCTCCTTGTAGATGCGAGAGTTGGCGAACTGCTGGAACAGCTTTCCGTGCAGATCGCCGAAATCCTCGGGCGTGCCGAATTCCGCCCGGTCGGCGTTGTATGCGGGAAGCAGCACGCTGAAGTCGTAGTCGCGCACGTAGGAAGAGAAGTTGTTCCCCGCGATGCCGTCGATGCGCTGGTCCGTCGTCCTGTCGAGGATGCAGGTCTTCAGTATCTCGATCAGCGGGAATACGGCGTTGCCGCTCTCGGCATCCAGGCTCATCTCCACCGAGATGATCTCGAGCTCGACGGCGTAGCGATCGCCCGTCGGGTTGTCCCAGTGCGCGAGGTCGTTGAAGCGGTTGTCGATCATCCTCAAGGTGTTGCGCAAGTTCTGCTGCCGGCTCGCTCCGCGCGCCAGGTTGGCGAAGTTGGTGGTGATGCGCGTGCTGTCCGATGGCTGGTAGTTCTCATCGAAACGGATGCTCTTGAGGGTGAAGGTGGGTTCTTTGTTCATTGGAATCCGGCGATCAGATTTTTTCGAGAGAGAAGACGAATTCCTGTGTCAGGCCAGCGCCGCTTCCTCGGCCGCGGAGGGCGAGGCGTGGCGCAGCCATTCGATCAATGGCAATGCCCGCTGGACCGCCAGCCTCGACCGCTCGATGAGGGCCTGGTTCCGCAGGCGGTGGTCGACGAAATCGCTGTCGGTCGCGTAGACACCCAGCGGCAGGGTGCGCGCCTGGAAGAAGCTGAACAGCGGTCGCAGCTGGTGGTCGATCACCAGCGCATGGCGCTCGCTGCCGCCGGTGGCGGCCAACAGCACGGGCTTGTCGATCAGGGCGTCCTGGTCGATGAAGTCGAAGAAGTGCTTGAACAGTCCCGTGTATGCGCCGCGATAGACCGGCGTTGCGACGACCAGCACGTCGGCTCGTTCGATCGCCGCCAGTTCCCGCTCCACCGTGTCGGGCAGTTGGGAGCGCCGGAGCGCACCGCCGAACAGCGGTGCGAGGGGACCGAGTTCGATCAGGCGCTGTTCGCAAGGGACCGCGTCGGCGATCAGGTCGAGCAGGTGTTCCGCCAGCGCGGCGGACTTCGATGGGCGTTGCAGCCCGCCGGAAACAGCGACGAGACGGAGTGGACGTGTCATTTCTTCTTTCATCTGGATGAATGCTAGCCAGGGGAATCGATGACGTAAAATGTTTTTATTTCAACAATCCATGAGCGGGAGTCATGTGAATGCTTGAACGCCTCCACCTCAGCATCGTCCGGCAGGTCGAACAGCAAGGCTCGCTGACGGCCGCCGCGGGCGTGCTGAACCTGACCCAGTCGGCGCTGAGCCACAGCATGAAGAAGCTGGAGCATCAGCTGGGCACCGACATCTGGCTGCGCGAAGGCCGAAGCCTGCGCCTGACGCAGGCCGGCCAGTACCTGCTGGCGGTGGCGAACCGCGTGCTGCCGCAGCTCGACCTGGCCGAGGAGCGCCTGGGCCAGTTCGCGCAGGGCGAGCGCGGCGCGCTGCGCATCGGCATGGAATGCCACCCTTGCTACCAGTGGCTGCTCAAGGTGGTGTCACCCTACCTGGCCGCATGGCCCGACGTGGACGTGGACGTGAAGCAGAAATTCCAGTTCGGCGGGATCGGCGCGCTGTTCGGCTACGAGATCGACCTGCTGGTCACGCCCGACCCGCTCCATAAGCCGGGCCTGAAGTTCGAGCCCGTGTTCGACTACGAGCAGGTGCTGGTCGTGGCCAAGGGTCATGCGCTGGCTTCGGCGCCCTACGTGAAGCCGCGGCAGCTGACCGGGGAGGTGCTCATCAGCTATCCCGTGGATGTCGAGCGCCTGGACATCTACAACCATTTCCTGTTGCCGGCCGGCGTCACGCCCAAGCGCCACAAGGCGATCGAAACCACCGACATCATGTTGCAGATGGTGGCCAGCGGCCGCGGCGTGGCCGCGCTGCCGCGCTGGCTGGTCGAGGAGTACGCGCAGAAGATGGACGTGGTGCCGGTGCGGCTCGGCCCGCGCGGCATCGCCAAGCAGATCTTCCTGGGGGCGCGCGAGGCGGACACCGCCATCGATTACGTGCGGGCCTTCATCGAACTGGCCCGACAGCCTGCCATCGCCGTTGCGCTAGAAGCCGGCTGAGGAACATCAAGGCCGAGCGCAGCCGGCCACTCCAAAGAAAGAACCTACTCGGGAGCAACGGCCCCCAAGGCCCACTCCACGTGCTCCCGAACCAAGGCACTGGCGCCGTCCTTGCGGGACACCAGGGCCTCGCGAGCCCCCTCCTCGCCAGCCCTCAGCGCATTCCCCAGGGCCACCGCGATGTTCCGCAGCCACCGCTCATGGCCGATCCGCCGAATCGGACTCCCCTCGGTCCTGCGCAGGAACTCTTCCTCGGTCCACGCAAACAACTCGGCCAAAGTACGCCCCGTCAACCCGTCCCTCGCATCGAAGTCCGCCAGCGAACTCTTCTTGGCGAACTTGTTCCACGGACAGATCAACTGGCAGTCATCGCAGCCATAGATCCGGTTGCCCATCGACGTGCGCAGCTCGACCGGGATCGCCCCGCCATGCTCGATCGTGAGGTAGGAGATGCACCGCCGCGCATCGAGCCGCCGCGGCGCCACGATCGCCTGCGTCGGGCACACGTCGATGCAGGCGCTGCAGCTGCCGCAGTGCGAGCTCACCGGCTCGCTCTCGGGCAGCACCATGTCGACGTAGATCTCGCCGAGAAAGAACATCGAGCCCGCGTTCCGATCGAGCACCAGCGTGTGCTTGCCGCGCCAGCCCTGCCCGCTGCGCGAGGCCAGCTCGGCCTCGAGCACCGGCGCCGAATCGGTGAAGGCGCGATGCCCGAAAGGCCCGACTTCCAGCGCGATGCGCTCGGCCAGTTTCGCGAGCCGGTTGCGCAGCACCTTGTGGTAGTCGCGGCCGCGCGCATAGACCGAGACGATGGCCTCGCCGGGTCGGCGCAGGCGTTCGAACTCGATCGCCTGCCAGTCGGGATCGGTGTCGCGCGGCAGGTAGTCCATGCGCGCGGTGATCACGCTCACGGTGCCGGGCACCAGCTCGGCGGGCCGCGCGCGCCGCGTGCCATGCGCCGCCATGTAATCCATCTCGCCATGGAACCCATGGGCCAGCCATTGCATCAGACCGTCCTCGGCGCTCGACAGATCGACGCCCGCGATTCCGATTTGGGAGAATCCGAGTTCCCGGGCCAAGGCCTGAATACGCACAACGAGTGGATGGCTGCTGACGATCACTTGCCGATTGTAGAAATGCGCTGGCGCGACGAGGCCGACACCGAGGCCTTCGCTCGCTCGCTCGCGGCCTCTCCCGCCCTGCGCGATGCCTTCGTCGAACTGCACGGCGACCTCGGGGCCGGCAAGACCACTTTCGTGCGGCACCTGCTGCGCGCGCTCGGGATCACGGGGCGCATCAAGAGCCCGACCTATGCGGTGGTCGAGCCGCACGAGGCGCCCGACGGCCTCGCGATCTTCCACTTCGACTTCTACCGCTTCAGCGATCCGCGCGAATGGGAGGACGCGGGCTTCCGCGACATCTTCGCGGGCCCGGGCCTCAAGCTGGCGGAATGGCCCGAAAACGCGGCGGGGCGCACTCCAATTGCGGACCTAGCTATTAAAATCGAAGCAATGACCGACGACACACGCAGCGTGAAACTCCTGGCGAACACACCTCGCGGCGGCGACCTGCTGTCCCACGCCGCCGCATGAAGGCGGGCGGCCTCAAGCGGCGCGTGCTGCTGCAGGGCGGCAGCCTCGCGCTGGTGCTCGGCGTCCATCAGATCGCGCGCGGCGCCAGCATCCTCGCGGTGCGCGTCTGGCCCGCGGCCGACTACACGCGCGTGACCATCGAGTCCGACGTGCGCCTGCATTCGCAACAGCTCGTGGTCGGCAACCCGCCGCGGCTCGCGGTCGACATCGAGGGCATCGACCTCAGCAGCGAACTGCGCGAGCTGGTCGGCAAGATCAAGCCCGGCGATCCCTACATCAACGGCCTGCGCGTGGGACAGAACGCACCGAAGGTGGTGCGCATCGTGTTCGACCTCAAGCAGACCGTGGCGCCGCAGGTGTTCTCGCTGGCGCCCATCGCCGCCTACAAGCACCGGCTGGTGCTCGACCTCTATCCCGAGAAGGCCATCGACCCGATGGAGGCGCTGATCACCGAGCGCCTGCGCGACGCCCCGCGCACCAGCGGCAGCAACGACACCTCGGTGGCCAGCGCCCCCGCGGTGCCGCCGCCCGCGACGCCGCCCTCGGGCCTGGCACCCGACGGCGGGCCGCCGATCCTCGTGCGGCCATCGCCCAACGTGCCCGCCCCGCGCCCAGCGCCCACGCCGGTCGCTCCGCCCGTGCGCCCACCCGTCGTCGCAACCGCGCCGCCTCCCGTACAGGATCCGCTGGGCGATCTCATGGCGCAGCAGTCGATGCGGCCCGGTCCCGCGACGCCGCCGCCGGTGGTCGCGGAGAACCGCCCGCTGCCGATGCCGCCGAGCCCGCCCGCGGCCGCGCCTCGTCCCGTGGCTCCGCCGCCGCCGCCGCCGGTGGCGGTCGCGCGCGGCGGTGCCACCACCAGCCGCACCGACCGCATCATCATCGTCGCGCTCGATCCCGGCCATGGCGGCGAGGACCCCGGCGCCATCGGCCCGGCCGGCACGCGCGAAAAGGACATCGTGTTGCAGGTCGCGTTCCGCCTGCGCGACCGCATCAACGCCAGCAGCATCAACGGCAACCCGATGCGCGCCTTCCTCACGCGCGATGCCGACTTCTTCGTGCCGCTGGGCGTGCGCGTGCAGAAGGCGCGACGCGTGCAGGCCGACCTGTTCGTGAGCATCCACGCCGACGCCTTCACCACGCCGGCCGCGCGCGGCGCCAGCGTGTTCGCGCTGAGCCAGAGCGGCGCCTCGAGCAGCGCCGCGCGCTGGCTCGCCAACAAGGAGAACGACGCCGACAAGGTCGGCGGCGTGAACGTCGGCAACCACGAGGCGCAGGTGCAGCGCGCGCTGCTCGACATGAGCACCACCGCGCAGATCAACGACAGCCTCAAGCTCGGCGGCGCGATGCTCGGCGAGATCAAGGGTATCGGCGCGCGACTGCACAAGGGTCAGGTCGAACAGGCCGGCTTCGCGGTGCTCAAGGCGCCCGACATCCCGAGCGTGCTGGTCGAGACGGCCTTCATCAGCAACCCCGAGGAAGAAGCCAACCTGCGCCGCGTGCAGTACCAGGAAGACCTGGCCGACGCGCTGATGCGCGGCATCCAGCGCTATTTCGCGCAGAACCCGCCGCTGGCGCGCAGCCGGCAGCTCTGAGCCGGCCCGCGGGCCGGTTTTCAGAGGGCGGCGTGGGCAGCGCCGACCCCGCGCAGGCTCCCCTTCCCACGCCGCGGCCCGGCGCCCCGCACAGGCAGGCGCGGCGGGCTCCTACATGGGGTGGAACACCGTTCTGCAGAAGATCACTCCATCGATTTTTTAAACAGAAAGGTGGACATCATGAAAGCACGCATCTGGATTGCCGCTGCGGCGGCCACCTCGGTGATGGCACTGGCGGGCTGCGCGTCGGGCCCGAACCAGAACCTGGGCACGGGTGTCGGCGCGGTCGGCGGCGCGCTAGTCGGCAATGCGATCGGCGGCAACACCGCCAGCACCGTGGGTGGTGCCGCCATCGGCGGCATCATCGGCAACCAGGTCGGCCGCAATGCCGACGAACGCAACTACTACAACCAGCAGCGTTATCCGCAGGGCAACTACTACCCGCGCAACGGCCCGACCTACTGACCGTCCGGGTGCCTGGCACCCGTGCTGCACCAAAGAAAAGAGCGCCCCGCGGGGCGCTCTTTTTTTCGTGGGCGGGCGCGGCCTCAGGCGCCCTGTTGCGCACGCGCCTTCTCGGCCCGCGCCGCGCGCCAGGCGCCGAAGATCGCGAGCAGGCCCGGCACGAAGATCAGCGCCCAGATGATCTTGTCCAGATGCTGGCGCACCAGCGGCAGGTTGCCGAAGAAGTAGCCCGCGGTCGCGATGCCGAGCACCCACAGCAGCGCGCCGCCGACGTTGAACATGCTGAACTTGGCGCGGCTCATCTCGGCCACGCCGGCCACGAAGGGCGCGAAGGTGCGGATGAAGGGCATGAAGCGCGCGAGCACGATGGTGATGCCGCCGTAGCGTTCGTAGAAGGCATGGGCCTGGTCGAAGGCCTTGCGGTTGAAGAAGCGCGAACTCTCCCACTGGAACACCTTGGGCCCGAAGTAGCGGCCGATGCTGTAGTTGCACTGGTCGCCGAGGATCGCCGCGATCACCAGCAAGGTGCAGGCGATCGGAAAGCTCATCAGCCCCACGCCGCACAGCGCGCCCACGATGAACAGCAGCGAATCGCCAGGCAGGAAGGGCATCACCACCACCCCGGTCTCGACGAACACGATCAGGAACAGGAGCGCGTAGACCCAGGGACCGTAGGCGATGACGAAGGCCTCGAGGTGCTTGTCGACATGCAGGATGAAGTCGACGAGAAAGCTGATGATTTCCATGGGGGCGGATTATCCTTGCAGCGTCCGCCCCTCGATCGAAGACCCCAGGCCGCGAACGCGCCTGCAGAACACCCATCCCCACCTTGGAGACACCCATGACAGGTCAATACATCCAGCTCGCCGCCAAAGACGGCAGCGGCAGCTTCCGCGGCTACCTCGCCGTGCCGGCCTCGGGCCACGGGCCCGGCCTGGTGATCGCGCAGGAGATCTTCGGCGTGAACAAGACCATGCGCGACGTGGCCGACTACTACGCGGAAGAAGGCTACGTGGCGCTGGTGCCCGACCTGTTCTGGCGCCAGCAGCCCGACGTGGAACTGGGCTACAGCGAGGCCGACTGGCAGCAGGCCTTCAAGTTCTACGGCGGCTTCGACGAGGCCAAGGGCATGGAGGACATCCAGGCCGCGCTCGACGTGCTGCGCGACCGGCCCGAGGTGGTCGAGCGCCGGGCCGGCGTGCTGGGCTTCTGCCTCGGCGGCAAGCTGGCCTACCTCGCGGCCTGCCGCACCGATGCCGACGTGTCGGTGGGCTACTACGGCGTGGGCATCGACGCGGCGCTCGAGGAAGCGAAGAACATCAAGAAACCGCTGCTGCTGCACGTGGCCGAGCTTGACAAGTTCTGCCCGCCCGAGGCGCGCGAGCGCATCGTGCAGACGCTCCAGGGCCATCCCAAGGTTTCGCTGCACGTCTATCCGGGCGTCGACCACGCCTTCGCGCGCGCGGGCGGCGACCACTTCCACAAGCCCTCGGCGCTGATGGCGCACGAGCGCAGCATCGCCGCGCTCAAGTCTGCGATCGGCCCGCACTACGACCTCTCGGCGCTGTGGGACAAGCACTGCGAGTACGAGTTCGGCACGCGCAACGTCGACGACACCATGTCGACCATGGTGGCCGAGCCCTACGTCAACCACATCCCGACCATGACCGGCGGCGTGGGCTACAAGAACCTGCATGCCTTCTATACCCACCACTTCGTCAACAGCAATCCGCCCGACACCGCGCTGACCTCGATCTCGCGCACGGTCGGCGCGACGCAGGTGGTCGACGAGCTGCTGTTCACCTTCACCCACACCACCGAGATCCCGTGGATGCTGCCGGGCGTGGCGCCCACGGGCCGGCGCGTCGAGGTGCCGCTGCTCGCGGTCATCAAGTTCCGCGGCGACAAGCTCTACCACGAGCACATCTACTGGGACCAGGCCAGCGTGCTGGTGCAGGTGGGCCTGCTCGATCCGAAGCTGCTGCCGGTGGCCGGCATCGAGACGGCACGCAAGCTGCTCGACGAGACCCTGCCGTCGAACACGCTGATGCCCTGAACACGCGCGCCGCATGAAGAAGATCGACCCGCGGCTGCTGCAGGCCTTCGTGGCCGTCGCGCGCGAGGGATCGGTGTCCAGGGGCGCGCAGCGCCTCTTCCTCACGCAGCCGGCGGTCAGCCTGCAGCTCAAGGAGCTCGGCGCGCTGGTCGAGCTCGAGCTGTTCCAGCGCACGCCCACCGGCCTGCTGCTGACGCGCGACGGCGCGGCGCTGCTGAACCACGCGGAACACGCGCTCGAGGGGCTCAACGATTTCGCGATCGCCGCCGAGCGCATGAAGGGCGGCGTGCGCGGCGCGCTGCGCATCGGCACCATCCTCGACCCCGAGTTCACGCGCCTGAGCGGCCTGCTCAGGGAGCTGGTGACGCTGGCGCCCGAGCTCGAGACCGAGCTGCACCACGGCACCAGCGGCGAGGTGCTCGCGAAGCTGCTGAACAAGGAGGTCGACGTCGGCTTCTACCTCGGCGATCCCGACGCGAGCGACCTGCCGCAGGCCAGCTCGGCCTCGCGCCGCAGCGAGGGCAAGGCCTTCCATTCGAGCGTGCTCACGCGCTTCAGCTACCAGGTGATCGGCCCGCCGGGCTGGGGGCCGCAGGTGATGGGGCGCGACTGGCCCGACCTGAGCTGCCTGCCCTGGGTGCTGGCGCCGGCGACCTCCTCGCACTCGCGGCTGCTGGCGCCGATGCTGCAGGCGCGCGGGCTGGTGCTGAAGAAGGCGGCGCAGGCCGACCAGGAGTCGTCGATGCTCGCGCTGGTGCGCGCGGGCGTGGGCATCTCGCTGGCGCGCGACGCGGTGGCGCTGCGCGCCAGCCAGCGCGAGGGGCTGGTGATCGCCGACCAGGTCGGCATCGAGAGCGACCTGCGCTTCGTCTGCCTCGCGGGCGCGCTGCGGCGCCCCGAGGTCGACTGTGCGATGCAGGCGCTCGCGCGCGCCTGGCGGCTCACGCTCTGACCCGGCCTCAGGCGCGCGGCAGCGCCGAGCCTTCGAGCGCCGCGCCGGACCGCGCGGCCTCGCGCGGCGCGGCGGCCACCGTGCGCCAGCCTCTGGGCATCAGCGCCAGCATCAGGGCCGCGAGCAGCGCCGCGCCGCCCAGCGTGTAGAGGCCGGCGGCCGAGCCGCCATGGTTCTGTTCGACATAGGTGCGCAGGCTCGGCGCCACGAAGCCGCCGAGGTTGCCGATGGAGTTCACCAACGCGATGCCGGCGGCGATGCCCAGGCCCGACAGGCGCTCCGACAGGAAGGCGAAGAAGATCGGCGTGCCCGACAGCCAGGTCGAGGCGCCGATCGACAGCGCGGCGATCGCGAAGATCGGCGAACCGTGCGCCGACAGGCAGACGCACACGCCGAACACCGTGTAGAGCGAGGCCACCGTGAGGCGTCGCCGCTCGTGGTGCCGGTCCGACCAGCGCGTGACGAAGAAGACGACGAACAGCGCCAGCAGCCACGGGATGCTGGTGACGAAACCCACCATCAGCCCGATCTTCTGGCCGAGGATCTGCGACACCTGGCTCGGCAGGTAGAAGATCAGGCCATAGGCCGCGATCTGCACGATGAAGAAGTTCAGCGCGAAGAACATCACCTTCGGGTTGCGCAAGGTCTGCATCACGGTCTGCGGGCTGCCGGCCGCCTTCTGCGCCGCCTCCTGGTCGAGCACGGCCTGCAGCGCGTCCTGCTCCGCGGGCGCGAGCCACTTCGCGGCATGCGGCCGGTCGACGATCACGAAGAAGGCCCAGATGCCGACCACCACCGCCATCGCGCCCTCGATCAGGAACATCCACTCCCAGCCCTTGAGCCCGCCGATGCCGTGCATCTCGAGCAGCGCGCCCGACACCGGCCCGCCGATGACCAGCGCGCCCGCGAAGCCGAACAGCAGGATGCCGTTGGCCTGCGCCCGCACCCTGGCCGGGAACCAGTAGGTCAGCGTGAGCAGCACGCCCGGATAGAAGCCGGCCTCGGCGATGCCGAGCAAAAAGCGCAGCAGGTAGAACGAGGTCTCGGTGGTCGCGAACATCATGGCCGAGGCCACCAGGCCCCAGCTCACCATGATCCGGCTGAGCCAGATGCGCGGGCCGACGCGCGTCATGATCACGTTGCTCGGCACCTCGAAGATGGCATAGCTCACGAAGAAGATGCCGGCGCCGAGCGCGAAGGCGGCGTCGCTGAGGCCGGTGTCGATCTGCAGCGCGTGCTTCGCGAAGCCGACGTTGACGCGGTCGAGGATCGACATGATGTACATGAGGACCAGCATCGGCAGCAGGCGCCAGCGCGCCTTGTGGACGGCGGCGCCGACCAGGGGGCTGTAGGGATTCATCGTCGTTGTCTCCTTGTGTTCTTGGTGGGGTTCTCTGGCGCTAGTGGTTGCGCCGCGGAATCCCCGCGGTCTGCGCCACGCGCTGGTACTTGACGGCCGGCTTGAGCACCATGCCCTCGGACAGCGTGTCGACCATCGCGCGCTGGATCTCCTGCCACGGCGTCTGGCTCGCGGGGATCGGATAGCCGCCCGCGGCCTCGAGCTGGCGCGCGCGGGAGCGCAGTTCCTCGTCGTCCACGAGCATGTCGACGCGACGCGCCTCGAGGTCCACGCGCACGCGGTCGCCGGTGCGCAGCAGCGCCAGGCCCGCGCCCGCCGCGGCCTCGGGCGAGGCATTGAGGATCGAGGGCGAGCCCGAGGTGCCCGACTGCCGGCCGTCGCCGATGCAGGGCAGCGCCGAGACGCCGCTCTTGAGCAGGTGCGCGGGCGCGCGCATGTTCACCACCTCCGACGAGCCCGGGTGCCCGATCGGCCCCACGCCGCGCATGAACAGGATGCAGGAGGCGTCGATGTCGAGCGCCGGGTCCTCGATGCGGCGCTCGTAGTCCTCGGGGCCGTCGAACACGATCGCGCGGCCGACGAAGGCATCGGGGTCGCCGGGCGCGCTCAGGTAGCGCGCCCTGAACTCGTCCGAGATCACGCTGGTCTTCATGATCGCGCTGTCGAACAGGTTGCCCGACATCACGAGGAAGCCGGCGTTCTGTCGCAGCGGCGCCTCGAAGGGGCGGATCACGTCGGCGTCCTTCACCGGCGCCTGCGCGCAGTTCTGCGCCAGCGTGCGGCCCGTGACCGTGAGCGCGCCCTCGCGGATCAGGCCGTGGCGATGCAGCTCGGCCACCACGGCCGGCACGCCGCCGGCGCGGTAGAACTCCTCGCCCAGGTACTTGCCGGCCGGCTGCATGTCGAGCAGCAGCGGCACGTCGAGCCCCACGCTCTCCCAATCCTGTATGACCAGGTCCACGCCCGCGTGCTTGGCGATCGCGATCAGGTGGATCGGCGCGTTGGTCGAGCCGCCGATCGCCGAGTTGACGACGATCGCGTTCTCGAAGGCCGCGCGCGTGAGGATGTCCGAGGGCTTGAGGTCCTCGCGCACCATCTGCACGATGCGCCGCCCGGTCTCGTAGGCCATCTGCCCGCGCTCGCGGTACGGCGCCGGAATGGCGGCGCAGCCCGGCAGGCTCATGCCCAGCGCCTCGGCCAGCGCGTTCATGGTCGAGGCCGTGCCCATCACGTTGCAGTGGCCGATCGAGGGCACGGTGGAGCCCACCAGGTCGATGTAGCCCGGAAAGTCGATGCTGCCCTTGGCGAACAGCTCGCGCGCCTTGAACAGCGTGGTGCCGGTGCCGGTGCGCTGCCCGTCGTGCCAGCCGTTGAGCATCGGCCCGCCCGACAGCACGATGGCCGGGATGTTCGCAGTGGCCGCGGCCATCAGCGCGGCCGGGGTGGTCTTGTCGCAGCCGGTGGTCAGCACCACGCCGTCGATCGGGTAGCCGGTCAGCGTCTCGACCAGGCCCAGGTAGGCCAGGTTGCGGTCGAGCGCGGCCGTGGGCCGGCGGCCGTTCTCCTGGATCGGGTGCATCGGGAATTCCATCGCGATGCCGCCCATCTCGCGGATGCCGTCGCGCACGCGCTGCGCGAGCTCGCGGTGGTGCCGGTTGCACGGCGTCAGGTCGGAGCCGCTCTGCGCGATCGCGATGATGGGCCGGCCGGACTGCAGCTCCTCGCGCGTCAGCCCGTAGTTGAGGTACCAGGCCAGGTGGAGCACCGAGAGTTCGCTGTGCTCGGGGTTGTCGAACCAGGCGGCGGAACGGAGGGGGCGGGGGGTCATGGGAGGTCTTTCTCGAAGGGCGTTCTCGTGGTGCGGCGGAGCTTAGGGAGCGCGCCGCGCGAGCGCCAATGAGATCGGTTGCGAGGCTGTATAAGCGCTCCAAATACACCCATGCCCCGCCTGTCGGCCCGGCGCCGACGCGGCTTCTAGAATGGCCCGGTGAGCGCCCTTCCCACCTCCTCCCTCCCCCCCGCCGAACGCCGCCCGATCCGCGAACTCCCCGATGAGCTGATCAGCCAGATCGCCGCGGGCGAGGTGGTCGAGCGCCCGGCCTCGGTGGTGCGCGAGCTGCTCGACAACGCGCTCGACGCGGGCGCGACGCAGGTCACGGTGCGGCTGGCGTCCGGGGGCGTGCGGCTGATCTCGATCGAGGACGACGGCCTGGGCATTCCGCGCGAGGAACTCGTGGTGGCGCTGCGGCGCCATGCCACCAGCAAGATCGCGAGCCTCAATGACCTCGAGACGGTCGGCACCATGGGCTTTCGCGGCGAGGCGCTGGCCGCCATCAACGCGATCGCCGAGCTGAGCCTGCAGTCGCGCGCGGTGGGTGCCGACGGCGCCTGGTCGCTCGACGGCCGCACCGGCGAGCTGCGCCCGGTGGCGCGTTCGCGCGGCACCACGGTCGAGGTGCGCGAGCTGTTCTTCGCGACCCCGGCGCGGCGCAAGTTCCTCAAGACCGATGCCACCGAGCTCGCCCACTGCATCGAGGCGGTGCGCCGCCATGCGCTGGCGCGGCCCGATGTGGGTTTCTCGGTCTGGCACGACGGCAAGCTGGTCGAGCAGTGGCGCGCCAGCGAGCAGCGCGAACAGCGCCTGGGCGATGCGCTCAGCGAGGATTTCGTGGCGCAGAGCGTCGTCGTCGAGCACGTCGGCGGACCGGTGCGCGTGGCCGGCCGCGCCGGCATTCCCGATGCCGCGCGCTCGCGCGCCGACCACCAGTTCTTCTACGTCAACGGCCGCTTCGTGCGCGACAAGGTGCTGTCGCACGCGGTGCGCAGCGCCTACGAGGACGTGCTGCATGGCCAGCGCCAGCCGGTCTACGTGCTCTACCTCGAGATCGACCCCGCGCGCGTCGACGTGAACGTGCACCCGACCAAGATCGAGGTGCGCTTCCGCGACGGCCGCGAGGTGCACCAGGCGGTGCGCCATGCGGTCGAGAACGCGCTGGCCGCGCCGCGCGCCGGCGACGCCGCGCAGGCGGCCCAGGCGCAGCAGCCCTTCTTCAAGCCGGTGTCGCCGGTCACGACCGGCTCGTGGTCGCAGCCCGCCATCAATTTCAGGGCCGCCGAGCGCGGCGCCGGCGATTTCGAGGCCATGTGGCCGCGGCGTGCCAGCGAAACCCTGCTGGCGCCCGAACCCTCCGCGGCCCACTGGCCCGTGCTGTCCGATTCCGGCGTCGGCGCGGCGCCGGCCGCCGACTTCGGCACCCAGGCCCCGGCCGCGCCGTTCCAGGCTCCCGCGGGCCTCGCGGCCGAGCCCCAGGCGCTGGCCCACAACGACGAAGCCTGGCCGCTGGGCCGCGCGCTGGCCCAGCTGCAGGGCATCTACATCCTGGCCGAGAACAGCCAGGGCCTGATCGTGGTCGACATGCACGCGGCCCACGAGCGCATCGTCTACGAGCGCCTGAAGACCCAGCTCGACGGCGCCGCCATCTCGAGCCAGCCGCTGCTGATCCCCGCCACCTTCGCCGCCACGCCGCAGGAAGTGGCCACGGCCGAGGCCTGCACCGCCGTGCTCGCGACGCTGGGCCTGGAGATCACGCCCTTCTCGCCGCGCACCCTGGCGGTGCGCGCGGTGCCCGGCACCCTGGCCGACGGCGATCCGGTCGAGCTCGCGCGCAGCGTGCTGGCCGAGCTGTCGCAGCACGACGCGAGCACCGTGGTGCAGCGGGCCCAGAACGAGCTGCTGTCGACCATGGCATGCCACGGCGCGGTGCGCGCCAACCGCAAGCTCACGCTCGACGAGATGAACGCCTTGTTACGCCAGATGGAGGCAACCGAGCGTTCGGACCAGTGCAACCACGGCCGTCCGACCTGGCGCCAGCTGTCGATCCGGGAGCTCGACGCCCTGTTCATGCGCGGCCGCTGAGCCGAATCCGCGCGAAAAGCCGTCCCAAAAGCCGTCAATTGGCGGCTTTTTGAGGGTTTTTCCGGGTTTGGAGCCGTCATCCGCATGGCGGGCACGCACGTTGCATGGTGAGTTCGCCAAGACGCCGCAAAGGCGCTGGTCAGGGAGGTGTCGAAATGCACGTCGGCGTGTTTCGGCAGCAGGCAGATGAACTTTTTCGCCGGCATCGCTGTCCCTCATTCCCATGATGAAACGCTGGACCCTCCTCGCGTCAGTCCTATCGCTTTGCGCCATTCTTGCCGCCGGCTGCTCGACCTTCGACGAGCAGCAGCGTGAATGGATCTTCCAGCCCAGCGACCGCAGCTGGGGCAACACCGCCACCATGGCCCAGGGCATGCAGGACGTGTGGATCGACTTCCAGTCGTCCATCACGGGCGAACCCGCGCGCCTGCACGGCCTGTGGCTCGGCGGCGAGCCCGAGACCACCGAAACGCCGGTGCTGCTGTACCTGCACGGCGCGCGCTACAACGTGGCGGGCTCGGCCCCGCGCATCCAGCGCATGCACGAGCTCGGCTTCTCGGTGCTGGCCATCGACTACCGCGGCTTCGGCAAGAGCTCCAAGGGCCTGCCCTCGGAAGAGTCGGCGCGCGAGGATGCCCGCGCCGCCTGGACCTGGCTGGCCGCGCGCCATCCGCGCCAGCACCGCTACATCTTCGGCCACTCGCTGGGCGGCGCCATCGGCATCGATCTGGCCGCGCGCGTGAACGACGAGAGCGGCACCATCGTCGAGAGCACCTTCACCTCGATCGCCGACGTGGTCGGCAGCTTCAAGTGGGGCTGGCTGCCCTTCCGTCCCTTCATCACCCAGCGCTTCGAGGCGATCGACAAGGTCAAGGACATCGGCGCGCCGCTGCTGGTGGTGCACGGCACCGCCGACAGCCTGATCAACCCGACGCTGGGCCGCAAGCTCTACGACGCGGCCACCGTGCCCAAGCTCTTCGTGCTGGTGGAAGGCGGCTCGCACCACAACACCAACTCGGTCGGCGAAGCCCAGTACCGCGCGGCACTCACGCAGCTGTTCCGCATGAAGCCCGACAACATGGTGGCGCGCAACCAGCCCAAGCTGTCGCCGCCCTCGCCGGCGCTGCCGCCCGCGGTGTCGCAGCAGGACGTGCGCGGACAGGCGCCCGCGAGCGCCGCGCCTGCGGCAATCTGACACCCACCCATCCCCGTTCACGCCGAGCCTGGCCTGTCGCGAGCCCCGCCGAACGGCGAAGCGCTGCGCGAGGCTTCGACAGGCTCGGCCAGAACGGTTCCGGCTGATCGACCGCCAGCCCCTCAGGCCAGGTCGAACGGCAGCCGCCGCAGCGGCTTGCCCGTCAACTGCGCCACGGCATTGGCGAACGCGGGTGCCAGCGGCGGCAGGCCCGGCTCCCCCATTCCCTTGGGCGCATCGGCGCTCGGCACGATGTGGATGTCGAACTCCGGCACCTGCGTGATGCGCGCCACCGTGAAGTCGCCGAAGTTGCCCTGCTGCACCACGCCGTCCTTCAGGGTGATCGCGCTGCCCGGCAGGCAGGTCGACAGCCCCATCACGGCCGCGCCCTGCACCTGCGCTTCCACGCTGCGCGGATTCACGGCCAGGTTGCAGTGCACGCCGCTGGTCGCGCGGTGCAGCACCGGCTGGCCGTCCTTGACCGAGGCTTCCACCACATAGGCGACCACCGATTCGAAGGACTCGTGCACCGCCACGCCCCAGGCGCGGCCGTCCGCGAGCTTCTTCTTGCCGTAACCGCTCTTGTCGACCGCCAGCTGCAGCGCGGCGCGATGGCGCGGATGCTTGTCGCCGAACAGCTGCATGCGGTAGGCCACCGGGTCCTGCTTCGTGCTGCGCGCGATCTCGTCGATCAGCGTCTCCATCACGAAGGCGGTGTGGGTCGAGCCCACGCTGCGCCACCACAGCACCGGCACGTTGAGCTGCGGATGGTGCACCGTCAGGCGCATCGGCAGCGGATAGGGATCGCGCATGCCCTCGACCGCCGTGGCGTCGATACCGTCCTTCACCATGGCGCCGGCGAACACCGTGCCCGCGGTGATGGACTGGCCCACGATGACGTGGTCCCAGGCGAGGATCGTGCCGCGCTCGTCGAAGCCGATGCGCGCGCGATGCAGGTGCATGGGCCGGTAGTAGCCGCCCTTGATGTCGTCCTCGCGGCTCCACAGCAGCCGCACCGGCACGTCGAGGCCGGCGGCGCGCGTGGCCTTGGCGATCTCGCAGGCCTCGACCACGAAGTCGCTGGTGCTCACGAAGCGCCGGCCGAAGCCGCCGCCCGCCATCTGCACGTTGACCTTCACCTGCGCGGGCTCGAGCTTCAGCGCGCGCGCCGCGGCGAAGCCGTCGAGGTCGGCGGACTGGGTGCCGACCCACAGCTCGGCGCGCCCGTCCGACAGCTTCACGGTGCAGTTCAGCGGCTCCATCGGCGCGTGCGCCAGGTAGGGAAACACGAACTCGGCCTCGAGCTTGCGCGGCGCGCTGGCCAGCGGCGCCATGTCGGCGTCGAACTTGCGGTTGCCGGGGCGGTCGGCCAGTTCGCGGTACTGGGCCAGTTGCTTGTCGGAGTCGACCTTCTCGACCGCCGCCGTGTCCCATTGCAGCTTGAGCGCGTCGCGACCCAGCTTGGCGGGCCAGTAGCCGTCGGCCACCACGGCCACGCCCTCGGCGCCGCGGTCGAGCGGAATGCGCACGACGGCCTTCACGCCCTTGACGGCGCGCGCGGCGCTGTCGTCGACCGACGCCAGGCGGGCACCGAACACCGGCGGATGGGCCACCACCGCCGTGAGCTGGCCCGGGTGTTTCACGTCGATGCCGAAGTCCTGCCGGCCGCTGCTCTTGGCGGCCGCATCCAGGCGCTGGGTCGGGCGGCCGATGATGCGGAAGTCCTTCGGGTCCTTGAGCACCACCTTCTCGGGCACCGGCAGCGCCATCGCCGCCTCGGCCAGTTCGCCATAGCTCGCCTTGCGCCCGCCCGGGCCGAGCACCGTGCCGGCCTGCGTGCGCAGGGTGGAGGCATCGACCTTCCAGCGCGCCGCCGCGGCCGACAGCAGCATGGCGCGGGCGCGCGCGCCGAGCTCGCGGTACTGCACGAAGCTGTTCTTGATGGTGTTCGAGCCGCCGGTCAGGTGCATGCCGAAGAAGGGGTCGGCATAGGCGGCGTCGTTGGTGCCGCTGCGGCTGCGCACCAGCGCCCAGTCGGCGTCGAGCTCCTCGGCCAGGATCATCGGCAGGCCGGTCTGCACGCCCTGGCCGAACTCGAGCCGGTTGATGGTCACCATGACCTCGCCGTTGGGCGCGATCTGCACGAAGGCCAGCGGCTGCTGGGTCGGTTTGAGGCCGCCAGCGGCGGGAGCCGCGGCGCCGGCCTGCGCCAGGGCCAGGTGCGGGAAGGTGCCGAGCGCGAAACCGCTCGCGCCGACGATCTTGAGGAAGCTGCGCCGCGGCAGCGCGGCGGGCTCGTCGGCCGCGGGGCGGGCCATCAGGCGTTGCAGCGAACGCGGCAGGTCGTGGTAGTCGATGTGGGGCAGCATGGCTTTTCCTTCAGGCGAGGTTGCGGGCTGCATCGGCCACGGCCGCGCGGATGCGCGCATAGGTGCCGCATCGACAGATGTTGCCGGCCATGGCCGAGTCGATCTCGTCGGCGCTGGGCTGCTTGCCCGCGGGCAGCGACTGCAGGAAGGCGGTCGCGCTCATGATCTGGCCGCTCTGGCAGTAACCGCACTGCGCGACGTCGTGCCGCACCCAGGCGGCGTGCACGGCGGCGCCGACGCGGTCGCTGCCGTCGGTCATGCGTTCGATGGTGGTGATCTTCTTGCCGTCGGCGGCGGCGATCGGCGTGATGCACGAGCGGATCGCCTGGCCGTCGAGGTGCACGGTGCAGGCGCCGCACAGCGCGGCGCCGCAGCCGAACTTGGTGCCGGTCATGCCCAGCGTGTCGCGCAGGGCCCAGAGGATGGGCGTGCCGGGGTCGGCATCGACCGTGTGGTCACGGCCATTGACGTGGAGCGCAGTCATTGCTTGTTTTCTCCGTGGGTGGGTGGGGGACGGGATTCACTTGGCGCCGTCGAGCAGCCATTGCGCGAGCGCCTGCAGGTCGGCGTCGGGCACCTGGGCCTGCGGCGGCATCGGCATCGGGCCCCATTTGCCCGAGCTGCCGGCCTTGATGCTGGCCGCGAGCTGCGCGGCCGTGCCCTTGCCGTCGCCGTACTTCGCGCCAATGTCCTTCCAGGACGGGCCCACCACCTTGGTGGCGGGTTGATGGCAGGCGACGCAGGCGTACTTCTGGGCCAGCGCGAGGCTGGCATCGGCCTGCAGCGGCCACAGCGCGCCGGCGCCGACGGCCAGGGCCAGCACGAGCGGTGCTGCGATGGAGGTGATCTTTTCTGTGTTCATCGTGGAAAGGAGGGTTGCCTGATTCGACGGCGGGCCCGTGGCGCGCGACGCCGCAGCGCCGCTGGCCCACCGCCGGCGAGTGTGGGGCGTAGACCGGCCGCGCGTTTGCCTGATTCGCTCGCGTTCTTGCCTGAAACACCGAGACTGCGACGGAAATGCGCGCCGCGCGAAAGCGGCGGGCTAGACTTTTCGCGACCTGTACTTCGAAAGGATCCAGATGGACCTCGCCGAGCCCGCGCGGCTGGATTCCCCGGCCGTGCTCGACGACCTGCAACGCGCCGTGGCGCGCACCGCGCATGCCGACGGCGACTACCTCACGGCCATTCCTGCGCTCTCGCTGCACCGCCGCAGCGCCGCGACCGCGCCGCTGCACTGCCTCTACGGCTTCGGCCTGGGCATCACGGTCAGCGGGCAGAAGCGGGTGGCGCTCGGCGGCGAGGTGTTCGACTACGCGGCGGGCCAGTCGCTGCTGACCACGGCCGACCTGCCCGTGGTCTCGCACATCACCCGCGCCAGCGCGGCGCAACCCTTCGTCGGTCTGGCGCTGCAGCTCGATCCGCGCGCGGTCGTGCAACTGGCCGCCGAGATGGCGCTGCCCGCGCCGCCCCGCGACGGCAACCAGCGCGCCATGTCGCTCGGCGACCTCGACCCCACGCTGCTCGGCGCGGTGACGCGGCTGGTCGACCTGCTCGCCGAGCCGCGGCTGATCCCGCAGCTCGCACCGCTGCTGCAGCGCGAGATCATGGTGCGGCTGCTCGCGGGCCGCCACGGCCCGCAGCTGCAGCGCCTGGTGGCGATCGGCTCGCCAAGCCAGCAGGTGGCGCAGAGCATGGCCTGGCTCAAGCTCAACTTCACGCGCAACGTGCTGGCCGACGAACTGGCGGCCTCCGCGAACATGAGCCCCTCGACCTTCCGCCAGCACTTCCGCGCCGTGGCGGGCATGAGCCCGATGCAGTACCTCAAGCAGCTGCGGCTGCAGGAGGCGCGGCAGCTGATGCTGAACCAGGGCATCGACGCCGGCACCGCGGGCGTGCGCGTGGGCTACGAGAGCGCCTCGCAGTTCAGCCGCGAATATGCGCGGCTGTTCGGGGCACCGCCGCTGCGCGACATACGGCGCATGCGCGAGACGAGTTGATATAGAAACACAACAGCCGGACGCAGAGGACGCGAAGGTTTCGCGAAGAGCGCGAAAGAGAAATTCGAAAAATCTCCTTGCATTCCTTTTGCGTCCTTCGCGAGACCTTCGCGTCCTCTGCGTCCGGAAGTCCGCTCCCCGTCTTCGTCCCCCTCTATTTGCTACGCTCGACCCCTTCATGGGTCCCTTTTCCTCTCTCCCCGATCCACCGCGCTTCATCGCCCTCGCCGGCCCCACCGCCTCGGGCAAGACCGCCGTCGCGCTGGCAATCGCGCGCGAACACCCGGTGGAGATCGTCAGCGTCGACTCGGCGCTGGTCTACCGCGGCATGGACATCGGCACCGCCAAGCCGAGCGCCGACGAGCTGCGCGCGGCGCCGCACCACCTGATCGACATCCTCGACGCGCGCGAGAGCTACAGCGCCGCGGCCTTCGTGGCCGATGCGGCGCGGCTGATCGACGAGATCCGCGCGCGCGGCGCGATGCCGCTGCTGGTCGGCGGCACGATGCTGTACTTCAAGGCGCTGTTCGACGGCATCGACGCGATGCCCGCGGCCGATGCCGCGGTGCGCGCGCGCATCGATGCCGAGGCCGCCGAACGCGGCTGGCCCGCGATGCATGCGCGGCTCGCGCAGGTCGATCCGGTCACGGCCGCGCGGCTCGCGCCGCAGGACAGCCAGCGCATCCAGCGCGCGCTCGAGGTCTACGAGAGCAGCGGCCAGCCGCTGTCGCACTTCCATGGCAGCGACAGCAAGTCCACGCGCGGCGTCGAAGGCGGCCGACTGTTCTCGCTCGAGCCCGCCGACCGCGCCTGGCTGCATGCGCGCATCGCGCAGCGCTTCGACGCCATGCTGGCCGCGGGCTTCCTCGACGAGGTGCGTGCGCTGCGCGCGCGCGGCGACCTCTCGCCCGAGCTGCCCTCGATGCGCTGCGTGGGCTACCGGCAGGCCTGGGAGACCCTCGACGTCGCCGACCCGCCCGCTGCCGCCGCCCTGCAGGACCTGCGCGAACGCGGCATCGCCGCCACGCGCCAGCTCGCCAAGCGCCAGGTCACCTGGCTGCGCGGCATGCCCCACCGCACCGTGATCGCCTGCGACGCGCCCGACGCGCTGCCGTCGGCGGTGCACCTCATCGCGCCCACGCTTATCCCATGACCCTGCGCCTCTCCGACCTGGGCAAGCACTACGGCCAGGCGCCGGTGTTCGAGCACGTCAGCCTCGCGATAGAGCCCGGCGAGTTCGTCGCCATCGTCGGCGAATCGGGCGTCGGCAAGTCCACGCTGCTCAACTGCATGGCCGGCCTCGACCGCTGGGACACCGGCAGCGTGGTGCACGACGGCACCGACATCGGCGCGCTCGACGCCGAGGCCTGCGCGCTCTGGCGCCGGCGCCACGTGGGCTTCGTGTTCCAGGCCTTCCACGTGCTGCCGCACCTCGACGTGGCGCAGAACGTCGCGCTGCCGCTGATGCTGCTCGGCGAGCGCCGCGACGATTCGCGCATCGCGCGCATGCTCGAGGCCGTGGGCCTGCCGGGCATGGGCGCGCGGCTGCCGCAGACGCTCTCGGGCGGCCAGCTGCAGCGCGTGGCGATCGCGCGCGCGCTGATTCACCGGCCCGCGCTGCTGCTGGCCGACGAGCCCACGGGCAACCTCGATCCCTCAACCGCCGCCAAGGTCATGGATCTGCTGATCGCGCAGACGCGCGAACATGGCGCCTCGCTGGTGCTGGTCACGCATTCGGAGAGCGCGGCCGCGCGCGCCGACCGGCTGCTGCATCTCACGGCCGCGGGCATCCGCGTCGGCTGATGGCGCGCGCGCCCTGGCCGCTGGCCGCGATCGCGGCGATCTATGTCGCCACCGAGCTGTGGCAGGTGGCCGCGCGGCCCAGTTCGATGATCGGCATCCGGCTGGCCGTGTATGCGCTCGTATTCCTGGCCGCGCTGCGCGGCAGCCGCGCGGCGGCCTGGCTCTGGGGCGCGATCAGCGCAGTCGCGGCCGTCGCCAGCGCCTTCGCGCTCTGGACCTTGGTTTCCACACGCAACGCCAACGGCGTGGGCCCGGCGACGATCGCCTTCATCGGCTTCCAGGCCGTCTTCTATGCGGTGGGCACGGCCTACATCTTCGGCAGCCGCTCGCTGCGCGCCTTCCAGCAGTCGCGCGGCGCGTTGCGCGGCAAGGGGTCGGCGGCCCCGTCGCAATCGCCCTACGACGGCGCGCGCATCGCGCTCGGCAGCGACGCGCTGATGCTGGTGCGCCAGGGCAGCGTGCAGACCCGTGTCGAGCTCGCGGCCATCGATGCGATCGCGGTGCGCTCGCAGACCCTGGCCGAGGGCCTGCCGCGCGTGTGGATCGAGCCCTGCGCGCAGCGCGACGGAACGCAGCCGCTGATGGCGGTCACCACGCTGGCCGGCGGCTTCGCGCGCTTCGAGGCCTGGCTGTTCGAGCTGCCGGGCTTCGATGCGCCGGCCTACCGGCAGTTGCTCGAGTGCGGCGAGAACGCGAGCCGCATCGTCTGGCGCCGACCCTAGGCGGTGCCGCCGAGCAGCGCCGCGTAACGCCCCAGGTCCACGTTGCCGCCGCTGATCAGCACGCCCACGCGCTGGCCCGCGATCAGCGGGCCCGCCGCGCAAGCGGCCGCGAACGCGAGGCAGCCCGTGGGCTCGACCACCATCTTCATGCGCTCGGCGAAGAAGCGCATCGCCTCCACCAGCTGCGCATCGCTCACGGTGAAGATGTCGTCGACGTCGCGCCGGATGATGCCGAAGGTGTACTCGCCCAGGTGCTGCGTCTGCGCGCCGTCGGCGATGGTCTTGGGCGTGTCGATGTGCACGATGCGGCCCGCGCGGAACGACTGCTGGCCGTCGTTGCCGGCCTCTGGCTCGACGCCGTAGACCTTGCAGCCGGGCGCGAGCGCGCGCGCCGACAGGGCCGAGCCCGACAGCAGCCCGCCGCCGCCGAGGCAGACGAACAGGTGGTCGAGCGGGCCCGTTTCCTCGATCAATTCCTTCACGGCCGTGCCCTGGCCGCTGAGCACGTCGGGATGGTCGTAGGGCGGGATCAGCGTCATGCCGCGCTCGGTGGCGAGCCGGCGCGTCAGCGCCTCGCGGTCCTCGGTGAAGCGGTCGTACTGCACCACCTCGGCACCGTAGCCGCGCGTGGCCGCGAGCTTGGCGGCCGGCGCGTCCTTGGGCATCACGATCACCGCGGGCATCGACAACAGGCGCGCGGCCAGCGCGATCGCCTGCGCATGGTTGCCCGACGAGAAGGCGATCACGCCGCCCTTGCGCTGCTCGGCGTCGAACTTCGACAAGGCATTGAACGCGCCGCGGAACTTGAACGCGCCCATGCGCTGGAAGTTCTCGCACTTGAAGAAGAACTGGGCGCCCCAGCGGGCATCGGCGGTGCTGGATCGCAGCACCGGCGTGCGGTGGGCATGGCCTTCGAGCCGCGCGGCCGCGGCGGTGACGTCGTCGTAGGTGGGGAGTTGCATGGGCCTAAGTGTCGCGCAGTTGAAAGCGCGCGGGCAAGGCCGCGGGCACGAGAAGGCCGCCCCAAAAAAGAAGCCCGCGGTCTTCTCGACCGCGGGCTCTGCATCTGTTGCACGGGCGCCGGCTCAGGCCTCGGGCGCCACCTGCCCCGGCGACGCAACCGCGTCGGCCTGGCCGGTTTCTTCCTTCTGGTGCCGCGCCGCGATGAACAGGTACATCGCCGGCACCACGAACAGCGTGAACAGCGTGCCGATCGACAGCCCGCTGAAGATCACGATGCCCATCGCCTTGCGGCCCGCCGCGCCCGCGCCCGAGGCGATCACCAGCGGCAGCACGCCGAACACCATGGCGGCCGTCGTCATCAGGATCGGGCGCAGCCGCGTGCCCGAGGCCTCGACGATGGCGTCGAGCTTGCTCAGGCCCTGCTTCTGCAGCCGGTTCGCCACCTCCACGATCAGGATGCCGTGCTTGCTGATGAGGCCCATCAGCGTGACCAGCCCGACCTGCGTGTAGATGTTCATCGAGGCGAAGCCCCAGAAGATGAAGATCATGGCGCCGAACAGCGCCAGCGGCACCGACACTAGGATCACGATCGGATCGCGGAAGCTCTCGAACTGCGCCGCCAGCGCGAGGAACACGATGATCAGCGCGAACACGAAGGTGATGGCGAAGTTGCCCGACTCCTGCACGAACTGGCGCGACTGGCCCGCGTAGTCGACCGTGTAGCCGCTGGGCGCGAGCTGCTGCACCACGCCGCGCAGGTACTCGAGCGTCTCGCCCTGCGTGCCGCTGGGCACGCCCTGGATGGTCACGGAGTTGAGCTGCTGGAAGTGGTTCACCGTCTGCGGCTGCACGCTGTACTTCAGGCTCGCGACCGTGCTGGCCGGCACCACGCCGTTGGGCGTCTTGATGTAGAAGTTCAGCACGTCCGAGGGGTTGAGCCGGTCCACCTGCTGCACCTGCGGGATCACCTTGTAGGAGCGGCCCGAGATCGAGAAGTAGTTGACGTAGCCGCCGCCGAGCGCGGCGCCCAGCGCGTTGCCCACGTCCTGCTGCGTGATGCCGAGCGAGGCGATCTTGTCGCGGTCGACCACCACGGTGGCCTGCGGCAGGTCGATCTTCAGGTCGGCGTCGATGTAGTAGAACTTTCCTTCGGCGCGCGCCTTGTCCATGATCTGCTGCGCGAGCGTGTTGAGGTTCTCGAACGGCTCGGTGGTCTTGATCACGAACTGCACCGGCAGCCCCGAGGCGCCCGGCAGCGCCGGGAACTGGAAGGCCACCACCTTGGCACCGGCGATGCCGTTCCAGCGCTGCTGCAGGTCGGCCTGGATCTCGTGCGCGCTGCGCGTGCGCTGGTCCCAGGGCTTGAGCAGCACGCCGGCGATGCCGGCATTGGTGCTCGGCACGCCGGTCAGCTGGAACAGCTGCGCGTACTCGGGCGTGTCGTGCGCGACCTTGAAGATCTGGTCGGCATAGGTCTGCATCTGCGTGATGGTGGCCGTGGGCGCGCCCACCACCTGCGACAGCACGATGCCCTGGTCCTCCTCGGGCGCCAGCTCGGACTTCGACATCTTGAACATCACGAACAAGAGGCCGATGAGGATCACCCCCATCACGATCATCACCGGCCAGGTGCGCAGCACGCCGCGCAGGATCAGCTCGTAGCGGTGGTGCACGCGCTCGAAGACGTGCTCGATCTTCGACGCGAACTTGCCGCTGTCCTGCTCGGGCTTGAAGATGCGCGAGCACATCATCGGCGACAGCGTCAGCGCGACCACGCCCGACACCACCACGGCGCCCGCGAGCGTGAACGCGAACTCGGTGAACAGCGAGCCGGTCAGCCCGCCCTGGAAGCCGATGGGCACGTACACCGCCACCAGCACCACGGTCATCGCGAGGATGGGCCCGCCGAGCTCGCGCGCCGCGAGCAGGGCCGCCTGCATCGGCGTCTTGCCCTCGCGCATGTGGCGGTCGACGTTTTCCACTACGATGATGGCGTCGTCCACCACCAGCCCGATCGCCAGCACCAACGCCAGCAAGGTGAGCAGGTTGATCGAGTAGCCCAGCGCCAGCATCACGAAGAAGGTGCCGATCAGCGACAGCGGCATCGCGATCACCGGCACCAGCACCGCGCGCAGGCTGCCCAGGAACAGATAGATCACCACCGTCACGATCAGCAGCGCCTCGACCAGCGTCTTGATCACCTCGCTGATCGAGGTGTTGATGAAGTCGGTGGAGTCGTAGACGATCTTGCCGGTCAGCCCGCTGGGCAGCTGGGCCTGCAGCTCGGGAAAGGTGGTGCGCACCTGCTTGGCCACGTCGAGGATGTTGGCCTCGGGCGCGACCTTGATGCCGATGAACACCGAGCGCACGCCGTTGAAGGCGACGTTGAAGTCGTAGTTCTCGGAACCCAGCGTCACGTTGGCCACGTCCTGCAGCCGCACGATGGCGCCGTTGCTGCTCTTGATGGACAGCTGCTTGAACTCGTCCACGCTGTGCAGCGAGGTGCCCGCGGTGAGCGGCACGCTCACCATCTGGCCCTTGCTCTGGCCGACGGCGGCGAGGTAGTTGTTGGCGGCCAGCGCGGCGCTCACGTCGGTCGCCGTCACGCCGTAGGCGGCCATCTTCTGCGCGTCGAGCCAGGCGCGCAGCGCGAAGGTGCGCGCGCCCAGGATCTCGGCGGTCTGCACGCCGGGAATGGCATTGAGCTTGGGCTGCACCACGCGCACCAGGAAGTCGGTGACGTTGTTGTTGGGCAGCGTGTCGCTGTAGAAGCCGATGTACATGGCATCGGTGGTCTGGCCGGTGGCCACCGTCAGCACCGGCTGCTGCGCCTGCGGCGGCAGCTGGTTGCGCACCGAGTTGACCTGGGTGTTGATCTCGGTCAGCGCGCGGTTCGAGTCGTAGTTCAGCCGCAGGGTGGCGGTGATGGTCGACACGCCCAGGCTGCTCGAGGACGACAGGTAGTCGATGCCCTGGGCCTGCGACACGGCGGCCTCGAGCGGCTGCGTGATGAAGCCCGCGACCGTGGCGGCGTCGGCACCGTAGTAGGCGGTGCTGATGGTGACCACACCGTTCTCGGTCTTCGGGTACTGGTTGACCGGCAGGCCGGCCAGCGCGCGCAGCCCCAGCACCACGATCAGCAGGCTCACCACCATCGCCAGCACGGGCCGGCGGATGAAGATGTCGGTGAAGTTCATGCGAGCGGCCTCACTTTTCCTGCGGCGTCGGGTTCGGGTTGTTGGTCGGCTGGACGCTGTTGTCGACCTTCACCGGCGTGCCGTTCTTCAGCTTGTTCTGCCCGCTGCTCACCACCACCTGGCCGGCCTCCAGGCCCTTGACGATGGCGATCTGGTCGCCGCGCGTCGGACCGGTCTCGACGAAGACCTGCTGCGCGACCAGCTGCTGTCCGCTCGGCGCATTGGCGTTGGCCGCCGGCGCGGCGCCCGATGCGCCAGCGGCGGGCGCGGTCGCGGCCTTGAAGGCATCGGCCGTCTTCACCACGAACACCGTCGAGCCGTAGGGGTTGTAGGTGACGGCGGTGGACGGCAGCGTGAGCTGTTCGCGCGCACCGCCGATGTCGATCTTCACGGTGGCGAACATGCCCGGCAGCAGTTGCTGCTTCGGGTTCGAGACGGTCGCCTGCACCTGCACGTTGCGCGTGGCGGCATCCACCTTGGGGCTGATCGCATTGATCCTGCCGCTGAAGGCCTGGCCGGCGAAGGCATCGACCGCGAGGTTCACCACCTGGCCGACCGCGAGGCCGGCGAGCTGCTGCTGCGGCAGCGTGAAGTCGACGTAGATCGGGTCCAACGTCTGCAGGGTGACCAGCTTATCGCCCGCGTTCACGTACTGGCCCGGGTTCAGCGTGGTGATGCCCAGGCGGCCCGCGAACGGCGCGCGGATCGACTTCTTCGCCACCACGGCGGCCTGCTGCTCGACCTGCGCGCGCTTGGCCTTGAGGTCGTTGGTGTCGGCATCGATCTGCGCCTGGCTCACGGCCTGCACCGCGAGCTGCGCCTGGTCGCGCTTGAGCACGGTGGCGGCCTGCGCGGCGGCGGCCTCGGCCGCATGCAGCTGGGCGATGTCGGAGTCGGCGTTGAGTTCGACCAGCAGCGCGCCGGCCTTCACGTCCTGTCCGGACTTGAAATGCACCTGGCGCACCAGGCCGGCCACCTCGGTGCCGAGGTCTGCGCCGCGCACCGGGTTCAGCGTGCCGACCGCGGAGAACTGCGACTGCCACTGCAGCTTCTGCACCTCGACCGTCGACACGGTCTGCGGGCCCGGCTTGGGCACGGCGGCAATCAACGCGCGGATCTGCAGGAACTTGCCGAGCGCCAGCGCGGCAACGACCAGCAGCACGCAGCCGATCATGATGATCATTCTCCGGGTCATGGGTAGGCTTCTCTTCGAGTCAAGGATGAGGGGGTGAGCTGCCGCGGCATGAGGTTGTCATGCCGCGGCGGGGTTCAGTTGCGCGCCGGGGCGGAAGTGGCATCGGCGGCATCGGCGGCCGGGGCGATGGTCGCGTCGGCGAGTTCGCCGCGGTTCCACCAGCCGCCGCCCAGCGCCTGGAACAGCGCGGCCGTGTCGGCATGGCGCGCGGCCTGGGCCTGCACCAGCGCGGTGTGCGTCTGCAGCCAGGCCTGCTGCGCGGTCAGCAGCTGCACGTAGCTGACGGCGCCGGCGCGGAACTGCGCCGTCGCCAGGTCGAGCGACTGCCTGGCGAGCGACTCGGCCGTGGCCTGGGTCTGCAGCGCGGTGGCGTCGATCTCGAGCGCGCGCAGCGCATCGGCCACGTTCTGGAAGGCACCGAGCACGGTGTCGCGGTACTGCGCCGCGGCCGCGTCGTAGGCCGCGACCGCCGCGCGCTTCTGCGCGCGCAGCGTGCCGCCGTCGAAGATCGGCTGCGTGAGCGCGGCGCCCACGCTCCAGAAGTCGGTGGCCGAGCGGAACAGCTCGCGCGAGCGCGTGGCGCTGCTGCCGTAGCTGCCGGTGAGGTTGAACTTGGGATAGAGGTTGGCGGTGGCCACGCCGATCTGCGCGCTGGCCGCGTGCAGCCGGGCCTCGCTGGCGCGCACGTCGGGCCGCTGGCGCGCGAGCTCGGAGGGCAGCGACAGGGGCAGCTCGGCCGGCAGGCTCAGGCTCGCGAGATCGAATTCGGGCAGGCCGGCCTCGCTCGGCAGGCGGCCCGCGTAGACGGCGAGCTGGTGGCGCGTCTGCGCGAGCGACTTCTCGATCGCGGGGATCGTGGCCAGGGTCTGCGCGAGCTGGGTGCGCTGCTGCAGCACGATCGATTTGGCGATCGCGCCGGTGTCGAACTGCTTTTCGATCACGTCGAGCTGCTGCTGCTGCGCCTGCAGCACCTCGCGCGTGGCCTGCAGCTGCGCGCGCAGCGCGGCTTCGCGGATCGCGGTGGTCACGAGGTTGCCGGTGAGGGTCAGGTAGACCGCCTCGACCTGGTAGCGCTGCGCCTCGAGCGTGGCCTGCGCGCCCTCGAGCGCGCGGCGGTTGCCGCCGAAGACGTCGAGCGCATAGCTGACGTTGACCTGGGCGTTGTAGAGCGTGAGCAGCTGGCCGCCCGGCACCTGCGTCGTCACCTGCGAGGCGCGCTCGCGGGTGCCGCCCAGCGAACCGTTGACCTGGGGCCACAGCAGGCTGCCCGACTGCGCCTCGTAGTTGGCCTGGGCCTCGCGCAAGGTGGCCTGGGCCGAGGCCAGCGTGGGGCTCTGCGCGAGCGCGTCGCGGATCAGGCGGTCGAGCGGTTCGGAACGGAACACGGCCCACCACTGCGCGGGAATGTCGCGGCCCGGCAGCAGCAGCTGCGACTGGCCGCCCGGCACCGGCGCCTGCGCGGTGCGCTCGGGCACCGGCGAGGGCGTGTAGTCGGCGCCCTGCGCGGCGGGCGGCAGGCCCGGGGTCTTGAAGTCGGGGCCGAGCGTGCAGGCGCTCAGCAGCAGGGCCGCTCCCAGGACGACGCCCTGGCGGGGCCAGCCCGCGCGCCCGAGCGCGGGGCCGGCCGGCGAGGCGTGGCGAGGGTCCTGCGCTGCTTTGTTGTCTTGGTTTTGCATTGGGCGAGGGTTGTACACCCGGAAGGTCACGAAAAGCTGACCTGAAAAGAAAGAAAGGCCGGCGGAAATCGGGGCCGGGCCGGGCCGGATTGTCTGGCCGCGCGTTACGCGAGCATTGCGCGCGCCGCCGGCCGTTCCGGTGAAAACCCTAGCTGCGCCGCCGCTCCGAATTTCGTACTCTGTATACAGAGTTCAGAAACGGAGTCCCGCCATGCCCGCCCAGCTCGTCAGCATCGAGGTCGCGCCCGACCTCGTCGACCAGGTGTACCGCGCCCTGCTCGGCGCGATCAGCAGCGGCGAGCTCGCGCCCGGCGAGCGGCTCACGCAGGAGGACATCGCGCAGCGGCTTTCGGTGTCGCGCCAGCCGGTGCTGCAGGCGCTGCGGCTGCTCAAGAAGGACGGCTTCGTGCACGACGCGCCGGGCCGCGGCGTGCTGGTGGCGCCGCTCGATCCCGACTGGATGCGCAAGGTCTACCAGGTGCGCGGCGCGCTCGACGTGCTGGCCGCGCGGCTCGCGGCCGCCGAGCGCTTTCGCATCGACCCCAAGCTGATGGAACGCGGACGCCGCGCCGCGCGCGGGCGCAACGTCGAAGCCATGATCGATGCCGACATGGCCTTCCACCAGGCCATCTACGCGGCCTCGGGCAATCCGCTGATCGCGCAGAGCGCCGACCAGCACTGGCGCCACCTGCGCCGCGCGATGGGCGCGGTGCTGCAGGCCGAGCCGCAGCGCGAGTCGCTGTGGGACGAACACGAGGCCATCGCGGCCGCCATCGCCGCGGGCGACGCCGGCGAGGCCGCGCGCCTGAGCGAGGAGCACGTGGCGCGGGCCAGCGAGGCGCTGGGCCGGCGGCTGGCCGAGCAGCTCGCGCGCGCAGCCTCACCCGCATCGGCCCCCTCTTCCCTTTCCCACCCCCGCACGACCCAAGGAGACACCGCATGAAGCTGACCCCCGAGCAACGCGCGCAGTTCGAGCGCGACGGCTACCTGTTCTTTCCCGGCCATTTCTCCCCCGAGGAGACCCGCGTGCTGACCGACGCGGTGCCCGAACTCTACGGCCGCCGCGAGGCCTTCAACGTGCGCGAGAAGGGATCGGATGCGGTGCGCACGAACTTCGCGGCCCACCTCTACAGCGAACCCTTCGCGAAGCTCGCGCGCCATCCGCGCATGGTGGGCCCGGTGCGCGACCTCTTCGAGGAGGAGGTCTACATGCACCAGTTCAAGATCAACGGCAAGATGGCCTTCGAGGGCGACGTCTGGCAATGGCACCAGGACTACGGCACCTGGCTCAACGACGACCTGATGCCGACCGAGCGCGCGATGAACGTCGCGATCTTTCTCGACGACGTGAACGAGCACAACGGCCCGCTGATGTTCATCCCGGGCAGCCACCGCAAGGGCGTGGTCGACGCGAAGCACGACCTCACGACCACCAGCTACCCGCTGTGGACGGTCGACAACGCGCTGATCCGCCAGCTGGTGGATCGCGCCGGCGGCAAGGACGGCGGCATCGTCTCGCCCAAGGGCCCGGCCGGCTCGATGATCCTGTTCCACAGCTGCCTGGTGCATGCCTCGGGCAGCAACCTGTCGCCGTTCAACCGCGTGGCGGTGTATCTGAGCCTGTGCGCGGTCAGCAACCACATCCGCCGCCACAAGCGCCCCGAGTACATCGCGCACCGCGACTTCGCGCCGATCGAAATGCTGCCCGACGACTGCCTGCTGCGGCCCTACCCGGTCGACCTGCCGTGGAAGAACGGCCTGCCCGAGAGCGCGCTGCGCACCTCGACCGAAACGCTCGAAGCCGTCGCCTGAGCCCGCCAGAAGAACCACCGAGACAAGACCCCTTCCATGAGCCTCCACCAGAAACTCCAGCAGCGCGCCGCCGAAGGCCGCCCGATCCGCATCGGCCTGATCGGCGCCGGCAAGTTCGGTTCGATGTACCTCGCGCAGATCCCGCGCACGCCGGGCGTGCAGCTGGTCGCGATCGCCGACCTCTCGCCCGCGGCCGCGCGCGTCAACCTCGAGCGCGTGGGCTGGGAGGCCGCGCGCGCCAACGCAACCTCGGTGCAGGAAGCGCTCAAGTCCGGCGCCACCTGGATCACCGAGGACTGGCAGGCCGTGACGCGCGAGCCGTCGATCGACATCGTGGTCGAGTGCACCGGCAACCCGGTGGCCGCGGTCGACCACTGCCTCGACGCCTTCGCGCATGGCAAGCACGTGGTCAACGTGACGGTCGAGGCCGATGCCTTCTGCGGCCCGCTGCTGGCGCGCCGCGCGCAGCAGGCCGGCGTGGTCTATTCGCTGGCCTTCGGCGACCAGCCCGCGCTGATCTGCGACCTGGTGGACTGGGCCCGCACCTGCGGCTTCCCGGTGGTGGCGGCCGGGCGCGGCCACAAGTGGCTGCCGCACTTCAGCGAATCCACGCCCGAAACCGTGTGGGGCAACTACGGCCTCACGCCCGAGCAGGCCCAGCGCGGCGGGCTCAACCCGAAGATGTTCAACAGCTTCCTCGACGGCTCCAAGCCCTCGATCGAGAGCTCGGCGGTGGCCAATGCCACCGGGCTGGGCGTGCCCTCCGACGGCCTGCTCTATCCGCCGGCCAGCGTGGAGGACATCCCGTTCGTGACCCGCCCGCGCAGCGAGGGCGGCGTGCTCGAGCGCAAGGGCATGGTCGAGGTGGTGTCCTCGCTCGAGGCCGACGGCCGCAGGATCCCCTACGACATCCGCATGGGCGTGTGGGTCACGGTCGAGGCCGAGACCGACTACATCAAGAACTGCTTCGAGGAATACAACGCCCACACCGACCCGAGCGGGCGCTACTTCACGCTCTACAAGCGCTGGCACCTGATCGGGCTCGAGGTCGGCCTGTCGGTCGCGAGCGTGGCGCTGCGCGGCGAGCCCACGGGCGTGGCCACCTGCTGGAACGCCGACGTGGTCGCCACCGCCAAGCGCGACCTCGCACCCGGCGAGCTGCTCGACGGCGAAGGCGGCTACACGGTCTGGGGCAAGCTGCTGCCGGCCGAGCGCTCGCTGCGCATCGGCGGCCTGCCGCTGGGCCTGGCGCACGGCATCAAGCTGGTGCGCCCGGTGCGCAAGGGCCAGAGCCTGACCTGGGCCGACGTGGCGATGGACACCGGCACCCACGCCTTCAAGCTGCGCAGCGAACTCGAAGCCATGTTCGCGCCGAAGGAACAGGCCCGGGCCGCGTAGGAGTGTCTCGGCGCGGCGGTGCGGGCTCGCCCCGCGCCGCACCGCGCCCGATCCTGAAAACGCGCGCGACCGGCATTGCGCTGCCGGCCGCGACGTCGAAGAATATGCAACTCGCTGTCGAAATGGCGGTCGGCCGGCCGTCATTGGTGTGAGCGCTCTTGCGGTCCGCTTTTCGTGACGGAGTTGCACCATGCAGTACATGCTTTTGTTCTACCAGGCGCCTGCCGAATTCGAGCGGCGCGACGATGCGTCCGCCCTGGGCGGTTGAAGCCGCCGGGGCACGCGCCATGAACGACACGGCCGCCCGCGAGGCCGCCGAGCGAGCGGCTCGCCAGTCCTATGGCCGGCTGCTCGCGATCCTCTCGGCACGCACGCACGACATCGCCGGCTCCGAGGACGCGTTGGCCCATGCCTTCGCGCGCGCGCTCGAGCGCTGGCCGTCCGATGGCGTGCCCGAGCGGCCCGACGCCTGGCTGCTGAGCGTCGCGCGCAACCGTCGCCTCGATGCATGGCGCCACACCCGCGTGCAGGACGACGCCACCCAGACCCTGCTGCTGCTGGCCGGCGAAATGGACACCGCCGAGGCCGAGGGCCATGCGGTGCCCGACGACCGGCTGCGCCTGTTCTTCGTCTGCGCCCATCCGGCCATCGATGCCTCCGCGCGCACGCCGCTGATGCTGCAGACCGTGCTGGGCCTCGACGCCGCGCGCATGGCCGGCGCCTTCCTCACCTCGCCCGCCACCCTGAGCCAGCGGCTGGTGCGCGCCAAGACGCGCATCCGCAACACGCGCATCCCCTTCGAATACCCGCAGCAGCGCGAGCTGCCGCAGCGGCTGCAGGACGTGCTCGACGGCATCTATGCCGCCTACGGCACCGGCTGGGACGATGTCGACGGCGCCGATGCGCGGCCCGACGGCCTCACCACCGAGGCCATCGACCTCGGCCGCATCCTCTGCGCGCTGATGCCCGAGGAGCCCGAGCCGCTGGGTCTGCTCGCGCTGATGCTGTTCTGCGAGAGCCGCGCCGAGGCGCGCCGCAGCGACACCGGCGCCTATGTGCCGCTCGACCAGCAGGACACCGCGCGCTGGGACCCCGACCTGCTCGCCGAGGCCGAGGCCTGCCTGCGCCGCGCCTCGGCCATGCAGCGTCTGGGCGCCTACCAGCTCGAGGCCGCGATCCAGTCGGCGCACTGCGAGCGCCGCGTCGGCGCGCCGGTGCCGCCCGAGGCGCTGGTGTCGCTGTACGAAGGCCTGCTCGCGCTGCGGCCCAGCATCGGCGCGCAGGTGAGCCTGGCCTGCGCGCTCGCCAACGCGCGCGGACCCGACGCGGGCCTGCGCACGCTCGATGCGATCCCGCCCGACGAGGTCGCGAACTACCAGCCCTTCTGGGCCGCGCGTGCGCACCTGCTGGCGGCCGGCGGCGCGCGGGCCGCGGCGCGCCAGGCCTACGAGCGCGCGATCGGCCTCGCGAGCAGCGCGGCGGTGCGCACCTACCTCGGGGTCATGATGCTGCGCCTGTGAGGCTCGGCGCGCTCAGCCCGCGTCGGGCCGGGCATTGAAGGTGCGCGGGAACAGCGCCGCCTGCGAACGGTCGCGCAGCCGGTAGCTCATCGCCGGGCGCCCCGGCCCGCCCGCGAGCATGCCGGCCTCCTCCATGAAGCCGCCGTCGAGCATGCGCTTGCGGAACGCGCTCTTGTCGACCGGACGCCCGAGCACGACCTCGTAGGTGTGCTGCAGCGCCGGCAGCGTGAACGGCTCCTTGAGCAGGAAGGCCGGCAGCGAGGTGTATTCGACCTTGCTGCGCAGCCGCGCCACCGCCGCCGCGAGCAGCTCGCCATGGTCGAAGGCCAGCCGCTTGCGCAGCGCCGCCTCGACCTCGAACCACGCCACCTCGGCCGCGTTGGCGCCGCCGCGCAGCTGCATCGCCTGCGCCGGGATCAGCGCATAGAAGCAATGCGTGGCCGACCAGCCGCGCGGATCGCGCTTCGCCCCACCCCAGCTGCCGAGCTGCTCGAGGTAGGGCGTGACCACGCCGGTCTTCTCGCGCAGCTTGCGCAGCGCGCAGTCCAGCAGCGTCGCGTCCTCATCGACGTTCACGAAGCCACCCGGCAGCGCCCAGCGCCCCGGATAGGGTTCGGCGCTGTCGGCGGGGCGGCGCACCAGCAGCACCTGCAGCGCGTCGTCGAGCACGGTGAACATCGCCACGTCGACGGTGACGAGGGGGCGGGGAAAGTCGAGCGACGGAAAGGTCGATGCGGAGGCGTTCACGAAGGACTTGACGAGCATTCGATTAGTTGTACTATACAACCCTTATTAGTTGTACAGAACAACTAACAATCAAGACCAACAGAACAACAAGAAGGAAAGACATGAACAGGGCACAACGCGCCAAGCTCGCGCACGAAACACTGGAGATCCTCGACCGCGGCGCCTACGCCACCGCGGAAGGCCGCACGATCAGCCTCGAGAAGGAGATCGCCGCCTGCCTCGCGCAAACGCGCTACTTCGACGAGGCGCAGGCCGGCGAGCTCGTGCGAAAGGTCGAACGCTCGACCACCGGGCCGCACCGCGCCACCATCGAGGTCGTCAACGAGACCACCCTGGCCGGCATCTCGCGCCTCTCGGCCACGGGCCGCCATCGCATCGGCGCACTGAACTTCGCCTCCGCGCGCCATCCCGGCGGCGGCTTTCTCGGCGGGAGCCTCGCGCAAGAGGAGTCGCTGGCCACCAGTTCGGCACTGTACGCATCGCTGCTGCGCGCACCGCAGTTCCACGAGGCGCATCGGGCGGCGCCTTCGCTGCTCTATTCGCACGCGATGGTCGTCTCGCCCGACTGCCCCGTCTTCCGCCACGACGACGGGAGCCTGATGGAGCGACCCGAGGCCGCCACCTTCATCACCTGCGCCGCGCCGAACGCGGGTGCCATCGCGCGCAACCAGCCCGACGCGCTGGCGCAGATTCCGCAGGTGCTCCAGGCACGCGTGGCGTGCGTGCTGGCGCTCGCCGCGCGGCAGGCGTGCGATGCGCTGGTGCTCGGTGCCTGGGGCTGCGGCGTCTTCCGCAACGATCCGCGGGTCGTCGCGCAGGCGTTCCGTCACCACCTGGGCGCCGACAGCCCGTGGGCGACGCGCTTCGAGCGGATCGTCTTCGCGGTGCTCGATACCTCTGCGCAGCAGGAGACCTTCACGGCGTTCCAAGACATCCTGGCCGCCTGATTCGCGCCCATGCCGGCGCTCCGATGAAAAGAAACACCATGACCCGCTCTCTTTCGACCCACACCCGCACCGCCCTGATCGAGCGCATCGCCCAAGGCTTCGAACCCCGCTACCTGCTGTTCTGGGGCCACCAGCCCGAGAAGGACTGCAGCGCCGGCAAGGGCTGCTTCAGCCAATGGTTCGAGGCGCCGTTCGAGATCGAGGGTGTGCGCTACGCCACGGCCGAGCACTTCATGATGGCCGGCAAGGCGCGGCTGTTCGGCGACGTCGAGGTGCTGGGCCAGGTGCTCGCCGCGCGCACGCCGGCCGAGGCCAAGAAGCTGGGCCGCGCGGTGCGCGGTTTCGACGACGCGGCCTGGACGAACGCGGCCTTCGACCTGGTCGTGCAGGGCAACCTCGCGAAGTTCTCGCAGCACGCGGCGATGGGCGAATTCCTGTTGCGCACGGGCGAGCAGGTGCTGGTGGAAGCCAGCCCCCACGACGCGATCTGGGGCATCGGCATGACCGCGAGCCATGCCGATGCGCGCGAGCCGGCGCGCTGGCGCGGCCAGAACCTGCTGGGCTTCGCGCTCATGGCCGTGCGCGACCGACTGCGGGCGGGCTGAAACCATGACGACCTCGATGGAAGACCGCTTCCGGGGCGCCCTGCTCGGCCTGGCTTGCGGCGACGCCGTCGGCACGCGCGTGGAGTTCAGCCCGCGCGGCAGCTTCGTGCCCGTCACCGGCATGCAGGGCGGCGGGCCCTTCGGCCTCGCGCCCGGCGAATGGACCGACGACACCTCGATGGCACTGTGCCTCGCGGCCAGCCTGATCCATTGCCGCGGCTTCGATGCCGTCGACCAGATGAACCGCTACTGCAACTGGCGCAGCGTGGGCTACATGAGCAGCAACGGGCGCTGCTTCGACATCGGCATCACGGTGTCGAACGCGCTGTCACGCTACCTGGCGAACGGCGATCCCTTCGCGGGCGATCCCGATCCGCGCACGGCCGGCAACGGCGCGCTGATGCGGCTCGCGCCGGTCGCGATGTTCGGCGTGGCCGATACGCCCGCGCTGCTGCGGCATGCCGCCGACAGCACGCGCACCACGCACGGCGCGGCCGAGGCCATCGCCTGCTCGCGCCTGTTCGCGCTGCAGCTGCAGGCCGCGCTGCGCGGCGAGGACAAGGCGTCGATCCTCGCGCCGCGCGACATCGGCGAAGCACCGAGCCCCGGCGTGGCCGCGCTCGCTGCCGGCCGCTGGCGCGACAAGCCGCGCGACGCGATCAAGGGCTCGGGCTATTGCGTGGAATCGCTCGAGGCGGCGCTGTGGTGCTTCGCGCAGGCCGACTCCTTCGAGGAGGCGATCCTCGCGGCCGCCAACCTCGGCGACGACGCCGACACCACGGCCGCGATCTGCGGCCAGCTCGCGGGCGCCTTCCATGGCGTGGCGGGCATTCCGGCGCCGTGGCTGGCCACGCTCACGATGCGCGACGAGATCGACGCGATGGCGCGCGGTCTGTTCGCGCTCGCCCATCCGGCCTGATCCTCTCGCTACTGCGCGTACGACAGCGGCAGCGCGGTCGTGAACTTGATCTCCTCCATCGCGAAGCTGGAGCTGACGTCGAACAGCTCGGTGTCGGCGATCAGCCGCTTGTAGACCTTGTCGTAGGCCGCGATGTCGGGCACCACCACGCGCAGCAGGTAGTCGATCTCGCCGCTCATGCGATAGAACTCGACGATCTCGGGGATCACGTCGACCACGGCCTTGAAGCGATCGAACCAGGCCTGCGTGTGGGTGCTGGTGCGCACAGCGACGAACACCGTCACGCCCACGTTGACCTTCTGCGGATCGACCAGCATCACGTTGCGCGTGATCACGCCGGCTTCCTTGAGCCGCTGGATGCGGCGCCAGCACGGCGTCTGCGACAGGCCGACCTCGCTCGCGAGCTCGGCGATCTGGCGCCCGGCATCGAGCTGCAGCAGCTCGAGAATCTTCCTGTCTATGGCGTCGAGTTTTATTTTTGCCATGAAAAATAGAATCTGATTCTCAAAATTCAGGGAAATCGAGTCTACAACGCAAGCTTTTTCCTGTCGCGGCTTCGCAGAATCGAGGCATGGATATCTACCTCGACGCCAACGCCACCACCCCCGTTCTGCCCCAGGCCCGCGAGGCCGCGCTGGCCGCCATGGCCGGCGATTTCGGCAACCCCAGCAGCATCCACAACACCGGCCTCAAGGCCCGGGCGCTGATGGACGCGGTGCGCGAGCGCGCGCGCCGCGCGATCGGCGCGCCGACGGGGCGGCTCTTGTTCCTCAGCGGCGCGACCGAGGGCATCCAGACCGCCGTGCTGTCGGCCCTGAACGCGCTGCGCGCGCGGCGCCGGGCCGGCGAGAGCGTGCCCGAGCTGCTGCTCTACGGCGCCACCGAGCACAAGGCCGTGCCCGAGGCGCTGCGCCACTGGAACGCGCTGCTGGGCCTCGACCTCGAGGTGCTGGCGATTCCGGTGGGCCGCAACGGCCGCCACGACCTCGACTGGCTGCGCGCGCACGCACCGCGCGCCGGCATGGTCTGCACCATGGCCGCCAACAACGAGACCGGCGTGGTCAGCGACCTCGACGGCATCGCGGCCGCGCTGGTCTGCAGCCCGGCGCTGTGGATGGTCGACAGCGTGCAGGCGCTCGGCAAGCTGCCGCTGCGCCTGGGCGAGCGGCCCATCGACTACGCGCCCTTCTCGGGCCACAAGCTCTATGCGCCCAAGGGCATCGGCCTGCTCTACGTGCGCGAGGGCGCGCCGTTCACGCCGCTGATGGCCGGCGGCGGCCAGGAGGATTCGCTGCGCTCGGGCACCGAGAACATGTCGGGCATCGCCGCGCTCGGCGCGGTGCTGGCGGCGCTGGAGGAAGGCTTCACCTTCCGCCGCGCCGACGCGCTCGCGGCCTGCCGCGACCGCCTGGCGGCCGCGCTGGCCGAGGCCTTCCCGGGCCTGGTCTTCAACGCGCCGAGCGCGCTCAGCCTGCCGACCACGCTGAACTTCTCGGTGCCGGGCCTGAGCTCCAAGCTGCTGCTGGACCTGTTCGACGCGGCCGACATGCGCGTGAGCGGCGGCTCGGCCTGCGGCGCCGCCAAGGCGCGGCCCAGCTACGTGCTCGAGGCGATGGGGCTGCCCGCCTGGCAGACCGCGTCGGCGGTGCGGCTGTCCTTCGGCCCGGCCAGCGACGACGCCTTCATCGACGAGGCCTGCGCGCGCATCCGCGCCTGCGGCGAGTCGCTGCGCCGGAGCTGCCTGGGCCCGGTGCCGCAGAACGAGGCGCAGCCACCCGAGCGCCTCACCCGCTTCGTGGTCGACGGCGCCTGCTGCTACCTGCTGGCCGATGCCGAGAGCCGGCGCTGCGTGGTCATCGATCCGCTGCCCGAACTGAATGCGCAACTGACCCAGTGGCTGGGCTGCCATGGCTACACGCTGGCGGCCGTGCTCGACACCCACAGCCACGGCGACCATGCCTCCTCAGGGCCCGAACTGCGCGCCGCCGTGCCGGCGCGGCAGCTGGAGCCGGGCGCGGTGGATGCGCTCGGCTGGCCCGAGGGCGCGACCCAGATCGCGCTCGGTGCCCTGCGCCTCACGCGGCTGGCCGTGCCGGGCCACACCGCCGACTCCACCGTGTATTTGCTGCGCGATGCCAAGGGGCTGCGCCTGGCCTTCGTCGGCGACACCGTGATGCCCGGCGCGCTGGGCCGCGGCGATTTCGCGCAGAGCCGGCCGCTGGCCTTCGGCCCGTCGCTGCTGAAGCTGCAGCGCGCCCTCAAGCCCGACACGCTGCTGCTGCCGGGCCACGACTACGACGACCGCTTCGCGAGCACACTGGCCACCGAGCGCATGGCCCAGCCGCTGCTCGACGACGTGCTCGACGGCCGCCTCGACGCGCAGGGCTTCGCGAGCGCGAAGGCGGCGCTCGAGCGCGACCTCGGGCTCACCGAATACCGGACCATGGCCTGCGGCGCGCGGGTCGACCGCTGCGCCGGCAGCGGCACGCCCGAGCTGTCGCCCGAGGCCTCTGCCGCGCTGCTGCGCCAGCACCCGGGCCTGCTGCTGGTCGACGTGCGCGAGCCCTACGAGCAACGGCTCGGCCAGCCCGGCGTGCTCGACGCCGCGCGGCGCGAGGCCGTGCCGCTCTCGCGGCTGCTCAACGCCCTGCCCGACTGGCTCGCGCTGCCGGGCGAGACGCCGATCCTGTTCTTCTGCCGCAGCGGCAACCGCAGCGCGCAGGCGGCACGCGCGCTGCGCCGCCTCGGCCATGCGCAGGCCTGGAGCCTCGCGGGCGGTCTCGCGCTGTGGCCGCGCCATGCCGCGGACGAAGCGGGCACCTTGCACGAAGCGGTGCACTGATGCGCACGCGGCCCGGGAACCTTCGCCGCGCGCCCGAACCGCACTGACGCCAACAACGATGTCAGGGACCGTCTCGATGAACCTCCGCCGCCGCCTTCTGCTCTCCACCTGCGCCTGGGGCGCCACCGCCACCCTGGCCCATGCCCAGGTCCGGCGCGACGACGTCGCGGGCCGCTTCAAGAAGATCGAGGGCTTCGACTTCGACAAGCTGCCGTTCCAGGACGCGATCACGCTGGTCCATGGCAACGGCAAGCGCCGCATCGCGGTGTTCTCCGATCCGCGCTGCGGCCACTGCCAGCGCGTCGACAAGGACCTGAAGGCGATCGGCAACGTCACGGTCCATGTCTTCCTCTATCCGGTGCTCGGCGAGGAATCGGTGGCCAAGGCGCGCAACATCCTGTGCAGTGCCCGACCGGCCATGAACTGGGAGCAATGGATCGAGAAGGGCATCGACCCCGGCGCGCCCGCGGGCCGCTGCGATGCGTCGGCGCTGCAGCGCAACGCAGCGCTCGGCAAGCGCTACGACGTGAGCGGCACGCCCACGCTGATCTTCGGCGACGGCACGCGCGTGCCGGGCGCGATACGGGCGGCGTGGATCGAGCAGCTGCTCGACGCCGCCGAGCGTCGCTAATCCACCAGCGCGCTTTCGCGCACCCTGCGCCCGACCACCTGCGCGCCGCCCTGCGACAGCGTCACGCCCACCACCTGCCCGCCCTCGCGCTGGAACACGATCTGCGCGCCGATCTCGCCGACCGTGAAGCGGTCGGTGCCGATCGGCTTGAGCGGGTTGTAGCCACGGCCGCTCTCGCGCACCAGCAGGCGGCCGCCGCGCACGGTGAAGTCGAGCGACTTGGATTTCGTGACGCGGTACTCGCCGCGGTACTCGGCCAGCTTGTCGGCATCGACCGGCACCTCGACCGTGGGCGCGGGATAGCGGCTCTTGCCGATCGCCAGCATCACGCGCTGCAGCGGCGCGCGCGTGTTGCTGCTCAAGAGGATCATGGCCTCGCCGGTGTCGGGCGCGAGCAGCCACAGGGTGCGGTAGCCCTCGGTGACGCCCGCGTGGTAGTAGGTGCGACGGCCGCCCTCGGCGCCGCGCACCATCACCGCATAGCCGATCTCGGCGCCCTCGTAGCTGGCCAGCGGCGTGAGCAGCCGCACCGCGGCCGGCCCGAACGGACCGCTGGCCCCGGCGAGGATGGCGCGGCTGAAGACCATCATGTCGGCCGCGGTCGAACGCAGCGCGGCGATCGGCGCATAGGCCTTCATGTCGAGCAGCGACTGGCGCCGGTCGCCCGCGAAGGCCGGCGCCATGCGCGAGGCCTTGTCGCCGAGCAGGATCACGGTGTCGTTCATGCCCAGCGGCTCGGTGATGCGCGCGCGCACCAGCTCGCTCCAGGTGGTGTGGTAGCGGTCGGCCACCAGCAGGCCGACCAGCGCCATGCCGTAGTTGCTGTACGCGCCCGCGCACGGCGGTGCGGCGCCCAGCAGCTTGATGCGCGGCAGCGCGTCGTAGAGCTCCTGGCGCTCGAAGGCGCGCATCTGAGAGGCCAGCGCCGGGCCGCCGGTCACGCCGTCGGCCATCACCGGCATGCAGCCGGTGTGGGTCACCAGCTGCCGCAGCGTGACCGAGGCCACCGCCGGCGACAGCGGCGCCTTGATCTTGCCGGCCATCAGCTGGCCCAGGTTGTCGTCGAGCTTGAGGTCGCCGCGCTCCACTGCCTGCGCGAGCAGCAGACCCGTGAAGACCTTGGTGACCGAGCCGATCTCGAACATCGGCTGTTCGGCGCTCTCGGAAGACAGCGCGCGCGGCGGCGTCGGCGGCTCGGGGTTGTAGGCCGCGCCGTAGCTGGCCTTGCCGCCGCGCAGCAGGCCCACCACCACGGTGCCGCGCTCGGTGTCGAGCGCGGTGCGTGCGATCAGGGCCGGGTCGCTCGCGAGCGAGAGCGCGGCGCCGGGCGGCGACTGCGCGTTGGCGGGGCCGGCCAGCAGCAGCGCCAGCGCCGAGGCCATGGACAGCAGCGCCAGGCGCCGGAGCGAGGCATGGGGGCCGCGGGAGAGAAGCCGCATCGTCGATTCCTCGGGCAGGGACAGGTGCCGCATGGTGCCACGGCGCGCGGGCCACAATCGCCCCATGCGTGCATTGCTCACCACCTTCTCCTGGCAGGAACTGCGCCACCACCCCTGGCGCAACGCGGCGGCGGTGCTGGCCGTGATGCTGGGCGTGGCGCTCGCGTTCTCGGTGCAGCTCATCAACGCCTCGGCGCTCGACGAGTTCTCGAGCGCGGTGCGCTCGGTCAACGGCCAGCCCGACCTCGAGCTGCGCGCGCCGCAGGGCAGCTTCGACGAGGCGGTGTTCGAGACACTGGCGCGCCAGCCGCAGGTGACGCTCGCGAGCCCGGTGCTCGAGTTCCAGGCGCTCGCGCTGGTCGCTCCGACGCTCGGCGGCGAGGAGCGGCAGGTGCCGCTGCGCGCGATCGGCGTCGACGCGCTCGCGCTGCCCGCGATCGCGCCGGCGCTGATGCCGCAGCCCGATGCGGGCGCCGAACGCTTCGCGCTGTTCGCGCCGGACCTGGTGTTCCTCAACGCCGCGGCGCGCAGCGCGCTCGGCCTGCCCGCGCAGGCGCCGGCCGGTGCCGAGGAGACCGTGCGGCTGCGCAGCGGCGCCGACTGGCGGCGGTTGCGCGTGGCCGGCCATGTGGCGGCCGGCGGCGGCGCGATCGCGGTGATGGACATCGCCACCGCGCAGGAACGCTTCGGCCGCCTCGGCCAGCTCAGTCGCATCGACCTGCGGCTGGCCGCGGGCACCGACCGCGCGGCCTTCATCGCGGCGCTGCAGGCCACGCCCGGCTGGCCCGCCGGCCTGCAGTTCGCCGAGCCCGGCGACTCGGCCGAGCGCGTCAGCAACCTCTCGCGCGCCTACCGCGTCAACCTCACGGTGCTGGCGCTGGTGGCGCTGTTCACCGGGGCCTTCCTGGTGTTCTCGGTGCTCGCGCTCAGCGTCGCCAAGCGCGCGCAGCAGTTCGCGCTGCTCGGCGTGCTGGGCCTCACGCCGCGCCAGCGGCTGCGGCTGGTGCTGGCCGAATCGCTGGTGCTCGGGCTGATCGGCAGCGCGGCCGGGCTCGCGCTCGGCACCGCGCTGGCCGACGTCGCGCTGCGCGTGCTCGGCGGCGACCTCGGCGGCGGCTACTTCGAAGGCGTGGCACCCACGCTGCACTGGAGCGGCGCCTCGGCCCTGCTCTACGGCGCGCTCGGCGTGGCGGCCGCGCTGGTGGGCGGCTGGTGGCCGGCGCGCGCGGCGCAGGCGCTGCCCGAGGCGCAGACGCTCAAGGGCCTGGGCGCGCCGCCCGCGCAGGGCCGCAGCCACTGGCTGGCGCTGGGCCTGATCGCGCTGGGCGTGGCGCTCGCCAACCTGCCCGCGATCCGCGGCGTGCCGGTGGCGGCCTACCTGTCGGTGGCCTGCCTGCTGGTCGGCGGCATCACCGCGCTGCCGTGGCTGATCGCGCTGCTCTACGACCGCATCGCGCCGTTGCTGTCGCGCCGCGTGCTGCCGATGCTCGCGATCGAGCGCGCGCGCCGCATGCGCGGCACCGCGGCGGTGGCGGTCAGCGGCGTGGTCGCGAGCCTGAGCCTCGCGGTCGCGCTCACGGTGATGGTCGCGAGCTTCCGCGACTCGGTCACGCAGTGGCTCGACATCGTGCTGCCGGCCGACCTCTACGTGCGCGCCACCTCGAGCGGGCGCGGCGGCAACAGCGGCGCCGAGAGCAGCACCGACACCGCGACCTTCGCGCCCGACTTCGTGCAGGCGCTGTCGCGGCTGCCCGGCGTGGCGCGCAGCGGCACGCTGCGCACGCGCTCGCTGCAGCTCGACACGGCGCAGCCCGCGGTGACCCTGATCTCGCGCCACCTCGAAGGCGGCGTGGCGCAGGCGCTGCCGCTGGTGGGGCGCGCGCTGCCGGTGCCCGAAGGGCAGATCGGCATCTACGTGAGCGAGCCGATGGTCGAGCTCTACGGGGCGAAGCCCGGCAGCGTCTTCGCGCCGCTGTCGCACGCGCTGACGCCCGCCGCCGGCGGCGCGCCCGCCCGCTTCTTCGTCGCCGGCGTGTGGCGCGACTATGCGCGGCAGTTCGGCGCCATCGCGATCGAGGCGCGCGACTTCGAGCGCCTGACGGGCGAGCGCGACGTCAGCGACATCGCGCTGTGGCTCGCGCCTGGCGCCGTGGAGGGCACGGTGCAGGAAGCGGTGCGCGCGCTGGCCGCGCAACGCGCCGGCACCGAGATCGAGATCGCCTCGGTGGGCCAGATCCGCGCGGTCTCGCTGCGCATCTTCGACCGCAGCTTCGCCGTCACCTACTGGCTGCAGGCGGTGGCGATCGCGATCGGGCTGTTCGGCATCGCCGCGAGCTTCAGCGCGCAGGTGCTCGCGCGGCGCAAGGAGTTCGGCCTGCTCGCGCACCTGGGCTTCACGCGTGCGCAGGTGCTCGCGGTGGTGGCCGGCGAAGGCGCCGCCTGGACCGCCATCGGCGCGGTGGCCGGACTGGGCCTGGGCCTCGCGGTGTCGGTGGTGCTGGTGAAGGTGGTCAATCCGCAGAGCTTCCACTGGACCATGGACCTGCTGCTGCCCTGGGGCCGCCTGCTCGCGCTGTGCGCGGCCGTGGTGGCCGCGGGCACCGTCACGGCGTGGATGGCGGGGCGGGCCGCTGCCGGCAGGGATGCGGTGCTGGCGGTGAAGGAAGACTGGTAGGCGCCGCTTCGCGCGAGCAAAAAAAAAGCAGGCACGCGACCCGCGGAGGTCCGCGGTCCCGTGCCTGCCGGCGCTTTGTTCATGCGCCTTTTCCCCCTGCTCTCTTTTCTCGTTCTTCGGCTGAAGACGATCGGTGTTCGCCGGTCGTCGTTCCTGCCGCTCAGTTGCAGTACTGCGCGTTCGCGTCGGTGTTGAGCGGCGGCGGTTCCTCGGTCAGGAACTTCTGGATCGGCACGATCGTCGCGTTGCAGCTGTCGTCGGTGCGCAGGTCGAAGACGTGCCAGTAGCGCGTGCTGCTGGTCTCGCCGGCCGGCGGTGCGTACACGGCCTGGGCACCGCGGTTGTTCAGCTCCACGCGCGCGGGCGAACCGGTCTGCCCCGAACCGAAGTCACCCGAGTAGCGGTGGACGAAGAAGCGGTAGGTGCGATTGCGCGCGAGCTTGGCGAAGGTGGTGTATTCCGGGCCGAAGCTGCTCGTGTCGTCCACGTCGAGGTTGACGAACGGCGCGGTCGCGAGCGAACCCTGGCTCACGTAGTAGATGTGCTCGCCGAGGTTGGCACCCAGCGTGTGCGCATCGAGGTCGCGCGGCGTCTCGCCCCAGGTCAGCTTGATCGACACCGCGGCGCTCGTGAGCGTCAGGCAGCCTTCGATCGACTGGTCCTGCTCGCCGAGGTCCACGTTCACCGCGTTCGACAGCTCGGCGTTCTTGCTCGCCACCACGAAGGCGGCGCTGCTGCGCTTGGCCGGCACCGAGAAGTTGCCTTCGGCATCGGTCACGGCCGAGCCGACGCCGCTGTACGACTTGCCTTCGGAGGCCACGACCGCACCCGCGACGCGTTGGCCCGCCGCGTTCTGCACGCAGCCGTTGACGCGCACCGTGTTGTAGATCTGATCGGCGTTCCAGGTCGTGAAGTGCGTGACCGTGCCCTCGTAGTACTGGTTCGGCGCGGTGCCCTGCAGGCTCGCGCTGCCCTCTTCCACCCACAGGCCCGTGGCCGTGTTGTAGAAGAACAGCGGCACCGTCGGCGGCAGCGCGGCGCTGCGCGACGACGGTGCGATGCGCACGGTGGCGCTCACGCCCTGCGCGAGTTGCAGCGGTGCGCCATCGGCATCGACGAAGCTGGCGTCGAGCGCGCCGAAGCTCTCCATCGCGGCCGGCTCGCCGCTGGTGGCCGCGAGGTAGTTGCCGGGCATCAGGTTGACGTTGGTCGCGGGTGCGATCGGCGTGAGGCGGCCGGTGACCTGACCGGTCGGCGTGCTGCCGTCGGCGCGGCGCAGTGCGTTGGCCGGCAGGCGCACCATCGCGGTCGAGCCCGGCACCGCGAGGTCGCGCGCGGCGCCCGGATTGAAGGTGTCGCTGAAGGCCACCGGCAGCATCGGGATGTTGATGACGGTGCTGGCCTCGGCGGCCGCGAGCGCGGCGGTGGCACGGCTCTGCGGTGCGAAGCCGCTCTTCTCGTAGCCGAGCAGCACCGAGGCGCCGTTGGTGATGCCCTCGAGCGCGTAGGAGCCATCGTCCGCGGTCGTCGTGCTGACGCCGCCGGCCGTGACCTTGACCTGTGCGATGCCCGCGCCGTCGAGGGCGTTGGTCACGCGGCCCGTGACCTTCGCGTCCTTGCGCGCGGGCGTGCCGGGGTCGCCGGGGCCACCCGGGTCACCGGGACCGCCGGGGTCACCGCCGTTCTGGCCGGGCGGCAGGAACGCGAAGCCCGAGCCTCCGCCCCCGCCGCCGCACGCGGCAACAGCCAATGCGACCGCCACGGCGGCCATTGCAATCTTGAATTTCATGGGTTCTCTCCCCCTCTGTGGCAACTGATCGATGAATGCGGCCGCCATGCGGCAGCCTCGGTGTCCGATGCGCGGCATCGCATGCCATGCATCGAAGGGGACCGAGCGTATGCATCGCGGAACGCGGCAAACAGTGCCAAAAGTCACGCGCATGCAACGGCCGTTGCATGCACGCGGGGAAGTGAATACGGAAGATTTCGCGGCGGCCCGCGCGGTGCCGCGATCCATTGATGCAACCCGATTGCGCTAGCCCCGCCGGGCCCTGCAAGGGGGTTGCCGCGGGCTTCAGGGCGCGGGCGTCAGCCGGATCCGCTCCACCGTTTCCTTTTCCACCGCCGCGCGGCTGTAGACCAGCGGCACGTACTTGCCCTCGAGCCACAGCGGCGCGAGGTCGCGGTAGTTGGGACTGTCGGGATTGCCCGACTGGCCCGGCGTGTTGATCACGCGCGAGGCGTCCCAGTTGCCCACGTCGAGCACCATGCGGAACGAGGCACCCGAGGTCAGCCGGTAGTCGCTCGCGCGGTAGCTCGCGGCCATCGGCGTGAAGGACGACCCCGACATCGGCCAGTCGCCCACGTCGAGCTTCCTGCGCGTGGCTGCATCGACGATGCCGCCGAGCGGGTGGCGGAACTCGGCGCGGTGCAGCGCGCCCCATTTCCAGGCCGCGGGGTCGGGGCCGAGCTTGTTGCTCAGTTCCTGCATGGCGGGCGCGATGGTCTGTACCAGCATCGCATCGCGCTGCGCGTTGCTGACCCAGCCGAACGGGTTCTCGAGCAGCAGGACCATGCGCGTGTTGTCGCCCGGCAGCGCGTACTGCATGGCCGACTCGCCCGCGCCGGCCTTGAGCACGGCCTGGCGCAGCGGCTTGCTGCTCCACACCTCGTAGAGCGCGGCGGCCGCGCTCTCGCGGTCCATGGTGCCGTCCCAGCCCTGCAGCAGCGCGAGGCCGGCCGCGGTCTGCGCATCGCTGCTGCCCAGGCCCGCGAGCAGCTTGAGCAGCCGCTGCGCCGGCGTGGCGACGATGTCGTTCTGCATGCGCTGCGAGTCCTCGAGCGTGAAGCGCTGGCCCGCGGCCACCTTCGCCGCGAACAATTCCTTCAGGCGCCGCGCGCGTGCCGCGTCGCTCCACTCGTAGCCGATGCCCTTCTTCGCGGCCGGATGCTCGCTCGGGATGTTGTTCTCGTTCGCGGTCACCACATAGCCGCGCGCGGGATTGAACTCGGACGGCAGCTCGTCGCCGTTGCGGAAGCCCGACCACTCGTAGCGGCCGTCGCCGGGCACCGGCATCAGGCCGTCCCAGTTCGGACGGATCGGCGTGAGGCCGCCGGGGATCCAGCCGATGTTGCCGTCGCGGTCGGCATAGACCTGGTTCTCGCCGGGCGCGCCCCAGCGATTCATGGCGGCGCGGAACTGGTCCCAGTTGCGCGCGCGCATGTAGTCCATCGAACCGAAGTACGGTGCCATGCCCGGCTCGAGCCAGGCCGCGCGCAACGCATAGGCGCGGCGCTTGCCGGGCTCCGACAGCAGCACCGGCCCGTGGCGCGTGAAGGTGTTGACCAGCTCGCGCGGCGCGCGTTCGCCCTTCACCGCGATGCGCTCGGTCACGCGCAGCATCGGCTCCCAGCGGCCCTGGTAGCGGTACTCGTTGGGATTGCGCGGATTGAGCTGGTAGACGTAGAGGTCCTCCTGGTCCATGTAGAAGCGCGTGAGGCCGAAGGCGATGGTGCCGTTGTGGCCGATCGACAGACCCGGCAGGAAGGGCTCGCCGGCCCCGATGGCATCCATGCCGGGCGCGCTCAGGTGCGCCATGTAGCGCAGGCTCGGCGCGCCGTGCGCGCGGTGCGGATCGTTCGCGAGGATCGGCCGACCCGTGGCGCTGAGCTTGGGCGCGATCACCCAGTTGTTGCTGCCGTAGGCGGCCGTGGGGTCACCTTGATCCGCCTTGTCGGCCTGTGCCTCGTCGCCTGCCTGCGACACCGCGAAGCTGCCGGGGCCCGCGCCCTGCTGCGGCAGCAGCGTGTTGGCCTTGGTGAACTGCGGTGACTCGGTCGCGCGCAGATAGGCCGCGCGCAACTCGGTGGCAGGAATGGTGCAGGGATCGAGGCCCGGCGGCACGCGCGGATTGACGGGCGGGTCGAGCTCGCGCCGCAGCCAGTCGGCCTTGATGCCGGAGCCGCCCGCGCAGTAGGCGCGCGCGCGTTCGATCTCGGAGGTGAGGTTGAGCGTGAGGCCATGGTGGCGGATGCGCACTACGTCCTCGGGCGACCAGGTCGCGGGCTGGTAGCCCAGCAACTTGAACTCCGGCGGCAGCAGGTCGGGCTGCGCGCGCACCTGCGCCACGTAGGCGTTGACGCCGGCCGTGAAGGCCTCGGCCACGCGCTTGGCGTCGGAGCCGTAGGCCAGCCACTCGCGGTACATGTCGCCGCGATAGAGCACGGCGCGCGCGGCGCGGTCGCTCTCGACCCAGGCGGGACCGAAGTCCTGCGCCATCTCGCCGAGGCCGCGCTTGCGCCACAGGTCCATCTGCCAGAGCCGGTCGCGCGCGGCGATGAAACCCTGCGCGACGAAGGCGTCGTAGAGCGTGCCCGCGTAGAGGTGCGGCACGCCCCAGCGGTCGACCAGCACCTCGGCCGGCTTCTCGAGACCGGGCACGGCAAACGACGAGGGCGCGCGGGGCGCTGTACTCGTCGATGGCGCTGTTTCGGCGGGCGGTCCCGAGGCGCAGCCCGCGAGCGCGAGCAGCGCCGCCAGCGGCACGAGCCGCATGGCGAGGGAACCGGAACGGGGGGATGCGGTGCGCCGCGCGACGGGGCGCGGGCTGGGCGTGCGCTTCATGGATCTCGTCTCCTTCTTTTTATGGGCCGGCCCACGGTAATCGCTTTCGCCCGCGCGCGGGTTACAACGCGTGACGAGGCCGCTTGTAGACTCGTGCGGCCATGTCACCCGCCCTCCTGTCGCGCCGCGACCTCCTGCTCGCGGCGCTCGCCGCCTCTTCGGGTCTCGCGCCCGCCTGGGCCCTGCCGCCGCGCACGCTGCAGTTCCCGCGCGACTTCGGCAGCCATCCCGAGCTGCGCACCGAGTGGTGGTACATCACGGGCCATGCCCAGGCCGAGGGTGGCCGCGCCTTCGGCTTCCAGGTCACCTTCTTCCGCTCGCGCGTCGACGCCACGCAGGGCATGCGCTCGAAGTTCGCGGCGCAGCAACTGGTGTTCGCGCACGCGGCCGTCACCGACCTCGAGGGCCGCGCGCTGCGGCACGACCAGCGCATCGCGCGCGCGGGCCTGGGCGGCGCCTCGGCCAGCGAAACCGACACCGCGCTGCGTTTGCGCGACTGGTCGCTGCTGCGCGGCGAAGACGGCTACACGGCGCGCATTCCCGCCAGCGGCTTCACGCTCGAGCTGCGATTCGCGCCCACCCAGCCGGTGCTGCTGCAGGGCCGCGCGGGCCTCTCGCGCAAGGGGCCCGACGAGGCCCAGGCCAGCTACTACTACAGCGAACCGCAGCTCGCGGCGCAGGGCCGCATCGTGCTCGACGGCCGGCCCTTCGCGGTGCGCGGCAGGGCCTGGCTCGACCACGAATGGAGCGAGGCGCTGCTGCATCCCGAGGCCGTGGGCTGGGACTGGATCGGCATGAACCTCGACGACGGCGGCGCGCTCACGGCCTTCCACCTGCGCCGCGCCGACGGCAGCGCGCTGTGGTCGGGCGGTTCGTTCCGCGCGGGCGACGGCACGCTGCGCGTGTTCGGCCCCGACGAGGTGCGCTTCGAGGCCGGCCGTCCGTGGAACAGCCCGCGCACGCAGGCGCGCTACCCCGTGCAGTGGCGCGTGCGCACGCCCGCGGGCGAGTTCGAGGTGCGCGCGCTGCTCGACGACCAGGAGCTCGACAGCCGCGGCTCGACCGGCGGCGTGTACTGGGAAGGCCTGAGCGACCTGCTCGATGGCCAGGGCCGGCGCCTGGGGCGCGGCTACCTGGAGATGACGGGGTATGTGGCGCCTCTGAAACTCTAGAAAGCGGACAGCCGTACGCAGAGGGCGCGAAGGTTTCGCGAAAGACGCAAAAGAACAGCCTGAAATGTGTGGGCTGCGCTTTGACAGCGGCTACGCCCCGTGCCGGCACCTCCAGGCGCGGCGGTGGCACGCCAGCAGCCCACCTTCAAGGTTTTCTTTCGCGCCCTTTGCGAAACCTTCGCGCCCTCTGCGTACGGCTGTCCGATCCCGTTTTCTACCGCGCCTTGCGCCGATCGATGAAGGCGATGATCTCGCCCATGATCCCCTTGCGGAAGGCCAGCACGCAGATCACGAAGATCAGGCCTGTGACCATGGTCACCGACTCGCCCAGCGTGTTGAACCAGTCGATGGTGGTGATGCGCGCGAGCAGGTTGCCCAGCTCGCCGATCTTGTTCTCCAGCAGCACCACCACGGCCGAGCCCACCAGCGGCCCCGACAGGGTGCCCAGGCCACCCACCAGCGTCATCAGGATCACCTGGCCCGAAGCGGTCCAGTGCACGTCCGACAGGGTCGCGAAGCCCAGCACCAGCGTCTTGAGCGAACCCGCCAGCCCCGACAGCGCCGCCGAGATCACGAAGGCCAGCAGCTTGAAGCGCGACACGTCGTAGCCCAGCGACAGCGCGCGCGGCTCGTTCTCCTTGATGCCCTTGAGCACCTGCCCGAACGGCGAGTGGATGGTGCGCACGATCAGCAGGAAGGCGGCCGCCACGATCGCCAGCGCGACGTAGTACATCGTCAGGTCGTTGCTCAGGTCGAGCAGGCCGAACAGCTTGCCGCGCGGCACGCCCTGCAGGCCGTCCTCGCCGCCCGTGAACCTCGCCTGCAGCGCGACGAAGAACATCATCTGCGCCAGGGCCAGGGTGATCATCGCGAAGTAGATGCCCTGGCGCCGGATGGCCAGCACGCCGAACAGCCAGCCCAGCAGCGCGCCCACCAGCGTGCCCGCGATCAGGCCCAGCTCGGGCGTGAGGCCCCAGACCTTGATCGCATGACCCGCCACGTAGGCCGAGCCGCCGAGGAAGGCCGCATGGCCGAAGGACAGGAGCCCGGTGAAGCCCAGCAGCAGGTTGAAGGCCGAGGCGAACAGCGCGAAGCACAGCAGCTTCATCACGAACACCGGGTAGGCGCCGAAGAACGGCGCCAGCACCAGGGCGACGAGCAGCAGGCCGTAGAAGACGGTGGAGATCTTTTTCATGTTCATGCCGCCTGCTCTCACTTCTCTTTGCCGAACAGGCCGGCAGGACGCACCAGCAGCACGATGACCATGATGACGAACACGACGGTGGACGAGGCCTCGGGATAGAAGACCTTGGTGAAGCCCTCGATCACGCCCAGCCCCAGCCCGGTGAGGATGGCGCCCATGATCGAGCCCATGCCGCCGATCACGACGACGGCGAACACCACGATGATCAGGTTCTGGCCCATCAGCGGCGAGACCTGGATCACCGGCGCGGCCAGCACGCCCGCGAAGGCCGCGAGACCGGCGCCGAAGGCATAGGTCAGCGTGATCATCAGCGGCACGTTGACGCCGAAGGCCTCCACGAGCCGCGGGTTCTCGGTGCCCGCGCGCAGGTAGGCGCCGATGCGGGTCTTCTCGATCACGAACCAGGTGGCGATGCACACGACCAGCGAGGCCACGACCACCCAGGCGCGGTAGTTGGGCAGCACCATGAAGCCCAGGTCGGTGGCGCTCGAGAGTGCCTCGGGCGCGTCGTAGGCCAGGCCCGAGACGCCGTAGATGGAGCGGAACACGCCCTCGATGAGCAGCGTGAGGCCCAGCGTGAGCAAGAGGCCGTAGAGGTGGTCGAGCTTGTAGATCCAGCGCAGCAGCAGCCGCTCGATCAGCACGCCGAACAGGCCGATGACGATGGGCGCGGCGATCAGCATCACCCAGTAGTTGATGCCGAAATATTCCATCGCCATCCAGGTGAGCACCGCACCGAGCATGAACAGCGCGCCGTGCGCGAAGTTGATGACGTTGAGCAGGCCGAAGATGACGGCCAGCCCGAGGCTCAGGATGGCATAGAAGGAGCCGTTGACCAGCCCCAGGAGGAGCTGGCTCAACAAGGCGGGAAGGGAAATGGTCATAGGGGGTTCAGCAGGCGCGGGCCCGGACGGGCCCGCGGGGGTCGATCACTTCCAGAGCGCGCACTTGCTCTCGGCCTTCGTGGTGAAGACCTGGTCGCCCGGCAGCTTGGCCACGACCTTGTAGTAGTCCCAGGGCTGGCGCGACTCGGACGGCGCCTTGACCTGCATCAGGTACATGTCGTGCACGAAGCGGCCGTCGGCGCGCACCGTGCCCTTGGCGTAGAAGTCGTCGATGGGCATCTTCTTGATCTGCTCCATCACCTTGTCGGCGTCGGTGGTCTTGGCCGCCTGCACCGCCTTCAGGTAGGTCATGGTGGCCGAGTAGTCGGCGGCCTGGATGTCGGTGGGCATGCGCTTGGTCTTGTCGAAGAACTTGCGGCCGAAGGCGCGCGTGCGTTCGTCGAGGTTCCAGTCCCAGCTGGTGGTGAGCAGCAGGCCCTCGGTGTTCTTCAGGCCCAGGCTGTGGATGTCGGTGATGAACACCAGCAGACCGGCCATCTTCATCGACTTGGTGATGCCGAATTCCTTGGCCGCCTTGATCGCGTTGATGGTGTCGCCGCCGGCATTGGCCAGGCCGAGGATCTGCGCCTTGGAGTTCTGCGCCTGCAGCAGGAACGAGGAGAAGTCGGAGGCGTTGAGCGGATGCTTGACGCCGCCGACCACGGTGCCGCCCTTCTCCTTCACCACCTTCGCGGTGTCGGCCTCGAGCGCGGCGCCGAAGGCGTAGTCGGCCGTCAGGAAGAACCAGTTCTTGCCGCCCTGCTCCACCACGGCGCCGCCGGTGCCCTTGGCGAGCGCGACGGTGTCGTAGGCGTAGTGCACGGTGTAGGGGCTGCACTGCTCGTTGGTGAGCGCCGAGGTGCCGGCGCCGTTGACCACGAACACGCGCTTCTTCTCCTGCGCCACCTTGGCCATCGCGAGACCCGTGCCCGAGTTGGTGCCGCCGAACAGCATGGTCAGGCCCTGCGTGTCGATCCACTCGCGTGCCTTCGAGGCCGCGATGTCGGCCTTGTTCTGGTGGTCGGCGGTCAAGAGCTCGATCGGCAGGCCGTTGACCTTGCCGCCGAAGTCGTCGATGGCCATCTGGATCGCCACCGCGCCATTCTTGCCCTCCACGTCGGCGTAGAGACTGGACATGTCGGTGACGAAACCGATCTTGACCTTGTCCTGCGCCTGGGCGGCGCCCGCCGCCACGAAGGCAGTGGCGAGCAGACAGGCGGAAGCGATGGCGCTGCGTTTCATGGTGGTGATCCTCGTGGTGGTCTTGTGTTCTTCGGCGGGGCGGTCTCAGGCGCTCGTCACTTCCAGAGCGCGCACTTGGTTTCGGCCTTGGTCGTGAAGACCTGATCGCCCGGCAGGGTCTTGAGCACCTTCAGGTAGTCCCAGGGCTTCTTCGACTCGGCCGGCGACTTCGCTTCCACCAGGTACATGTCGTGGATGAAGCTGCCGTCGGCGCGGATCTGGCCCTTGCCGTAGAAGTCGTCGATCTTCATGCTCTTGAGCTGCGCCATCACCTTGTCGGAATCGGTGGTCTTGGCGGCGGCCACGGCCTTCAGGTAGGTGGTGGTGGCCGAGTAGTCGGCGGCCTGCACGTCGGTCGGCATGCGCTTGGTCTTCTCGAAGAAGCGGTTGGCGAACTTGCGCGTGTCGTCGTTCAGGTCCCAGTACCAGCTGGTGGTGTGCAGCAGGCCTTCGGTGTTCTTCAGGCCCAGGCTGTGGATGTCGCTGAGGAACACCAGCAGGCCGGCGGTCTTCATCGACTTGTTGATGCCGAATTCCTTGGCCGCCTTGATCGCGTTGATGGTGTCGCCGCCGGCATTGGCCAGACCGAGGATCTGCGCCTTCGAGTTCTGCGCCTGCAGCAGGAAGGACGAGAAGTCCGAGGCATTGAGCGGATGGCGCACCGAGCCCACCACCGAGCCGCCCTTCTCCTTCACCACCTTGGTGGTGTCGGCTTCGAGCGCATGGCCGAAGGCGTAGTCGGCGGTCAGGAAGAACCAGCTCTTGCCGCCGCGGTCGACCACCGCCGCGCCCGTGCCCTTGGCCAGCGCGACCGTGTCGTAGGCGTAGTGGATGGTGTAGGGGCTGCACTGCTCGTTGGTGAGCACCGAGCTGCCCGCGCCGTTGTTGAAGTACACGCGCTTCTTCTCTTCGGCCACCTTGGCCGTGGCCAGCGCCACGCCCGAGTTGGTGCCGCCGAAGACCATGGTCACGCCGGCGGTGTCGATCCACTCGCGCGCCTTCGAGGCGGCGATGTCGGCCTTGTTCTGGTGGTCGGCGGTCAGCAGCTCGATGGGCTGGCCCAGCACCTTGCCGCCGAAGTCGTCGATGGCCATCTGGATGGCGGTGGCGCCGCCCTTGCCTTCGAGGTCGGCGTACAGGCTCGACAGGTCGGTGACGAAACCGATCTTGACCTTTTCCTGGGCCTGCGCGCCGGTGGCTGCGAGGGCGAGGACGGCGATGGCGCCGGCGATGAGGCCGAGTTTCTTTTGCATGCGAAGTCTCCTGAAAGAATCTTTGTGAGATGAGGACGGGAACGTCGGGGTCTTGTGGACGGAAAGGGAAAGAGGTTCAGACGCCCAGCAGCTCGTTGAGCACCGGCATCTTGGCTTCGAGCTCGGCGGCGCCGAATTTCTCGACGATGCGGCCGTGCTCCATCACGTAGAAGCGATCGGCCAGCGGCGCCGCGAAGCGGAAGTTCTGCTCCACCATCACGATGGTGTAACCCTTGGAACGCAGGGTCGTGATCATTCGCGCGAGCGCCTGCACGATCACCGGCGCCAGGCCTTCGGAGATCTCGTCGAGCAAGAGCAGCTTGGCGCCCGTGCGCAGGATGCGCGCCACCGCCAGCATCTGCTGCTCACCGCCCGACAGCCGCGTGCCCTGGCTGTGGCGGCGCTCCGCCAGGTTCGGGAACATCGCGTAGATCTCGTCGACCGACATGCCCTGCCCCGCGCCTTTCAGCTCCGGTGGCAGCATCAGGTTCTCTTCGCACGACAGGCTCGCGAAGATGCCCCGCTCCTCGGGGCAATAGCCGATGCCCAGGTGCGCGATGCGGTGCGTGGGCATCGCGATCGTTTCCTTGCCGTTGACCTCGATGCTGCCCTTGCGCGCGCCGGTCAGGCCCATGATCGCGCGCAGCGTGGTCGTGCGGCCCGCGCCATTGCGGCCCAGCAAGGTGACGACCTCGCCGGGCTGCACCACCATGTCGACGCCGTGCAGCACATGCGATTCGCCGTACCAGGCCTGCAGACCCTTGATCTCCAATGCGGCGGTCATCAGTGAGCTCCCTGCAGTTGGCCGTCCGTGGTGCCCATGTAGGCCTCCATGACCTGCGGGTTCTTCGAGACTTCCGCATACGGGCCTTCGGCCAGCACGGCGCCACGCTGCAGCACGGTGATGGTGTCGGCGATGGTCGAGACCACGCTCATGTTGTGTTCGACCATCAGGATGGTGCGGCCCGCCGACACGCGCTTGATCAGCTCGGCCACGCGGTGCACGTCCTCATGGCCCATGCCCTGCGTGGGCTCGTCCAGCAGCATCAGCTCGGGCTCCATCGCGAGCGTGGTCGCGATCTCCAGCGCGCGCTTCCGGCCATAGGGCAGGTTCACGGTCTGCTCTTCGGCGAGATCCTCGAGGCCGACCTCGGCGAGCAACTCGCGCGCCCGGGCGTTGAGCGGCTCGAGCGACTTCTCGCTCTTCCAGAAGTGGTACGAGGTGCCGAGCCTGCGCTGCAGCCCCAGGCGCACGTTCTCGAGCAGCGTGAGGTGCGGGAACACGGCCGAGATCTGGAACGAGCGGATGATGCCGCGCCGCGCGATCTGCGCGGGGCGCTCGCCGGTGATGTCCTGGCCGTTGAAAAGAATCGTGCCGCTGGTGGGTTCGAGGAACTTCGTGAGCAGGTTGAAGCAGGTCGTCTTGCCCGCGCCGTTGGGTCCGATGAGCGCGTGGATCGAACCGCGCACGACCGAGAGGTCGACCTTGCTGACCGCGGTGAAGCCCTTGAATTCCTTGGTGAGCTGGCGTGTTTCGAGAATGACGTCGCTCATCTCGCGAAGCCGCCCGGGTAGTGACCGAAAAAGTCTGTCATGCGTTTGTTCTCACAGCGCCACCATCGAGCGCGGACCGATTGTTGGGGGGCGCCTCTCGCTTGCATACTGGGGCAAATGCCTATGCTGCAGTGCAACCTTCTCGAACGGTGACGCATGTCCGGCATGCATGCCATCGGCACACTGTCGCCGCAACGACAAAGCATGTGCACCGCAGCATGCCGCGCGCATGCGATCGCTGCTTCTTCGCGCGCACTTCCGAACTACATCGCGGCTGCAGCGCACGCGGTCCATCGGCGGCGGGCGGATGGCTTCGGCCCGCGCACGCCGACCTTCGCGATTCGCACAAGTCTTGTGCGCCCGTGCGTCTACACCGGCACGCCCGCGCTTCGTACGCTTCGGTCTTCTTCAGTCCCCCAGAGAAGTCCATGCAGCATCCCAGCATCCGCACGCTCACCGGCGCGCAGCCGACCACCCGCCTCGATCCCGCCACCACGGCGCTGATCGCGATCGATTTCCAGAACGAGTACTTCGACGGCCGCATGCCGATCCCCGATGGCCTGCCGGCATTGCGCCAGGCCCGGCGGCTGATCGAGGCGGCGGACCGGCATGCGGTGCCGGTGTTCCATGTGCAGCACCTCGCGCCCGCGGACAGCCCGATCTTCGCGCAGGGCAGCGCGGCCTTCGACATCCATCCCGAGCTGCGCCCCGACGCGCGGCACACGGTGCTGACGAAAGCGACGCCGAGCGCCTTCGCGGGCACCTCGCTCGATGCCGAGCTGCAGGCGCGCGGCATCCGCACCTTGATCCTCACCGGCCTCATGACCCACATGTGCGTGTCGGCCACCGCCTTCGATGCCGCGCCGCGCGGCTACCAGAACCTGATCGCGGGCGATGCCTGCGCGACGCGCGACCTCGACCTCGAGGACGGCGGCGTGCTCGGCCATCGCGAACTGCATCGCGCGGCGCTGCGCGGCGTGTCGGACGTGGTGGCCGAGGTGCGCTCGACCGACGAGCTGCTGCGGCTGCTCGATCAGCCGGCGCCGTAACGCGCCGCCGCGAAATCGACGAAGGCGCGCACCTTCGGCGACAGGTGGCGGTTCTGCGGATAGAGCGCGTAGAGGTTCAGTGCCGGCTGATCGAAGTCCGGCAGCACGCGCACCAGCTCGCCGCGCGCGAGATGGTCGCGCAGCAGGAAGGCCGGCGAGAGCGCGAGCCCGGTGCCGGCCAGCGCGGCCGTGCGCAGCACGATGCCGCTGTTGGCCTGCAGCCGGCCGCCGACCTCGACCGTGTGCACGCCGCCGTCGCGCGCGGTGAAGCTCTGCTGCCCCGCCTTGCCCGCGAGCGAGTAGTTGAGGCACTCGTGCGTCGCGAGATCCGCGGGCACGACCGGCGTGCCGCGCCGCCGCAGGTAATCGGGCGAGGCCACCCACCACTCCTCGAAGCTCGCGAGCCGCTTGACGATCAGCGTCGAGTCCGACAGACCATGGGCCAGCCGCAGGCCCACGTCGAAACCCTCCTCGATCAGGTCGACGAAGCGGTCGTTGCACACCAGGTCGACCTTGAGCTGCGGATGCGCTTCGAGAAAAGCCGGCAGCCATTGCGCGAGCGCCTCGAGCCCGAAGGACATCGGCGCGTTGATGCGCAGCAGGCCCGTGGGCTCGACCTGGTGTTGCGCGACGGCCAGCGCGGCGGCCTCGAGCTGGTCGAGGATCTGGCGGCCGTGCTGGTAGTAGGTCTGGCCGGCCTCGGTGAGCGCGAAGCGGCGCGTGGTGCGGTTGAGCAGCTGCACGCCGAGCGCGGCCTCGAGCTGCTTGACCTGGCGCGAGACGACGGTGTGCGAGACATCCATGGCCTCGGCCGCGGCCGTGAAGCCGCCGGCCTCGACCACCGCGCGAAATGCCTTCAAGGCGGCGAACTGATCCATGCGCGCGACTGTATGCGAACGAAACCCCCGGGCCTCTTGCGAAACCCGGGGGTCGATGGGAGATGTGGCGAACGCGGACTCAGTGCGCGCCGGCCGCCGCGTCGCTGCCCGCGCCGCCCGATTGCGGCCGCGCGAACCACACCAGCGGAATCAGCAGCAGGAACAGCACCGCCGATGCATAGAAGATGTCGTTCGAGGCCAGCATGAAGGACTGCTGGTCGACCAGGCGATTGATCTGGCCCATCACCTGCTCGGTGCTGAAGCCGTTGCTCGCGAGGCCCGACATCGCGCTGGTGGCCGCGATGTTGCCCTGGTTGATCGACTCCGCGAGCTGCGCGTGGTGCAGCGTCGCGCGGTTCTCCCACAGCGTGGTGGCGATCGAGGTGCCCATGGCGCCGGCCGTGATGCGCAGGAAGTTCGACAGGCCCGAGGCGGCCGGGATGCGGTCGGGCGTGAGGCCCGAGAGCGTGACCGTCACCAGCGGGATGAAGAAGAACGCCATCGCGATGCCCTGGATGAAGGTCGGGATCATGATGGTCCCGAAATCGGCCTGGGTGTTGAAGTTCGACCGCATCCACAGCACCAGCGCGAACACCAGGAACGAGAAGGTGGCGTAGCGGCGCGGGTCGACCTTGGCGATGGTCAGGCCCACCACCGGCGACAGGAAGATCGCCAGCAACCCTACCGGCGCCATCACCATCCCCGCCTGCGTCGCGGTGTAGCCCATCCACTGCTGCAGCCACAGCGGCAGCAGCACCACGTTGCCGAAGAACAGGCCGTAGGCCACCGCGGTCGCGACCGCGCCCGACCAGAAGTTGCGGCGCTTGAACAGCGACAGGTCGACCACCGGATGCTTCTCGGTCAGCTCCCAGATCAGGAAGAAGGCGAAGCCCACGACGGCCACCACCGCGAGCGTGACGATCTGCGCCGAGTGGAACCAGTCGAGCTCCTTGCCCTTGTCGAGCATGAGCTGCAGCGCGCCGACCCAGATCACCAGCAGCGCGAGGCCGATGGCGTCGATGGGCACCTTGTGGGTCAGGCTCTCGCGCTTGCGGTACAGCACCCAGGTGATGGCCGCGGCGACGATGCCCACCGGGATGTTGATGTAGAAGATCCAGGGCCAGGAGATGTTGTCGGTGATCCAGCCGCCGAGCAGCGGCCCCATCACGGGCGCGACCAGCGTGGTCATCGACCACATGGCCATCGCGAGGCCGGCCTTGGCGCGCGGATAGCTCGACAGCAGCAGCGTCTGCGACAGCGGGATCATCGGTCCCGCGACGAAGCCCTGCAGCGCGCGAAACGCGATCAGCGTGGTCATGTTCGGCGCCAGGCCGCACAGCAGCGAGCTGATCATGAACAGGATCACGCTCGCCACGAACAGGCGGACCTGGCCGAAGCGCTGCGTCATGAAGCCGGTGAGCGGCACCGCGATGGCATTGGCCACCGCGAAGCTGGTGATGACCCAGGTGCCTTGCGTGGTGCTCACGCCAAGGTCGCCCGAGATGGCCGGCAGCGACACGTTCGCGATCGACGAGTCGAGCACGTTCATGAAGGTGGCGGCCGAAAGCGCGATCGTCCCCCACACGCGGGCGGAGCCCTCGAGCGGAGGCGGTGCGACGTAGGCGGGTGCGGCGGCGGTGGCCATGGTTCAGCGCGACAGCGGTCGGAACGAAAGCGCCGTGGCGATCAACCGGGCTGGCCCTGCGCGGGGATCTGCGCGGCCGAGGCCGGCGAGATCGCGGGCGCGGCGCGGTTGGCGGGCACCGAGGGCACGTGCACCGCCTTGGCGGCCGCGCCGTTGCCGAGGTTGGCGGCCACGATGCGGTCGACCTCGGCATCGGCGCCGCGGTCGAGCTGGCTGTAGACCTGCGTCTGCGTGAGCGCGGTGGCGCGCGGCGCGTCGGCGAGCATCTTGCCGGCCTTCTGCGTGATGTCGACCTCGACGTCCATCGACAGGCCGATGCGCAGCGGGTTGGCCTTGAGCTGCTCGGCGTCGAGCGCGATGCGCACCGGCACGCGCTGCACCACCTTGATCCAGTTGCCGGTGGCGTTCTGCGCGGGCAGCAGCGCGAAGGCGCTGCCGGTGCCCACGCCGAGGCCGGCGACCTTGCCCGTGTACTCGACCTTCTTGCCGTAGACGTCGGCCGTGAGCTTCACCGGCTGGTCGATGCGGATGTTGCGCAGCTGCACTTCCTTGAAGTTGGCGTCGACCCACAGCTGGTTGAGCGGCACGATCGACATCATCGGCGTGCCGGCCGCGACGCGCTGGCCGAGCTGCACGGTGCGCTTGGCGACGTAGCCGTCGACCGGCGCGGGCATGGCGACGCGCTGCGTGGCCAGGTAGGCCTCGCGCACCTTGGCGGCGGCGGCCAGCACGCTCGGGTGCTCGGCCACGCTGGTGCCTTCGGTCAGCGACTGGTTGCTGGCGAGCTGCTCGCGCGCGGCGATCACGCCGGCCTGCGCCGCGGCCAGCGCGCTCTTCGCGTTGGCGAGCGTGGTCTCGGCATGGTTGAGTTCTTCCTTCGACACCGCGCCGTTGCCCGACAGCGCGCGGCGGCGCTGCAGGTCGTCCTGGGCCTTGGCGATGTCGCTCTGCGCCTTGACGATGTCGCTCTGGCGCAGCGTGACCTGCGCGGCCAGCGAGCCGTTGTTGGCGTACAGCGTGCGGGTCTGGCGCACGGTCTGCGCGAGCGCGGCCTCGGCCTGTTCGAGCGCGACCTTGGCATCGGCCGGGTCGAGCTGCACCAGCGGCTGGCCGGCCTTCACGTAGTCGGTGTCGTCGGCGTTGATCGCCATCACGGTGCCGCCGATCTGCGGCGTGATCTGGATCACGTTGCCCTGCACGTAGGCGTTGTCGGTGTCCTCGTAATGGCTGGCCACCAGCCATTCGTAGAGGCCCCAGCCGCCACCGACCACGACCACCGCGGCGGTGAGCGCGGTGAGTGCGCGGCGGCGCTTGCCGTTGCCTGCTTCGGGGACCGCGGCGGAGGAAGGAGCAGCGGTGGTCTGTGTGTTGTTGTCGCTCATGATGGTCTTTCCGGATTCGAAAGAGAGATTCAGTGGGCCGCGGCCGACGGGGTCGCGGAGGCCGTGGTGGTGGCGCCGGAAGCGGCGCTCGCGGTGTTCGACGGCGGCTGCCAGCCGCCGCCGAGCGCACGCGCCAGCGCGACCTGGGTGTCGAGCGCGCGCGCGGCGAGGTCGACGGCGAGTCGGCGCTGCGCCAGCACCGAGGTTTCGGCGGTCAGCACGTTGAGGTAGTTGCCGAGGCCCGCGCGGTAGCGCTGCACGGCGATGTCGTAGGCGCCCTCGGCGGCCGTCTGCGCGGCGCGCTGTTCGGCCTGCTGGCGCCCGATCGACTGGATGCTCGTGACCTGGTCGGCCGCGTCGCGCACGGCATCGATCACGGTGGCGTTGTAGCTCTCGACCGCGGCATCGAGGTCGGCCGACTTGCCGCGCAGGTTGGCGCGCAGCTGGCCGCCCTCGAAGATCGGCAGATGGATCGCCGGGCCCACGCCCCACTGCTCGCTGCCCGACTTCAGCAGTTTGCCGAAGCCCAGGCTCTGGAAACCGACGAAGGCCGTGAGGTTGACGTTGGGATAGAACAGGGTCCTGGCATTGGCCACGTCGCTGGTGGCGGCCTCGACGCGCCAGCGCGCGGCCGCGATGTCGGCACGGCGGCCCAGCAGGTCGGCCGGGATGTTGGGTTGCAGCACGATCGGCTTGACGCCGTCGATCAGCGGCGGCTTGAGCGCGTCGCTCGCACCGGGCTGGCCCACGAGCGCGTCGAGCGCGTGCTTCGCGATCGCGACCTGCTCGTTGAGCGCCTCGATCTGCTGGCGCGCCTCAGGCAGGCCGCCTTCGCTCTGGCGCAGCTCGAGCCGGGTGTCGAGACCGGCCGAGACGCGGTCGCGCACCAGCTTCAGGGTTTCGTCGCGCTGCGCCAGCGTGCGCTGCGCCACCGCGAGCTGCTCGTTGAGGCGCGCCCACTGGAAGTAGCTGCGCGCCACGTTGCTCGCGAGCAGCACGCGGGCCGCGTCGGCATCGGCGGCGGCTGCGTTGGCGGCGCCGATCGCGGCATCGAGCGCGGTGCGGTTCTTGCCGAAGAAGTCGAGCTCCCAGCTCGCGCCGAGCTGCAGCAGGCCGACGTTCTGGATCGAGCCGCCCAGCGGTTCGGGATAGATGTAGTTGGTGTTGAACTTCTGGCGCGTGGCGTCGAGGTCGAGCCCGACCTTGGGCTTGAGCGCCGCGCCCGCTACATCGGCATTGGCCTGCGCGCGCGCGAGGCGGGCCTGCGCGACCTGCAGGTTGGGGTTGCCGGCCACGGCCTGGTCGACCAGGCCGTTGAGCTGCGCGTCGCCGAAGGCCAGCCACCATTGGCTGTCGAGGGCGGGAGCGGCGGCCTTGTCGGCCGAGGCGATGCCGAGCGAGCCGGCATCGCGCAGCTTGGCATGGCCGCCGATGCCGGCCATGTCGGCACAGCCGGCCAGCGCGACCACCAGCAGCGCGGCGGCGACGACGGGGGTGCGGCGCAGGGCACGCACGGCGAATGAATCAGTCATTTTTTCCTCCACGGGCCGCGAGGGCCTGTGCGTTGTCGAGGATGCGGCGCAAGTAGGACTTGAGCTGCCCCCATTCATCGGCGGTGAAGTCCGCCAGCAATTCGTTCTGCACGCGGCTCAGGACGTGGGGCACTTCCTTGGCGGCCGCGCGGCCTTCGTCGGTGAGCTCGATGTTGACCACGCGCCGGTCTTCGAGCGAACGCACGCGCCGGCACAGGCCCTTGGCCTCGAGCCGGTCGAGCAGGCGCGTCATGGCGCCGGTGTCGAGCTCGCAGGCGCGCGCCAGTTCGGCCACCGTGGTGGCCGCGCCGATGTGCAGCTTGTAGAGCGGCACCCACTGCGGATAGGTCGGGCTGCCGGGCTCGCACATGCGGGTTTCCACCGACTGCGCCACCGTCGTGACGATCCGGCGCATCAGGTAGCCGATGCTTTCCTCGGTCGAATACGACTCCGCCCGGTAGAAATCGGGCGCACGACGCACCTCGTCCGGTGCAACCGGAGCGTCATCGGGAGCAGTGGCATCGTTCATGGCCCGAATATTAGCTGCCATGGCAATTATTGTCAAGGCGACCTTTGTGAAGGCAAAGGTTCTCTCGCTAGAATCGCGGCCCATGGCATCCTCCCCCTCGCCGGCCTCCACGGCCAAGGGCTCGCCCCGATCGCTGTCGGGTCTGGGCCCTTTTCTTCGTCCCTACCGTGTGCAGATCACGCTGGCCGCCGTCTTCCTGGTCATGGCGGCGGTCACGACGCTGGTGTTCCCCCTGGCCCTGCGCAGCCTGATCGACGGCGGCCTGGTCAACCCCGACAAGGGGGCCCAGACCATGGCGCTGCGCGAGCACTTCGGCGCCCTGTTCGCGGTCGCGGTCGCGCTCGGGCTGTTCTCGGCGGCGCGCTTCTACACGGTGAGCTGGCTCGGCGAACGCGTCACGGCCGACCTGCGCAACGCGGTCTACAGCCGGGTGCTGCGCCAGAGCCCGGTGTTCTTCGAGACCACCCAGACCGGCGAGGTGCTGTCGCGCCTCACGGCCGACACGACGCTGGTGCAGACGGTGGTCGGCTCCTCGCTGAGCATGGGCCTGCGCAACGCGGTGATGGGCGTGGGCGCGCTCGCGATGCTGATCTGGACCAATCCCTACGTGATGGTGCAGGTGCTCGGGCTGCTGGTGGTGGTGGTGCTGCCAAGCATGTGGTTCGGCCGCCGCGTGCGCCGCCTGTCGCGCGCCAGCCAGGACCGCGTGGCCGACTCGAGCGCGATCGCGGCCGAGGTGCTCAACGCGATCCCCGTGGTGCAGAGCTACACCGCCGAGGACCGCGAGGCCGGCCGCTTCGAGGGCTCGACCGAGAGCGCCTTCCGCACCGCCGTGCGCCGGACCAAGGCGCGCTCGGTACTGGTCGCCTTCATCATCATCGCGACCTCGGCGGCGCTGCTGTGGGGCCTGTACCAGGGCACGCAGGCGGTGCTGCGCGGCGACATCACGGCCGGCCACCTGGGCCAGACCGTGGTCTACGTGGCGATCCTCGCGAGCGCCACCGCGGTGCTCGGCGAGGTCTACGGCGACCTGCTGCGCGCCGCCGGCGCGACCGAGCGCCTGATGGAGCTGCTGCATGCGCCCGCGGCCATCGTCTCGCCCGCCGCGCCGGTGCGCTCGCCCGTGCCCGCCGCGGGCAGCGCGATCGTGTTCGACCGGATCACCTTCCACTACCCCTCGCGGCCCGGCACGCCGGCGCTGCGCGACTTCTCGCTGGCCGTGACGCCCGGCGAGACGGTGGCGCTGGTCGGCTCGAGCGGCGCCGGCAAGAGCACCGTGTTCCAGCTGCTGCTGCGCTACTACGACCCGCAGTCGGGCCAGCTGCTGCTCGACGACGCGCCACTGGCCTCGCTGGCACTGCACGATCTGCGCACGCGCATCGGCCTGGTGCCACAAGATGCGGTGATCTTCTCGACCAGCGCGCTCGAGAACATCCGCTACGGCCGGCCCGAGGCCAGCGTCGAGGAGGTGCATGCGGCCGCTCGTGCCGCCTTCGCGCACGACTTCCTGCAGGCGCTGCCGCAGGGCTACGACACCTTCCTCGGCGAACGCGGCGTGCGGCTGTCGGGCGGCCAGCGCCAGCGCATCGCGATCGCGCGCGCCATGCTCAAGAACCCGCCGCTGCTGCTGCTCGACGAGGCCACGAGCGCGCTCGATGCCGAGAGCGAACGCATGGTGCAGGCCGCGCTCGAATCGGCGATGGAAGGCCGCACGACGCTGGTGATCGCGCACCGGTTGGCCACGGTGCAGAAGGCCGACCGCATCGTGGTGCTCGACCACGGCGGCATCGTCGAGCAGGGCACGCATGCGGCGCTGGTGGCGCAGGGCGGGGTCTACGCACGGCTGGCGGCGTTGCAGTTCACGAGCTGACCGGCACCGATCGGGACCCGGTCCCCGGAAAGCAAAAAGGAGAGCCGAGGCTCTCCTTTTTTATTGCAGGGTTTCCTTGAGCCCCGCCGGGATCGGCAGCGGCATCACCGCGATCCCCTCGTCGAGCAGCGCCTCGGTCTGCTCGGGCGTGGCCTGGCCGCGGATGCCGCGCTCCTTGGTCTCGCCGTAGTGCATGCGGCGGGCCTCGTCGGCGAAGCGGTCGCCGACGTCCTCGGTCTTGGCCAGCACCTCGCGCACGGCACGCATCCAGCGTGCCTCGGGCGACATCTCGGCCGGCAGATTGGCGGGCGCCGATGCGGGCGCCGCGGCGTTCGAACGCTCGGCCTCGGGCGCCTTCGCGTTGCCGAGGTTCAGGCGCGGCGCGCTCAGCAGCTTGACGATCGCGGTGTTGGCACAGACCGGGCACTCGACCAGTCCGCGCGCGAGCTGGCTTTCGAAGTCCTCATTGGACCCGAACCAGCCTTCGAAGCCGTGGCCGTGCGCGCATTGGAGATCGAGGACCTTCATGCGCGCGATTATCCCTGGGCCGAGTCGCCCTGCCAGTCGAGGGCCCATGCGCCCGAGCCCGTGTTCTGCAGCCACAGCGCGCAGGCCAGGGTCTTGGCGTCGGTGACCGAGCCGTCGCGGCACCAGCCCAGAAGCTCTTCGGGCGTGGCGGTGAACACGTCGAGGAATTCGCCGTGGTCGAGCTGCCGCTCGCCGAGCGAGAGGCCGCGCGCGAAGTAGATGTGGATGACCTCGGTCGAATAGCCGACGGCCAGGTGCATCACGCCGGCACGCGCCCACTCGCTTGCGCGGTAGCCGGTTTCCTCGAGCAGTTCGCGCTGGCCGCAGACCAGCGGATCCTCGCCCGCGTCGAGCTTGCCCGCGGGGAACTCGATCATCACCTGACCCACCGGGTAGCGGAACTGGCGCTCGAGCACCACGCGGCCGTCGTCGAGCAGCGGAATCACCACCACGGCGCCCGGATGCACGACGTACTCGCGCGTGGCGCTGTGGCCGTCGGGCAGCTTCACGGTGTCGCGGCGGACTTCGAGGAAGTTGCCCTTGGCGAGCGATTCGCGCGAGGTCAGTTCTTCCCTGAGGTGCGAATCGCTGGGGGTACCGGTGGTCGTCATGGTGCGCTCCGTGGTCGGGTGGATGGCGAGCTCAGTGCCGGTGCTTCATCAGGTAGCGCCAGGTGAAGCCCGGGAAGGCCAGCACGATGAACAGCGCGCCGGTCACCGCATAGAACTCCCAGCCCTGCGCGGCGATCTGCCCTGCCCTGCGCTCGAACAGCAGGCCGATGCCGCCGGCGATGAAGTACAGCACCACCAGTTCGCCGAAGCGCATGGCCAGCGTCTTGCGCGCGCCGATCGCCACGGCGCCGAACAGCCGGTCGTTGACGAACGGCAGGTTGGCAGCCAGCAGGGCCAGCAGCAACACCACCCAGACCGAAGCCGTCTGCGACACCTTGTGCGGGCCCTGGCGCGCGGCGCGTCAGTTCGCCAGCGTGGCGACGATGGCCTTGGCGCACAGCGTCATCAGGCCGCCCGGCACGATGCCGAGGATCAGGATCAGCGCGCCGTTGATCGTGAGCACGGTGCGCACGTCGCGCGGCGCCGACACGGTGCTGGCCGTGACCGGTGCGTCGAAGTACATGACCTTGACCACGCGCAGGTAGTAGAAGGCGCCGACCAGCGACATCAGCACCGCGAACACGGCCAGGCCGATGTAGATGGCCTGGCCCGAGGCGATCAGCGCCTGCAGCACCGCCAGCTTGGCGTAGAAGCCGACCAGCGGCGGGATGCCCGCGAGCGAGAACATGGTGATCGCCATCACGCCGGCATACAGCGGGCTGCGCTGGTTGAGGCCGGCCAGGTCGGTGATCTCCTCGCTCTCGAAGCCCTCGCGCGCCAAGAGCAGGATGGTGCCGAAGCTCGCCAGGGTCGTCAGCACATAGGTCACGATGTAGAACATCGAGGCGCTGTAGGCGAACTGGGCGTTGTAGGTGTTGCCGTTGACCACGCCGGCCACCAGGCCGAGCAGCACGAAGCCCATCTGCGAGATGGTCGAGTAGGCCAGCATGCGCTTGAGGTTGGTCTGCGCGATGGCGGCCAGGTTGCCGACCAGCAGCGAGGCGATGGCCAGCAGCGCGAGCATCTGCTGCCAGTCGATCGCCAGCGGCAGCAGGCCTTCGACCAGCAGGCGGATGATGATCGCGAAGGCCGCGAGTTCGGGTGCGGCGCCGATCATCAGCGTGATCGCCGTGGGCGCGCCCTGGTAGACGTCGGGCACCCACATGTGGAACGGGGCGGCACCGACCTTGAACGCCAGGCCGGCCACGATGAACACCAGGCCGAACACCAGCACCTGGTGGTTGACCTTGCCGCTCGCGATGGCCTTGAACACCTCGTTCACGTCGAGCGAACCGGTGGCGCCGTACATCATCGACAGGCCGTAGAGCAGGAAGCCGCTGGCCATGGCGCCGAGCACGAAGTACTTCATGGCGGCTTCGCTGGCGACCGCGTTGTCGCGGCGCAGCGCCACCAGCGCGTAGCTCGAGAGCGTCAGCAGTTCGAGGCCGAGGTAGATCAGCAGGAAGTTGCTGCCCGAGATCATCACGAACATGCCCAGCAGCGCGAACATGCCCAGCGTGAACATCTCGCCGCCGCGCAGCATGTCGCGGTCGGCCGCGTAGGGACGGCCGTAGACCAGCGTGACCATCAGCGCCAGCGAGGCGAAGCACTTGAGCCAGTTGCCCATCGGGTCGCTCACGACCATGTTGCCGAAGCCGTAGATGGCCTTGCCTTCGCTCGCGGCCATGCCGGTCATCGCGGCCACCACGGCCAGCGTGATCAGGGTCAGGACGTAGGTGCGGGTGCGGCGCGCGCTGGTGTCCGACAGGTCGACCAGCGCGATGATGCAGGCCATGACCAGCAACACGATTTCAGGGTAGATCGTGACCCAGCTGAGTTTGTCAATCATCTCGTTCTCTTCTTCAGCCAGCCATCAGGAGGGGATCTTCGACACCGCCACATGACGCAGCAGCTGGGTCACGGAGGCGTCCATCACGTCGGTGAAGGGCTTGGGAAACAGGCCCATCCACAGCACCGCGATCGCCAGCAGCGCCAGCATCACGAACTCGCGCGCATTGATGTCGCTGAGTTCCTTCACGTGGTCGTTGCCGACCGGACCGAGGTAGACGCGCTTGTACATCCACAGGGTGTAGGCGGCGCCGAAGATCAGCGCGGTGGCCGAGGCCAGGCCGATCCAGAAGTTGGCCTTGACCGCGCCCAGGATCACCATCCACTCGCCGACGAAACCGGCGGTGCCCGGCAGGCCGCAGTTGGCCATCGCGAACAGCAGCATGAAGGCCGCGAACTTGGGCATGGTGTTGACCACGCCGCCGTAGTCGGCGATCTGGCGCGAATGCACGCGGTCGTAGAGCACGCCGATGCCGAGGAACATGGCGCCCGACACGAAGCCGTGGGCGATCATCTGCACGATGCCGCCGGCCACGCCGAGTTCGTTGAAGATGAAGAAGCCGAGCGTCACGAAGCCCATGTGGGCGACCGACGAATAGGCCACGAGCTTCTTCATGTCCTGCTGCACCATCGCGACCAGGCCGACGTAGATCACGGCGATCAGCGACAGCGCGATCATGAGCCAGGCCCATTCGTGCGCGGCATCGGGCGCGATCGGCATCGAGAAGCGCAGAAAACCGTAGGCACCGAGCTTCAGCATGATCGCGGCCAGCACGGCGGAGCCGCCGGTCGGGGCCTCGACGTGCACGTCGGGCAGCCAGGTGTGGACCGGCCACATCGGCACCTTCACCGCGAAGGCCGCGAAGAAAGCGAAGAACAGCAGCGTCTGGGCATGGCCGCTCAGCGGCAGCTTGTGCCACGTGAGGATGTCGAAGCTGCCGCCCGAGGTGTTGTACAGGTAGATCAGCGCCACCAGCATCAAGAGCGAGCCGAGCAGCGTGTAGAGGAAGAACTTGAAGGCCGCGTAGATCTTGTTCGGACCGCCCCAGATGCCGATGATCAGGTACATCGGGATCAGCGTGGCTTCGAAGAAGACGTAGAACAGCAGGCCGTCGATGGCCGAGAACACGCCGATCATCAGGCCCGACAGGATCAGGAACGCGCCCATGTACTGGTTGACGCGCTCGGTGATCACTTCCCAGGCCGAGATCACCACGATGATGGTGATGAAGGCGGTCAGCAGCACGAACCACACCGACAGGCCGTCGACGCCCAGGTTGTAGTTGATGTTGAAGCGCTCGATCCAGGGCGCCTTCTCCACGAACTGCATCGCGGCGCTGCCGTTCTGGAAACGCGTGATCAGAGGCAGCGTGACCAGGAAGCTCACGATCGACCCGACGAGCGCCACCCAGCGCACGCCCTTGGCGTGCTCGTCGCGACCGAACGCCAGCAGCACGGCACCGAATGCGATCGGCACCCAGATGGCAAGGCTCAACAAACCCATTTTTCTTTTACTCCAGCGCTTTGCGGCTTAGCGTTTGAACCAGACGAAGTACGTCATCAGGACGAAGATCCCGAGCAGCATCGCGAAGGCGTAGTGGTAGATGTAGCCCGACTGCAGCCAGCGGACCACGCCCGAGATGCGGCCGACCAGCTTCCAGGAGCCATTGACGACCGCGCCGTCGATCAGTGCCTGATCGCCGCCCTTCCACAGGCCCATGCCAAGGGCGCGGGCACCGCGCGCGATGATGTTCTCGTTGATCCAGTCGAGGTAGTACTTGTTCTCGAGCAGGCGGTACACGGGGCCGAAGGCGCGCTTGATGGCGGCCGGCAGCGCCGGGTTGATCATGTACATGTAGTAGGACAGCGCCACGCCCGCGAGCGCGAGCCAGAACGGCATGGTCTGCAGGCCGTGGATGGCCATCGCGCCGGCGCCGTGGAAGGCCTCCTCGAGCTCCTTCATGGCGTGGTGCTTCGAGGCGTCGACGAAGATCGCGTCCTTGAAGAATTCGCCGTAGAGCATCGGGTGGATCGTCAGGAAGCCGATGACCACCGAGGGGATCGCGAGCAGCACCAGCGGCAGCCACACCACCCACGGCGACTCGTGCGGCTTGTGGTCGTCGTGACCGTGGCCATGGCCGTGGTCGTCGTGCGCGTGATGGTCGTCGTGGTGCGCATCGGGGTTCTGGTCGTAGCGTTCCTTGCCGTGGAAGACCAGGAAGTACATGCGGAACGAATAGAAGGCCGTGACGAACACGCCGATCAGCACCGCGTAGTAGGCGAAGTTCGCGCCCCACAGGTGGCTTTCCTTCACCGCCTCGATGATGCTGTCCTTCGAGTAGAAGCCCGAGAACAGCGGCGTGCCGATCAGCGCCAGCGAGCCCAGCAGCGAGGTGATCCAGGTGATCGGCATGTACTTGCGCACGCCGCCCATCCAGCGGATGTCCTGGTTGTGGTGCATGCCGATGATGACCGAACCGGCACCGAGGAACAGCAGCGCCTTGAAGAAGGCGTGGGTCATCAGGTGGAACACCGCGACCGAATAGGCCGAGGCGCCGAGCGCCACCGTCATGTAGCCCAGCTGCGACAGCGTGGAGTACGCCACCACGCGCTTGATGTCGTTCTGGATGATGCCCAGGAAGCCCATGAACAGCGCGGTGATGGCGCCGATCACGAGGATGAAGCTCAGGGCCGTGTCGCTCAGTTCGAACAGCGGCGACATGCGTGCCACCATGAAGATGCCGGCCGTCACCATGGTCGCCGCGTGGATCAGCGCCGAGATCGGGGTCGGGCCTTCCATCGAGTCGGGCAGCCACACGTGCAGCGGGAACTGCGCGCTCTTGCCCATCGCGCCGATGAACAGGCAGATGCAGATCACGGTGATCAGCATCCAGTCGGTGCCCGGGAAGGTGATGCCGCCGAGCGTGCCGGCCTTGGCGAAGGCTTCGGTGTAGTTGAGCGTGCCCGCGTAGGCCGCGATCAGGCCGATGCCGAGGATGAAGCCGAAGTCGCCCACGCGGTTGACCAGGAAGGCCTTCATGTTCGCGAAGATCGCGGTCGGCTTGTTGAACCAGAAGCCGATCAGCAGGTACGACACCAGGCCCACCGCTTCCCAGCCGAAGAACAGCTGCAGCATGTTGTTGCTCATCACGAGCATCAGCATGGAGAAGGTGAAGAGCGAGATGTACGCGAAGAAGCGGTTGTAGCCCTCGTCTTCTTCCATGTAGCCGATGGTGTAGATGTGGACCATCAGCGACACGAAGGTCACGACGCACATCATCATCGCGGTGAGGCCGTCGACCATGAAGCCGACTTCCATCTTGAGGCCGCCGACGACCATCCACTCGTAGAGGGTCTGGTTGAAGCGGGCGCCGTCGACGATGACCGACTTGAGCGTCAGCGCCGAGATGACGAAGGCGACGAACACGCCGAGGATGGTCAGCGAGTGCGTGATCTTGCGGCCGATGTGGTTGCCGCCGAACTTGGTGCCGAAGATGCCGGCCAGGGCCGCCCCGACCAGGGGGGCCATGGGAACGGCCAGCAGCGTGGATGCGGAAAGGGTTGCGCTCATTCTGGTGTCAGCCTTGGGATCAGCCCTTGAGCGAGTTGAGTTCGTCGACGTTGATGTTCGACTTGTTGCGGAACAGCAGCACCAGCAGCGCGAGGCCGATGGCCGACTCGGCCGCGGCCACCGTCAGGATGAAGAACACGAAGATCTGGCCGTGCATGTCGCCCAGGAAGTGCGAGAAGGCGACGAAGTTCATGTTGACCGCGAGCAGCATCAGCTCGATGGCCATCAGCAGCACGATCAGGTTCTTGCGGTTCAGGAAGATGCCGATCACCGACAGCGCGAACAGCATCGCGCCCAGCGAGAGGAAGTGTCCGAGGGTGAGCGTCATGCCTTGTTCTCCTTTGCTGCCGTCGGCGCCGCTTCGGCCGGGGCTTCCACCACGGGTTCCGCAGCGCGGGTCACCGGCATCTGCACCACGCGCACGCGGTCGCGCGCCTTCACGCGCACCTGGTCGGCCGGGTCGACGTACTTGCTGTCCTTGCGGGTGCGCAGGGTCAGGGCGATGGCGGCGATGATGGCCACCAGCAGGATGACCGCCGCGATCTCGAGCGGATAGAGGTATTCGGAATACAGCAGCTTGCCCAGCTCGAGCGTGTTGGAGCTGTTGGCCGCGGCCACCGCGCGCGGCGCTTCGCCGAGGCGGAAGCCGCCCATCAGCACGGCCGCCATCTCGAGCGCGATCAGCGCGCCGACGGCCGCCGCCAGCGGGAAGTGCTTCCAGAAGCCCTGGCGCAGGCTGTCGACGTTGATGTCCAGCATCATCACGACGAACAGGAACAGAACCATCACCGCGCCCACGTAGACCAGCACGAGCGAGATCGCGAGGAATTCGGCGCGCAGCAGCAGCCAGATGGCCGACGCCTGGAAGAAGGCCAGCACGAGGTACAGCGCCGCGTACACGGGATTGCGGGCGGTGATGACGCGGAACGATGCGAACAGCAGCACCGCGGCAAACAGATAGAACAAACCGGTCTTGACGTCCATGAGTTCGAATTCGTAGGGGTTCAGGCCAGGCCGGATCAGCGGTACTTGGCGTCAGCCGCCTTGTTCGCCGCAATTTCTGTTTCGTAGCGGTCGCCAACGGCCAGCAGCATGTCCTTGGTGAAGTACAGGTCGCCGCGCTTTTCGCCGTGGTATTCGAAGATGTGGGTCTCCACGATCGAGTCGACCGGGCAGCTCTCTTCGCAGAAGCCGCAGAAGATGCACTTCGTCAGGTCGATGTCGTAGCGCGTGGTGCGGCGCGAGCCGTCGTCGCGCACATCCGATTCGATGGTGATCGCGAGCGCGGGGCACACGGCCTCGCAGAGCTTGCAGGCGATGCAACGTTCCTCGCCGTTCTCGTAGCGGCGCAGCGCGTGCAGGCCGCGGAAGCGCGGCGACAGCGGCGTCTTCTCTTCGGGGAACTGCACCGTGATCTTGCGGCTGAAGGCGTACTTGCCCGTGATGGCCAGGCCCTTGAACAGCTCGAACAGCATGAAGCTGCCGAGGAAGTCCTTGAGCGAGAACGGCGCGGACGGGGTTGCGGTGTGCGCAGACATGGTGTTGGCGCTTCCAGTTATTTCCAGATGTTGAACGGCGTCTGCATCCAGCCACCGACCACGACCAGCCACACGAGGGTGACGGGAATGAAGATCTTCCAGCCCAGACGCATGATCTGGTCATAGCGGAAGCGCGGGAACGTCGAGCGCACCCACAGGAACATGGTGACCACGCAGAAGGTCTTGGCGCCGAGCCAGATCCAGCCCGGGATGAAGCTCAGGAACTCGAACGGGGGCAGCCAGCCGCCGAGGAACAGGATGACGGTCAGGATCGAGACCAGCCACATGTTCGCGTACTCGGCCAGGAAGAACATCGCGAAGCTCATGCCCGAGTACTCGATCATGTGCCCCGCGACGATTTCCGATTCGCCTTCCACCACGTCGAAGGGGTGGCGGTTGGTCTCGGCCAGGCCCGAGATGAAGTAGACGACGAAGATCGGCAGCAGCGGCAGCCAGTTCCACGACAGGAAGCCGACGCCGAGGTTGGCGAACATGCCCTTGCCCTGCACGTTGACGATCTCGCTCATGTTCAGGCTGCCGGTGACCATCAGCACCACGACGAAGCAGAAGCCCATCGCGATTTCGTAGCTCACCATCTGGGCCGATGCGCGCAGCGCGCCCAGGAAGGCGTACTTCGAGTTCGAGGCCCAGCCCGCGATGATCACGCCGTAGACCTCGAGCGAGGTGATGGCCATCACGAACAGCAGGCCGGCGTTGATGTTGGCGAGCGCGACGTCGGGACCGAAGGGGATCACGGCCCAGGCGGCGAGCGCCGGCATGATGGTCATGATCGGGCCGAGCAGGAACAGGCCCTTGTTGGCGACCGTCGGAAGGATGATTTCCTTGGTCATCAGCTTGAGCGCGTCGGCGATCGGCTGCAGCAGGCCCAGCGGCCCGATGCGGTTCGGGCCCACGCGGATCTGCGTGAAGCCGATGGCCTTGCGTTCCCACAGCGTGAGGTAGGCCACCGCCAGCATCAGCGGGATGACCACGACGATGATCTTGATCAGCGTCCAGATGACGGGCCAGACCACGGCGGTCCACCAGCCGGCGGCGACGAGACCCTGGCCGAAGCCGTGAATGGCGTCGATCATGCCGACACCTCCTCGGCCTGGGCGCTGGCGGGCGCGGCACCGATGCCGTGGCCCGCGTTGCGCGCGTCGGCGGTCAGTTGCAGCGACGGCGCGCGGCGCACGATCGAATCGAGCTGGTAGATGCTCGCGACCACGGGCGCGGCCGCACCGTTGGCGGCCACGGCGGCGGCGCCGGTGGCGTTGCGCAGCGCATCGGCCGGCAGCGCGCCGTTGTCGCCCACCGTGCGCAGCACGTCGGCGGTCGATTCGAACGCGAAGCCTTGCAGGCCCAGCAGGTTGGCGAGCACGCGCAGCACCTTCCAGGCCGGACGGGCTTCGCCCTGCGGCTTCACCACGGCGTGGAAGCTCTGCAGGCGGCCTTCGGCATTGACGAAGCTGCCGGGCGTTTCGGTGAACGGCGCGATCGGCAGCAGCACGTCGCTGAATTCGAGGTTGGCCTTGAACGGGCTCAGCGTGACGACCATCTGTGCGTTGCCGATGGTGTCGGCAGCGGCGGCGCCGGCGGCCGAGTCGAACACCGGCTCGGTGTTCAGCAGCAGCACGGCCTTGAGGCCGGAGCCGGCGGCGAGCATCTGGCCGGCGTTGAGGCCGCCGTTCTTCGGGAACGCGCCCACGAGCTGCGCGCCGACGGTGTTGGCGGCTTCGGTCAGGTAGCCGACGCTGGCGCCGGTCTGCGCGCCGATCCAGTTGGCCAGCGCGAGCAGGCTGCCGGCCTGCGCATGGTGCGCGGCGGCATTGCCCAGCAGGATGGCCTTGCGCTCGCCGCTCAGCAACGACGCGGCAATGGCCTGCGCGGTGGCGTCGGGCTCGTTGGCGGGTGCCAGCGGCGCGGCGGCGCCGGTGGACTGGCCCACCACGGTCGCGATCGCGGCCAGCACTTCGATCCATTGGCCGGCATCGACGATGGCGGCCTGCGCGGGCTGGATGGCCCAGGCTTCGGCGTCGGCCATCAGCTGCTTCGAGGTCAGCACGCTGAGCGCGGCGCCCTTGCGCACGGCCTGGCGGATGCGCTGCGCGAACAGCGGATGGTCCTTGCGCAAGTTCGAGCCGACGACGAAGGCGCGCTGCAGCTGCGTCAGCGAGGCGATCGAGGTGCCGAGCCAGCGGATGCCTTCGAAGGCCGTGAATTCGGCGTTGCGCAGGCGGTAGTCGATGTTGTCGCTGCCGAGCTCACGCGTGAGCTGCGCGGCGAGCTGAAGCTCCTCGAGCGTGCTGTGCGGGCTGACCAGCGTGCCGATGCTTTGCGCGCCATGGTCGGCCTTGATCTGCTTGAGGCCGTTGGCCACGTACTCGAGCGCGGTCTGCCAGTCGACCTGCTGCCATTGGCCGCCCTGCTTGAGCATGGGCTGCGTCAGGCGCTCGGTGCCGTTGAGCGCTTCGTACGAGAAGCGGTCGCGGTCGGCGATCCAGCATTCGTTGACGTCTTCGTTCTCGAGCGGCACCACGCGCATCACGCGGTTGTTCTTGACCTGGACGATCAGGTTGGCGCCGGTGGAGTCGTGCGGGCTCACCGACTTGCGGCGCGACAGCTCCCAGGTGCGGGCGCTGTAGCGGAAGGGCTTGCTCGTGAGCGCGCCGACCGGGCAGATGTCGATCATGTTGCCCGAGAGCTCGGAGTCGACCGAGTCGCCGAGGAAGGTCTCGATCTCGGAGTGCTCGCCGCGGTGCGACATGCCGAGCTCCATCACGCCGGCCACTTCCTGGCCGAAGCGGACGCAGCGCGTGCAGTGGATGCAGCGGCTCATCTCTTCCATGCTGATCAGCGGGCCCACGTCCTTGTGGAACACGACGCGCTTCTCTTCCTCGTAGCGCGAGGAGGAGCCGCCATAGCCCACGGCCAGGTCCTGCAGCTGGCATTCGCCGCCCTGGTCGCAGATCGGGCAGTCCAGCGGATGGTTGATCAGCAGGAACTCCATGACCGACTGCTGGGCCTTGATCGCCTTCTCGCTCTTGGTGCGGACGATCATGCCCTGCGTGACGGGCGTGGCGCAGGCCGGCATCGGCTTGGGCGCCTTTTCGACGTCGACCAGGCACATGCGGCAGTTGGCCGCGATGCTGAGCTTCTTGTGATAGCAGAAGTGCGGAATGTAGGTGCCGGCCTTGTCGGCAGCATGCATGACCATGCTGCCTTCGGCCACTTCGACCTTCTTGCCGTCGAGTTCGATTTCAACCATATGTCTTTTTCTCGCGCTCAGGCCTGGACCGTTGCTTTCGGGACGTAGCCCGGGATCAAGGCTTCGAACTCGTGGCGGAAGTGCTTGATCATGGCGCGCACCGGCATGGCCGCCGCGTCGCCGAGGGCGCAGATGGTGCGGCCCATGATGTCGCCGGCGACGGAGTCCAGCAGCTGCAGGTCGCTGGGCTTGCCCTGGCCGTTGTGGATGCGGTCGACCACGCGGTAGAGCCAGCCCGTGCCTTCGCGGCACGGCGTGCACTGGCCGCAGGATTCGTGCATGTAGAAGTACGAGAGGCGCTTGAGCGACTCGACCATCGAGCGGCTGTCGTCCATCACGATCACCGCGCCCGAGCCCAGCATCGAGCCGGCCTTCGAGATGGAGTCGTAGTCCATCGTGCACTGCATCATGATGTCGGCCGGCAGCACCGGTGCCGACGAGCCGCCAGGAATCACGGCCTTGAGCGTGCGGCCCTTGCGCACGCCGCCGGCCAGCTCGAGCAGCTTGGAGAACGGCGTGCCCATCGGCACTTCGTAGTTGCCCGGCAGTTCGACGTCGCCGCTGACCGAGTAGATCTTGGTGCCGCCGTTGTTCGGCTTGCCGCACTCGAGGTAGGCCGGACCGCCGTTGCGGATGATCCAGGGCACCGCCGCGAAGGTCTCGGTGTTGTTGATGGTGGTCGGCTTGCCGTACAGGCCGAAGCTGGCCGGGAACGGCGGCTTGAAGCGCGGCTGGCCCTTCTTGCCTTCGAGCGATTCGAGCAGCGCGGTTTCCTCGCCGCAGATGTAGGCGCCGAAGCCGTGGGCGGCGTGCAACTGGAAGTTGTACGTGCTGCCCATGATCTTGTCGCCGAGATAGCCGGCGGCGCGCGCTTCCTCGAGGGCTTCCTCGAAGCGGTCGTAGCTCTGGAAGATCTCGCCGTGGATGTAGTTGTAGCCCACGCTGATGCCCATCGCGTAAGCGGCGATGGCCATGCCTTCGATCACGATGTGCGGGTTGAACTGCAGGATGTCGCGGTCCTTGCAGGTGCCCGGCTCGCCTTCGTCCGAGTTGCAGACCAGGTACTTCTGGCCCGGGAACTGACGCGGCATGAAGCTCCACTTCAGGCCGGTCGGGAAACCGGCGCCGCCGCGGCCGCGCAGGCCCGAGGCCTTGACTTCGGCGATCACCTGGTCGGGCGTCAGGCCCTCGGTGAGGATCTTGCGCAGCGCCTGGTAGCCGCCGCGCGCCTCGTAGTCGGCCAGATGCCAGTTGGTGCCGTCGAGCCCGGCATAGATCTGGGCGCCGATGTGGCGGTCATGGAAGCAGGTCTGCACGCCGGTGGCGCGGAACTGCGAAAGAACCTGATCGGGCGTCATCACGCAGCCTCCCCGGGGGTTGCACCGCGCAGGCCATCGACGAGCTGGTCGAGCTTGTCGTTGCTCATGAAGCTGCACATCGTGCGGTCGTTGACCAGCATCACCGGCGAATCGGCGCAGGCGCCCAGGCATTCGCTCTGCTGCAGCGTGAACAGGCCGTCGGCCGTGGTCTCGCCCATCTTGATGCCGAGCTTCTTCTCGAGGTGCACGAGGGCGGTGACGCCATCGCGCAGCTGGCACGGCAGGTTGGTGCAGACGTTGAGCTTGTACTTGCCCACCGCATGCTGGTTGTACATGTTGTAGAAGGTCGTGACCTCGTGCACCGCGATCGGCGCCATGCCGAGGTACTCGGCGATCTCGCGCTCGCGCTGGGCGCTCACGAAACCCTCGTCCTGCTGCACGATGGCCAGGCAGGCCATCACGGCCGACTGCTTGCCGGCCTCGGGGTACTTGGCCACCTCGCGCGCGAAGCGTTCGAGGGTCTCAGGCTTCAGCGGCGCCGAAGGCGCCGCGTGAGTGTCATGGGTAGAGGAAGTCATTCGCTCTTTCTCACCTGTCGATTTCGCCGAACACGATGTCCATCGTGCCGATCACCGCGACAGCGTCGGCGATCATGTGACCGCGCGACATTTCGTCGAGGGCGGCGAGGTGCGGGAAGCCAGGGGCGCGGATCTTCAGGCGGTACGGCTTGTTGGCGCCGTCGCTCACGAGATAGATGCCGAACTCGCCCTTCGGATGCTCGACGGCAGCATAGGCCTCGCCTTCGGGCACGTGGAAGCCTTCGGTGAAGAGCTTGAAATGGTGGATCAGCTCCTCCATGTTCGCCTTCATCGATTCGCGCGCGGGCGCGGCGACCTTGTGGTTGTCGGTGATCACCGGGCCGGGGTTGGCACGCAGCCATGCCGAACACTGCTGGATGATCTTGTTGGCCTGGCGCATCTCCTCGACGCGAACCAGGTAGCGGTCGTAGCAGTCGCCCGTCTTGCCGAGCGGAATGTCGAACTGCATGCGGTCGTAGACGTCGTACGGCTGCTTCTTGCGCAGGTCCCACTCGACGCCCGAGCCGCGCAGCATCGGGCCGGTAAAGCCGAGGTTGAGCGCGCGCTCCGGCGTGACCACGCCGATGCCCACGGTGCGCTGCTTCCAGATGCGGTTGTCGGTGAGCAGCGTCTCGTACTCGTCGACCATCTTCGGGAAGCGCTTGCAGAAGTCGTCGACGAAGTCGAGCAGCGAGCCCTGGCGGTTCTCGTTGAGCTTCTCGATCGCCTTCGCGTTCTTGATCTTGCTGACCTTGTACTGCGGCATCACGTCCGGCAGGTCGCGGTACACGCCACCCGGACGGAAGTAGGCCGCGTGCATGCGCGCGCCCGACACCGCCTCGTACATGTCGAACAGGTCTTCGCGTTCGCGGAAGCAGTAGATGAGCATGTTCATCGCACCGCAATCGAGGCCGTGCGCGCCGAGCCACAGCAGGTGGTTCAGCAGCCGGGTGATCTCGGCGAACATGACGCGGATGTACTGCGCGCGGATCGGCACCTCGAGGCCCATCATCTTCTCGATGGCGAGGCAGTAGGCGTGTTCGTTGGACATCATCGACACGTAGTCGAGGCGGTCCATGTAGGGCAGCGACTGGATGAAGGTGCGCGATTCGGCGAGCTTCTCGGTCGCGCGGTGCAGCAGGCCGATGTGCGGGTCGGCGCGCTGGATCACTTCGCCGTCGAGCTCGAGCACCAGGCGCAGCACGCCGTGCGCCGCGGGATGCTGGGGACCGAAGTTGAGGGTGTAGTTCTTGATTTCGGCCATGTCAGTGGAGTCCGGCGCCGTAGTTGTCCTCGCGAATCACGCGCGGCGTGATCTCTCGCGGCTCGATCGATACCGGCTGGTAGACCACGCGCTTCTGTTCTTCGTCGTAGCGCATCTCGACATGACCCGACACCGGGAAGTCCTTGCGGAACGGATGGCCGATGAAGCCGTAGTCGGTCAGGATGCGGCGCAGGTCGTCGTGACCTTCGAACACGATGCCGTAGAGGTCGAAGGCCTCGCGCTCGAACCAGGTCGCCGCGTTCCACACCGGCTGCAAGGAATCGACCACCGGCAGGTCTTCGCTGGGCGCGAACACCCGCAGGCGCACGCGCTGATTGAGGCTCACCGACAGCAGGTGCGAGACGACGCCGTAGCGCTCGCCTTCCCACTCGCCTTCGCGGTAGTCGGAATAGTCCATACCGCAGAGGTCGATCAGCTGCTCGAAGCGGCAGCCCGGCGCATCGCGCAGCAGCAGCGCCGCATCGATGTAGTTCGCGGCGCTCACCACCACGGTCACTTCGCCGAGCGCAACGGTCACGCTGCGCGCCTTGTCGCCCAGGGTCTGCACCAGAGTCGCCTGCAGCGCCTCCGGAGAAATTGCAAAGTCGGTCATCTCGGCAATTCCTCAGGCACGCGCGATGGTGTTGGTGCGGCGGATCTTCTGCTGCAGCTGGATGATCCCGTAGAGCAGCGCCTCGGCGGTGGGCGGGCAGCCCGGCACGTAGACGTCGACCGGAACGATCCGGTCGCAGCCGCGCACCACGGAGTAGCTGTAGTGGTAGTAGCCGCCGCCGTTGGCGCACGAGCCCATCGAGAGCACCCAGCGCGGTTCGGGCATCTGGTCGTAGACCTTGCGCAGCGCCGGCGCCATCTTGTTGCACAGCGTGCCGGCCACGATCATCAGATCGGACTGACGCGGGCTCGGACGAAACAGCATGCCGAAACGGTCGATGTCGTAGCGGGCCGCGCCGGCGTGCATCATTTCGACCGCACAGCAGGCCAGACCGAACGTCATCGGCCACAGAGATCCGGTCTTCGCCCAGTTCACCACCGAGTCGTAGGTGGTCGTGACGAAGCCTTCCTTGAGAACGCCTTCAATGGCCATCGTGTAGCTTCCTTATTCCCAGTCGAGCGCGCCTTTTTTCCACTCGTAGGCGAAGCCCACGACGAGGATGGCGAGAAAGATCATCATGGCCCAGAAGCCGACAGCACCGATCTCCTTGAGCGCAATGGCCCACGGGAAGAGAAAGGCAATCTCCAGATCGAACAGGATGAAGAGAATGGCAACCAGGTAATAGCGCACGTCGAACTTCATGCGCGCATCCTCGAAGGCCTCGAAGCCGCACTCGTAGGGTGCGTTCTTGGCTGCGTCAGGCCGATTGGGGCCGAGGATGTATCCGATGACCTGTGGAGCGACGCCTACGCCGACCCCGACCAGAATGAACAAGAGGACGGGAAGGTAGGAATCGAGGTTCATCGGGAGCTTTCACCGCTTGCCACCGACAGAAGCACCTTCATGAGGCGTCCTGTCGGTGAGATTTGGTGCGGTCGGCGAGACTCGAACTCGCACAGCTTTCGCCACTACCCCCTCAAGATAGCGTGTCTACCAATTTCACCACGACCGCGGTTTTTTCTGTTCGGATGGCATGAGGTGCCTACTAAGAGGTTTGGCTTTCCGAACAGCTTTAGAGTTTACCCTGAAATGAAGCCATTTCTTACGGGCCACTCTGAAAACATCAGAGTTACTTGCTGGGAATCTGTCCCGCGCCAGCCGCGGGCGCGCTCGCAGGCGCCGCAGCAGGTGCCGCACCCGACTGGCCCGAGGGAATCTGGCCTGCCGCGCCCGAAGCCGGCGTGGCCGGCGCGCCGATGGCCGCGCGCTCCAGCAGGCTGCCGCCGCCCGTGGGACGTGCATGGCTGAAGTAGGCCAGCAGCAGCGTGCAGGCGAAGAACACCGCGGCCAGCACGGCCGTGGTGCGCGAGAGGAAGTTCGCGCTGCCGCTGGCGCCGAAGAGGCTGCCGGCGCTGCCGCTGCCGAAGGCCGCGCCCATGTCGGCGCCCTTGCCGTGCTGGATCAGGATCAGCCCGATCATCACCAGCGCCGACAGCATCTGCACGCCGACCAGAAGGTTGAGGACCACGTTCATTCGTTCTTACTCCTAATTGATGCCTGCCCTGCCCGCTTCAGCGGGCGGCGGCGGAAATGATCTGCAAAAAGTCGGGGGCCTTCAGGGAAGCGCCGCCGATCAGGCCGCCGTCGATGTCGGCTTGCGCCAACAGTTCGGCCGCGTTGGCGGCATTCATGCTGCCGCCGTAGAGGATCTTGATACCGGCCGCGTGCTCGCTCGCGGCGTGATGCAGTTGCGCGCGCAACACCGCGTGCACCGCCTGCGCCTGTTCGGGCGTGGCCGTCTTGCCGGTGCCGATGGCCCACACGGGTTCGTAGGCGACCACGATCTCGCTGATGCAGTGGCCGTTCACGTGGATGACCGCCGCCAGTTGGCGCTTCACCACTTCCTCGGTCTGCCCTGCTTCGCGCTGCGCCAGCGTCTCGCCGACGCAGACGATCGGCGTGATGCCGTTGGCCAGTGCGGCCGCGGTCTTCGCGGCCACGGCGTCATCGGTCTCGCCGTGGTACTGGCGGCGCTCCGAATGGCCGACGATGGCATAGCGCACACCGAAGTCCTTCAGCATCGCCGCCGACTGCTCGCCCGTGAAGGCGCCCTGCGCCTGCGCGGAGATATCCTGCGCACCCAGCGCCATCGGCGAACCCGCCAGCAGCGACTGCAGTTGCGCGAAATACGGTGCGGGGGCGCACAGCGCGATGTCGCACGCGGGCGCATTCGCCGCGAGCCCCTGCCCCAGCGCCGTCACCAGCGCCTCGTTGGCAGCCAGGCTGCCGTTCATCTTCCAGTTCCCTGCGATCAGCTTCTTGTGGGTCGTCATCGTGCTCGTCTCGTCACCATGTCAGCACGATCTTGCCGATGTGCTGGTTCGATTCCATCAACGCATGCGCCTGCGCCGCGCCGCTGGGCTCGCCGGCCGCCGCGAAGGTGCTGTGGATCACCGGCTTGACCGCGCCGCTCTCGAGCAGCGGCCAGACCTTCTCGCGCAGCGCCCGGGCGATCGCGCCCTTGAATGCCACCGGCCGCGGACGCAGCGTCGACCCCGTGATCGTGAGCCGCTTGCGCAGCACCAGACCCGCGTTGATCTGGCTCTTGACGCCGCCCTGCACCGCGATGATCACCAGCCGGCCGTCCTCGGCCAGGCATTCGACCTCGCGCGCCACGTAGTCGCCCGCTACCATGTCGAGGATGACGTCCACGCCCTTGCCGCCGGTCAGCGACTTCGCCACTTCGACGAAATCGGCCGTGCGGTAGTTGATCGCGTGATCGGCGCCGAGTTTCAGGCAGGCCTCGCACTTGTCGTCGCTGCCGGCCGTGACGATCACGGTCGCGCCCAGCGCCTTGGCGATCTGGATTGCCGTGACGCCGATGCCGCTCGAACCGCCCTGTATCAGCAGGGTTTCGCCCTGCTGCAGGCGGCCGCGCTCGAACACGTTGCTCCAGACGGTGAAGAAGGTCTCGGGCAGCGAAGCCGCCTCGATGTCGCTCCAGCCTTTAGGCACCGGCAGGCACTGCGCCACGGGCGCCACGCACAGCTGCGCATAGCCGCCGCCGGCGATCAGCGCGCAGACGCGGTCGCCGATCGCGAAGCCCGCCTCGGCCAGTGCCGCGGCATCGCCCGACACGATCTCGCCGGCCACCTCGAGGCCCGGCAGGTCGGAAGCGCCGGGCGGCACCGGATAGTGGCCCATGCGCTGCAGCACGTCGGGGCGGTTGACACCGCTGGCCGACACGCGGATCAGCAACTCGCCCGCGCCGGCGACGGGATCGGGACGATCCGTGACGCGCAGCACCTCGGGGGCGCCGTACGAAGCGATTTCAATGGCTTTCATGGTCTCCTGGCCTCCAGCCGCCCGTGCGACGGGCGCATTCAGCAATCGGAAAAGCAAAGGCGGCGCGCGGCGCAGGCCGCGGCCGCCATGGCCTTCTTACTCCTGCGACTCGCGCGGAGCCTGCGGCTGCTGCGACTCGCCGGCCGGAGCCTGGTCGTTGCGCGGCTGCTGCTGCTGGTCGTTGTTGAAGCGCGGAGCGCGCTCGCCACGGTCGCCGCCGCGGTCACCGCGATCGCCACCACGGTCACCGCGGTCGCCACGGTCACGGCGCTCGCCGCCACGGTCACCGCGGTCGCCACGGTCTTCGCGCGGCGGGCGCTCGCTGTATTCCATGCCGGCCGGACGCTCGGTCAGCGCCTTCATCGACAGCTTGACGCGGCCCTTGTCGTCGGTCTCGAGGACCTTGACCTTCACGATCTGGCCTTCGCTCAGGTAGTCGGTCACCTTCTCGACGCGTTCGTGCGCGATCTGGCTGATGTGCAGCAGGCCGTCCTTGCCGGGCAGCAGGTTGATCAGCGCGCCGAAGTCCAGGATCTTGGTGACCGGGCCTTCGTAGATCTTGCCGATCTCGACCTCGGCCGTGATCTGCTCGATGCGCTTCTTGGCCTCTTCGGCCTTGGCCGGATCGGTCGACGCGATGGTGATGGTGCCGTCTTCGTCGATGTTGATCTGCGTGCCGGTTTCTTCCTGCAGGCCGCGGATGACCGCGCCGCCCTTGCCGATCACGTCGCGGATCTTCTCGGGGTTGATCTTCAGCGTGGTCAGGCGCGGTGCGAACTGCGACACGTCGGCCTTGGCCTCGCCCATCGCTTCCTGCATCTTGCCGAGGATGTGCATGCGCGCTTCCTTGGCTTGTGCCAGCGCGACCTGCATGATTTCCTTGGTGATGCCCTGGATCTTGATGTCCATCTGCAGCGCGGTGATGCCGTTGGTCGTGCCGGCCACCTTGAAGTCCATGTCGCCGAGGTGGTCCTCGTCGCCCAGGATGTCGGTCAGTACCGCGAAGCGGTTGTCTTCCTTGATCAGGCCCATGGCGATGCCGGCCACGTGGGCCTTCATCGGCACGCCGGCGTCCATCATCGAGAGGCAGCCGCCGCAGACCGAAGCCATCGACGAGGAGCCGTTCGACTCGGTGATTTCCGACACCACGCGCACGGTGTAGGGGAACTCTTCCTTGTTCGGCAGCACGGCGACGAGCGCGCGCTTGGCGAGGCGGCCGTGGCCGACTTCGCGACGCTTGGTCGAGCCCATGCGGCCGACTTCACCGGTGGCGAAGGGAGGCATGTTGTAGTGGAACAGGAAGCGGTCCTCGAACTCGCCGGCCAGCGCGTCGATGCGCTGCGCGTCGCGTTCGGTGCCCAGCGTGGTCACGACCAGCGCCTGGGTCTCGCCGCGCGTGAACAGCGCCGAGCCGTGGGTGCGCGGCAGCACCGAGTTGCGGATCTCGATCGGGCGCACGGTGCGCGTGTCGCGGCCGTCGATGCGCGGCTCGCCTTGCAGGATCTGGCTGCGCACGATGCGCGCTTCGATCGCGAACAGCAGGTCGCTGACCTTGCCCGCGTCGAAGGCGGCGCCTTCGGCCTTCAGGGCCTCGTAGACGCTGGCATTGGCTTCGCGCAGGGCCTGGGTGCGGGCCTGCTTGCTGCGGATCTGGTAGACGGCGCGCAGCTTCTCTTCGGCCAGGCCGTTGACCTTGGCGATGAAGTCCTCGTCCTTGGCTTCGGGCGCCCAGGTGCCTTCCTTGAGCCACAGCGGCTTGCCGGCTTCGCGCACCAGTTCGTGGATGGCGTTGATCGCCAGCTTGCCTTGCTCGTGGCCGAAGACCACGGCGCCGAGCATGATGTCCTCGGCCAGTTGCTGGGCTTCGGACTCGACCATCAGCACGGCGGCTTCGGTGCCGGCCACGACGAGGTCCATCTGCGAATCCTTGCGCGCGGTCTGGCCCGGGTTCAGCACGTACTGGCCGTTGATGTAGCCCACGCGCGCGGCGCCGATCGGGCCGTCGAACGGAATGCCCGAGACCGACAGGGCGGCGCTCACGGCGATCATCGCGGCGATGTCGGCGTCGACTTCGGGGTTCAGCGACACGGTGTGGATCACCACGTGCACTTCGTTGAGGAAGCCCTCGGGGAACAGCGGACGGATCGGGCGGTCGATCAGGCGGCTGGTCAGGGTTTCGTGTTCGCTGGGCTTGGCTTCGCGCTTGAAGAAGCTGCCGGGGATCTTGCCGGCGGCATAGGTCTTCTCGATGTAGTCGACGGTCAGCGGGAAGAAGTCCTGGCCCGGCTTGGCGGTCTTCGAAGCGACCACGGTGGCCAGCACGACGGTGCCATCGATGTCGACCAGCACGGCGCCCGTGGCCTGGCGGGCGATTTCGCCCGTTTCCATGACGACGGTCTTGTCGCCCCATTGGAAGGACTTGGTGACTTTGTTGAAGAGGCTCATGTTTGCTCCTGTTTTAGTAGCAGATCATCGAAGATCCGCAGGACTCGGAGGGCTTTCTCAGAACACGATGCCATTCCAGCGAAGCTCGTCTCGAACTTCCCTGGAATGACACAGCTTCGCTCTGTAGGGCACCCCGAAAGTGGTTCGCGAAGTAAAAAACGCCTGAGCTAGCGGACTAACCCAGGCGTTTTTTCTTGCGATTCGGCTTACTTGCGCAGGCCCAGCTTGGCGATCAGCGCGGTGTAACGGTCGGCGTCCTTGGACTTCAGGTAGTCGAGCAGCTTGCGACGGCGGCTCACCATGCGCAGCAGGCCGCGACGGCCGTGGTGGTCCTTGGCGTGCGTCTTGAAGTGGGGGGTGAGCTCGTTGATGCGGGCGGTCAGCAGTGCGACTTGCACTTCGGGGCTGCCGGTGTCGTTGGCTGCGCGGGCGTTGTCCTTGACGACTTCGGCCTTGATGGAGGCTGCGATCATTGATTTTTCCTTTGTTCCGGTGGTGTTTGACTTGCGGTGGGTGCTGGAACTGCGCCCACCGTGCGCCTTGCGGCATGCAAAGCCTTGGGATTATACATCGGCCGTCCCGGACGCCCCTTCGCGGCGCCGTCCGTCGAGCGAGACCAGCGCCACCGCCCCCAGCACGCAGGCGGCGCCGGCGATCTGGGGCCAGCCCACCGGCTCGCCGAGCCACCAGGCCGCCAGGGCCAGCGCCGACACCGGCATCAGCGCCGTGAACAGCGCCGCCTCGGCGCCGCTGAGCCGGGCCGCGCCCGCGTACCAGAGCAGGAAGCCCGCCACCGTCGGCACCAGCGCGTAGTAGGCCACACCGGCCAGCGCCTCGGCCGGCACCGCCTGCAGCCAGGCGCGCTCGAGCAGCGCGGGCGGCAGCGACAGCAGCAGCCCCAGCGCGGTCATCGCGGTCGACTGCGCGAGCGGCGGCAGCGGCACGCGCAGCCGCTTGTTGAGCAGGATGAACAGCGATTCGAAGGCCACCGCGCCCAGCACCAGCAGGTTGCCGAGCAGCGCGGCCGGCGTGCGGGCGCCGCCCTCCCCGCCCGGCCGCAGCGTGATCGCCAGCACGCCCAGGCTCGCGAGCACGATCCCGCCCAGCAAGTAGCGCCCGGGCCGCTCGCGCAGCGCGAGCACCGCCACCAGCGCGGCGATGGCCGGCAGGGTGCCGGCCACCACGCCCGCGTCGGCCGCCGGCGCCCAGCGCAGGCCCAGGATCAGCAGCACCGTGTAGCCGACGCTGCCCGCGGCCGCCTGGCACAGCAGCAGCCAGGCATCGTGCCGGCTCGGCCGCGGCCAGCGCACGCGCACCCCCCGCATCAGCACCACGAACACCGGCAGCGCCAGCGCGAAGCGCAGCGCGGTCGCCGTGAACGGCGGCAGGCCGCCCGCGATCTGCTTGCTCGCGACCACCGTGCTGCCGACCGTGACCATCGCGAGCGCGCACAGCCACATTCCCTTGCTGCGTTCCGACATGCCTATCGCCTTTCATTTGCAGAAGGCGCGAGCGTCTCCCGCCGCGGGCGCGGCGGTCTAGAACGAAATTGCAGGACCAGGTCAGGCGCCGTGCGCGGCCGCATAGGCCCCGGGCGTGAAACCCAGGAAGCGCACGAAGGCCCGCGTCATGTGGCTCTGGTCGGCAAAGCCCGCGCCAGCCGCGGCATCGGCCAGCGCCCGGCCCTGCGCGATCAGCCGCCGCGCGCGCGACAGCCGGCACTGCTGCAGCCAGGCATGCGGCGGCAGCCCGAAGGCGGCCGCGAAGCCGCGCAGCAGCTGCCAGCGGCTCAGGCCGGCCTCGTGCGCGAGCTCGGCCAGCGTGGGCGCGGCCACGCAGTCGTCGGCGATGCGTGCCCGCGCGCGCTCCAGCGCCACGGCAGCGATGCGAGGCACGGGTTCCGGCGTTAACGCGCCCGGCGCATCGCGCAGCAGCTCGAGCACGCCCTGCTCCAGCGCCAGCGCATCGGCACCCTCGGCCACGCCCGCGAACAGCCGTTCGACCCCGTGCCGCAGCGCCGGATCGTTGAGCACCGGCCGCGTCAGCTCGAGTCCGGGCGCGGCATCGGCCAGCAACGCGGGCGCCAGGTGCAGCATGCGCCAGGCGCGCGCCTCGCCGCGCAACGCGACGCCGTCGTGCACCTCGCCGGGATTGACCGTGATGACGTCCCCGCGCACCGCCTCGACCGCGCCGCGGCCGCTGGCCGAGCGCTGACCACCGCGGTCGATCACGCCGATGCCGTAGACGTCGTGCATGTGGCGCGGAAAGCTGCGCGCCGATTCGGCCGCGATCGTCTGCAGGCCCGCCAGCGCCGAGCCGCGGATGCGCACGGCATCGACGGGCGCGGGCCGCGGCATCATTCAGCCCCGCTGCTTGGCGAGCCAGCCGCGCAGCCGCTCCACGCCCTGCACCAGCCGCTGCGGATCCTTCGAGGCGAAGCACCAGCGCAGCCAGCCCTGCCCCTCGGGCGCGAAGGCGTTGCCGGGCGCGAGCCCGAGCCCTGCCTCGACCACCAGCCGCTTGGCCACCTCGAAGGAATCGTCGAAGCCCTCGAGCCGGAAGAAGGCGTACATGCCGCCCCTGGCCGGCGCCACCTGCACGCCCGGCACGGCCGCCAGCAGCGGCACCAGCGTGTCGCGGCAATGCTTGAGGTGCGCCACCACGCGCGGCGTGATCTCGGCCGTGTGCTCGATCGCCACCACCCCGGCGCGCTGCGTGAACACGCTCGCGCACGAGGTGTTGAACTCGATCAGCTTGCCGATGCCCTCGACCAACGCGGGCGGCAGCACCAGCCAGCCCAGGCGCCAGCCGGTCATCAGGAAGCTCTTCGAGAAGCTGTGCGTGACCACCAGCCGGTCGCCGGGCCGTGCGATGTCGAGGAGGCTCGGCGCGCAGCCGTTGGCCGTGGGTTCGAAGTACAGGCGCTCGTAGACCTCGTCCGCGAGGATCCAGGTGCCGGTCTCGCGGCAATGGTCGAGCATCGCCTGCTGCTCCTCGCGCGTCATGGTCCAGCCGGTCGGGTTGTTCGGCGCGTTGACGATCAGCAGCTTGGTGGTCGACGTGACCGCCGAGCGCAGCGCCTGCAGGTCGAGCGTCCATTCGCCCTGGACCGGCACCAGCGGCACCGTGCGCACCGTCGCGCCGAGGATCGCGGGCTGTGCCGTGAGGTTGGGCCACACGGGCGTCACCGCGACCACCTCGTCGCCGGCATCGACCAGCGCCTGCACCGCGAGCATCAGCGCGCTCACGCCGCCCGAGGTGACGGCGATGCGCGAGGCATCGACCGCGGGATGCAGGCTGCTGGTGTAGCGCGCGATCGCCGCGCGCAGCTCGGGCAGACCGAGGTTGTGGGCGTAGAAGGTCTCGCCGCGCTGCAGCGAATCGATCGCCGCCTGGCGGATGACTTCGGGCGTGACCTCGTCGCTCTCGCCGAACCAGAAGGCGAGCACGTCGCTGCGGCCGAGGCCGGCATTGGCGACTTCGCGGATCTTGGAGGCTTCGAGGTTGTGGATGGCTTGGCGCATGTCGTGTTCTTCTTTCGTTGTCGTCGTGTCTTCGCTTCGTGCCTTCAGGGGCGCTTCATCTTGCACGAAGTCGGCAGCTCCGCGCGCTCGGGGGCGATGGTCTTGATCACGCGAAAGCCGTAGCCCGAACCCTCGACGTCGAACTGCACGCCCGGCCGGCCCTGCTTGTCCATCACGCCGACCACGAGCTGCTGCTGGAACTGGTGGTCGGCCGCGCGCATGCGCCCGCGCTGGCCGTACAGCGTGACGTCGGCCTGCTCGAGCGCGCGCGCCACGGCCACGGTGTCGGTGCCGCCCGCGCGCTCGAGCGCCTGCGCCAGCGACTCGATCAGGAGCTGCATGCGCATGTGCACGTAGTCGTCGGCGGGCTTCGGAAAGCGCGTGCGGAAGGCGCGGTAGAAGGCCTCCGACTGCGACGTCTGCACGTTCGGCAGCCAGTCGGCCACCGCGATCACGCGGCCGATGCCGGCATCGCCGATGGCCGCGGGCGCGCCCAGCGCATTGCCGTAGAAGGTGTAGAAGGTGCCGTTGAAACCGGCCTCGCGCGCGGCCTTCACGAGCAGCGTGAGGTCGTTGCCCCAGTTGCCCGTGACCACCGCCTGCGCGCCGCTCGCGATGATCTTGCTGGCGTAGGGCGCGAAGTCCTTGACCTTGCCCAGCGGATGCAGCTCGTCGCCGACGATCTCCACGTCGGGCCGCAGCACGCCGAGCTGGCGCCGCGATTCGCGCAGCACCGCCTGGCCGAAGCTGTAGTCCTGCCCCAGCAGGTAGATGCGCTTGAGCGCGGCGTCGTCCTTCACCACGTCCATCAGCGCGGCCACGCGCATGTCGGCATGGGCGTCGAAGCGGAAGTGCCAGAAGCTGCAGCGCTCGTTGGTCAGCGAAGGCTCGACCGCCGCGTAGTTGAGGAACAGCATGCGCCGCTGCGGGTCGCGCTCGTTGTTCTTGTCGATCGCATCGATCAGCGCCGCCGCGGTGGCCGAGGAGTTGCCCTGCAGCACGATGCGCGCGCCGTCGTCGATCGCGGCGCGCAGTGCCGACAGCGCTTCCTCGTTCTGCCCCTTGCTGTCGTAGCGGTCGAGCTGCAGCGGTCGCGCGCCGCCCGGCAGCTTGATTCCGCCGCGCGCATTCACGCGCTCCACGGCCCACAGCAGGTTGCGGAACACCGCCTCGCCGGTGTTGGCGAACGGGCCGCTCATGCTCTCGATCAACGCGAGGCGGATGGGTGCGGGCGGGGTCTGCGCGAGCGCCGCGAAGGGCCTCGCGCATAGCGACAGTGCCGCGAATTTCAAGGCCTGGCGGCGCTCGAAAAAGCTGGAATTCATTGACTTGAAACGCGCGCCGCTGGGCCTAGATGAGGTTTCAAGCGGCACTCAGGATTGAACGGCCGCGCAGTGTAAGGGACACACATTCCATGTCCCCATTGTGTTCATTCAGGAGTACTTCCATGTTTTTCGCACCCGCCCTTCGCGCCACCCGTTTCACCCCCCGCGCCCATGACCGCGCCTTCGAACGCTTCGTGAACGATGCCTTCGCCGGCACCGCGCGCCGCTCGCCGCTGGTCGAGCAGGACGACAAGAGCTGGACCCTGTCGCTCGACGTGCCCGGTTTCGCCCGCGAGGACCTGAGCATCGGCATCGAAGGCGCCGTGGTCCGCATCGAGAGCAAGGCCGACGCCAAGCGCCAGTTCAAGGCCGCCTACGAGCTGCCGCTGGACATCGACGCCGCTGCGAGCGAAGCCAAGCTCGAGAACGGCGTGCTGACCCTGAAGCTCGCCAAGGTGGTGCCGGTCAGCCAGGTCTCGCAGCTGCAGATCAACTGATCCAGGCGCAACCGAGCTGCGAAAAAGCCCGCGCGGCGACGAGCCGCGCGGGCTTTTTCATGGGCGTTCTCAGGCGGTGGCGGGCAGGTCCGCCGACAGGGAGGCCATCGGCCAGCGCGGCTTCACGTCGAAGGCATAGCGCTCGGTGGGCTGCGACAGCCCCGACTGCAGCCGCATCGCCGCGGCCATCGCGATCATCGCGCCGTTGTCGGTGCACAGGTGCAGCTCGGGGTAGTGCACGCGCACGCCGCGCTTGGCGCAGGCGGCATTGAGCTGCTCGCGCAACATGCGGTTCGCGCCCACGCCGCCGGCCACCACCAGCCGCTTGAGACCGGCCTGGTCGAGCGCGGCCAGCGATTTCTTCAGCAGCACCTCGACGATCGCCGCCTGCGTGGAGGCCGCGAGGTCGGGCTTGCGCGCCTCGAGTGCGTCGCCGAGCTTCCTGGCCTGCGTGAGCACGGCCGTCTTGAGGCCGGCGAAGGAGAAGTCGAGGTCGCCGCTGTGCAGCAGCGGGCGCGGCAGCTTGAAGGCCGCCGGGTCGCCGCCCTCGGCCAGCTTGGCGAGCCAGGGGCCGCCGGGGTACGGCAGGCCCATGAGCTTGGCGCTCTTGTCGAAGGCCTCGCCGGCCGCGTCGTCGATGGTTTCGCCGAGCAGCTCGTAGCGGCCCACGCCGTCCACGCGCATCAGTTGGGTGTGGCCGCCCGAGACGAGAAGCGCCACGAAGGGGAACTCGGGCGGGTCGGCGCTCAGGAACGGCGACAGCAGGTGGCCCTCGAGGTGGTGCACGCCGAGCACCGGCTTGCCGAGCGCCGCGCCCAGCGCGCAGGCCACGCCCGCGCCCACGAGCAGTGCGCCCGCGAGGCCGGGGCCGCGCGTGTAGGCGACCACGTCGACCTCGGCCAGCGTGCGCCCGGCCTCGGCCATCACGGCATCGGTCAGCGGCAGCACGCGGCGGATGTGGTCGCGGCTCGCGAGTTCGGGCACCACGCCGCCATAGGCCTGGTGCATCGCGATCTGGCTGTGCAGCGCATGCGAGCGCAGCACCGGCAGCGCGTCGCCATGCGACTCGACCAGCGCCACGCCGGTCTCGTCGCAGGAGGATTCGATTCCTAGAAGCAGCATGGCCGGGAGTGTAGGCGGCGGGCGGTAGGGGTTGCTGGCGCGGGGGTACGGCACGGATGTTGCACATGGTCCGGCACCCCATGAAATCCGGCCTGCACTTCCTGATCGCCGCGCGGCGCAGCGAGATCGACGCGCTCGAGCAGCTCGCGCGCACCAGCGAGCTGGTCGGCGCCGTCGGCCGGCTCGTGCATGCGCTGCAGCGCGAGCGCGGCATGTCGAACGTGTTCCTGGCCTCGCGCGGGGCACGCTTCGCCGCGCAGCGCGATCCGCAGATCGACGAATGCATGGCGCTCGAGCAGGCGGTGCGGCTGGGCTTCGACCGGCTCGAGGCCGAGGCGCAGGGCCGCGCGGGCGACGGCAACCACACGCGGCTGTTCAGCCGCATCGCCTGGGTGCTGCCGGGCCTCGATGGCCTGCCGGCCCTGCGCCGGCGCATCGCCGCGCTCGAACTGCAACCCGCGCAGGCCACCGCGGCCTTCGCCAAGCTGGTCGCGGGGCTGCTGTCGGTGGTGTTCGAAGCGGCCGACGGCGCCACCGACCCCGAGATCTCGCGCCTGCTGGTGGCGCTGTTCAACTTCATGCAGGGCAAGGAGTTCGCGGGCCAGGAACGCGCCCTCGGCGCCGCCGCCCTCGCCATGGGCCGCGTCGACGACGCGCAGCGCGCCCAGTGGCTGCACCTGGTCGAGTCGCAGGAGCGCTGCTTCCAGGTCTTCACCGAGTTCTCGAACCCCGCGCTGCTCGCGCTGTGGCGCCAGAGCCAGAGCGACAGCACGCTGGCCGAGCTCGAGCGCATGCGTCGCATCGGCACCGTGCATCCGGGCGCGGCGCCCGCGGGCGGCCTGCCCGATCCGCGGCTGAGCCAGACCTGGTTCGACTGCTGCAGCGCGCGCATCGACGCCATGCGCACCGTCGAGGACCGGCTCGCCTGCGACCTGCGCCTGCAATGCGGCCACAAGACCGAACAGGCGCGGCGCGAGCTCGGGGACTACCAGCGCCTGCTCGACACCCTGGCGCCGCGCGACGACGGCGAGCGCTTCTTCGACGACGTGCTGGCGCCGGTGCCGCCCGCCGCGCGCCCGGCCGCGCCCGAAGCGGCCACGCTCTACGGCCGCACGCTCGAGCGCTCGGTGCTCGACATGGTGCAGGCCCAGTCGCGCCGGCTGCAGGCCATGGGCGACGAGCTCGAGACCGTGCGCGCCTCGCTCAACGAGCGCAAGCTGGTCGAGCGCGCCAAGGGCCTCTTGATGGCGCATCGCCGGATGAGCGAGGAAGAGGCGCACAAGATGCTGCGCCAGACCGCGATGAACCAGAACCGCCGGCTGGTCGACGTGGCCGAGTCGGTGCTCGCGATGGCCGACTACCTGCCACGCTGATCGGTCCGCCCTGGTGCAGTGCACAACAAGCGTGCCTGCCGACGCGCCGGCCGCTCTTCCCCACCGAATCGAGGGCCCGGGCGCACCCATACGGCGCATCGAGCTAGCAAAGCCATAGCAAACCACGCGCGCCGAGGCTGGCACGCGCTTTGCTCAAGACAGTTCATGAGGCCTTCGGGCCTCCAGGCAGAGGGCCCCCAATGGCGGGGGCCGTCCACCGACCCGGACAAAGGCGTCCTTATCCCGCGGGGCTGGCTCGTTTGCGAGCAGCCCCCTGCGGCGGTGAGGACGCCTTTTCGTTTTTGTCTTCCTCCTTTCTCTTCAGCTGGAGTCCGCCCCATGTCCGATACGCTGCAAACCAAACTGAGCCGGCGCCGCGTGCTGCAGGCCGCCGCCATCGGCGCCGTCGGGATCGATCCCGCGCTGCGCGCCGCCGTCTGGGCCCAGGGCTCCGACAAGCCCGAGAAGGAGGAGGTCAAGATCGGCTTCATCCCGCTGACCGACTGCGCCAGCGTGGTGATGGCCTCGGTGCTGGGCATCGACAAGAAGTACGGTGTGAAGATCGTGCCGAGCAAGGAGGCGAGCTGGGCCGGCGTGCGCGACAAGCTGGCCAACGGCGACCTCGACATGGCCCACGTGCTGTACGGCCTGGTCTACGGCATGCACCTGGGCCTGAGCGGCCCGAAGAAGGACATGGCCGTGCTCATGACCCTCAACAACAACGGCCAGGCGATCACGCTGTCGAAGAAGCTGGCCGACAAGGGCGCGGTCGACGCGGCCTCGCTCGCCAAGCTGATCGCCAGCGAGAAGCGCGAATACACCTTCGCCCAGACCTTCCCCACCGGCACCCACGCGATGTGGCTCTACTACTGGCTCGCCTCGGCAGGCATCGACCCGTTCAAGGACGTCAAGAACATCACCGTGCCGCCGCCGCAGATGGTGGCCAACATGCGCGTGGGCAACATGGACGGCTACTGCGTGGGCGAGCCCTGGGGCCAGCGCGCGATCATGGACGGTATTGGCATCACGGCCATCACCACGCAGGACATCTGGAAGGACCACCCCGAGAAGGTGCTCGGCACCACGGCCGAGTTCGCGAAGAAGTACCCGAACACCGCGCGCGCCGTGACCGCTGCCGTGCTCGAGGCCGGCAAGTGGATCGACACCGGCCTGCAGAACAAGAACAAGATGGCCGAGACCATCGCCGACAAGAGCTACGTCAACACCAGCGTGGACGCGATCAACCAGCGCATCCTGGGCCGCTACGTCAACGGCCTGGGCAAGAGCTGGGACGACCCGAACCACATGAAGTTCTACAACGGCGGCGCGGTCACTTTCCCCTATCTCTCCGACGGCATGTGGTTCCTCACGCAGCACAAGCGCTGGGGCCTGCTCAAGGAGCATCCCGACTACCTCAAGGTGGCCACCGAGATCAACCGCATCGACATCTACAAGCAGGCCGCCGCCGCCACGCAGACGCCGGTGCCCAAGGACCCGATGCGCAGCAGCAAGCTGTTCGACGGTTCGGTCTGGGACGGCAAGGACCCGAAGAAGTACGCCGAGTCGTTCAAGCTTCATGCATAGGGAGAACACCATGGTCAGCGCAGTCTTCCATTCGCCGCTCGAGGCGGTCGCCGCGCCGTCGGCTCCAGCCATCGCGGCCAAGCCGGTCGCCGCCACCGCGGCACCCGTTCGCCCCGTGCGCGAGACGCGGACGCGCACGCCGCTCGACCTGCGCGCCTTCTGGATGCGCGTGCTGCCGCCGCTCGCGGGCTTCGGCCTGCTGCTGCTGGTGTGGGAGATCGTGGCCATGCGCAGCACCACCGGCTTCCCCTCGCCGCTGGCGGTCTGGCAGCAGGCGCTCACGGTGTTCAGCGATCCCTTCTACAGCAAGGGCCCGAACGACCAGGGCGTGGGCTGGAACGTGCTGTCCTCGCTGCAGCGCGTGGCGCTGGGCTTCGGCCTCGCGGCGCTGGTCGGCATTCCGGCCGGCTTCGCGATCGGGCGCTTCGAGTTCCTTGCGCGCATGTTCAATCCGCTGATCAGCCTGCTGCGCCCCGTCTCGCCGCTGGCCTGGCTGCCGATCGGCCTCTTGGTGTTCAAGGGCGCCGACCCGGCCGCGATCTGGACCATCTTCATCTGCTCGATCTGGCCGATGGTGATCAACACCGCCGTGGGCGTGCAGCGCGTGCCGAGCGACTACATGAACGTGGCCAAGGTGCTGAACCTCAGCGAATGGAAGATCCTCACCAAGATCCTGTTCCCGGCCGTGCTGCCCTACATGCTGACCGGCGTGCGGCTGGCCGTGGGCACCGCCTGGCTGGTGATCGTGGCGGCCGAGATGCTGACCGGCGGCGTGGGCATCGGCTTCTGGGTCTGGGACGAGTGGAACAACCTCAACGTCGCCAACATCATCATCGCGATCTTCGTGATCGGCATCGTCGGCCTGGTGCTCGAGTTCGCGCTGATCAAGCTCGCGACGGCCTTCACGTTCGAAGAGGTGAAATCATGATCGACGAATCGAAGTACATCGAGATCCACGGCGTCGAACAGGCCTTCAAGACGCCCAAGGGCCGCTTCGTCGCGCTGCGCGACGTGCACCTTGGTGTGGCCAAGGGCGAGTTCATCACGCTGATCGGCCATTCGGGCTGCGGCAAGTCCACGCTGTTGAACCTGATCGCCGGGCTCACCACGCCCACCGCGGGCGCGCTGCTGTGCGCCAACAAGGAAATCAAAGGCCCGGGCCCCGAGCGCGCCGTGGTGTTCCAGAATCACTCGCTGCTGCCCTGGCTCACCTGCTTCGAGAACGTCTACCTCGCGGTCGAGCGCGTGTTCGCCGCCACCGAGAACAAGGCCCAGCTGCGCGCGCGCACCGATGCGGCACTGGCGCTGGTCGGCCTCACGCCAGCCGCGCAGAAGCGCCCCGGCGAGATCTCGGGCGGCATGAAGCAGCGCGTGGGCATCGCGCGTGCGCTGTCGATGGAACCCAAGGTGCTGCTGATGGACGAGCCCTTCGGCGCGCTCGACGCCCTCACGCGCGCCAAGCTGCAGGACGAGCTGCTGGCCATCGTGCAGAAGACCCGCAGCACGGTCGTGATGGTCACGCACGACGTGGACGAGGCCGTGCTGCTGAGCGACCGCATCGTGATGTTGACCAACGGCCCGGCCGCCACCATCGGCGAGGTGCTCACGGTCGACATTCCGCGCCCGCGCAACCGCGTCGAGCTCGCGGAGGACCCGGCCTACGTGCATGCGCGCAAAGCCGTGATCGACTTCCTCTACACGCGGCAGGGGCACGTGGAGAAGGCAGCGGCCTGAACCGCGACGCCGCCCCCGGGCGCATCACGACATGATGACCTGGAGGCTGTGCTCGTACGAGGCCGTGAGGCCCTCGAAGGTGTCGACCAGCGCCTCGCTCGAGCGCACCAGCGCGGCGCGGCCGTCGGCGCTCTCGAGCGCGCGCACGCCGCCCACCAGCCGCAGCCATTCGTCGCGCGCGCTCGCAAGCCCGGCGCGGATCTCCGCGGTGCTCAGCGGCGCGCGCTCGAGTTCGAGCAGCGCGGCCTCGAATTCGTCCATGGTCGGCAGCAGCCGCGCCCGAGAGGCCTGCTGCTCGAGCGCCGAGGCCAGCAGCGCGTCCTTGGCCAGCCGCTGGGCGCGCATGCGCTGGCGGCCGCAGATGTTGACGATGCGCAGCGCGCGCCGCGCGCCCGAGGCTTCGAGCGCCTCGGTCAGCGCCTCGGCGGCCGCGAGCAGCACCTCGGCGCGATGGTCGATGTCGGCCAGCCCCGCGGCGCTGGGGCGCGCGGCGAGCGCGGTCGACAGCACGGTCCAGGCCGCCCGCGCCTCGGCCAGCGCCAGGGCGCCCGCCGCCTTCAGGCCGAGGGTCGCGAGGTGATCGAGGTTGCTCTGCACCCGTTCGGCCGACTGCGCGCGCAGCACGCGCGCGCGCTGCACGTCGATGCCGCCCAGCAGCTGCGCGGCCAGCCGCACCAGCCGCTGCGAGAGCATGCGCAGCTGGCCCGCGCGGTTGATCGCCTCGGCCCACTGCGCGGCCTCGATGACCGAGCGCGAGACCTCGCCGAGCCGCAGGTTCGCATGCATCGCGGCGCCGCGAATCAGGCCGAAGGCCTCGTCCTCGCCGATGCCGCGCGCGGACATCAGCAAGCCCTTGGCGCGATCGACCCACTTGCGCTCGTCCATCCGGGTGCGCAGGTTCTCCAACTCGGTGCGCAGCGCGTGCTCGCGCTGCCAGCGGGCCTGCGCGCGCGCGAGCAGCGCCAGCAGCGATGCCGCATCGAACGTCTCGAGCGACTCGAACGGCGACCAGGCATGCACGCCGAGCGCGACCAGCTCCTCGTGCCGCGCGCCATCGAGCGGCGCGCTCGCCAGGCTCAGCGCGCAGGGCGGCAGGCCCGACCAGGCGCGCAGCACCTCGAGCAGTTCGCGCGTCGGCGCGGCCGTGCAGACCAGCACCTGGCGCGGTGCGAGCGCTTCGGCGTCGCGCGCGAGGCCCGGCAGGTCCGTGCAGCCGAGCAGCTCGATGCCGGCCTCGGCCAGCGCGGCGCTCATCGCCGCGGGCAAGGCGCTCGCGCCGGGTTCATCGGGAAGGACAACGAGAAGGGACATCGGTCGAAGGACGTGGGATCGGGCACCGCGAGCATAGGCGAGGGCCGATGCCCGCCGGGTCTTTCGTGCGCGGCATGCGTCTTGCATGAAACGGACCGCGGTGTAACGAAGCACCGCTTTGGTGAGGCCGCAGGCTCCTGCGTCCGTTCCGGCAGCAACGATGCCGGCTGCACCCTTCATGCCGACGGCGCCCGTCGTCGGCTCCCCCGTCCCACCCCCGTCCGTCGACTCGGTCTCCACAGGGCCGGGCCGCGGCTTTTCGCACCCACGAACACCATGCCCGGTTTCAGGAATTTCTTGCGCTCAGGCCACGGCCCGACACTGTTCGCGGCCTTCCTGTATTTCTCGTTCTCCTGCTGCATCTGGGTGCTCAACGGCGCCATGGCGCCCTTCATCGGCGAGAGCTTCGACCTCTCGCCGGCGCAGAAGGGGCTGATGCTCTCGGTGCCGATCATCGCGGGCGCGCTCATGCGCTTCCCGCTCGGCATCCTGTCGCAGTACATCGGCCGCAAGAAGGCCACGCTGGTCGAGATGGCGCTGATCGCGGTGGCAATGCTGTTCGGCTTCTTCTTCGTGCGCAGCTTCAACGACCTGCTGGCCATGGGCGTGCTGCTGGGCATCGCTGGCGCGAGCTTCGGCGTGGCGCTGTCGCTCGGCTCGGGCTGGTTCCCGCCGCAGCACAAGGGCCTGGCGATGGGCCTGGTGGGCGCGGGCAACGTGGGCACCGCGGTGTCGGTGCTGATCGCGCCGCCGCTCGCGCAGTGGCTGGGCTGGCAGGCGGTGTACGGCGTGGCCGCGGGCGCGATCCTGATCCCGATGGTGGTGATGGTGGTGTTCGCCAAGGAACCGCCCGACGTGAACGCGCATTCGAGCTTCCGCGAGCACATCGCCTGCCTGTTCGAGAAGGACGGCTGGGTGTTCAGCCTGATCTACGGCGTGACCTTCGGCGGCTTCATCGGCCTCACGACCTTCCTGCCCTCCTACTACTACGACCAGTTCGGCGTCAGCAAGGTGCAGGCGGGCCAGCTCACCATGCTCGCGGCCTTCATGGGCGCGGCGGTGCGCATCGCCGGCGGCTGGATCTCCGACCGCTGGGGCGGCGTGAACACGCTGACGGTGGTGCTGCTGGTGGTGGCCGTGGCGCTGGCGCTCGTGGGGCTGGCTTCGGGCTCGCTGGTGCTCACCACCCTGCTGCTGATCGTCTGCTTCGCGGCGCTGGGCGCGGGCAACGGCGCGCTGTTCCAGCTGGTGCCGCTGCGCTGGCCGCTGAGCACCGCGGTGGCCGGCTCGATGATCGGCGAGATCGGCGCCCTGGGCGGCGGGCTGGTGCCCAACGCCATGGGCCTGTCGAAGCAGTACCTGGGCAGCTACCTCTGGGGCTTCGTCTTCTTCGCGGCGCTGTCGCTCGTGATGCTGGGCGTGATGCGCGTGATGCAGATCCGCTGGACCCGCACCTGGGCCGAGAAGGGGGGCCGGGCGCGCGTGGCGCCGGCACCGGCACCGGCGGCCGCCTCGCACCGGAGGACCGCGTGAACACCCCCTCCGTTCGCCCTGAGCCTGTCGAAGGGCTGTACCCACGGCGCGCACGGCTTCGACAAGCTCAGCCCGAACGGGGATGGCGACTCTCAGCGTGGCAGGAACAGCAGCCACACCACCAGCAGCAGGTTGAACAGCACCGACACGCCGAGCGCGAGCTGGTAAAGCGCCAGCGGATCGCGGCGGATCAGCGGCGTGGCGACGGGCGCGCCCACCGGGCGCGAGGCGCCGCGCTCGAGCGCGAGCAGCAGCTCCTCGGCGGTCTCGAAGCGTTCGCGCGGATCGCGCGCCACGGCCTTGCGCACCAGGTGGTCGAGCCAGATCGGCACGTCGGGCCGCAGGCGCGACAGCGCCACCGGGTCGCGCCGGTAGCGCCCCACCTGGTAGGGCTCGATCTCGCCGTAGGGCAGGTGGCCGGTGAGCCACTGGTAGAGGGTCACGCCGAGCGCGAACAGGTCGCTGCCGGCGTCGGCCGTGCCGCCCTCCTCCCACTGTTCGGGGTTGATGTAGCTCGGCGTGCCGGCATGCAGCTCGCGCTGCGCCGCGCTCTCGCGGCCCGACAGCGCCACGCCCAGGTCGAGGATGCGCCAGCGCCCGTCGTCGCCGCGGTGCAGGTTGCCGGGCTTGATGTCGCGGTGCACCACGCCCTGGCGGTGCAGCCGGCCGAGCGCGCGGCTCCATGCGATGGCGGCCGCCACCACCTCGGCCACGGCACCGCGCGGATCGGCCTTGCGCAGCTGCTCGAGCGTGCGGCCGCCATGCCAGTCGAACACGATGTAGAGCGCGCTGGCATCGGCCGCGCGCTCGTGCGCCCGCACGAAGCCGTCGCCGCCCACGCGCAGCCCGAGCCAGGCCTCGTGCGCGAGCATCGCGCGCTCCTGCGGATCGCCGGCGCGCGCGGGATGCAGGGTCTTGAGCGCGACCAACGCGCGCGTGACGGGATCGCGCGCCTGGTAGAGCAGGTGCACGCCGGTGTCGGCCACCAGCGCGGTCACCACGTAGCCGTCGAGCGCTTCGCCCACCTTGAGCGCGGGCGGCGGTGCGAGCCGGCGGCCATCGCCGAGCTCGTCGTCGAGCCGGCGCGCGTCGAGCCCCAGCACGCGGATCACCAGCGCGGTCGCGTTGTCGCGCGTGCCGGCATCGAGCGCCGCGTTCACCAGCGCCTCGCTCGCGGCCTCGGCGTCGCCCTGCAGCGCCAGCGCGGCCAGTCGCCGCGCGTCGAGCACGCCATGCACGCCGTCGGAACTCAGCACGAAGCAGTCGCCCACGCGCAGGTCGCCCTGCAGGTAGTCGACGCGCACCTGGTCGTCGAGGCCGATGGCGCGCGTGAGCCGGCTGCGCAGGTCGGGATGGTCGAAGGCATGGTCCTGCGTCAGCGGCACGGCGGCGGCCTCGCCGGCGCGCACGCGCCAGGCGCGCGTGTCGCCCACGTGGGCCAGCGTGTAGCCCTGGCCGTGCAGCACCAGCGCGGTCAGCGTGGTGAGGGCGGCGCCGCCCTCCTCGCTCTTCTTGCCCTGGCGCCGGCGATTGTGGTCGGCCAGCCAGCCGTTCTGCGCACCGATCAGGCGGTCGAGCGCGGCGGTCGGCTCCCAGGTCGCGGGCGTGGCGAAATAGTCGGCCAGCAGGCCCATCACCGTGGTCTGCGCCGCCTCGCGGCCGCGCCCGCCGGCCGAAACGCCGTCGGCAATGGCCGCGATCAGCCCGCGCGCCTCGTCGCCCGGCGGGGCATGCACCGCGCCGGCGAAGTCCTCGTTGGCCTCGCGCGGGCCGCGTTGGCTGCTGTAGCCGATGTCCACCTCGAAGCTCATGGCGCGATTCTGACCGCGCGCGATGAGCACGCGCTCGCTTGATGTCCCCCAGTTCGCAGAAAGGCAGGGCCCCATGGAGAAGATGAAACTCGTGCTGATCGGCAACGGCATGGCCGGCGTGCGCACGCTCGAGGAGCTGCTGAAGATCGCGCCCGGCCTCTACGACATCACGGTGTTCGGCGCCGAGCCGCATCCCAACTACAACCGCATCATGCTGTCGCCGGTGCTCGCGGGCGAGCAGACGCTCGACGAGATCGTGCTCAACGGCTGGGACTGGTACCGCGACCACGGCATCGCGGTGCATGCCGGGAAGAAGGTGGTCGAGGTCGACCGCGTGAAGCGCATCGTGCGCGCCGACGACGGCACCGAGGCCGCCTACGACCGCCTGCTGGTCTGCACCGGCTCCACCCCCTTCATGCTGCCGGTGCCCGGCAAGGATCTCGAGGGCGTGATCGCCTACCGCGACATCGCCGACACCGACTGCATGATCGAGACCGCGCGCACGCACCGCCACGCGGTGGTGATCGGCGGCGGCCTCTTGGGCCTGGAGGCCGCCAACGGCCTGATGCGGCGCGGCATGGAGGTGACGGTGGTGCACGTCATGCCCTGGCTCATGGAACGCCAGCTCGACGAGGCCGCGGCCCGGCTGCTGCAGCAGTCGCTCGAGGAACGCGGCCTGAAGTTCAGGATGGGCGCGCAGACCCAGGAACTGGTCGGCGGCGAACAGGGCCGCGTCACCGCGATCCGCTTCAAGGACGGCAGCGAGGTCCCGGCCGACCTGGTCGTGATGGCCGTGGGCATCCGCCCCAACGTCGAGCTGGCCGAACGCATGCGGCTGCACTGCCACCGCGGCATCGTGGTCACCGACACGCTGCAGACCGTGACCGATGCGCGGATCTACGCGGTCGGCGAATGCGCGGCGCACCGCGGCATCGCCTACGGCCTGGTGGCGCCGCTGTTCGAGCAGGCCAAGGTGGCGGCCAACCACCTCGCGCAGTTCGGCATCGGCCGCTACCAGGGCTCGCTGACCTCGACCAAGCTCAAGGTCACGGGCATCGACCTGTTCAGCGCGGGCGAGTTCATGGGCGGCGAAGGCACCGAGGAGATCGTGATGAGCGATCCCTTCGGCGGCGTCTACAAGAAGCTGGTGCTCAAGGACGACAAGCTGGTGGGCGCCTGCCTCTACGGCGACACGGTGGACGGCAGCTGGTACTACGAGCTGGTGCGCGAGGGGCGCAGCGTGCAGGAGATCCGCGACCGGCTGATGTTCGGCGAGGCGGCCACGGGCGATGCCGGTGGCGAGAACGAAGCGATCCCGGCCGGCGAACCGAAGGCGGCCGCATGACCGACACCCGCTCCACCTGCCCCTACTGCGGCGTCGGCTGCGGCGTGATCATCGAGTCCGAGGGTGCGCAGATCACCGGCGTGCGCGGCGACCCCGACCATCCGGCCAACTTCGGCCGCCTGTGCACCAAGGGCTCGACCCTGCACCTGACGGCCAGCGCGCCGATCACGCGCCAGACGCGGCTGCTGCGCCCGATGCAGCGCGCGCGCCGCGGCGAGGCGCCGCAGCCGCTGGACTGGGACGCGGCGCTCGACCAGGCGGCCAGCCGCTTCGCCGGCATCGTGCAGGCGCACGGCCCCGACGCGGTCGGCTTCTACGTCTCGGGCCAGCTGCTGACCGAGGACTACTACGTCTTCAACAAGCTCGCCAAGGGCCTGGTCGGCACCAACAACATCGACACCAACTCGCGCCTGTGCATGAGCAGCGCGGTGGCCGGCTACAAGCAGACGCTGGGCGCCGACGCGCCGCCTGCCTGCTACGACGACCTGCGGCATGCGCAGTGCCTGTTCATCGTCGGCAGCAACACCGCCTGGGCCCATCCGATCCTGTTTCGCCGCATCGAGGACGCGAAGGCCGCCAACCCGGCGCTGAAGATCGTGGTGGCCGACCCGCGCCGCACCGACACGGTGGAGATCGCCGACCTGTTCCTGCCGCTGCAGCCGGGCACCGACGTGATGCTGTTCAACGGCATGCTGCACCTGATGCTGCGCGAAGGCTGGATCGCCGCCGACTACATCGCGGCCCACACCAGCGGCTTCGAGGCGCTGAAGGCCACGGTGGGCGACTGCACGCCCGAGACGGTGGCGAGGGTCTGCGGCCTGTCGACCGAGCAGCTGTTCGAGGCGGCCCGGCTGTTCGCCACCTCGCCGGCCACGCTGAGCCTGTATTGCCAGGGACTCAACCAGTCCTCGAGCGGCACCGCGAAGAATGCCGCGCTGATCAACCTGCACCTGGCCACGGGCCAGATCGGGCGCGCGGGCGCGGGGCCGTTCTCGCTCACCGGCCAGCCCAATGCGATGGGCGGGCGCGAGGTCGGCGGCCTCGCGAACCTGCTGAGCGCGCACCGCGATCTCGCGAACCCCGCGCACCGCGCCGAGGTGGCGGCGCTCTGGGGCGTGCCCTCGGTGCCCGCGCAGCCCGGCAAGACCGCGGTCGAGATGTTCCAGGCCGCGGCCGACGGCGAGATCCGCGCGCTGTGGATCGCCTGCACCAACCCGGCCCAGTCCATGCCCGACCAGGCCACGGTGCGCCGCGCGCTCGAGCGCGCCGAGTTCGTGGTGGTGCAGGAAGCCTTCGCCACCACGGCCACCTGCGCCTATGCCGACCTGCTGCTGCCGGCCACCACCTGGGGCGAGAAGGAAGGCACGGTGACCAACAGCGAACGCCGCATCTCGCGCGTGCGCCCCGCCGTGCCGCCGGCCGGCGAGGCGCGCCACGACTGGTCGATCGCGGCCGAATTCGCGCGCCGGCTCGAGGCGAGGCTGGGCCGCGTGGCCACGCTGTTCGCTTACGAGAACGCCGAGTCGGTCTGGAACGAGCACCGCGAATCGACGCGCGGGCGCGACCTCGACATCACCGGCCTGAGCTGGGCGATGCTCGAGCACGCCGGCCCGCAGCAATGGCCGCTGCGCGAGGGCGAGACGGCCGGCCGCGCGCGCCTGTACGAAGACGGCGTGTTCCCCACGCCCGACAGCCGCGCGCGCTTCGCCGACACCGTCTACCGCCCGCTGGCCGAGCCGCGCGAGCCGCGCTGGCCGTTCTCGCTCAACACCGGCCGGCTGCGCGACCAGTGGCACGGCATGAGCCGCACCGGCAACGTCGGCCGGCTGTTCGGCCACGTGGCCGAGCCCGCGGTGCAGATGAACCCGCAGGACATGGCGCGGCGCGCGCTGCGCGAGGGCGACCTGGTGCACCTGAGCTCCAGGCGCGGCTCGATCCTGCTGCCCGCGCGCGCCAGCGAGGAGATCGCGCCCGACCAGGCCTTCGTCGCGATGCACTGGGGCGGCGAGTACCTGGGCGGCTCGTCCTCCACCGGCACGCCGCTGGCGGGCATCAATGCCGTCACCACGCCGGCGTACTGCCCCATCTCGAAGCAGCCCGAGCTCAAGCACGTGCCGGTCAAGATCCTCAAGGCCGAGCTGCCCTGGTCGCTGCTGGCCATGGCCTGGCTGCCCGACGACGACGCGCTGGCCGCGCGACGCGCGCTGCAGGCGCTGATGGCGGCCTTTCCGTTCGCGGCCTGCGTGCCCTTCTCGGGCGCCGACGGCAGCCGCGGTGGTCTGCTGTTCCGCGCCGCCGCCTACGAGGCGCCCGACGACGCCCTGCTCTCGCGCATCGAGGGCCTGTTGGGCCTGCAGGCGCCCGACACCCTGCGCTATGCCGACCGCCGCCGCGGCCAGCGCCGCGCGGCGCGGCTGGCGCGCCGGGCCGACGGCGCACGGCTCGAAGCCTTCCTTTTGGGCGGCGACACCAGCGCCGAGGCCTGGATCGCCACCGTGCTGCGCGAGGAGCTGCCGGCGCAGGACTACGGCCGGCTGCTGCTGTCGCCCGGCGCGCGCGCGCCGGTGGCGGTGCAGTCGCGCGGCAAGCCGGTGTGCACCTGCTTCAACGTGACCGACCTCGCGATCGAGCGCCAGCTGCGGCGCTGCGACGGCTCGCCCGCGGAACGGCTGGCCGCGCTGCAGGGGGCGCTGAAATGCGGCACCAACTGCGGTTCGTGCATTCCCGAGCTCAAGCGGCGGGTGCGCTCGACGCCGGTGGAGGCGCTGGCGTGAGCCGCGCCCTGCCTTGCTCCTTCCCCCGCTGGGGGAAGGCCGGGATGGGGGCTCCGGGCCGTTCCATCGTTACGCACGCATCCATCGCCCGGTGCCCCCACCCCAGCCCTCCCCCCAGCGGGGGAGGGAGCACAAGCCCCCGCGTCCAGGACAGGCATAAGCGAACTCTCATTCCGGCATAAGCCTTGCGGGACAATCCGCCTACCCATGGGAATCAGCCACTACATCAAGGAAATCGGCCGGGGCGCGCGCGGCGCCCGGCCGTTGTCGCGCGAACAGGCCTGCGACCTGTTCGGCCAGGTGCTCGACGGCACCGTCACCGACCTCGAGATCGGCGGCTTCTGCCTCGCGATGCGGATCAAGGGCGAAACGCCCGAGGAGATGGCGGGCTTCCTCGACGCCACGCATGCGAGGCTGGCGCGCTTTCCCGCCAGCGAGCGGGCCCTGGTCGTGCTGCCCAGCTACAACGGCGCGCGCAAGCTGCCGGTGCTCACGCCGCTGCTGGCGCTGCTGCTGGCGCGCGAGGGGCTGCCGGTGCTGGTGCACGGCAGCGCCACCGAGACCGCGCGCGTGCTGGCCTCCAACGTGCTCGAGGCGCTGGGCACCGCGCCGCTGGCCGCGGTGCGGCAAATCGCCGCAGGCGAGGTCGCCTTCGCCGCCACCGAGCTGATGAGCCCGGGCCTCAAGCGGCTGCTCGACGTGCGCCGCGTGGTCGGCCTGCGCAACCCGGGCCACAGCGTGGTCAAGCTGATGCAGCCCGGCGCCGGCGCCTGCGTGGTGGTCGGCAGCTACACCCATCCCGAATACGCGCGCGTCATGGCCGCCACCTTCGAGCTCACCGGCATGACGGCGCTGCTGTCGCGCGGCCTCGAGGGAGAGGTGGTGTCGGACCCGCGCCGCACCGCCCAGATCGACGGCTTCGTGCGCGGCGTGCGCACCGAGCTGCAGGCCCAGCAGCCCGGCACCGACCCCGAGGTGCCCGGCCTGCCGAAGGACATCGACGTCGCGACCACGGCCGACTACACGCGCCGCGTGCTGGCGGGCGAGCTCCCCGTGCCCGAGGCGATCGCAACGCAGGTCCGGCACATCACGCAACTGGCATCCCACGCATGACAACCAACGCCCCCACCCCCTCCCTCATCGCCGGCCGCTGCACGCTGGTGGGCGCCGGCCCGGGCGACCCCGAGCTGCTGACCGTCAAGGCCGTGAAGGCGATCCAGGCCGCCACGGTGCTGCTGGTCGACGACCTCGTGAACGACGCCATCGTGCAGGCCTATGCGCGGCCCGATGCGCGCATCGTGCACGTGGGCAAGCGCGGCGGCTGCAAGAGCACGCCGCAGGCCTTCATCGAGCGGCTGATGATCACCGCGGTGCGCGAGGGCGAGACGGTGGTGCGGCTCAAGGGCGGCGATCCCTTCATCTTCGGCCGCGGCGGCGAGGAGGTCGAGCACCTGCGCGAGGCCGGCATCGAATGCGCGGTGGTCAACGGCATCACGGCCGGCCTCGCGGCCGTCACCGCGCTGGGCGTGCCGCTCACGCACCGCGACCATGCACAGGGCGTGGTGTTCGTCACCGGCCATGCCAAGACGGGCGCCGGCGCCGCCGACGACCCGACCGACTGGCGCGCGCTGGCCGCGACCGCGCACGGCGCGCGGCTCACGCTGGTGATCTACATGGGCGTGTCGGGCGCGGCCCACATCGAGCGCGAGCTGCTGCACGGCCTGCCGGCCAGCACGCCGGTGGCCGTGATCCAGCATGCGAGCCTGCCGCAGCAACGCCACGTCGCGGCCACGCTGGGCCGGCTGCAGCGCGCCATCGCCGAGGCCGGCCTCGCGAGCCCGGCGGTGATCGTGGTGGGCGACGTGCTGCGCGGCCTGGCCGCCGCCGGCCTGCCCGCGGACGCGGACCGCTTCGGCACCTGATCTCCGCACGCGCCGTGCGCGCCGTGCGCGCCGTACGCCCTAAGGCGTAGAGGCGGCGCAGCGCGGCGGCCGCGGGCATGGATCGTGCTCGGCCACGGGCAATGAATGCCGTCGCCACGCCCGTCCCCGCCGCCATCGAGATCGTCGCGCTGAGCAAGCGCTACGCCCCGGGCACCCCGGCCGCCGTCGACCGGATCGACCTGCGCATCGCCAGCGGCAGCTACTGCTGCCTGCTCGGCCCCTCGGGCTGCGGCAAGAGCACCACGCTGCGCATGATCGCGGGCCACGAGTCGGTGACCAGCGGCGACATCCTGCTCGACAACCGCAACATCACCGACCTGCCGGCCGCCGCGCGCGGCACGGCGATGATGTTCCAGAGCTTCGCGCTGTTCCCGCACCTGTCGGCCACCGACAACGTGGCCTTCAGCCTCAAGATGAAGGGCGTGGGCAAGGCCGAGCGCCAGCAGCGCGCCAATGCGCTGCTCGAGCGCGTCGCGATGGGCCACCTGGCCGCGCGCAAGCCCGGCGAACTCTCGGGCGGCCAGCAGCAGCGCGTGGCGCTGGCGCGCGCGCTCATCACCGAGCCGCGCGTGCTGCTGCTCGACGAGCCGCTGTCGGCGCTCGACCCCTTCCTGCGCATCCAGATGCGCGCCGAGTTGCGGCGCTGGCAGAAGGAGCTGGGCCTGACCTTCGTGCACGTCACGCACTCGCAGGAAGAGGCGATGGCGCTGGCCGACACCATGGTGGTGATGAACCACGGTGTGATCGAGCAGGTCGGCTCGCCGCACGCGGTCTACAACCATCCGGCCAGCGAATTCGTGGCGCGCTTCATGGGCGGCCACAACGTGCTCGACACACCCGCCGGCCCGATCGCGGTGCGCAACGACCGCATGCGGATCGCGCCGGCCGCCGAGACGGCCGAGGGCCTGGCCGCCACCGTCACCGACGTCGAATACCAGGGCACCTACGTGCTGCTGGGCCTCGCGCTCGACGCGGCCGCGCCCGGACGCGCGAACGTGTCGGTGCAGCTCGGCGAGGCCGCGTTCCTCGCAAAGCCGTACGCGCTCGGCGAGGCCGTGCGGCTGTCGTGGGCCGAGGCCGATGCGCGCGTGCTCGGGCCGGGCGCGAAGCCGCCGGGCGAGCGCACGCCGGAGCCCACGGCCGCGCTGCGCGACGACACGGCAGCGATCGCGATGACGCTCTGAGCCCCCTCTTTTCTTTCTTCCCTTCCGCGTTCCTCCCCTTTCTTTCAGGAGACTCAGAATGACCGACACCCTCGACTCCACCCTCGGACTCAAGCGCCGCACCTTGCTGCAAGGCACGGCCGGCATCCTGGCCACCGGCATCGCGCCCTTCGTGCATGCGCAGGACAAGGTGGTGCTGCGCTACCTCGGCACGGCAGTGAACCAGGACAAGGCGATCGCCGAGAAGTTCAAGGCCGACACCGGCATCGAGATCCAGTACGTGGCCGTGACCACCGACGACGTGACCAAGCGCGCGGTGACGGCGCCCAACAGCTTCGACCTGATCGACACCGAGTTCTTCTCGCTCAAGAAGATCGTGCCGACCGGCAACCTCAAGGGCATCGACAGCAAGCGCGTGAAGAACGCCGACAAGATCACCTCGCTGTTCACCAAGGGCGAGGTGGCGGGCAAGAAGGTCGGCGACCAGGGCACGGCGCCCGTGAAGGTGATCTATCTCGAGGGCGAGAAGAGCAAGGCCTTCGCCAAGTCGGCCACGCAGTTCATGTCGCTGATCCCGACCACCTACAACGCCGACACGCTGGGCATCCGCCCCGACCTCATCAAGCGCCCCATTGGCTCCTGGGCCGAACTGCTGAACCCCGAGTTCAAGGGCAAGACCGCGATCCTCAACATTCCCTCGATCGGCATCATGGACGCGGCGATGGTGGTGGAGGCCAAGGGCATCCACAAGTACGCCGACAAGGGCAACATGACCAAGGCCGAGATCGACCTCACGATCAAGACCTTGATCGAAGCCAAGAAGGCCGGCCAGTTCCGCGCGCTGTGGAAGGACTTCAACGAGTCGGTGAACCTGATGGCCTCGGGCGAGGTGGTGATCCAGTCGATGTGGTCGCCGGCCGTGACGGCCGTGCGCAGCAAGGGCATCGACTGCACCTTCCAGCCGCTCAAGGAAGGCTATCGCGCCTGGGCCTCGGGCTTCGGCCTGCCTGCCACGCTGTCGGGCAAGAAGCTCGACGCGGCCTACGAGTTCATCAACTGGTTCCTCGACGGCTGGGCCGGCGCCTACCTCAACCGCCAGGGCTACTACAGCGCGGTGCTCGACACGGCGAAGTCCAAGATGGAAGCCTACGAGTGGGCCTACTGGATGGAGGGCAAGCCCGCGGCGCAGGACATCAAGAGCCCGCAGGGCGACGTGATCGCCAAGGCCGGCGCGGTGCGCGACGGCGGCAGCTACGAGCAGCGCATGGGCGGCATCGCCTGCTGGAACGCCGTGATGGACGAGAACGAGTACATGGTGAGGAAGTGGAACGAGTTCGTCGCGGCCTGATCCCGTGAGCGCACCCACCGCCCGCGCGAACGCCGCCACCGAGCCGCTGCATGCCGTGAAGGCATGGTGGCAGGCGGCGCCGTTCGCGCTGGTGTTCCTGCTGTTCTTCCTGGTTCCGCTGGCGCTGGTGGCGATGGTGAGCCTGTGGAACTTCAACGAGTACGAGCTGATCCCGGCGTTCACGCCGCGCAACTACCTGAGCCTGTTCGAGGGCTGTTCGCGGCTGACCGACAACGGCGACCTCTGCGTGACGCTCAACACCTACCTGAGCACCTTCAAGTTCTGCCTGCTGGTCTGGGGCATCACGCTGCTGATCGGTTTCTCGGTGGCCTACTTCCTGGCCTTCCACGTGCGCTCGTCGACGATGCAGACGGTGCTGTTCGTGCTGTGCACGGTGCCGTTCTGGACCTCGAACGTGATCCGCATGATCTCGTGGGTGCCGCTTCTGGGCCGCAACGGGCTGGTGAACCAGGCGCTGATGGGCCTGGGGCTGGTGCAGCAGCCGGTGGAGTGGCTGCTGTTCTCCGACTTCTCGGTGGTGCTGGCCTTCGTGCACCTCTACACGATGTTCATGATCGTGCCGATCTTCAACAGCATGATGCGCATCGACCGCTCGCTGCTCGAGGCCGCGAACGACGCGGGCGCCTCGGGCTGGCAGACGTTGTGGAACGTGGTGGTGCCGCTGTCGCGCACGGGCATCCTGATCGGCTCGATCTTCGTCATCACCATCGTGATGGGCGACTTCGTGACCATCGGCGTGATGGGCGGCCAGCAGATCGCCTCGATCGGCAAGATCATCCAGGTGCAGACCTCGTACCTGCAGTTCCCGCTGGCGGCGGCCAACGCGATGATCCTGCTGGCGGTGGTGCTGATGATCATCTGGGGGCTGACGCGGCTGGTGGACATACGCAAGGAGCTCTAGGTGGTGTTCTTGCATTGCCGATTTCGACCTGCGGGGCGCGCTCGCGCCGACGGGGTGCTCTGCTCCGCGAATGTTCCCCGGGCTTCGGCCTCCTCCTTGATTTCGCTGCGCAGAGCACCCCATCGACGCGAGCGAGGCGCAGCGGTGATGACGGGCCGGGCACCACCAGCCTGCCCGGATGCACGGGGTACCGGGTACTCCCCGCAGCGAAATCAAGGAGGAGCCCGAAGGGCGGGGGACATTCGCGGAGGGGAGTACCCGGTGCCCCGTGCATCCACCCCGAAAAAAGACATGCCATGACCCCACACATCCGAGAGAAACGCAACAAGGGCTTCTGGCCCCTGGCCACCGTCTTCGCCCTCTTCGTGCTGTTCCTCTACGGCCCGATGATCACGATCTTCGTGCTGAGCTTCCAGGGCCCCGAAGGCGGCCTGACCTTCCCGCTGCGCGGCGTCTCGCTGCACTGGTTTTACAAGCTCGCCGAGGGCCTGGGCACGGTCGACATCGGCGCCGCGTTCCGGCGTTCGCTCGCGCTGGGCGCCGCGGTCATGGGCTTCACCGTCGTGCTCTCGGTGCTCGCCGGCCTCGCGTTCCGCAAGAAGCTCGCGGGCGGCAACACCCTGTTCTTCGTCACGGTCGCGAGCCTGATCATGCCGTCGATCATCATCTCGCTGGGCATCGGCCTGCAGTTCCGGCTGCTCGACACCGGCATCAAGGCCCTGCTGACCGCCATCGACGCCACCACCCTGCTCGAGGGCTACGGCACCGCGCTCGGCCTGTTCAGTTCCGCCCTCGGCGCCCACCTCACCTGGACCCTGCCCTTCGGGCTGCTCATCATGTTCGCGGTCTTCAACCGCTTCAACCCGGCCTACGAGGAGGCCGCGCGCGACCTCGGCGCCACGCCCTGGCAGACCTTCCGCTTCGTCGTGCTGCCGCTGATCGGCCCCTCGATCGTGGGCATCGGCATGTTCGGCTTCACCCTCTCGTGGGACGAGATCGCGCGCACCTCGCAGGCCATCGGCGACGTCAACACCCTGCCGCTCGAGCTGCAGGGCCTGACCTCGACCGTGACCACCCCTTCGATCTATGCCCTCGGCACGGTGACGACCGTGGTGTCGCTGCTGGTCATGGCCGCGGCGCTGGGCGCGGCCGCGCTGCTGCGGCGACGCTCCACCCGAAGGGGGTGACCGCTTTGGCGCCGCCCGACCTAAAATCGCGCCCCTACAAAAAAGCAAGACAGAGGCGGGCATGCTGGAAATCGACAAACTCAACGAACTCGCCGAAAGCCATGGCGAGCTGCGCCGCGGCAAGGGCATGGTCACGGGCACCATCGCCATCAGCCTCGCGGTGCTGTGCTTCCTCGGCGTGCTGGTGTTCCACTTTCCGCAGTACCTGAGCACGCCCGAGCTGCGCAAGAGCTACAACGTCGACCTCATGCGCTGGGTGCTGCTCGTCGCCATGGTGGTCTCGGGCGGCCTCTCGCTGGTCAACATCATCTTCAACCGCACGCGCTGGCTCTCGTCCTTCGCCTTCCTCCTGATCGTGCTGTCGGCCCTGCTCGGCGGCCACAAGGTCCCGGTCAACGACTTCGCCGACAACACGCCCTACATCGGCCTCGACTGGTTCATCCTCGACCTGCTCGGCTCCTCGCTGATCTTCATCTTCATCGAGAAGCTGTTCGCGCTGCGCAAGGACCAGCCCGTGTTCCGCGCCGAGTGGCAGACCGACTTCCACCACTTCGTGGTCAACCACATGATCGTGGGCTTCGTGCTGCTGGCCACCAACCTCATGGTGCACAAGCTGTTCGGCTGGGCCGCCAACGACGGCATCCGCGGCTGGGTCGGCAACCTGCCGTTCTGGGCCGGGCTGCTGCTGATCATCCTGGTGGCCGACCTGGTGCAGTACTGGACCCATCGCGCCTACCACGAGGTGCCGGTGCTGTGGCGGCTGCACGCGGTGCACCACAGCGTGAAGAGCATGGACTGGATGGCCGGCTCGCGCCAGCACATCCTCGAGCTGCTGATCACGCGCACCCTGGTGCTGGCGCCGATCTACGTGCTGGGCTTCAGCAAGGAAGTGATCGACGCCTACATCGTGGTGGTGGGCTTCCAGGCGGTGTTCAACCACTGCAACGTGAGCGTGCGGCTCGGCCCGCTGCGCTACGTGATCGTCACGCCCAACTTCCACCACTGGCACCACAGCCAGGACCAGGAAGCGCTCGACAAGAACTACGCGGCGCACTACGCCTTCCTCGACTACCTGTTCGGCACGGCCGTGAAGACCACCAGGCTCTGGCCCGAGAAGTACGGCGTGCTCGGCGACTACGTGCCCAACGGCTTCTTCAAGCAGTTGAAGTTCCCGTTCCTCTGGAAGGGCTGATGCGCTCGTTCCGCCAGACCTTCGCGGCCCTCGCTGCCGCGGGCGCCGCCCTGCTGCTCGGGGCCTGCGCCACCCGGCTCGACCTGCCCTCGCAAGACAGCGGCCTGCGCCTGCGGGTGCAGAGCTCGGTGATCGCGCCGGGCAACGGCGGCGAGCTGATCGCGGCCGACGCACTGGAGCCCGGCGACATCCTGCTGACCTCGATCGCCACGGTGAACTCCTTCGGCATCCGGCTGGGCACCTTCTCGCCCGTGAGCCATGCGGTGCTCTACCTCGGCGACGGCCGGATCGCCGAAGCCGTGGGCACCGGCGTGCGCGCGCGGGCGCTGGCCGAGGTGGTCGACGAGGAACAGATGGTGGTGGCCTTCCGCGTACCCGGCGTGGACGCGGCCGGCGCCGAGCGCATGCGTACGTGGGCGCTGTCGCAGGTCGGCGTGCGCTACAACACCGTGGGCGTGCTGCTCAACGCCCCCTTCGTGCTGAACCGCCGGCTTTGCGAGCTGCCACTGATGCCGGGCGCGGTCAGCCACTACTGCATGAGCGGCATGGCCATGGTGCAGCTCGGCGCGAGCCGCGACGACCAGTTCTTCTGCTCGCAGTTCGTGCTCGAGGCCTACAACCGGGCCGGCCTGCCGATCACCAGCGCCGACCCGCGCTGGGTCAGCCCGGCCGACCTGCTGCACATGCGCGAGGGCGACGTGCCCTCGATCGCCGCCACCCAGCCGCTGCGCTACGTGGGCCACCTCAAGTACAACCCGCCGCCGGTGCTGGCGGCCGACGGGCCATGAGCGCCGCGCCGGGCCGCCCCAAGCAAGCTCGCACCGCAGTGCGAAGCACGGAGGTACTTCAGTGAGCGATATCTCGCATTTCGACGCCGTGGTGATCGGCGCCGGCGCCGCCGGCCTGTTCTGCGCGGGCGTGGCGGGCCAGCGCGGGCTCCGGGTGCTGCTGCTCGACCACAGCGAGAAGGTGGGCGAGAAGATCCGCATCTCGGGCGGCGGCCGCGCCAACTTCACCAACCGCGACCTCGACGTGCGCGCGCCGCAGCGCCATTTCATCGGCGAGAACCCGAATTTCTGCCGCTCGGCACTGTCGCGCTATGCGCCGCAGCAGTTCGTCGAACTCGTGCAGAAGCACGGCATCGCCTTCCACGAGAAGCACAAGGGGCAGCTGTTCTGCGACGGCTCCTCGCAGCAGATCGTCGACATGCTGCTGGCCGAATGCGCGGCCGGCGGGGTCGAGCGCTGGCAGCCCTGCCGCATCGGCCAGATCACGTTCTCGGCCGAAAACGCAGATGGGACGAGCGTCGGCAGCTATCGAATCGAGAGCAGCCGCGGCCCGATCGAGACACCGAAGATCGTGGTCGCCACCGGCGGCCTGTCGATCCCGCAGATCGGCGCCAGCGACTTCGGCTACCGCATCGCCGAGCAGTTCGGCCTGCGCATGGTGGCGCCGCGCCCGGCGCTGGTGCCGCTGACCTTCGGCGGCGAGGCCTGGGCGCCCTATGCCGAACTGGCCGGACTGGCGCTGCCGGTGCGCATCGAGACCGGGGCCAAGAAGGAGAAGATGGCCTTCCTCGAGGACCTGCTGTTTACCCACCGCGGCCTCTCGGGCCCGGCCGTGCTGCAGATCTCGAGCTACTGGAAGCCCGGCGCGCCACTCACGCTGGATTTCGCGCCTGGCGTGGACGTGGCCGCGGCCTTCGCCGAGGCCAAGCTGCGCTCGAAGAAACGCATCGCCAACGAACTCGCCGCCCTGGTGCCCTCGCGGCTGGCCGATGCCTGGGTCGGCCAGGACGGCGCGCTGCAGCGGCCGATCAACGAGGCCGCCGACCGCGCGCTGGCCGCGCTGGCCGAGCGCATCGCGCGCTGGCAGATCGTGCCCTCGGGCACCGAGGGCTACAAGAAGGCCGAGGTCACGGCCGGCGGCGTCGACACGCGCGACCTGTCGTCCCAGACGATGGAATCGAAGCAGCCGGGCCTGTATTTCATCGGCGAAGTGGTCGATGTCACCGGCTGGCTCGGCGGCTACAACTTCCAATGGGCCTGGGCGAGTGCCCACGCCTGCGCAAACGCACTATAATCGCCGGCTAACTTTGGCCTTCCCTCAACGGCCACACACTTTTTCTTGTTGAGGAACCCCGGCCTGGGGCTCTCGATCCTCCCCCGGCCAAATTTCAAATCAACGATTCCTGATGACCACCATCCGCGTTAAAGAAAACGAGCCCTTCGACGTCGCCCTGCGCCGCTTCAAGCGCACCATCGAAAAGCTCGGCCTGCTGACCGACCTGCGCGCCCGCGAGTTCTACGAAAAGCCGACCGCCGAGCGCAAGCGCAAGAAGGCAGCCGCCGTGAAGCGCCACTACAAGCGCGTTCGCAGCATGCAGCTGCCCAAGAAGCTGTACTGACGCACCCTGGCACCGGAGACAGCGGCCGATTCGACAACACCGAACCCGCCGCCCTCCGCCCCGCCAACTGCCTTCCAGCCGCGCCAGGGAAACCTGCCGCGGCTTTGTTTTTTCCCGCAGGAGACCCCATGAGCCTCAAAGAACAGATCACCGAAGACATGAAGACCGCGATGCGCGCCAAGGACTCCGAGCGCCTGGGCACGATCCGGCTGCTGCTGGCCGCGCTCAAGCAGAAGGAAGTCGACGAGCGCGTCGAACTCGACGACGCCATGGTCGTGGCCATCGTCGACAAGCTGGTGAAGCAGCGCAAGGACTCGGTCACCGCCTTCACCCAGGGCGGCCGCACCGACCTGGCCGACAAGGAAGCGGCCGAGATCAAGGTGCTCGAGGTCTACCTGCCGCAGCGCCTGGGCGCCGACGAGATCGCCGCCGAGGTCAAGGCCATCGTGGCCGAGCTCGGCGCCGCGGGCCCGGGCGACATGGGCAAGGTGATGGGTGCGGTCAAGACGCGCCTGGCCGGCAAGGCCGACATGGGCCTGGTGAGCGCCGCGGTCAAGGCCGCGCTGACCGGCGCCTGATCGCCATGACCGCCTGCACCGAGACCGCCGCGATCCCGAAGGCCTGCGCCTGCCTGGTCGACGCGCGCGGCCGGCTGCTGGTGTTCCGCCATCCCGAGGACGGCAACATGCAGCTGCCCAAGGGCACCATCGAACCGGGCGAGTCGCCCGAGTTCGCGGTGCGGCGCGAGCTGCTCGAGGAATCGGGCATCGACCATGCCGGCGCGCTAATCTCGCTGGGCACCCTGCAGCGCGACTGCGAGGCCGGCGTCGAGGGCAACACCCACCGCCATCCGCAGCTGTGGCACCTGTTCCTGATCCATGCCGAAGGGCCGCTGCCCGAGCATTTCGACCACGTGGCCATGGGCAGCCCCGAGGAGGACGGCCTGGTGTTCTCGTTCAGCTGGCTGGCGCCCGAGGCGCCGATCGACGGCTACGCCCTGCCCTACCGCCAGACCATCGAACGCGTGCGCGCCGCGCAGGCCCTGGCGGCCGCCCAGCCCGTGGCCGCGGGCTGAACGAACCCCAGCGCGCTCATCCCATGGCCCGCACGGCCATGTAGGCGCCCAGCAGCCCCAGTCCGACCAGGAAGCAGCGCCGGAACATCGGCACCGGCAGCCGCTGGCGCAGCCAGGTGCCCAGCACCATCCCCGCGATCGCCGGCACCAGCATCAGCGCCGAGCCGCCGAGCACCGCCAGCGGATAGCCGCCGTTGCCCGCGAGCCCGATCGCCAGCACCACGGTCGAGGTGGTGAACGAGATGCCCATCGCCTGGATCAGCGCGTCGCGCTGGAAGCCCAGCGCCTGCAGATAGGGCACGGCCGGCACCACGAACACACCGGTCACGGCCGTCACCAGCCCGGTCGCGATGCCGATCAGCGGTCCGAGCCAGCGTTCGTGCGCGGGCGCCACCTTCAGTTGCCGCCCGGTCAGCCCCCACAGCGCATAGGCGACCAGCGCCACGCCGAGCGCCACCGAGGCCCAGGCGCCGGCCGGCACGCCCAGCCACCAGGCGCCGCCCAGCGTGCCCGCCACGATGCCGGCCTGCATGCCGCCGATGCGCCGCAGCACCGGCAGGAAAGTCGCGCGCGGCCCGGTCTGCCAGACGTTGGTGACCAGCGAGGGCACGATCAGCAGCGCCGCCGCCTGCACCGGCCGCATCCACAGCGCGAGCAGGCCCATCGACACCGTGGGCAGCCCGAGGCCGATCACGCCCTTGATCACGCCGGCCAGCAGGAAGACCGCCGCGGCGGCGAAGCCGTGCCCCGCGAGGCCGGCCAGTTCGTTCGAGAAGGAGGAGGACGTCATCGGCGCGCAGTCTGCCGGCCGCGGCGCCGGCCGGGAATCCGGCATTCGCGCAGCGAGCCTCAGGCACAGACTGAGGCCGGCGTGCTACCTTGCGGGCTCACCATGCGATTCGATCTCACCGACCTGCGGCTCTTCCTCCATGTCGTCGAAGCCGGCAGCCTGACCGCCGGCGCGCAGCGCTCGCACATGACGCTGGCCTCGGCCAGCCAGCGCGTGCGCGGCATGGAGGACGCGCTCGGCACCCCGCTGCTCACGCGCCATGCCCAGGGCGTGCGCCCCACCGAGGCCGGCCGCACCCTGCTGCACCATGCGCGCGTGGTGTTGCAGCAGATGGAGCGGCTGCGCGGCGAGCTCGGCGAATACGGCCAGGGCCTCAAGGGCCATGTGCGCTTCCTCTGCGGCACCTCGGCGCTGACCGAGCACCTGCCCGAGGTGCTGGCGCGCTTCCTGGCGCAGCATCCGCGGGTGTCGATCGACCTCGAGGAACGGCCCAGCCCCGACACCGTGGAGGCGCTGCGCGCCGGGCTGTGCGACATCGGCATCGTCTCCGACGCCATCGATACCGAGGGCCTCGAATGCCATCCGTTCCGGCGCGACGACCTGGTGCTGGTGATGCCGCGCGGCCATGCGCTGGCCGGGCGCCGGCGCGTGAAGCTGGCCGAGGTGGTCGACAGCGAGTTCGTCGGCCTGCCCGCCGACAGCGCGCTGCAGCAGCTCGTGACCATGCATGCGCGCGCGCTCGGGCGCCACCTGTCCTACCGCGTGCGGGTGCGCAACTTCGAGGCCGTGTGCCGCATGGTCGAGCAGGGCATCGGCGTGGGCATCCTGCCGCAGACCGCGGCCGCGCGCTGCGCGCGTTCGATGAAGATCGCGCGCGCCTCGCTGGCCGACGCCTGGGCCGAGCGCACCTTGATGGCCTGCGTGCGCAATTCGCAAGAGCTGCCGCTGAACGCGCGGCGCATGCTCGCCTACCTGCTGGAGCCGGTGGAGAAGGCCTAAGCCCCGCGCGTGACCGGCCGCCCCTGCGCCGCGCGCGCCGCCACGAAGGCCTCGAAAGCCTCGGCGCTGGTCTTGCGCGGGCGAAAGCCGAATTGCTCCTTCAGCGCGGTGTTCGACAGCACCGGCCGGTAGCGCAGGAAGTCGAGCTGCTCGGGCCCGTAGCGGCTCACGCCAAGCGCCGAGCCCACCGCCAGCGCCGTCTTCAGCACGCCCGCGGGAAAGTCGATGGTGCGCTTGCCCAGGCGCGCCGCGATCTCGTGGATCGGCAGCGCGCCGTCGCCCGCGAGGTTGTAGCAGCCGGCCGGCGCGCCGCCCTCGAGCGCATGGGCGATGGCGCCGGTCACGTCCTCGTCCCAGACGAAGACGAAGGGACTCGCGCTGCCGCGGATCGCGATCAGCCGCCGCTTCTCGAACAGCGCCGTGATCTGGTTGTCGACGCGCTCGCCGAGGATGGTGCCGACGCGCAGCACCGTCTGCGCCAGCGAGGGATGGCGCGCGCGCCAGTCGGCCAGCAGCTCCTCGACCTGGCGCTTGTGGTCGGCATAGGCGAACACCGCGTTGCCGCGCAGCGGCTGGCGCTCGTCGATCCAGGCCGGGTTGTCGGCGTGGTAGCCGTAGGCCGCGCCGCTCGACGACACCACGATGTGCGCGACCCGGTACATGGTGCAGGCCTTGAGCACGTTGCGCGTGCCGCCCACGTCGACCGAATGCTCGAAGTCGCGGTTCGAGTCCCTGCCCGGCGTGACGATCGAGGCCAGGTGCACCACGGTGTCGATGGCATGGTCGGCGAAGGCCTTGCCGATGCCGGCCTCGCGCACGTCCTGCGCCAGGTAGGCCACGCCCGGCAGCCGGCGCTCGCGCGGCACCTCTCGCACGTCGAGCGCCACCAGGCCCTCGAGCTGCCCATGGCCGAGCCGCGGCGCGAGCGCGGCGAGCACGCCGCGGCCCAGGAAGCCGTCGGCCCCGGTCACCAGCACGCGGCGCGCGGCGGCGGTCATGGCACGGCGGGCCGGCGGCCCCACCAGGTCGCGAGCGCGAGGCCCGCGATGATGTCCCAGAAGCCCCAGACGCCGGCCACCACGGCCATGCCGCCGAGCCCGCCGAAGAAGCTGAAGATCAGCACCAGCCCGAGCCCCGCGTTGCGGATGCCGACCTCGATCGCCACCGCGCGCCGGTCGTAGTCGGCCAGCCCCGACAGCCGCGCGCAGAGGTAGCCGGTGCCGAAGGCCAGCGCGTCGTGCAGCACCACGGCCAGCAGCACCAGCCCCACGTAGTCGAGGAAGTAGCGCCAGTTGCCCGCGATCGCGCCGACGATGAAGGCGATCAGCGCGAGGAAGCTCAGGATCCGCGCCGGCTTCTTGATGCGCGCCGTGAGCCCCGGCAGCCGGTGCGCGCAGGCCACGCCGAGCACGAAGGGGATGCCGATGATCATCACGATGTGGCCCAGCATGTCGAGCGGATCGAGCGCGATGGTCTGGAGCAGCGGCGCGGCGCTCGGATGCAGCCCGCCCCAGAAGGCGAAGTTCAGCGGCATCAGCACGATCGACAGCGCGTTCGAGATCGCGGTCATCGACACCGACAGCGCCACGTTGCCGCCCGCGCGGTGCGTGAGGATCTGCGAGATGTTGCCCGGCGGGCAGCAGGCCACCAGGATCATGCCGAGCGCGATGCTCGGGGCCGGCTTCAGGACCAGCGTGAGCGCGAAGGTCACGGCCGGCAGCACGACGAACTGCGCGCCGATGCCCACCGCCATCGCGCCGGGCATGCGCGCCACGCGCTTGAAGTCCTCGATGCGCGTGTCCAGCGCGATGCCGAACATGAGGAAGCCCAGCACCACGTTGAGCAGCACCAGCGAGGCCGGATTGAAGTGCAGGCGGATCTCGTCGACGGGCAGCATGGGGCGCGTGTCCTTTTTTCGTCGGCTCAGGAAGGATCGGCCAGCGCCGCAGACGCGCCGCGCACCGCGGCGCGGTAGGTGTCCTTGTGCACGTAGTAGGCCATGCGCTCGAGCTGCAGGTACTTGTAGCCGCCCGAGAGGTCGGGCGCCGGCCCCTTGGCGGCCGCGCGCAATGCCGCGGCCTTCGGCGAGCCCGCCGCCTGCGCGCGCAGGTAGCGCGCCACCAGCTCGGCCTGCTCGTAGCGCCCCTGCCAGCCGATGCCGCTGGCCTCGATCATGCCGAGCACCGCGAGGTTCTCGAAGCGCGGCGAGAAGATGTTGAGGTACAGCCGTGGCGCCATGCCCTGCCAGTCGAGCAACGCGCGGTCGATGAACGGGTAGTGCAGCGCATAGCCGGTGGCGGTGAGGATCAGGTCGTAGTCGCGCGTGCCGCCGTCCTTGAAGTAGACGGTGTGGCCGGCCAGCCGCTCGACGTCGGCGCGCACCGCGATGTCGCCGTGGCCGATGTGGTGCAGGATCAGCGAATTGACGATCGGATGCGACTCGTACATGCGGTAGTCGGGCTTCGGAAAGCCGAAGCGCGTGGGGTCGCCGGTGAACCACTGCAGCACCTTGGCGTCCAGCCGCTGCTTGAGCCATGGCGGCAGCGGCTTCTTGCCGCCGAGCGTGTCGGCCGGCTTGCCGAACACGTACTTGGGCACGAAGTAGTAGCCGCGCCGCACCGAGATGTCCACGCACTTCGCGTAGTGCACCGCGTCGACCGCGATGTCGCAGCCCGAGTTGCCCGCGCCCACGATCAGCACCCGCTTGTCCTTGAAGATCTCGGCATGCTTGTAGTCGCTGGTGTGCAGCAGTTCGCCCTCGAAGTGGCCGTCGAAGCGCGGATGCTTGGGCTCGGACAGCGTGCCGTTGGCGATCACCACGCCCTTGAATTCGAAGGTCTCCACGCCCTCCTCGCCATCGCCGTCGGCCGGTCCCACGCTCACCTGCCAGGTGGTGTCGGGCGCGTCCGAGGTCGGCTCCACGCGCAGCACGCGCGTGCCGAAGCGGTAATGCTCGCGCAGTCCGAAGCGAGTGGCGAAGTCGCTGAAGTAGCGGCGCAGCTCGCGGTGGCTCGGGTAGTCGGCCACCGTGTCGGGCATCGGGAATTCGCTGAACTCGGTGGTCCTCTTGCTCGAGATCAGGTGCGCCGAGTGGTAGACCGTGGAGCGCGGGTTGTCGATGTCCCACAGCCCGCCCACGTCGCTGTGCGCCTCGAAGCCCTGGAAGGGAATGCCGTGCTTCTGCAGGTTGCGGGCACCGGCGAGGCCCGAGGGGCCGGCGCCGATCAGCGCGATCTGTTCGTGGGTGGGCACTGTCACTGTCACGTTGGCGGCGAGCCTTCCTTCGGCGAGGGCGGTGATGAAAAGGGCCGCAGCCCGGGGATCGGCGTGGCGCCGGCCTCGCCCGCGCGCGGCTTGCGCGGCTGGCCGCGCAAGAGCCGGTCGTGCAGCGCCTCGGGCAGGCAATCGAGTGCCTTCGAGAGCCAGCCGATGCGCCGCGGCAGCACGATGCGCTCGCGGCCCGCGGCCACCGCCGCGAGCGTGCGGCGCGCGGCCTCCTCGGGCTCGAGCAGCCCCGGCATCGCGAAGCGGTTGCCGGCGGTCAGCGCGGTGCGGATGTAGCCCGGGCTCACCGTGTGCACCCCGACGCCGCTGCCGCGCAACTCGGCGCGCAGGCTCTCGAGGTAGCGGATCAGCCCGGCCTTGCTCGCGCAGTAGGCGCCGTTGCCCGGCATGCCGCGCCAGCCCGCGATGCTGGCCATGCCGACCAGCGCGCCGCGCGCCTCGCCGCGCATCGCGGCCACGAAGGGCTGGAAGGTGGTCGCGGCGCCCAGCAGGTTGATCTCGAGCATGCGGCGCAACACCGCGAGGTCCTCGGCCTGCGCGGTGTCGAAGCCGCCGGCCACGCCCGCGTTGGCGATCACCAGGTCGGGCGTGCCGGCCCGGGCCATCCAGTCGGCGGCCATGGCCTGCATCGCCACCGTGTCGGCCACGTCGGGCGTGTAGACCGCGCAGCGCCCGGGCGCCAGTGCCTCGAGCGCGCGCAGCCGTTCGCGGTCGAGCCCCACCAGCGCCACCTGCGTGCCGTCGGCGATCAGCCCGCGCGCCAAGGCCTGGCCCAGGCCGCCACAGGCGCCCGTCAGCACGGCATTGCGAAAGCGAGGGGGCATCGGGGAAGCGCGGCTCGAAAAAAGATGCGCCCCAATGTAGCGGCGCGTTTTGCCGCGCCGCCCCGGCGTTTTCCCTTGCACGCCGGGCCGCGGGGCCCGGCGCCGCTCAGGCCTCGGCCGGAAACTCGATCTGGATCTTCACGTCCGTCGCCCGCCCCGCCGCGGCCTCCTCGAACGCGCGGATGCCGTCCTCGAACGCGAAGGTGCGCGAGATGAAGGGTCTGACGTCGACCTGGCCCGAGGCGATCAGCGCGAGCGCGCGCGGGAAGATGTTGGCGTAGCGGAACACCGACTCGATGCGCAGTTCCTTCGCCTGGATCGCGACGATGTCGAAGGCCACCGGCGCTGGCGGAATGCCGACCAGCACCACGCAGCCGCCGGGGCAGGCGAGCTCGAAGATGCCCTCGAAGGCGCGCACGCTGCCGCTGGCCTCGAACACGGCGTTGGCACCCCAGCCGTCGGTCAGCTCGCGCACCGCGTCGGCCAGCTTGCGCTCGCGGATGTCCACCGTGCTCACGGCCGGGTTGTCGGCGAACAGCGCGAGCTTCTCGGGCACCAGGTCGGCCAGGATCACGCGCGCCGCGCCGCCCGCGAGCGCGGCCAGCACGGTCATCGCGCCGATGGTGCCGGCGCCCACCACCACCGCCACGTCGCCGGGCTTGAGCGCGGCCTTCTTCGCGGCCTGCAGGCCGATCGCCAGCGGCTCGACGATCGCGCCCTCGGCGAAGCTCACGTTGTCGGGCAGGCGAAAGGTGAAGGCCGCCGGATGCACCACGTAGGGCGTGAGGCAGCCGTGGATCGGTGGCGTGGCCCAGAAGCGCACGGCCGGGTCGAGGTTGTAGATGCCCTCGCGCACCGCGCGCGAGTCGAGCTGCGGAATGCCGGGCTCCATGCAGACCCGGTCGCCGGGCCGCAGGTGCGTGACCTCGCAGCCGACCTCGGCCACCGTGCCCGAGGCCTCGTGGCCGAGGATCATCGGCGCGTCGACCACGTAGGGCCCGATGCCGCCGTGCTGGTAGTAGTGGACGTCGCTGCCGCAGACGCCGACGGTGTGCATGCGGATCTTCACGTCGCGCGGGCCGACCGGTTGCGGCGGCAGCGCGATCTCGCGCAGCGCGAGTTCGTGGGCTTTCTCGAGGACAAGGGCTTTCATGGAGAACGGGTGTTTCTGAGGGGAAGTCGATGAAGGGGTTCAGTGCAGCGGCGCCACCGCCTCGCGCCGCAGCGAGGCGCCGGTCTGCGCGTCGAACAGGTGGAGCTGGGCCGCGTCGATGCCGAAGCGCACGCGCTCGCCGAGCCGCGGCGCGCGCGCCGAATGCACCAGCGCCGCGATCTCGCTGCCCGGGCCGTCGCCGATGCTCACGAGCACCTCGTTGCCCAGATACTCCACCAGCTGCACCTCGCCCACGAAGGCGCCCGCGTCGTCGGGCAGCGCCAGCAGGTGGGCCGGCCGGATGCCGAGCGTGACGCGCTCGCGCCCCTCGAGCGCGAAGCGGCGCGCATCCACGCGCACCGTGCCGCCGTGCCCGCGCAGCACGGCACCGCCGTCGCCGTGCGCCACCGTCATCTCGAGCAGGTTCATCGGCGGCGTGCCGATGAAGCCGGCCACGAAGGCAGAGCGCGGGTTCTCGTAGATCTCGCGCGGCGAGCCCACCTGCTCGATGCGGCCGTCGCGCAGCAGCACGATGCGGTCGGCCAGGGTCATGGCCTCGTGCTGGTCGTGCGTGACGTAGACCGTGGTGGTGCGCAGCGTCTGGTGCAGCCGCGCGATCTCCACGCGCATGTGGTTGCGCAGCTTGGCGTCGAGGTTCGACAGCGGCTCGTCGAACAGGAACACCCTGGGCGTCTTGATCATTGCGCGCGCGATCGCCACGCGCTGCTGCTGGCCGCCCGAGAGCTCGGTCGGCCGGCGCTCGAGGTAGCGCTCCAGGCCCAGCGTGTCCGACACCTCCTTCACGCGGCGCGCGATCTCGCTCTTCGGCACCTTCAGGCGCTTGAGCCCGAAGGCGATGTTGTCGCGCACGCTCATGTGCGGATAGAGCGCGTAGTTCTGGAACACCATCGCGATGCCGCGCTCCTGCGGCGGCAGGTCGTTGACGCGCGTGCCGCCGATCAGCAGCTCGCCGCCGCTGATGTCCTCCAGGCCCGCGAGCATGCGCAGGATGGTCGACTTGCCGCAGCCCGAGGGGCCGAGGAAGACGACGAACTCGTTGTCCGAGACGTCGAGGTCGAACTGGTGCACCACCTGGGTGTCGCCGTAGCGCTTGATGATCTTGTGACAGCTGATGGCGGACATGTTGTTGCTTCTCTCGGAAAGGGGGCGCGCGGTCTTCATGCGGCGTCGCGCTTGCGCTTGAAGGCCGCGTTGAGGAAGCCGCTGAGCACGCCGATCATCAGTAGCGGCGGCAGCGACAGCAGGATCACGGACGCATTCAGGATGCCCCAGGGCACGTCGCGCCCGAGCTGGCTCAGCTCCGAGGCCACGATGGGCAGCGTCTTGGCGTCCGAGGTGGTCAGCATCAGTGCGATCAGGAACTCGTTCCACACCAGCACGAAGCCGAAGGCGATGGCGCCGACCAGCGAGCGCGCGGCGATCGGCAGCGCCACCTTGAGGAAGATCGCGTAGGGGCCGTAGCCGTCGACGCGGCCGGCCTCCTCCACCTCCCGGGGCACCGCCTTGAAGGCCGGGATCGCGAGCCAGATCACGGTCGACAGCGTGAGCAGCGTGTAGGTCACGATCAGCGCGATGCGCGTGTCGTAGAGCTCGAGCTGCAGCCAGATCACCATCAGCGGGATCGCCACCGCCACCGGCGGCAGGAAGCGCATCGACAGCACGAAGAACTGGATGTCGTCGGCGCGGCGCACCGGATAGCGCGCCAGCGCATAGGCCGCGGGCAGGCCCAGCAGCGCGCCGATGAGAACCGCCGAGCCCACCACCACGAGCGAGTTGACGAGCCCCTGCGCGACCGCCTCGCGGCCCAGCACGTAGGCGTAGTTCTCGAGCGTGGGCGTGAAGAGGAACTTCGGCGTCGCCGAGACGATGTCGACCCGGTTCTTGAACGAGTTGAGGAAGGTCCAGAGCACCGGCACCAGTGCCGAGAGCGCCGCGGCGGCGAGCACCAGCCGCGCCATCAGCGTGCCGAGGCCCAGGCGCCGGCGCGCGGCCGGGCGGATGGCGGGCGCATCGCCGGCGCGCAGCACGGGCGCGGCGGAAGTCGTGGCGGGGGTCATGCGGGCCGGGTCCATTTCCAGAGGTAGGTGAAGGCCACGGTCGAGGCCACCATCATCAGCACGGCCATGCTCGAGGCGTAGGAGATGCGGCCCGACTCGATGAAGCCCTGCGAGAAGGCGTACATGTCGAGGGTCTCGGTCGAGATGCCGGGGCCGCCGCGCGTCATCACGTAGATCAGGTCGAAGGCACGCAGCGACTCGATCATCTTCACGAAGCTCAGGCTGATCAGCGGCGCGCGCAGCATCGGCAGCGCGACGAAGGCGTAGACCTCCCAGGGCTTCGCATGGTCCATGCGCGCCGCCTCGAAGGGCTGCGGCGGCAGGGTCTCGAGCAGCTTGAGCACGATCACCGCGAAGAACAGGCCCCACTGCCAGACGTCGACGAAGGCCACCGTGAGCAGCGCCGTGAGCGGCTGCGCGAGCAGGTCCAGCGGCTCGCCGGTGATCGCCTTGTAGGGCCAGGTCAAGAGGCCGAACAGCGGATGGAAGGCGAACTTCCAGACGAAGGCGGCCGACACGCGCGGCAGCAGCACCGGCACGATGAACAGCATGCACAGCAGGTTGCGCCAGCGCGGCGTGGCGCTCTGGAACAGCAGCACGCCGAGCAGCACCGCGAGCCCCATGGTGGCGCTCACGGTCAGCAGCTCCCAGGTCAGCGAGACGCCGACCGCGTTGAGGAAGCGCCGGTCCGAGAACAGCTGCAGGTAGTTGGAGAACCACACCCAGCCGATGTCGGACTGGCCGAGCTCGCGGTCCTGCAGCGACACGGCGATGGCGAACACGGTGGGCACCAGCGCCAGCACCGCGAGCACGAGCAGGCCAGGGCCGATGAAGACGAGCGGCAGTCGGGTCTTGTGAAGGGTCATTGCGGGACTCGCAAGGAACGCGGGGCCGGGCGGCTCACTTGCGGCGCCGCGCGATCAGCTGCTTGGCATAGCCGTCGAGCTCGTCGAGGCCGGCCTGGATGTCGGTGCGCGAGCCGGTGATCAGCTCCTCGAGGATGATCCCCCAGCGGTCGCCGAGGTCGGGCCAGGCCGGGTCCTGCCAGAAGTTGACCGCGGTGAGCTTGCCGGTGTCGGCCAGCGCCTTGCCGAGGTCGGCGCCGTAGCGCCTGGAGAACTCGGGACTGCCCAGCACGCTGGTGCGGTTCAGTTCGCCGAACTGGCCCTCGGCGAGGCGGCGCTGCTCGTTCTTCTTCGAGGTGGCCCAGGCGACGAAGAGGCCGGCGCACTTCCTCGCCTCCTCGCTCTTGTTGGCCTTGGCGCCGATCGCCAGGCCGTGGCCGTAGCCGCCGCCGGTCAGCGGCGCGGGCGGCGTGGCATAGGCGATCTTGCCGATCACGGTCGACATCTTGGGATCGAGCGCGTTGCCCGCGAGCGGCGTCGACTCGACCAGCATCGCCACCTTGCCCGCGAGGAAGGCGCCGGTGGCCTCGTCCCAGCCGCCGGTCTTGGTGCCGGGCGCCGAGTACTTGAAGAGCTCGAGGTAGGTCTGCGTGGCCTTGAGCGCGGCGGGCGAGTCGAACACCGGCTTGTCGCCGTCGAACCACTGGCCGCCGTAGCCGCGGAAGTAGGGCATCCAGCGCCACACGTTGGCACCCGAGCCGCGCTGGCCGCGCAGCGCCACGCCGTAGACGCCGTTGGCCGGGTCGTTGAGCTTCTTCGCGGCGGCCACGAACTCCTCGAGCGTGGCCGGCGGCTTGATGCCGGCCTTCTCGAGCAGGTCCTTGCGGTAGACCATCAGGTCGCCGCCGCCGGTCAGCGGCGCGAACCAGGCCTCGCCCGCATAGGTGGCGACCTTCTGGCGGCCCGGATCGAAGTCGGCGTAGTCGTAGTCGGCCGGGTAGTACTTCGCGAGCGGCACGATCCACTTCGACTGCGCGAACAGCGGCACGTTGGCCTCGTCGACGTAGTAGACGTGGTACTTGCCCACGGTCGAGGCATCGGCGCGCGTCTTGGTGCGGCGGTCGTTCTCGTTGAGGTTGTCGATGCTGAACGAGGCGCCGGCCAGGGTCTTGAACTCGTCCTTGTACTTTTCGAGCAGGGTCAGGCCGTCACGCGGCTGCGCCAGCACCCGCACGTCCTCGTTGCACGACGCGGCCTGCGCGAGCGCTCCACCGGCGGCACCGGCCGCCAGCAGCGCCACGAGCAGCGTGCGGACCCGGACGCGCCTCCCTGCGGATTCCTTGAACATCGCTTGTCTCCGTTGAACTTGTTGCGGATCGCCGGCCGAAGCCGGGGAACAAGCCCGCCGTGCCGGGCGCCCTTTTCGAGGGGCGGCGCGACAGCGACGGGACGGGGTGAAGCGTATGCAGCGGCTCAGCGGTGCCGCGTACCCCCCAACCGGGGTACTGGTACTTTCATGACCAGGCCGACTGGGGTTTTACCGGGGTCGTGGGCGGGTAGTGAACGGTGCGCAGCCCGAAGCGTTCCTGCGCCTGCTGGCGGTAGGCGCTGGGCGTCATGCCCTTGTGCTGCAGGAAGCGGCGGTTGAAGTTGGCGATGTTGAAGAAGCCGACCTCGTAGCAGATGTCGCTCACGAGGCGGTCCGAGGTCTGCAGCATCTGGCAGGCCTTGGCGATGCGCAGCCGGGTCACGAACTCGGTGAAGGTGCTGCCCATCTGGCGGTGGAAGTAGCGCGAGAAGCTGCTCTCGGCCATGTTCGCGATGGCGCTGACCGAGGCCAGCGAGATCTCCTCGGCCAGGTGCTCGTCGAGGTGGTCGAGCACGCGGCGCATGCGCGTGCTGGTGGCGGGGTCGCCGTCGGAGGGCTCGTCCTCGCTCGAGATCAGGCGCCAGTCCTCCCAGCGCGCGAGCTCGTGCAGCAGGCCGATGAACTCCGCCAGCCGCGCCATGCCCTCGTGCGCCTGCACGCGCTGGAAGCGCTCGCGCGCCACTTCGCCGATGCCGAAGAACTCGATGCCGCGGCGCGCGCGGTCGAGCATCGGCAGCACGGCGTCGATCTCGGGGAACAGCGCCGAGCCCCTGCGCAGCGGCTCCTCGCGGAAGTGGATCACCATGCTGCGGTCGGCGATGCCCTCGGCCGGCACGTCGTCGGAGATCCAGGTGTGCGGCAGCCGCGAACCCACCAGCGCCACGTAGCCGGGCTCGAAGCGGCCGATGTGGTTGCCCACGAAGGCCTGGCCGGTGGTGCGGTTGATGATCTGCAGCTCGTACTCGTCGTGGTAGTGCCAGCAGTCGAAGGGCCAGGGCACGCCGTGCTGCAGGCAGCGCACGGTGCCGCCGCCCGCGGGCTCGAAGCCCAGGCGCGGGTCGCGCAGCAGTTCGTGTTCGAGTTCGGGTTTGCGGGCGGCGCGCTGGGGTCGGTTCATCGTTCGTTGTCTCCCTGGAATCAGGGCCGCCAACCGGATGCCGCGACCGCGGCGCCCTTTCCCCGGGGGATCAGGCGCCGGCGACCTTCATGCGGTTGACCAGCAGCGAGCCCGTCGTCTTGGCGCCGAAAGTGTAAGCATCGGCCCCGATGGCTTCAATCCCCATCAGCATGTCCTTGAGGTTGCCGGCGATGGTGATCTCCTCCACCGGGAACGCGATGCGGCCCTTCTCGACCCAGAAGCCGCTGGCGCCGCGCGAGTAGTCGCCGGTCACATAGTTCACGCCCTGCCCCATCAGCTCGATGACGAACAGGCCGGTGCCCAGCTTCTGCAGCATCGCGTCGAGGTCGTCGCCGGCCTGCGTCAGGCGCGAGCTCAGCACCAGGTTGTGCGAGCCGCCGGCATTGCCGGTGGTCTTCATGCCGAGCTTGCGCGCCGAGTAGGTCGAGAGGAAATAGCCCTCGAGCCGGCCCGCGTCGACCACCTTGCGCGCCCGCGTGACCACGCCCTCGTCGTCGAAGGGCGAGCTGCCCTTGCCGCGCAGCACGTGCGGGTCTTCGCTGACGTCGACGTGCGAGGGCAGCACGGGCTTGCCGAGCGAGTCGAGCAGGAAGGTGCTCTTGCGGTAGAGCGCGCCGCCGCTGGTGGCCTGCACCAGCCCGCCGAGCAGGCCCGCGGCCAGCGGCGACTCGAACAGCACCGGGCATTCCACCGTCTTGATCTTGCGCGACTTCAGCCGGCTCAGCGCGCGCTCGGCGGCATAGCGGCCCACGGCCTGCGGGCTCGCGAGCTCGTCGGCCGAGCGCATCGAGCTGTACCAGGCGTCGCGCTGCATGTTGTCGCCCTTGCCGGCGATCGGCGCCACCGAGATCGAGTGGCGCGAACTCGCGTAGCCGCCGCGGAAACCGTGGGTGTGGGCGCTGAAGAAGTGGCTCTGCTGGGCCGAGACGCCCGCGCCCTCGCTGTTGGTGATGCGCTTGTCGGTCGACAGCGCGGCCGCCTCGCACTCGAGCGCCAGCTTGGCGGCCTGCTCGCTCGTGACCTCCCAGGGGTGGAACAGGTCGAGGTCGGGATGCTCCTTGGCGATGTCGGCCTCGTCGGGCAGGCCGCTGACCGGGTCCTCGGCCGTGAAGCGCGCGATGTCGTAGGCCGCCTGCACGGTCTGCGCGATGGCCGCCTCGGAGAAGTCGGAGGTGCTGGCATTGCCGCGCCGGTGGCCGACGTAGACGGTGATGCCCAGCGACTTGTCGCGGTTGCGCTCGACGTTCTCGAGTTCGCCCTTGCGCACCGAGACGCTGAGGCCACAGCCTTCGGAGGCTTCGGCCCCCGCGTTGGTGGCCCCCAGCTTCTTGGCATGCGCCAGGGCCGAATCGACCAGGTTTTCGAAGAAGGAGCGGCTGTAGGCGAAGCCGGAGTCGGCGCGCGAGGAAGAGGTCGTCATGTGGGTGGCTATGATACTTGCGCCCCCCGTTTCCCGTTTGGCAGCGTTTTCCCCTCGCTCCCGCCGCGTTGCACCGCCGCGCGGCGCGGCACAGAATCCATCCCCATGTCCCGCAAACCCAAAAAAGGCTACTTCGTCCGCGGCCAGTTCGTCGCCGAAGGCAGCGAACTCGACCTGGAGCTCAAGCGCGAGCTCAAAGGCACCGATGACGCCAGCCGCACCGACCTCAAGCGCGAGAGCGCCGAATTGCAGAAGCTCGGCGAGGAGCTCATGACCCTGCGCGCCGCGCTGTTCGACGCGCTGCCGCTCGACGAGAAGCTGGTCGAGGCGATCCGCGAGGCCAAACGCATCACCAACTTCGAGGGCAAGCGCCGCCAGATGCAGTTCATCGGCAAGCTGATGCGCAAGCTCGACGAGCCCACCGTCGAGGCGATCCGTGCCGCGCTGGCCGAGCAGGCCAGCGGGCCGGCCGCCGAGACCGCGCTGCTGCACGAGGCCGAGCGCTGGCGCGACCGCCTGATCGCCGACGACGATGCGCTCGGCGGCTGGATCGAGACCCACCCGGCCACCGATGCCCAGCAGCTGCGCGCCCTCGTGCGCCAGGCGCGCAAGGACATCAAGGCCGGCCCGGCCGGCGAGGCGCCGCGCCAGGGCAAGGCCTACCGCGAGGTGTTCCAGCTCGTGCGCGAGCAGCTCGCGGTGCATGGCGGCGACGACCATGCGGCGGCGGCGGCGGAACAGGGCCGGGAGGAAGATGCATGAGCGGACCCGATCCAGTACGCATCGGCATCGTCTCGATCAGCGACCGCGCCTCGAGCGGCGCCTACGAGGACAAGGGCCTGCCCGCGCTGCAGGACTGGCTGCGCCGCGCGCTCCGCAATCCGATCGACTTCGAGCCCCGGTTGATCCCCGACGAAGCCCCCGGCATCAGCGCCGCGCTGATCGAGCTGGTCGACGCCGGCTGCTCGCTGGTGCTGACCACCGGCGGCACCGGCCCCGCGCTGCGCGACGTGACGCCCGAGGCCACGCTGGCCGTGGCCCACAAGGAGATGCCGGGCTTCGGCGAGCAGATGCGCCAGATCAGCCTGCGCTTCGTGCCGACCGCGATCCTCTCGCGCCAGGTCGCGGTGATCCGCGACCGGAGCCTGATCATCAATCTGCCGGGCCAGCCCAAGTCGATCGCGGAAACGCTCGAAGGCCTGAAGGACGCCGAGGGCCAGCAGCTCGTGCCCGGCATCTTCGCGGCCGTGCCCTACTGCATCGACCTGATCGGCGGGCCCTACCTCGAGACCGACGATTCGGTCTGCAAGGCCTTCCGGCCGAAGTCGGCGATCCGGCCCGCGCGCTGAAGCTTCAGGGCTGGGCCGCCGCGCTCCGGGCCTCGACCTCCTTGAGGCAGGCCTGCACCGCGGCATTCGACGCCTGCTCGTAGCAGCGCGAGGCGGCCGCGCGCAACTGCTTGTGCTGCTCGCGGCGCTGCTGCGCGGCGTCGAGCTGCCAGGTCATGAGCCATTGCATGGCCAGCGCCAGCACGATGCCGAAGCCGATGGCGGCGCCGACCAGCGTCGAGCGCCAGGTCCTCGTGGAGGGAGCGGAATCCGCGGGCGCCGATGCCGCGTCGAAGGCCATCGGCGAATGCGCGGATGGGCTGGCCTTGCGGCGGCGCGGCGCGCGGGCGGCGGCCTCGATGGCGGGCGAATAAGACTGGCGGTGGCTGCGGCTCATCGGTCCTGTGTGCTGTGATTCGCGGCGGATTGTGCGCCATCCGCCAGGCGCGAACCGATCAGCTTCCGAAGCCGTGCGTCGCCCCCGCCTGTTCGCAGGGCACGCGCTCGGCCTGCACGGTCGAATGGTGGATGTCGAAGCGCTCGGCCAGCAGCGCGCGCAGCCGCTGCACCAGCGGTGCCAGGTCGTCGACCCCGGCCGCGCTCACCACGTGCACGCTGAGGCTCACCTTGCCGCTGGACAGCGCCCACACGTGCAGGTCGTGCAGGCTGGCCACGCCCTCGCTCGCGCGCAGCGCGCGCTCGACCTCGGGCAGGTCGACCTCGTCGGGCACGCCCTCGAGCAGCACGTTGAGGCTCTCGCGCAGCAGGCGCCAGGTGCGCGGCAGCACCCACAGGCCGATCGCCACCGCGATCAGCGAATCGACCCAGGCCCAGCCGGTGAAGCGGATCACCAGCGCGCCGACGATCACGCCCACCGAGCCCAGCATGTCGGCCCATACCTCGAGGTAGGCGCCCTTGACGTTGAGGCTCCTGTCCTTGTCGCCGGCCAGCAGGCGCATGCCGACCAGGTTGACGACCAGCCCGCCCGCGGCCACCAGCAGCATCAGGGTCGACTGGATCTCGGCCGGCGCCGCGATGCGCCGCCAGGCTTCGTACAGCACGTAGATCGCCACCAGGAACAGCAGCACCGCGTTGAGCAGCGCCGCAAGGATCTCGAAGCGGTGGTAGCCGAAGGTGCGGCGCCGGTCGGCGGGACGCTGGCCGATGCGGATGGCGGCCAGCGAGATCGCCAGCGCCACCGTGTCGGTGAACATGTGGGCGGCATCGGACAGCAGCGCGAGGCTGCCCGAGACCAGCCCGCCGACCACCTCCGCCACGAGGTAGGCCGAGGTCAGCAGCAAGGCCCAGCGCAGCGCCTTCTCGTTGGCGCCCGCGCCGTGCGAATGCTCATGGGCCATGGGATGCCTGCGGTTCGGGGTCGATGGGCGCGCCCTGCTCCCGTTCGCGGATCTCCTCCTCGGTCTCGTCCTCGTCGCGCCGGTGCGCGATCCGGTAGAGCAGCGGCAGCACCAGCAGCGTGAGCGCGGTCGAGGACAGGATCCCGCCGATCACCACCGTGGCCAACGGCCGCTGCACCTCGGCGCCGGTGCCGGTGGCGATGGCCATCGGCACGAAGCCCAGCGAGGCCACCAGCGCGGTCATCAGCACCGGCCGCAGCCGCGTCAGCGCGCCCTCGCGGATCGCGGCGTCGAGCGGCAGGCCGCCCTCGCGCAGGTTGCGGATGAACGACAGCATCACCAGCCCGTTGAGCACCGCCACGCCCGACAGCGCGATGAAGCCCACCGCGGCCGAGATCGACAGCGGGATGTCGCGCAGCCACAGCGCCACGATGCCGCCGGTGAGCGCGAACGGGATGCCGGTGAAGACCAGCAGGCCGTCCTTGAGGTTGCCGAACATCGCGAACAGCAGCACGAACACCAGGAGCAGCGACACCGGCACCACGATCTGCAGCCGCTGGGTGGCCGACTCGAGGTTCTCGTACTGGCCGCCCCAGTCGGTCCAGTAGCCCACGGGAATGCGCACCGACTGCATCGCCTGCTCGGCCTCGGCCACGAAGGAGCCGAGGTCGCGCCCGCGCACGTTGGCGCTGACCACGATGCGGCGCTTGCCGTCCTCGCGGCTGACCTGGTTGGGGCCGGGCGCGAGCGACAAGGTGGCGACCTCGCCGAGCGGGATGAAGCTCAGCCGCTGGCCCTCGGGCGCGGCACCCGTGGCGCCCTGCACCGTGCCGCCGGCGATGCCCGCGGGCGCCGCCGTGCCGCGCGGCAGCGCGATCGGCAGCCGCTGGATCGCCTCCAGGTCGGTGCGCAGGTTCTCGGGCAGGCGCACCACGATGCCGAAGCGCCGGTCGCCGTCGAACAGGGTGCCCGCCTCGCGGCCGCCGACCGCGATCGACACCGCGTCCTGCACGTCGCCCACGTTGAGGCCGTAGCGCGCGGTCTTGCCGCGGTCGATCTCCACCGTGAGCATCGGCAGGCCCGTGGTCTGCTCGACCTTGACCTCGGCCGCGCCGCCGATGCCGTTGAGCACGCCCGCCACCTGCGCGGCGGTCTTCTCGAGCACCGCCATGTCGTCGCCGAAGATCTTCACCGCCACGTCGCTGCGCACGCCCGAGATCAGCTCGTTGAAGCGCAGCTGGATCGGCTGCGAGAACTCGTAGTTGTTGCCCGGCAGCTGCTCGACCTCCTCCTGCACCGCCACCAGCAGTTCGGCGCGGCTGCGCCGGGGCGTGGGCCATTCGCTCTCGGGCTTGAGCATGATGTAGCCGTCGGAGATGTTCGGCGGCATCGGGTCGGAAGCGATCTCGGCCGTGCCGGTGCGCGCGAACACGCGCTCGATCTCGGGGAACTTGGCCTTCAGCGTGCGCTCGAGCTGCTGCTGCATCTCGACCGACTGCGTGAGGCTGGTGCCCGGGATGCGCAGCGCCTGGATCGCGAAGTCGCCCTCGCTGAGGCTGGGCACGAACTCCGTGCCCAGGCGCGTGGCCAGCAGGCCCGAGAGCACCACGGCCACCGAGGCCAGCGTGATCACCAGCGGCTTGGCGTTCATCACGCGCGCCAAGAGCGGCTCGTAGGCGCGGCGCGCCCAGGTCATCAGCCGGTTCTCCTTCTCGCCGACCTTGCTGCCGATGAACAGCGCCACGGCCGCCGGGATGAAGGTGATCGACAGGATCATCGCGCCCAGGAGCGCGATCACCACCGTGAAGGCCATCGGGTGGAACAGCTTTCCCTCGACGCCGGTGAGCGCGAAGATCGGCAGGTACACGATCATGATGATCAGCTGGCCGAACAAGAGCGGCCGGCGCGCCTCCTGCGAGGCCGCGAAGACCTCGTGGAAGCGCTCGCTGCGCGTGAGCGGCCGGCCCTTGTGGGCCTGCGCATGGGCCAGGCGTCGCACGCAGTTCTCCACGATCACCACCGCGCCGTCGATGATGATGCCGAAGTCGAGCGCGCCCAGGCTCATGAGGTTGGCGCTGATGCGCTGGTTCACCATGCCGGTGAAGGTGAACAGCATCGACAGCGGGATCACCAGCGCGGTGATGATGGCCGCGCGGATGTTGCCGAGGAACAGGAACAGGATCGCGATCACCAGCACCGCGCCCTCGAGCAGGTTCTTCTTCACCGTGGCGATGGCCTTGTCGACCAGCACCGTGCGGTCGTACACCGTCACCGCCTTCACGCCCTCGGGCAGGGTGCGGTTGATCTCCTGCATCTTGCGGTCGACCGCCTGCGAGACGCTGCGGCTGTTCTCGCCGATCAGCATGAACACCGTGCCCAGCACCACCTCGCGGCCGTTGTCGGTGGCCGCGCCCGTGCGCAGCTCCTGGCCGATGCCGACCTGCGCCACGTCGGACACGCGCAGCGGCACGCCCTGCGCGTTGCCGAGGATCACGTTGCCGATGTCCTCGGCCGACTTCACCTGGCCCGGCGCGCGGATCAGGTACTGCTCGCCGCGCTTCTCGATGTAGCCCGCGCCCACGTTGGCGTTGTTGCGCTCGAGGGCGGTCACGATGTCGGTCATCGTGAGGCCGTGCGCGAGCAGCTTGGCGGGATCGGGCGCGATCTGGAACTCCTTGGCGTAGCCACCGATGGAGTTGATCTCGGTCACGCCCGGCACGTTGCGCAGCTGCGGCTTGATGATCCAGTCCTGGATCTCGCGCAGGTCGGTGGAGCTGTAGGGCTGGCCGTCGGGCCGCTTCGCGCCCTCCTCCGTCTCCACGGTCCAGAGGTAGATCTCGCCCAGGCCGGTGGAGATCGGCCCCACCACCGGCGAGATCCCCTCGGGCATCTTCTCGCGCGCCGACTGGATGCGCTCGTTGACGAGCTGGCGCGCGAAGTAGATATCGGTGCCGTCCTTGAAGATCACCGTCACCTGCGACAGGCCGTAGCGCGACAGCGAGCGCGTCTGCTGCAGGCCCGGCAGGCCGGCCATCACGGTCTCGATCGGATAGGTCACGCGCTGCTCGGTCTCGAGCGGTGAGTAGCCGGGCGCGGCGGTGTTGATCTGCACCTGCACGTTGGTGATGTCGGGCACCGCGTCGATGGGCAGCTTCTGGTAGCTGAACACGCCGAGCGCGGCCATGCCCAGCACCGCGAGCAGCACCAGCCAGCGCTGCTCGATGGCGAATCGGATCACACGTTCGAACATCGTGCGCCCTCAGTGGGTGTGGGTCGCGGAGGCCTTGCCCTGCTGCGACTTGACGACGAAGCTGCCCGCGGCGGCATAGGGCTGGTCCGGCTTCAGGCCGCCGGTGATCTCGATGCGCCGGCCGTCGCTGCGACCGGTCTGCACGGCCTGCGGCATGAAGCCGCCGGGCACGCGCAGGAACACGGTGGGCTTGTCCTCCACGCTCTGCACCGCCTCGGCCGATACCGTGACCGGCGCCTGCAGCTCGGAGGCCACCAGCTCGACGTTGACGAACAGCCCCGGGCGCCACACGCGCTGCGGGTTGGCCAGCGTCACGCGCGCGGTCGCGGTGCGCGTCTGCGCGCCGAGCAGCGCGCCCACGTACGAGACCTTGCCCTGCGCCACCTGGTCGAAGGCGGTGGAGCGGATGTTGACCGTCTCGCCGGTGCGCACCAGCGGCAGGTGCTGCGCGGGCACGCTGATCTCGGCCCAGACGCTGGAGAGGTCGGACACGGTGAAGACGTTGGCGTCCTCCTTGACCGATTCGCCGAGCGAGATGTGCTTCTCGACCACCAGCCCGTCGAACGGCGCGCGCAGCTCGTAGCGGCCCAGCGCGCCGCCGCCCGAACCCGGCACGGCGCCGAGCGCCAGCAGCTTCTGGTTCGCGTTGGCAACCGCGATCTGCGCCTCCTGCATCGCCTGCTGCGCCTGCAGGTAGTCCTGCTGCGGCGAGATCTTCTCCTCCCACAGCTTCTTCTCGCGCTCGTGGGTGCTGCGCGCGAGCTCGAGCCGGCGCTGCGCCGACTGCAGCTCGCTGCGCAGCTCCGACAGCGCCGGGCTCGAGATCACCGCCAGCACCTGGCCGCGCTTGACCTCCTGCCCGAGGTTGGCCGGCACGCTGTCGACCACGCCCGGCACGCGCGGCACCACGTGCGCCGTGCGGTCCTCGTTGAAGCGGATCTCGCCCGGCAGCTGCAGCGCGGTGCGGATGTTCGCGGGGCCGGTGGTCTCGATCGCGATGCCGGCGGCCTGGATCTGGGCCTCGGTGAAGGCGATCCTGCGGTCCTCGTCTTCGTGGCCGCCGGCGGCCTTGGGCTCGGCCTTCGTTTCACCCTTGGCCTCCTCCTTGGCCCCGTGCCCGTGGCCGTCGTCGCCGGCCTTCTTCTCGCCCTTGCCTCCTTCCTCCTCGTGGTGCTCGCCATCGGCATGGCCCTTCGCATGCTCGTGGTCATGGCCGTGGCCCGCGGCTTCCTTGCCGCTCTTCTCGTGATGCTCCTCGTCGGCATGCGCGGCCGATTCGGCATGGCCGCCGCCACCGGACTTGCCGGGCTCGCCGCGCAGGATCAGCGCGCCGATGCCCAGCCCCGCGGCCAGCACGACGGCGATCGCGATCCATTGCTTGCGGCCCACCGCGGACGTGGGGCTCTTGCGTTCTTGTTCGATGCTCATGAAAAAACCTCAGCGGGTGACAGCGGAAGAAGCGGAAGACGGAGTGGTGGCCATGGGGGCCGGTGTGGCGAGGTCGTCGGCCAGGCCCTCGGTGCCGAGCAGCCGGTCGAGCTCGCCCGCGGCGCGGTGCGCCTCGGCCAGCGCCAGCAGGTACTGCGCGCGCACCTGGAACAAGGTGCGCTGCGCATCGAGCGCCTCGAGGAAGCTGAACTTGCCGAGCTCGAAGCCCTTGGTGGCCGCGCGCCAGGCCTCGGCCGCGCCGGGCAGCGCGTCGCGCTGCAGGGTCTGGGCCGTGGCACGCGCCGAGCGCAGCCGTTCGCTCGCCTGCGCCAGGTCGGCGCCCAGCTGCAGTTCGGCCGCGGCGAGCTCGTCGCGCGCCTTCTCCTCGCGGCTCAGGGCCTCGGCGAGGTTGCCGCGGTTGGTGTCGAAGATCGGCAGCGGCACCGACAGGCCCAGCACCACCTGGTCACGGCGCGAGCCGCCGGCACCGCCCTCGGCCTCGGAAGCCGGCACGCGCTTGGCGCCCAGCGACACGGTCACGTCGGGAATGCGCCTGGCGCGCTCCAGCTCGGACAGCGCGCGCCGGCGCTCGACCTCGAGCCTTGCCTGGCGCAGCGCCGGTGCCTCGGCACGGCGCAGCGCCAGCTCCTGCTCGCCCAGGGGCTGCGGCAGGCTGTCGACCGCGCCGTCGACCTGCGTGAAGCGCGGCGCCGGATTGCCCCACAGCGCCGCGAGCTGCTGGCGCGCCGTGCGCAGGGTGCCTTCGGCCTGCATCAGCTCGACGCGGATGCCGGCCTCGGCCACGCGCGAGCGCGTCTCTTCCAGCGGCGAGACCTTGCCGGCCGCCACGCGGTTGGCCGCGGCGCGCGTGGCCGCCTGCGCGAGGCCGACCGAGTCCTGCGCGAGCCGCAGTCGTTCCTGCGCCGACAGCACCTCGAAGAACAGCGTGATCGCGGTGGCGCGCAGATCGGCGCGCTTGGCCGCGAGCGCGGCTTCGGCCTGGTCGCGCGCGCGTTCGGCCGCGCTCACGCGCGCCGCGCGCTTGCCGCCGAGTTCGATCGGCTGGCTCAGTTGGACCGTGGTGGTGCGGTTGTCGCGCCGCGTGTCCTCGAGCGTCACGTCGAGCGTGGGATTGGGCCAGGCACCGGCCTGCAGCAGCGCGCCATCGGTGGCCTCGCGTTCGCGCCGCGCCGCGAACAGGCCCGGGTTGGCCTGGAACGCCAGCGCGAGCGCGCCGCGCAGGGTCAGCGGGCCCGCGGGCTCGAGGCCGGCGGCTGCCTGCGATGAAGAGGTGGAAGTGCCGGCCGCGGCCTGCTGCGCGGGCAGCGAAGGCTCGGCGAAGACCGGGGGTACCGCCAAGGCCAACACGGCCAGCGGCACGAAGAGCGTGCGCATCGGATTCTCCTGGGTTGCAAAACAACGAACGGGAAAATCCGGCGAGAGCTCAGTGCATGAACGGTGTCAGTGCGGAAAGGGTATGAAGGCGTGCTCTCGCCGGATCAGGCGGCGAGAGTCCATGCGGGACGCACGGGCACTTCGGGAATGTGCGAGTCGAAGGACTCGGCGAGCACGGCGCGCGGGCCCTGCGGATCGAATGCGAGGCCGGGCATCACCGCGGGCGCGGTCACCGCGTGCTGCGCATGACCGAAGTGGCACAGGGCGCAATCGCCGATCGCGGGGTTCGGCGCGTTGCCGGCGTCCTTCGACGTGCCGGCGTCGGCGTGGCTGCGATCCTCGGCCGCGTTGCCCGGATGCTCGTGGTGGCCCCAGTGCTGCGTCTGCGCGTCCTGCTCGTGCGCGCAATAGGCGGCCGACATCGCCCAGCTGTACTGGAGCGGAAGCAGGAACACCAGGAAGATCAACAGCCAGCGACGCATGGGAGCGGGAGTATATCGACGGCACTTTCGATGCCGGGCCTCTCAAGACCCCACGGAATGCGGGTGCAGCGCACAGTACGACGCCTCGATGGGCCCTTGTCCGTCATGCGGATTACGAATTTGTAACCCCCTGCGGAGCCCCTGTTTCATTACCATCCGGCGATGCGAATTCTTGTCATCGAGGACGAGCCCAAGCTGGGCGACTACCTCAAGAAGGGCCTGGAGGAGAACGGTTACGTCGTCGACATCGCGCGCGACGGCATCGAAGGCCGCTACCTGGCCACCGAGGGCGACTACGGCCTGATCCTGCTCGACGTGATGCTCCCGGGCATCGACGGATTCGCGGTGCTCAAGGCGATACGCCGCACCAAGAACGTCCCGGTGCTGGTGCTGACCGCGCGCGACAAGGTGGAGGACCGCGTCAACGGCCTGCAGCAGGGCGCCGACGACTACCTGGTCAAGCCCTTCTCGTTCTCGGAACTGCTCGCGCGCATCCAGGCCCTGCTGCGCCGCGGCCAGGCCCAAGACGCCACACTGTTGCGTCTGGCCGACCTGGAACTCGACCTCGCGAGCCGCAAGTGCCAGCGCGCGCGCAAGCGCGTCGACCTGACCTCGAAGGAATTCATGCTGCTGACGGTGCTGCTGCGCCGGCGCGGCCAGATCCTCTCGCGCACCACGCTGGCCGAGCAGGTGTGGGACATGAACTTCGACAGCGACACCAACGTGGTCGAGGTGGCGATCCGTCGGCTGCGCGGCAAGATCGACGATCCCTTCGAGGTGAAGCTGCTGCACACGGTGCGCGGCATGGGCTACGTGCTCGAAGACCGCTCCTGGGCCTGAGGGCCCGAGCATGCGCGCCCCCTCGATACGCCGCCGGCTGTCGCTCTGGTTCGCGGCCCAGACCTTCTTCGGCCTCAGCGTGGTGTGCCTCGCGGTCTACCTCGTCACGGCCTGGAACTTCGGCGCCAAGCAGGACATCGAGATCGCGCACAAGGTAGAGCTGGTGCAGCACCTGCTGGCCGAGAGCGAGAGGGCCGGCGATCTCTCGACCCTGCGGCACAAGCTCAAGGACTTCTTCTCGATGGAGGACGAGTTCAGCCTCTCCATCGTCACGGCCACCGGCGACGTCATCTTCCGCTCCGCGCCGCCGGCCGGCGGGCGCTGGGTGCGCAGCGATCGGCGCATGCCGTGGCGCGCGCCGGGCGCGCAGGCGGGGCCGCTCACGGTCTCGATCGGCATCAGCGTGACCAACGACGCGCGCCTGCTCGAGCGCCTGGCCTGGACCCTGCTGGGCGCGGTGCTGCTGGGCACGGCGCTGGTCTCGCTGACCGGCTTCTGGCTGGTGCGGCGCGGCCTGCGGCCGCTGAAGGCGCTGGCCGAGCGCACCGCGGCGATGGCGCCCGACCGGCCCAACGAGCCGATCGACGCGCTGGCCTTCGCCGAGGAGCTGCAACCCTGGATCACGCAGTTCAACGCACTGCTGTTGCGTGTGCAGCGCGCCTACGTGCAGCTCGAATCCTTCAACGCCGACGTGGCGCACGAGCTGCGCACGCCGCTGGCCAACCTGATCGGATCGACCGAGCTCGCGCTGACCCGGCCGCGCGGCAACGAGGAGTTGCAGGCGGTGCTGGCCTCCAACCTCGAGGAGATCGGCCGCCTCTCGGGCATCGTGACCGACATGCTGTTCCTCTCGCAGGCCGAGCGCGGCGGCGCGACGCGTTCGCGCGCCACCGTGAGCCTGGCGGCGCAGGCGGCCGACGTGATCGACTTCCACGACGCGATGCTCGAGGAGGCCGGGCTGCGGGCTCGCGTCGAAGGCGATGCCAGGGTCGACGTCGATGCCGCACTGGTGCGGCGCGCGCTGTCGAACCTGCTGGGCAATGCCATCCGTTTCGCCGCGCCGGACTCGGCCATCGCGATCGAGATCGGGCCCGACAGCGGCCCCGGGAGCCAGCGCGATGCGATCGCACTGGCACTCGTCAACCGCGGCGCGCCGATCGCGCCCGAGGTGCTGCCGCGCCTGTTCGAGCGCTTCTACCGCGCGGCGCCGGCGCGCGACGGCTCGGCCCGCCACCATGGGCTGGGCCTGTCGATCGTGGAGGCGATCGCACGGATGCATGGCGGCCGCGTGTTCGCATCGAGCCAGGACGGCACCACGCGCATCGGCTTCACGGTGCCAACGCAACCGTGAGGCGCCAGCCTTCGGCCGCCATCGCCGGCTGACGCCTTTCTTCTTCATCGCACCCGCAACGCTCGAGAACTTTGGGCTTCCTTCGCGGAACTGCGCGTACCTTTCGTCGGCCGAGCCGGGTTTGTCCCGATACGGCGCAGGCGCCCCGCCCTCAAGAATCCGCCCTCATAAAAAGCACGGACGTTCGTTTTATTGACCGGCACCCAAGGAGATGAGCATGAATGGATTTTTCGGTGGCCTGCTGCGCCGCCTGGCGCTTTCCACGGTCCTCGCCCTGCTGGGCATGGTGGGTTTCGCGGCCACCGCGCAGGCGCAGGACACCACCACGCAGACCAAGTACCCGATCGTGCTCGTGCACGGCCTGTTCGGTTTCGATTCGCTGTTCGGCGTCGACTACTGGTACGGCATTCCCTCGGCGCTGCAGCGCAGCGGCGCGCGCGTGTTCGTGGCACAGGTGTCGGCCGCCAACAGCACCGAGGTGCGCGGCGAACAGCTGCTCGCGCAGGTGAAGAACATTTTGGCGATCACGGGCGCCGCCAAGGTCAACCTGGTGGGCCATTCGCATGGCGGCCCGACCGTGCGCTACGTGGCCGGCGTGGCGCCGCAGCTGGTGGCCTCGGTCACCTCCGTGGCCGGCCCGCACAAGGGCTCGCGCGTGGCCGACATCCTGCGCGGCACCGTGCCGGCCGGCTCGCTCGGCGAGAGCGTGCTCAACGGCGCGGTGAACGCCTTCGTCGCGCTCATCAACCTCGGCTCGGGCGGCACCGGCCTGCCGCAGATGCCGGTGGCCGCGCTGAACTCGCTGACCGCGGCCGGCTCGGCCGACTTCACGCGCCGCTTCCCGCAGGCCGTGCCCACGGGCTGCGGCGACGGCGCCGAGGTCGTCGGCGGCGTGCGCTACTACTCGTGGACCGGCAAGCAGCCCGTGACCAACCTGCTCGACCCCAGCGATGCTTCGCTCGGCCTGCTGGGCCTGAGCTTCGGCGAGACCAACGACGGCCTCGTCGCCGTGTGCTCCTCGCGCCTGGGCAAGCATCTGGGCGACTACCGCCAGAACCACCTCGACGAGGTGAACCAGCTGCTCGGCGTGCGCGACTGGCTCGCGCCCGACCCGGTCGCGCTGTACCGCCAGCACGCCACCCGCCTCAAGCAGATCGGCCTGTGACGCGCCGCTGGCCCCTGGTTCTGGCCGCGGCCGCGGTGGTGGCGCTCGGCGGCTGGTGGTTCGGCGCGTCGGGTCCGGCGGAAGACGAGGCGCGCACTGGCGAAGCCGCCTCGGCCAGCCCCGTGCCGCTGGCGCAAACGCCCCCGACCGCCGCGCCCGCGGTCATCGCCGACAGCTTCCTCACGCCGCATCTGCGCGACCGCATCGAGGCGCTCTTGCTCGAAGCCGGCGAGGCCGCGAGCCCCGAGGAACTCAAGCGCCGCGTCGAGGCGCTGGTGCCCGCGCATTTCGCGCCGCACGAGGCAGCGCGCGCCCGCGCGCTGCTGGGCCGCTACGTCGACTACCGCGTGGCGCTCGGCGCGCTGCAGCTGCCGGCCGACCTTGGCGATCCGCGCGCGCTGCGCGACACGGTCGAGGCGCGCCGCCGGGTGCGCGAGCAGCACTTCATGCCCGACGAATACCAGGCGCTGTTCGCTGCCGACGACGACTTCGACCGCTACAGCCTCGCGCGGCTCGAGATCGAGCGCAACGCCGGCCTCACGCCCGCGCAGCGCCAGGCCGCGCTCGAGGACAACGAGCGCAGCCTCGGCGAGACGCAGCGCGCCCAGCGCGCCGGCACCGTGGCCCAGCTCCAGGTGGCCTCGCAGACCGCGGCGCTCGAGGCGCGCGGCGCCAGCGACCAGGAACGCTTCGCCGAGCGCAGCGCGCAGTACGGCGCGCCGGCCGCGCAGCAGCTCGCCCAGCTCGACCGCGAGGAACGCGACTGGCAGGGACGGCTCGCGCAGTACGCGGCACTGCAGTCGGCCAAGGCCGATGCGCAGTCGCTCGAGCAGACGAAGCAGCAGCTCTTCACGCCCGAGGAACGGCTGCGGCTGGACGCGGCGCTGCAGCTGCGCGCGCAGGCGGCGGCCGCGGCGCCGTCGATGACGCCGCGCTAGGGCACGCTAGGCGCTGTCGCGCGCGACCACGAACTCGGCCCCCGGCGCCGCGCTGCGCACCGTCAGTTGCCAGCCATGCGCGAGCGCGATCTCCTGGCAGATCGCGAGCCCCAGGCCCGAACCTTCGTCGCGCCGTCCGGCGCCGCGCCAGAAGCGCTCGAAGACCTTCGGCAACTCGGTGGCGCTCAGCCCCGGCCCCTGGTCGCGCACCGAGATCCGCTGCTCGTCGGCCACCAGCCGCACCGTCGCGTTCGGCGGCGAATGCTGGATCGCGTTCTCGAGCAGGTTCTTCAGCAGCGTGAACAGCGCCCCACGGTCGGCGCGCCAGCCGAGCGACTCGGAGGCCACGCGCAGGTCGAGCCGCACCTGGCGCCGTTCGGCCAGCCGCGCCAGGTAGTCGCCCACCTCGTCGACCAGCGCGGCCAGGTGCACCAGGCCGATCTCGTAGTTGCGCAGCTCGGTGGCCTCGGCCAGGTGCAGCAGCTGGTTCACGTGCCGGGCCATCTGGTCGACGTCGCGCAGCAGGGCCTCGCGGTCGAAGCCGGCATCGCCCGCGCCATGCAGCTCGATCTGCGCGCGGATCAGCGCCAGCGGGGTCTTGAGTTCGTGCGCCGCCGTGCCGAGGAAATCCTGCTGCGCGACATAGCCGCGCTCGAGCCGGTCGAGCGCACGGTTGAAGGCCTCGATCAGCGGCAGCATCTCGGACGGCAGCCCGCGCACCTCGAGCCGCGCATCGAGCGTGCGCGGCGTGATGCGCGCGGCGCTGTCGGATGCCGCGCGCAGCGGCCGCAGCATGCGGCCGAGCGTGAAGTACATGGCGATGGCGAACAGCAGCACCGACGCCAGCCCCGCGAACAGCATCCCCTGCCCCAGCGCCGGCAGGCCGACACCGCGGTCCATGAGCTCGATCAGGCGCTGGCTGATCGCCACCTGCACGTACCAGCGCTGGCCGCCATGCTCGATGGCGTGGGTCGCGGCCCGCACCGGCACGCCGTCCGCCACCGCGTCGAAGGAATGGCCCTCGGGCTCGAAGCTGCCGTTGTCCGCGCGCAGCGCCGCCAGGCCCTGCCCCGCGGGCAGCGCGACCCGGCCCGCCGCGTCGAACACGCGCACCGAGGTCTCGCGCCCCATGCCCGCGTAGAGCCACATCGCGAGCCGCGATTCATCGAAGCCGACCGGTTGCCCGGCCCCGTCGAAGCGCAATGCGCGAGCGATCAGGCGCGCATGGTTGGCGATGCTCTCGTTGAACACCTGGCCGCGCAGCGAGAGCGCCACGGCGCCGCCCGCGGCGATCAGCACGATGCACACGAGCACGCCGGCGACGTAGGTGGCCAGCAGGCGCGTGCCGAGGCTACGCGGCAGCGCGAAGCGCATAGCCGTGGCCTCTTACATTGGCGATCTGCAAGGCCGAGCCCACGGCCTGCAGCTTCCTGCGCAGGCGATGCAGGGCCACGTCGAGCGCATTGGGCGTGACCGCTTCCGACAGGCCCCAGGCGGCCGATTCGAGCGCGCCGCGCCGCACGGTCTGCCCGCCGGCGCGCACCAGGCACAGCATGATCTGCAGCTCGGCCGGCGCCAGCGTGACCGCCTCGGTGCCGCAGGCCAGCGTGCCGCTGTCGGGCTGGATGCGGATGTCGCCATGGGCCGGCGAGAGGCTTTGCAGCTGCACCGGCCGGCGCAGCAGCGCGCGCACGCGCGCCACCAGTTCCTCCATCGAGAAGGGCTTGGCCAGGTAGTCGTCGGCGCCCGATTCGAGGCCATCGACGCGGTCGTGCAGCGCATCGCGCGAGGTCAGCATCAGGCACGGCGTGCGCGTGCCGGCCGCGCGCAGCCGGCGCACCAGCTCCAGGCCGTCGCCATCGGGCAGGCCGCGGTCGACCACCAGCGCCGCATAGTCGGTGCCGCGCAGCGCATGCGCGGCGCTGTCGATGCGGCCGAAGACATCGGCTTCGATGCCCGCGCCCGACAGCGCCTTGCAGACCAGCGCGGCCATGCGTTCGTGGTCCTCGATCAGCGCGATGCGGTTCATGCGTCCGAGGATGCCTCAGAAACGGTAGAGATAGCCGAGCGAGGCCGAACCCAGGCTGGAGCGGTTCACCAGCGGACTGTTCTTGATCTGCTTGCCGAGCTGGGTGGAACCGACGTCGACGAACACCGACTGGTGGCGGTCGATGGCATAGCCCACGCGCAGGCCGATCTCGGTGTTGACGCTGGAGCGGCCCAGGTAGAGCGGGCGCCCGATGCGGACCTCCTGCGCGCGCACGCCGTAGTAGTAGTCGACGTACTTGTCGTCGACCCACACGGCCTCGAGGCGCGGCGTGAAGGTGAAGCGGCCGGCGCGGAAGTCGCGCTGCACGCCCAGGCGCAGGTGCTGGCCCTTGCTCTTGCCCGAGGCGTCGCCGAGCCATTCGAGCGAGAGGTCGGCCAGCTCGTTGCGCCAGACGAGGCCGGCGCCGAGCCAGATGCTGCCCTTGCGCTCCTCCATGCCCGAAAGCACGGGCGCGTCGTCGGGCTTGTAGCCGCCCAGGCCGTAGCGGGCGCGCAGGCCGAAGGACAGCGAGGAGCGGCCGCCCAGTGCGAGCGCCGGCAGCTTGAGTTCGGCGCCGGTGCCGAACACGCGCACATGGCGGTTCTCGAAATAGACCAGCGGCAGGCCCTGGGTCTTGTTGCCGGCGTCGGTGTACGGCTGCTGCTTGACGCCGGCCGCGATGCCCAGGCCCCAGCGGGCGCGGTCGTCGGACGGGGCGGCCGAAGGCTCGGCGAGCGATTGTTCGAGGGCCGTGTCCTGCGCCCAGGCGGGCACGGCCCACGGGGTCAGCGACAGGCCCGCGAGCACGGGCAGGCAACGGGAAAAGAAGGAGAAGGAAGAGAGCGAGGAAGCACGCGGCATGGCGAAGCCAATCGGGTTGTCAGGGAAGCCCGGATGCTCGATGCGGCAGTCTTACCGCGGTCTTACCGGCCCGCCTGCGCGCGGTAAGCCCGTGGAAAGACGGCCGGGCAGAGGATGCGCGCCTCTTCGAACCGGAGCCGCCGATGCCCCTGCCTTTCTCGACCCGACTTTCCGCTGCGCGATGCAGCGCGCCTCGCTGATGCCCGCGCCCTGGGTGCCCTCGCCCTGGTCCGCGCGCAAGACGCAGGCGCCCGCGCCTACGACTCCACGCGCGCCGCCTCGGCCGCGCGCGCCTTGCGCCCCAGCACCAGATGGATCAGCGGCCCCGTCATCGCCGTGGTCGCCAGCGCCATCACCAGCAGCATGGTGAAGAGCTCGGGGCCGATCAGGCCGACGTCGAGGCCGATCTTGATGACGATCAGCTCCATCAGCCCGCGCGCGTTCATCAGCGCGCCGGTGGCCAGGCTGTCGCGCCAGCCGTAGCCGGCCAGGCGCGCGCCGATCGCGCCGCCGGCCAGCTTGCCGACGCTCGCGACCGCGACGATCAGCAGCAGCGCGCCGATGCCCGCGCCCGAGAAGGCGCTGGCGGTGGTGCCCAGCCCCGCGAGCGCGAAGAACAGCGGCATCAGCAGCACGATCGACAGCGGCTCGATGCGCTCCTGCAGCGAGCGCAGCAGGCGGTCGTCGCGCGGCAGGCAGGCACCGAACAGGAAGGCGCCGAACACCGCATGCAGGTGCAGCCACTCGGTCAGCATGGCCGAGACCAGCAGGCCGATCATCAGCGAGGCCAGCACCGTGGTCGACGGCTCGCCGTCGGGCGCGCGGGTGCGCAGCAGCCAGGCATAGGCCGGCTTCAGGCCGAGGAACAGGAAGGCGAACAGCGCCACCGCGCCGCCGCCGGTGCGCAGCAGCCCGAGGAACCCCTCGCCCGCGCCGGCCAGCGCCACCACGAAGGCCAGCAGCACCCAGGCGAAGACGTCGACCACCGCGGCCGCGCCCAGCGAGAGCTGGCCGAACGGGGTGCGCGTCATGCCGCGGTCCCTGAGGATGCGCGCCATCACGGGGAACGCGGTGATCGACAGCGCCGCCGCGATGAACAGCGCGAAGGGCCAGAAACCCACGCCGGCCGGCGCCAGCGAAGGGTGCAGCGCGGGCGCGATCGCCAGCCCCAGGCCCAGCGGCGCGATCACGCTCGCGATGCCGACCCAGCCGGCCGATTGCAGCTGCGCCTTCACGCCCTGCGAGGCGCGCAGCTCGAGGCCGACCACGAACATGAACAGCACCAGGCCCACGGTGGCGAGCGCCGACAGGCCGCCCAGCGACTCCTTCGCGAAGATCTGGCCATGCAGCGAGGGGAACAGCGCGCCCATGACGGCCGGCCCCAGCATCAGGCCGGCGGCCATCTCGCCGACCACGCCCGGTTGGCCGAGGTGGCGCAGCACCCATCCGCAGACGCGGGCCGTGCCGAGGATGACGATCAGTTGCAGCAGCAGGGTCGTGGCGGACATGGCCGGATGTTAAGTCCCGCCGCGCCCGGCCTCGGTCCGCAGCGCGGCCATGGCGCGCGGAACGACGCCAAGTGCTCGCCGTTCGGATCGCAGGCTGCGGCGCCGGTCATCCAGACGATCCTGGAGACCGCCCCCGGCGCCCGGAAGTGCCCCGAGTCATGGGACGAACCAGCGGTCGGCCCACTGGTTGAGCGGCTTCAGCCGCCGCACCAGCTCGGCGCCCGACTCGGTCAGCGCATAACCCGCGTCGACCAGCGCCACGATCCCGGTGGCGCGCAGCTCCTTCAGGCGGTCGTTGAGCACCGAGGGCGACATCTCGTCGCAGCTGGTGCGCAGCGCGCGAAAGCTCTGCGGCTGGCCGTCGCGCAGCTCCCACAGCACGCGCAGCGTGCCCTTGCGGCCGAGCTGCTCGAGCAGCCGCATGACGGGGCGGCGGTGCACCGTGGGGGCTTCGGCGGGTTCGTTCTCTTGCATGTTTCGTTGGGCGAGTCGCGTGCGTTACTGCGCTACGCATTCCGTAGCGATAGACTGGAGCATCGCTACGGATTTCGTAGCGATTTCGAGCCATTCTATGCAAGGAATTCTCATGACTGCAGAGACCGCGCCCCGCATCCCGCCGCTCGAGGCGCCCTACCCCGAAGGCATCGCCGAACTGCTCACGCGCATGACGCCACCGCAGGCCCCCGAGGTGCTGGGCCTGTTCCGGGTGATGGCCGTGAATCCCCGGCTCGCCGAGCGCACGCTCGAGCTGGGCCGGCACTTCCTGGGCCGCAAGGCCTCGATCTCGCTGCGCGAGCGCGAACTCGTGATCCTGCGCGTGTGCGCGCGCTGCGGCGCCGAGTACGAATGGGGCGTGCACTGGAGCGGTTTCGCCGACGCGGCCGGCCTCGGCGAGGCCGAACGGCGCGCGACCGCCGAACGCGATGCCGACCTGGACGCGCTGCAGCCGCGCGACGCCCTGCTGCTGCGCATGGTCGACCAGTTGCACGACACCGGCGACATCGACGATGCGCTGTGGCACGCCCTCGGCGAGCACTGGGACCATGCGCAACTGCTCGAGCTGATGATGCTCGCGGGCTGGTACCACGCGGTGAGCTACGTCTGCAACGCGGCGCGCGTGCCGCTCGAGCGCTGGGGCGCGCGCTGGTAGCTCAGGCGGCGTTCTTCTCGGCGCGCATCAGGCGCAGCCCGTTCGCCACCACCAGCAGGCTCGCGCCCATGTCGGCGAACACGGCCATCCACATGGTCGCGCTGCCGAACACCGCGAGCACGAAGAACACGCCCTTGATGCCGAGCGCCAGCGTGATGTTCTGCCACAGCACCGCATGCGCGCGGCGCGACAGCCGGATGGTCTCGGGAATGCGGCGCAGGTCGTCGTTCATGATCACCACGTCGGCCGCCTCCATCGCGGTGTCGGTGCCGGCGCCGCCCATCGCGAAGCCGATGTCGGCCTGCGCGAGCGCGGGCGCGTCGTTGATGCCGTCGCCGGTCATGGCGGCCATGCCGTAGCGCTGCTGCATCGCCTTCACGGCGTCGAGCTTCTCCTCGGGCAGCAGGTTGCCGCGCACGTCCTCGATGCCGGCATGCGCGCCGATGGTCCGGGCGGTGGCGGCGTTGTCGCCGGTCAGCATCACGGGCACCACGCCGAGCGCGCGCAGCTCGGCGACCGCGGCCTGCGACGAGGGCTTGATGGTGTCGGCCACCGCGAACAGCGCGAGCACCGCCTGTTCCGAGGCCAGCAGGGTGACGGTGCGGCCGGCTTCCTCGTGGCGCTGGAGCGCGGCCTCGATCGCGGGCGTGCACAGGCCGCGCTCCTCGATCAGCCGGTGGTTGGCCAGCGCGTAGCGTTGACCGCCGTGCACGGCTTCCACGCCGCGGCCGGGCAGCGCGGCGAAGTCCTGCACCTCCTCGAGCGCAGGGTCGACCGACTTCAGCCCCTCGGCGATGGCCCTGGACACCGGGTGGTCGGAACGCCCCGCGATGCTGGCCGCGATGGCAAGCACCGCAGCGTCGCCGCCGGCCGTGGCGCCGAGCACCTCGGACTCGACCAGCCTGGGCTTGCCCTCGGTGATGGTGCCGGTCTTGTCGAGCGCCACCGCCTTGAGCTTGCGCGCCTCCTCGAGGTAGGTGCCGCCCTTGATCAGGATGCCGCGCCGCGCGGCCGAGGCCAGCGCGCTCACCACCGTCACCGGCGTGGAGATCACCAGCGCGCAGGGGCAGGCGATGACCAGCAGCACCAGCGCCTTGTAGATCGCCTCGAGCCAGGTCCAGCCCATGGCCCAGGGCGTGAACAGCGCGATGGCCAGCGCGAGCGCGAACACGGCCGGCGTGTAGATCGCGGCGAAGCGATCGACGAAGCGCTGCGTGGGCGCGCGCGTGCCCTGCGCCTCCTCCACCGCGTGGATGATGCGCGCCAGCGTGGTGTTGGCGGCCACCGCGGTGACGCGGAACTCGAGCCCCGCGGTCTGGTTGATGGTGCCGGCGAAGACGGTGTCGCCCACGGTCTTGTCGACCGGGATGCTCTCGCCCGTGACCGGCGCCTGGTCGATCGCGCTGCTGCCGGCCGTGACCACGCCGTCGAGCGCCACGCGTTCGCCGGGGCGGATGCGCACCACCGCGCCCAGCGGCACCTCGCTCGCGGGCACGGTCCGCCAGCCGCCGTCGGGCTGGCGCACCTCGGCCTGCTCGGGCGCCAGCGCCAGCAGGCTCTGGATCGCGTTGCGCGCGCGGTCCACGGCACGCGCCTCGATCAGCTCGGCGATCGCATAGAGCGCCATCACCATCGCGGCCTCGGGCCACTGGCCGATGAAGAAGGCGCCGGTCACGGCCACCGCCATCAGCGCATTGATGTTGAGCCGGCCGCGCACCAGCGCCGCGAAGCCCTTCTTGTAGGTGTCGAGGCCCGCGAGCGCGATGGCCGCGAGCGCGAGCCCCATCTCGAAGACCATGAAGCCCCGGCCCTCGAGCGCGAGGAAGGAGACGGACTCGGCGCCGATGGCGAGCAACAGCGCCGCGACCAGGCGCGCGAGGCCGGCGCTCTTCCAGCCCGCGGGCTCGATGCTGCGTGCCGCGCCCGGCGCCGGCGCGGCCACCGGCTCGGGCTTGAAGCCGGCCTTGCGGATCGCCGCCAGGGCCTCGGCCAGCGCCGCCTCGTCGGCGGTGATCGCCATCGTGCGTTCGCCGAGCCGGAAGCGCAGCGCGCCGATGCCGGCCACGGGCTCGAGCGCGCGGCGGATCTCGGACTCCTCGACCGCGCAGTCCATGGTGGGAATGCGGAACAAGGTCGCGCCCTTGGGCAGGTCGGCCGGCTCCGGCGCCGACACGAAGGCCGAGACCGAGGCCGAGCCGCAGCCCGTGTGGCTGCAGCAGGCGTCGTGCGCGGGCGGCGCGGCCGCGGGCGCATGGCCGTGATCGTGCGCATGGCCATGGTCATGGCCGTGCGCGCCGGCGGGCGCCGCGCCCCCCCGAATATCCCTGTCGAGCGTGTTCTGGTTCGTCATGGGCTCGATTGAAAACCCTGAAGCAGGTGTAGAGTCAAACGCAGTTCCCCCACCCGCTGGCGGGGCTTCGCGGGCCTCCACGGTCCGGCCCCCTCGCCAGCCTTCCATCTGCCGCATCATGAAAATCGGTGATCTGGCCAAGGCCGCGAACACGCCCGTCGAGACCATCCGCTACTACGAGCGCGAAGGCCTGCTGCCCGCGCCCGCGCGCACCGAGGGCAACTACCGCATCTACGGCGAGGACCATGCGCAGCGCCTGGGCTTCGTGCGCCGCTGCCGCTCGCTCGACATGACGCTCGACGAGATCCGCAGCCTGCTGAAATTCCGCGATGCGCCGCAGGAGGACTGCGGCGAGGTCAACCAGCTGCTCGACGACCACATCGGCCACGTGGCGGCGCGCATCGCCGAGCTGCGCACGCTCGAGAAGCAGCTGAAGGCGCTGCGCCGGCAATGCGGCGGCGCCGATTCGGCCCAGCCCTGCGGGATCATCCAGGAGCTCGACGCGGTCGCGCTCGAGGCCGAGGGCTTCGGCCAGCACGCGGGGCATGTGCACGGCGCGCTGCACGCGCCCGCGCGGCGCTAGCAGCCCGGCCCGACCTTCATTCGCAGAGTTCGATCCAGCGCCGAAGCCGGTCCACCACGCGCGCGGTGTTGAGGCGGGCGACCGAGCCTTCCATGTCCTCGCCGCCCTCGACCTGGCACAGCAGCACCACCTGTTCGCGTGCGGCGCCGGTGCCGAAGAATCCCTCGCCATCGAGCTGTGCCATCGCGGCGATGCAGGCCTCGAAGAGGCCGTCGTGCAGCACGTCGAACTCCACGCTGCAGGGCAGGTCCTCGCGGTGGCAGGCCAGGATCATGCGGTAGGCGATGTCGAAGAACTCGCCGCCCTCGTCGTGCGACCACTCGCCGGAACTCCAGATCTCGCTCTCGTCCTCCATCTCGCCCGGTTCGCCCAGGGCGAGGTCGCTGGCGGCATGGACGATGGTCATCGCGCTCTCGTCGCTGCCCAGCGCGAAAAGCCGGAAGGTCCGCTCGGGCTCGGCCGCGCGGATGGCCTCGAAGGCGCGGCGGGCGCCCTCGCGGATCTCGGCCGTGAGCAGCGCGAAGTCGACGCGGGCGGGGTCGTGGATGCCCTCGCGCACCCGCACGTAGCCCTGGGCCTCGATCTCGCGGCTGCGCTGCGCCAGGGCCTCCATCGCGGCCTCGGGGCTGGCGAACTCGGCGACGCTGGAGCGCCCCCAGGTCTGCACCTTGCCGCTCGCGGCCCACAGCGAATTGCCGAACTGGCGCAGCTCGTGGAAGTCGGTGGGCCGCTCGTTCTCGAAGCGATGGAACAGCGCCCAGCTCACGTCACTTCCCCACCAGTTGCGTGAGCTTCTCCGCCTCGAAGCACTCGTCGCGCGCCGCGTCGCCGGGCACGCAATCCCGGGTGCCGGGATGGGCCGAGAGCTTCTCGATCGCCTGCCACAGCAGCGCGATCTGGTGCTCCTGGCTCGAGGCGTTGTCGATCAGGCCGCGCATCGCCTGGCTCAGCGGATCGTCGTCCTGCGTGATGCCGTAGGCGCTGAATTTCTGCGGCACGGCCACGTCGGCGCTCTCGCCGGCCTTCGACGGGATGATGCGCGCCGGGATGCCGACCGCGGTCGCGCCCGCGGGCACCGGCTTGATGACCACCGCGTTGCTGCCGATCTTGGCGCCGTCGCCCACCACGAAGCCGCCCAGCACCTTGGCGCCGGCGCTCACCACCACGTTGCGGCCCAAGGTCGGATGGCGCTTGGTGCCCTTGTAGAGCGAGGTGCCGCCCAGGGTCACGCCCTGGTAGATGGTGCAGCCGTCGCCGACCTCGGCGGTCTCGCCGATCACCACGCCCATGGCGTGGTCGAAGAACACCTCGCGGCCGATCTTGGCAGCCGGATGGATCTCGATGCCGGTGAGCCAGCGCGCCATGTGCGCGATGAAGCGCGCGGGCCACTTGAAGCCATGGTTCCAACACGCATGCGCCCAGCGATGCAGCACCACGGCATGAAGGCCCGGATAGACCGTGAGCACCTCCCAGGCGCTGCGCGCGGCCGGGTCGCGTTCGAGGATGCACCGGATGTCGGCGCGCAGGCGAGAGAACATCGCTGCCTTCGGATATTTTGGTTATGACGATGGGGGCCGCGCAGTCTATAGCCGGCCCTCATCGCGTACGGGCGATGGGGTTTTAGGCCCGCTCAGCGCCGGATCTTGCCGGCCGCGGCCTCGCTCATCGCCTTGGCGATGCCGCGCAGGATGTGGATCTCCTCGGCCGTGGGCTGGGCGCGGTTGAACAGCTGCTGCAGCCGCGGCATCAGCTTCTTGGGCGCCTCGGGATCGAGGAAGCCCACCTCCACCAGCGAACGCTCCCAGTGCTCGAGCATGCCGGCCACCGCCTGGGCATCGGCCGCCGGCGGCGGCGCGACCGCGTCGCGCACCTCGAAGCCGCCGAGCGCGAGCCGCCATTCGTAGGCGATCACCTGGATCGCGGCGCCGAGGTTGAGCGAGCCGAAGTTCGGGTCGGTCGGAATGCTCAGGGCGACGTGGCAGCGGTAGACGTCCTCGTTGCGCATGCCGAAGCGCTCGGAGCCGAACAGGAAGGCCACGTGCGCCTCGCCCTGCGCGGCCAGCGGCACGAGGTGTTCGCGCGGGGTGCGCGTGGGCGGGCCGAAGTCGCGCGGCACCATCGCGGTGGCGCACAGGTGGGTCACGCCGTCGAGGGCCTCGTCGAGCGTTTCCACGATGCGCGCGTTGGCCAGCACGTCGAGCGCGCCGCTCGCGCGCTGGATGGTTTCCTCGCGCCGCAGCACGTTGGCCCAGCGCGGCGCCACCAGCACGAGTTCGCCGAAACCCATGGTCTTCATGGCGCGGGCGGCGGCGCCCACGTTGCCGGCGTGGCTGGTCTGGATCAGGATGAAACGGGTGCGCATGAAAAGGGGTGGGGAGACAGGGACCGGCCGAGCCGGTAAAATCCCCCGATTCTCGCCGCCCGCATCGCCGGGCCGGTTTCCGGGTCCTTCAGGGTCCCACCCCCCAGTTCTTCCAGTCAGTCAGGAACGACAGCCACGGCCACCCGGGCCTTTGCCGGGTCCGTGCAGGCGTTCCGCTCACGCTCACAATTCAGAATGTCGTCCCCCAACCTGCATCCCATGCTCAACGTGGCCGTGAAGGCCGCTCGCGCCGCCGGCGCCATCATCAACCGCGCCGCGCTCGACGTCGAGGCCGTGCGCATCTCCCAGAAGCATGTGAACGATTTCGTCACCGAGATCGACCACGCGAGCGAGCAGGCCATCATCGAAACGCTTCTCACGGCGTATCCGGGGCACGGCATCCTGGCCGAGGAATCGGGCTCCGAGCACGGCGCCAAGGATTCCGACTACGTCTGGATCATCGATCCGCTCGACGGCACCACCAACTTCATCCACGGCTTCCCGTTCTACTGCGTGTCGATCGCGCTGTCGGTGCGCGGCAAGATCGAGCAGGCGGTCGTCTACGACCCCACGCGCAACGACCTGTTCACCGCCACCAAGGGCCGCGGCGCCTACGTCAACGACCGCCGCATCCGCGTGTCCAAGCGCACCCGGCTGTCCGAATCGCTGGTCGCCACCGGCTTCCCGTTCCGCACCGGCGACAACTTCAAGCAGTACCTGGCCATCATGGCCGACCTGATGCCGCGCATGGCCGGCCTGCGCCGCCCCGGCGCCGCCGCGCTCGACCTCGCCTACGTGGCGGCCGGCTTCACCGATGCCTTCTTCGAGACCGGCCTCAACCCCTGGGACGTGGCGGCCGGCTCGCTGCTGGTGACCGAGGCCGGCGGCCTGATCGGCAACTTCACGGGCGAGCCCGACTTCATCGACCAGCGCGAATGCCTGGCCGGCGCGCCGCGCATCTACGGCCAGCTGGTGCCGCTCTTGGCCAAGTACTCGAAGTTCGCGAGCGTCGACGAGAAGCTGCGCGCCAGCGACCGCGTGCGCGCGGTGGCCGCGGCGAGCAAGCCGCAGACCGAGGGCTCGGCCGACATCTACGCGCGCAGCACCGTGACCGAGATGGGCCCGGCCGAGGACGACCAGAACGCGGAGGCACCCGCCGCCGCCCCGGCCAAGCGCAAGCTCACCCGCATCCGCCGCGACGCCCCCGCCGCCACCGGCCCGTTCGAGGGCGACGCTTCCGCCAAGTGATGGCAGGGGCCCGCGCCATCGGCGGCGAGACCCAGGCCTCGGTGCTGCAGCAGCGCCTGCGCGCCGCGCTGCGCATCGCGCTGAGCCACTACGTCGCCAGCGGCCTCACGGTCGCGCTCGGCCTGCTGTTCATCTCGGGCGGCGTGCATTTCTGGCTCGGCACCGTCGCGGCCTCCTCGGCCGCGGTCGGCGTGATCGTCACCGCGCCGCCCGACCTGCCGGGCCCGCGCCGCGGCAAGTTCTGGCAGATGCTGCCGGCGCCGCTGATCGGGCTGCCGCTGTTCTTCGCCGTGCAGCTGCTGCATGCCGCGCCGATCCGGCTCGGCCTGCTGCTGGTGCCGGCCACCTTCTTCGCCTTCCTGGCCATGGCCTGGGGCAAGCGCGGCATTCCGATCGCGATCGCGGTGATGTTCTCGATGATCTTCTCGATGGCCACGCCCACGCCGCACGGCATGGCCGAGGCCATCGAGCGCACCTGGCACTTCGGCCTCGGCGCCGGGCTGTACGTGCTGTGGTCGGTGCTCGCCAACCTGATCCTCAACACGCGCTTTCGCGTGCAGTCGGTGGCCGACGTGCTGTATTCGCTGGCCGCGCTGATGCGCACCGAGGCCAGCCAGTTCACGCCCAGGGACGAAACCGGCGACGTGCGCGAGACCCCCGCGCCGATGCTGGGCCGCCTGCTGCGCGAACAGGCCGCGCTGGCCGACCAGCTGCAGGCCACGCGCGACATCGTGCTCGAGTCGCCGCGCACGCCGCGCCGCCAGCGGCTGGCCGCGATGCTGGTGATCGTGCTCGAGATGCGCGACCAGCTGCTCGCGAGCGAACTCGACCTCGACGCGCTCAAGACCCATCCCGCCCATGCCGACGCGCTGGTCGAGATGCGCCGCGTGCTCGAGGAACTGGCCGAGGACATGATCGCGCTGGCCGACGCGCTGCTCATGGGCCGCCATCCGCACCTGGTGGCCGACCGCCGGCTGCGCCTCGCGGCGATCCACGTCGATGGAGAGGACCAGGCCTCGGGCCATCCGCATCCGATGCTGCCCGGCCCCAACGCCGCCATGCTCGCGCGCGGCCTCGCGAGCCGCATCGGCCACATCAACGACGAGGTGCTGCGCCTTTCGGCCATGGCGCGCGGCGACGCCGAGCCCAACCTCGCCGTGGTGCGCGCCAACTGGCAGATGTTCGTGAGCCCCACCGACTGGTCGTGGCGCCCCTTCTTCACCTTGTGGCGCTGGGACGCACCGCCGCTGCGCCACGCGATCCGCGCCGCGCTCGCGATCGCGGCCGGCTACGCGGTCGCGGTGTCGATGCCCTGGGGCTCGCACGACTACTGGATCCTGCTGACCATCGTGGTGGTGCTGCGCGGCAGCCTCTCGCAGACGCTGGAGCGGCGCAACCACCGCGTGGCCGGCACGTTGCTGGGCTGCGTGCTCGCGGTCGGCCTGCTGTCGGCGCATCTCTCGGCGCTCGGGCTGCTCGCGGTGCTGACCGTGGCGCAGGCCATCGCCCACAGCTTCGCGGTGCGGCGCTACCTGATCACCGCGGTGGCCGCCACCGTGCTGGGCCTGCTGCAGGCCCACATGCTCAACACCGGCGCGGCGCCGCTGTTCGCGCTGTTCGAGCGCATCGCCGACACGCTGATCGGCGCCGCGCTCGCCTGGGCCTTCTGCTACGTGCTGCCCTCGTGGGAACGCAGCCAGATCCCGGCGCTGGTGGCGCGCGTGCTGACCGCGCAGGCGCGCCATGCGCGGCTCGCGCTCGGCCTGGGCCAATTGCAGACCGTCGACAGCAGCCCCGAGCTCGAATGGCGGCTGGCGCGCCGCGAGGCCTTCGACAGCCTCTCGGCGCTGGTGCAGGCCACGCAGCGTTCGCTGTCCGAACCGCGCGCGGTGCAGCCGCCGGTCGAGCCGCTCGAGCACCTGCAGGCCCACAGCTACCAGCTGCTGGCGCAGCTCAGCGCGGTCAAGTCGATGCTGGTGCTGCGGCGCGACCGTCTCACGCCCGGCGAGGTCGAGGGCCCGCTCGCGCGCACCACGCAGCGCATCGAGGCCGCGATCGGCGCGGTGCCCACCTCGGGCCCCACGCAGCCCGAGAGCACGGCCTCCACCGCCGTCGGCGGCCCGATCCCGCTGCCCGATCCCTTCGACAACGACATCAGCCCCTGGCTGCTGCGCCGGCTCGACCTGGCGACCGCGCTGTCGACCCAATTGCGAGACGATGCGGCCCGAATTCTTCAAGCATTGAACGAACAGGAAGCTTCGGGACTCGCATCGGCATGACCCTGATGCAATCCATCCTCTCCCATCCCTGGTTCGGCACCTGGCTGGCCGCCGTCATCGCCGTTCCCGTCGCCCTCGTCGTCCACCGCATCGGCGGCATGGTGCTCAAGCGCATCACGCGCCCCGCGCCCGCCATCCATGCCATGGTGGTCGCCTGCCATGCCCCGGCGCGCGCGGTGCTGCCGCTGATCGCGCTGCAGATGGTGTGGCAGGCCACGCCCGAGGACCTGCGCTACATCGAGAACGTGCGCCACCTCAATGGCCTGCTGCTGATCGCGGCCACCACCTGGCTCGCGCTCAAGGCGATCGGCGGCTTCGCCGACGGCGTGCTCGCGCAGCATCCGTCCGACATTGCCGACAACCTGCAGGCGCGCCGCGTGCTCACGCAGACCCGCGTGCTCGCGCGCACCGCCATGACCGTGGTGGTGATCGCCGGCGGCGCGATGATGCTCATGACCTTCCCCGGCGCGCGCCAGGTCGGCGCCAGCCTGCTGGCCTCGGCCGGCGTGATCGGCATCGTGGCCGGCCTCGCGGCCAAGCCGGTGTTCAGCAACCTCATCGCCGGCCTGCAGCTCGCGCTCGCGCAGCCGATCCGCATCGACGACGTGCTCGTGGTCGAGGGCGAATGGGGCCGCGTCGAGGAGATCACCGGCACCTTCGTCGTGCTGAAGATCTGGGACGAGCGCCGGCTGATCCTGCCGCTCACCTACTTCATCGAGAAGCCGTTCCAGAACTGGACCCGCCATTCCTCGCAGATCCTCGGCTCGGTGTTCGTCTATGCCGACTACGGCATGCCGCTGGCGCCGCTGCGCGCCGAGGTCGAGCGCATCGTGAAGGCCTCGCCCGAATGGGACGGCCGCTTCTTCAACCTGCGCGTGACCGACGCCACCGAGCGCACCATGCAGATCCGCGTGCTGTGCACCGCCGCCACCTCGGGCCTGGCCTTCGACCTGCGCTGCAACGTGCGCGAGGGGCTGATCGACTTCATGCAGCGCGAGTACCCGCAGCACCTGCCGAAGGTGCGCGTGGGCAACGACCACCCGGCCGAGCGCGAGCCCGGGCCGTTCCAGCCGCAGGCCGTGGCCTGAGCCTCGCCTTCCACCACGAGCGTGCCGCGTTGAAGCCCGACCCCGAACCCAGAGGCCCGCTGGTACGCGCCCTGTTCTATGCCTTCGCCGTGCTGTGCCTGGTGCTCGGCCTCATCGGCGTGGTGGTGCCGGGCATGCCGACCACCGTCTTCATCCTGCTGGCCGCCTGGGCCGCGGCGCGCAGCTCGCCGCGGCTGCATGCCTGGCTGCTCGGGCACCGCATCTTCGGGCCGCTGCTGCACAACTGGGCCCACGGCCGCACCGTGAGCCGGCGTGCCAAGTGGAGCGCCACCGTCACCATGGCGCTGTGCGCCGTGATCGTCTCGTACACCGCGCACCGGGCCTGGACCGCGGTGCTGGCCATCGGCTGCATGGCGGTGGTGCTGGCCTGGCTGTGGTCGCGGCCGCTGCCGCCGCCCTGAGCTGCGTACGCAGCGTACGCGGCAGGCTCAGCGCCGCATCGACGGCCACGCGAGGTTCGTGAACGCCCGCAGCAGCCACTCGACGGGCCCGTAGGCGAAGCGCCCCATCCACCAGCGGCTCAGCGGCAGCTGGCAGCCGAAGATCGCGAAGGCGATCCCCATCGCCGCGAGCGGCGGCGTCGCGCCGATCCAGCGCAGCCCGTAGGCCAGGAACAGCCAGGCGCACACGGCCGACTGCAGCAGGTAGTTCGACAGCGCCATGCGCCCCGCGGGCGCGAGCCAGCTTTCGAGCACGCGACCACGCGGCGTGCGGAACAGCAGCACCAGCGCGCAGGCATAGGCGGCGCTCAGGAACGGCGCCGTGAGCAGCGTGACCGAGAGTCCGAGGAAGTCGCGCACCGAGCCATCGACACGCATCGCCGACTGCGCATAGAAGGCCGCGCCCGGCAGCCCCACCACCAGCCCCCAGGCCAGCACGCGCCGGAACAGCGGCAGGCGCGCGCCGGTATCGGCCAGCAGCGCATGCCGCGCGGCGACGAAGCCCGCGAAGAACATCGCGAGCGCCGTCGGTGCCTGCACCAGCGCCGTGAGCCACCAGATCTGCGACAGCTCGCGCAGGTGCTGCACGATCACCATCATCGGCGTGCCGCGGTAGGCCACCAGCGCCGACGCGGCTTCCGCATAGGTGCTGCGCAGGTCCATCGGGCCGCCGCCCAGCGCGAACGACAGCAGCGCGCTGAAGGCGGCCCACAGCAGCGCGGTGCCCAGCACCAGCGCGATGCCGGCGCCCAGCAGCAAGCGATCGCCACGCCGGTGCAGCAGCAGCACCACCACGCCGATCACGCCATAGGTCGTGAGGATGTCGCCCTGGTAGAGCAGCACCCCATGCGCCACGCCCAGCAGCCAGAGCGCCAGCAGCCGGCGCGCCATGCGCGGCGCGAAGGCACGGCCGGCGCGCTGCGCTGCCGCCTTCTGCAGCTGGAAGCTGTAGCCGAACAGGAACGAGAACAGCAGGTAGAACTTGGTCTCGAAGACGAAGGTGCGCACGATCACCGCGAGGCGCTCGGGCAGCGCGTTCGCAAGCGGATCGGGCAGCCCCATGCCGTAGTAGGTCGAGGCGAAGGTCGCGATGTTGACCACCAGGATGCCCAGCAGCGCGAAGCCGCGCAGCGCATCGACCGTGGTCTGGCGCTGCGGCGCGTCGGCCTCGCTGACTCCCTGCATGCGGCGCTCAGGCCACCGGCGCGCGCTTCGGGTCGGTCACCGGGCAGTGGCCATGCACCTCGAGCAGCCGCACCAGGTCCTCGGAACTGCGCGCCTTGGCCCAGTCGCGCTCGGTGTCGGAGATGCCCACCACCTGCAGGAAATCGAACTTGCCCGAGTCCAGCTGCGCCGTCGCCGAATAGTGCTTCGGCCGCGCCAGCACCACATGGCGCAGCACCGAGGCCGCCTTCTGCCCGATCGGCCCGCCCAGCGGAATGCGGTCGCCGTAGTCCAGCGGCGGCTTGTCCTCGCCGAAGCGGCCATGCGCAAGCAGCACGTTGTAGGCCAGCAGCTTCTGCAGCAGCTTGATCGGCCAGGTGTCGCCGGCCTGCGACGGCACCTCGAGCACGAGCTCGGTGCCGATCCACGAATAGTCCTCGGGGTCGTAGTCGGCGGGATCGCCCTCCCAGGGCGTCGAGCCGCCCGAGCTCACGTAGAGCCAGGAGTTGCGCACGGGCGTCGGCTCGAACTCGAACACGCCCAGGTGCAGCCAGCGCGGATCGATGTCCTGCGCGCCCAGCGCCGAGAAGTCTTCAGCGCCCAGCACGAAGATGCCCTTGCGCTTCTCGCCGAAGAGCTGGGGGTAGAGGACTTCCTCGCGGTATTTCCAGACTTCTTCCATCGAACTCATCGGACTGCTCCTCGTGGTGTGCCGACCGGGCCTCGGTCTCGGGCCATTCTGCCCCGCGTCCAAGACGGAAAGTGACTCAGGCTGTCGCGCCGGTGGCCTTCAACGGCCGGTCGACCAGCGTGTCGGCGAAGGTGCCGAACCAGCAGACGCGGCCGTACTGGCTGAACGAATAGAGCCCCACCGTGTGGGGATCGCGCTCGAAGTCGGCCGGCAGCGGATGCGGCACGACGCGCCGTTGCAGGTGGCTCTTGATCAGGTAGTCCACTTGCCGAACCGCGAGCGCCTCGTTGCCGGCCGATGCCCACACGCGCGGGATCCTCAGCCGTCCCTCGCCCAGCTCGAACTCGGCCACGAAAGCCAGCGCGGCCGTCCAGCTGCGCGCGAAATAGAGGCGGCCGCCGTAGAGATAGATGTCCCACTTCTCCTCCATGGCCGAGGCCTTGAACAGCACGCCTTCGGTCGGCGGCTCCTTCGCGTCGTAGGCCAGGATGCATTCCAGCGCCACGGCCTGCGCGGGCAGCTGGCCGATGTGGGCCGAACCCGGGTCCGTGCGGCCGGCCGAGAACTGGGCCGCGATGCCCGGGTCCTTCGTGGTGGAGATCATCGACCGCGCGAAGGCCGCGCAGTCGTAGCCCTCGAAGACGAAGGGATTCGCCGGATCGTCGGCGGACAGCAGCCGCACCGCCTCGTCGGGCGGGGCGGGGGCCCGGGGCGGCGCCGCTGCCGGCGCTGGGGTTGACGCGGGCGCCTGCGTGGTTGCCGCTGCCGGTCGCGCTGCGAACAGCGCCTTGATCTTCTCGAACATGAGGTCCTCTTCTCTCGTTGGATCGCCGTGCCCGGTCACCCGGCCTTAACGCACCGCGTGCCTGCCCCGGTCCGCCTTCGGCAACACCGCCTGCGCCACCATGCGCTCGGCCCGCTCCTGCAGCCGGTGCAGCGCCGCGTCGAAGCGCTCGGCCTCGCCGGCGTCGAGCGCGCCCATCAGCTCGCCATTGATCGCCGTCACGAGCGGAAAGAGCGCGTCGTAGAGCGCCTGCCCGCTGTCGGTGAGCCGCAGCCGCACCTGCCGCCGGTCGCCCGCGCGCGCCACGCGCGACACGCGCGACACCAGCTTCTTCTCGACCAGTGAGCCCACGGCCTTCGAAGTGCGCGCGCGGTCGAGTTGCGCATGCTCGGCCAGTTGCGAGGAGCCGAGCTCGCCGCGGCTCGCGAGCGTGGCGATCAGTCGCCATTCGCGGCGCGTGATGCCGAAGCGGCCTTCGCACAGGCGGATCACCATGCTGCCGGCCACCGCGAGCAGGCGCGACAGCCGGTAGAGCAGCAGGTCGTCGAGCGGACGGCGCGGCAACGCGAGGCTGGCGTCCTTGGCCGCCTCGATGGTGGCCTTGGCCGTCCTGCGAGCGGTCGCTTTCACGGGCACATCGATGGGCTGGGGCATCGCGCTCGGGTTAATCCGGGGAATGGTTGATTTGATCAATCGACTGTAGCGTCTCCAGAATCGTCCGCAGCCGCGGGCACACGACCCGCAGAACCGGCGCCTTTCGGAGACCTCACCCCATGCCTTCCCCCTCGCACGCTTCCCACCTGCCCGCCCCCGGCCGCCGCCGGCTGGTCGCCGCGCTCGGCGGCCTCGCGCTCGCGCCCGCGCTGTCGCGCGCCCAGGGCTTCGCGCCGAGCCAGCCGATCAAGGTGCTGATCGGCGTGCCCGCGGGCGGCACGCAGGACGTGCTCACGCGCGCCATCGCGCAGGAGGTGCGCGACAGCCTCGGGCCGCTGATCGTCGACAACCGCTCGGGCGCGGCCGGCCGCATCGCGGTCGAGACGGTCAAGACCGCGCCGCCCGACGGCCACACGCTGCTGCTGGGCACGGCCGGCATGATGACCATGTTCCCGAGCGCCTACCGCAACCTCTCCTACGACCCGATCAAGGACTTCGTGCCGATCATCAACGCCGCGCGCTTCGAGCTCGCGCTGGTGCTCAACAAGGACGTGCCCGCGAACACGCTGCCCGAGTTCATCGCCTGGGCCAGGGCGCAGGGCGACAAGGTCAGCTTCGCCTCGTACGGCGCCGGCACGCCCTCGCACTTCCTCGGCGAGATGCTCAACCGCGCGGCCGGGCTGAAGATGGTGCACGTGCCCTATCGCGGCTCCACGCCCGCGCGGCAGGACGTGATGGGCGGCACCGTGCCGGTCTACTTCGACACCGTGGGCGGCGCGCAGCAGATGCTGCCCTCGGGCCGCGTCAAGGTGCTGGCCACCAGCGGCGAGAAGCGCTCGCCGCTGATGCCCAACCTGCCGAGCTTCGTCGAGGCCGGCTACAAGGACGTGGTCGCCACCGCGTGGTTCGCCTACTACGCGCCGCTGAAGACGCCGCAGCCCGTGGTCGAGAAGCTGCGCGCCGAGTTCGCGCGCGCCGTCAACAAGCGCGAGGTGCGCCAGATGCTGCTGCAGAACGGCATGTACCCGGTGGCCGACACGGGCGATGCGCTCGTGAAGACCATGCGCGAGGACACGGCACGCTGGGCCGCCATCATGAAGGCCGTGAATTTCCAGGCCAACGACTGACACCCGATACATGAAACGCAAGGAGGACCCCATGCAACCCAAGCACCCGATCACCCGCCGCCTCGCCGGCCTGATGGCCATCGCCGGTCTAGCGACGGCCCTGACGGCCACCGGCGCCGCCGCGCAGCAGCCGCTCGACGGCCCGCTGCGCATCGTCGTGGGCTACGCGCCCGGCGGCGCCACCGACCGCGTCGCGCGCATCGTCGGCGACAAGCTCGCGCCCAAGCTCGGTGTGCCGGTCATCGTCGACAACAAGCCCGGTGCGGGCGGCCGCCTCGCGGCGCAGCAGGTCAAGGTCACGCCCGCGAACCAGAACGTGCTGATGCTCGCCAACCCCGCCGTGATGGTGGTGGCGCCGCTGGTGTTCAAGGACAACGGCTATGACGCAGAACACGACTTCGTGCCGGTCTCGCACGTCAACGACTACGACTTCGCACTCGCCGTGTCGCCCACGCTGCCGGTGCGCGAACTCAACCACCTGCTGGCCTGGATGCGCGCCAATCCCAAGCAGGCCAACGTCGGCGTGCCGGCCACCGGCAGCCTGCCGCACTTCTTCGGCCTCATGGTCGGCGAGAAGGCCAAGGTCCAGACCCAGGTCATCGGCTATCGCGGCTCGGCGCCGCTGCTCAACGACCTGATCGGCGGCCAGGTGCCGATCGCGGTCGACACCGAGGACGTGGTGATCCCGCAGCACGACGGCGGCAAGCTGCGCATCCTCGCGATCTCGGGCGCCAAGCGCTCGCCCTTCGCGCCCTCGGTGCCCACCTTCAAGGAAGCCGGCCTCGACCTCGCGGCCAGCGGCTGGAACACCTTCTTCGCGCCCGCCACCATGCCGCGCGAGAAGGTCGAGCGCCTGGCCACCGCGATCCGCGAGGTGATGCAGGACCCCGATACGGTGCGCAAGTTCACCGACTCCAAGATGACGCCGGTGGTCAGCACCCAGGCGCAGACCGCCGCGATGCTCAAGGCCTACCGGCTGCAATGGGGTCCGGTGGTGCAGAAATCGGGCTACCAGCCTTGAGTCTCTCGATCCACGCGCAACCGTTCAGTCTGAGCCTGTCGAAGCCCTGCGCGACGCTTCGACAAGCTCAGCGCGAACGGCGGTGTGGGCACGAACAGATCGACAACGCCATTCGGACACCATGACAAGACCCAACATCATCTTCATCGTCGCCGACGACCTCGGCTATGCCGACCTCGGCTGCTACGGCGGCCGCGAGGCCGTCTTCGGCCCGGTCTCGCCGGTGCTCGACGGCCTGGCCGCCAACGGCCTCAAGCTCACGCAGGGCTACGCGAATTCGCCCGTGTGCTCGCCCACGCGCTTCGCGATGATCACCGCGCGCTACCAGTACCGGCTGCGCGGCGCGGCCGAGGAGCCGATCAACAGCAAGAGCCGCGGCAGCAGCACGCTGGGCCTGCCGGTCGACCATCCCACCCTGCCCTCGCTGCTCAAGGCCAGCGGCTACCGCACCGCGCTGATCGGCAAGTGGCACCTCGGCTATCCGCCGAGCTTCGGCCCGCTGCGCTCGGGCTACGAGGAGTTCTTCGGCCCGATGTCGGGCGGCGTCGACTACTTCACCCACTGCGACTCCAGCGGCCGCCACGACCTCTGGTACGGCGAGGAGGACAAGCAGGAAGAGGGCTACCTCACCGACATCCTCTCGAAGCGCGCCGTCGACTTCGTCGAGCGCATGGCGCAACAGCCTTCGCAAGAGGCCAAGCCCTTCTTCCTGAGCCTGCACTACACCGCGCCGCACTGGCCGTGGGAAACGCGCGACGATGCCGACAAGGCGCCGCTGGTGAAGGACAACCTGTTCGACCTCGCGGGCGGCAACATCCACGTCTACCGCCGCATGATCCATCACATGGACGAGGGCATCGGCTGGATCATGGCCGCGCTCGAGAAGCACGGCATGGCCGACAACACGCTGGTGGTGTTCACCAGCGACAACGGCGGCGAGCGCTTCTCCGACAACTGGCCGCTGGTCGGCGGCAAGATGGACCTGACCGAAGGCGGCATCCGCGTGCCATGGATCGCCCACTGGCCCGCCGTCATCGCGCCCGGCGGCGAGAGCGCCCAACACTGCCTGACCATGGACTGGTCGGCCACCATGCTCGATGCGGCCGGCGTGCAGGCCGACCCGGCCTATCCGCTCGACGGCGTCTCGCTGATGCCGGTGCTGAAAGATGCGAAGCACGGCTTCCGCCGCCCGCTGCACTGGCGCATGAACCACCGCGGCCAGCAGGCGCTGCGCGACGGCGACTGGAAGTACCTGAAGGTCGACGGCAACGAGTACCTGTTCAACATCCCCGCGGACGAGCGCGAGCGCGCCAACCGCGCCAAGCAGGAGCCCGAACGGCTCGCCGCGATGCGCGAGGACTGGCTCGCCTGGAACGCGACCATGCCGCCGATTCCGGAGGATGCGACGGTGAGCCTGGGGTATTCGGTGAAGGACATGCCGCAGCGTTGAGTTGCCGCGCGATGGGCCTGGCGGGACTAGAGCTTCTCGGCCAGCGCCTTCGACTGCGCCTCGAACTTGGCCGGGTTCGAGGCCTTCAGCTTCACGAGGTTCTGCAGCTTCCACTGGATCGCCGGCATCTCTGAAAGATGCGGCACATCGAGCCGCTCCCAATCGGGAGCGGCATCGGCCAGGCTCAGGAGGAAGGCCCGCTCGTCCGCATCGAGGCCCTGCTGGAGCGTGGCGATCATTCGGTCGCGCGCGGCAAGCAGTGCATCCAGTTCCACGGGCTCGGTGGTCATGCCCACGAAGTTGCTTTCGAACGCCTGGCGCACGTCGCGCAGCGGCGGAAACAGGACCTCGTCGATCGGCCTGTTGTGGCTCGCCAGATAGACCACGAATGCACGCCGGATGCCATCGGTGATGCCACCGTGCGCCAGCAGTTGCATGACGTCGAAGAGATCGCGTGGATGCTGGCGATCCATGGCCGCGACCAGCTTGCCGCCATAGACGTCCTCGAGCGATACGACAGGGATGTCCAGCTCGGCCTGCAGCACTTCCTGCGCCCTGGCACTCAGCCCCGCGAGGGCAACGGGCCGCACGGTTCCGCGCATCACGTAGTTGACCTCGACCTTGACCTCGATGCCATCGCGCTTCACCAGGAGCTTGCTCTCACCCGCGTCGGGCGCGCCTGCGAGACGGGTCTGGAACCCTCTGCGCCCGAGCGTGGCGGCGGCCTTGCCGAGCGACGCCTTGATCCTGTCGAGCGCCGCGCCGCGCGACAGCGTGTGGTCGGGCAGGACGAGGTCCAGGTCGACCGACAGCCGCGGCATGTCGCGCACGAAGAGATTGATGGCCGTGCCACCCTTGAGCGCGAAGGTGTCGTCTTCGAAGACCAGGGGCGCGACCTGCGTCAGCAGGCGCGCGGTCCGCAGGTAGATCTCGTTCACGACTTCAGGACCAGCAGGCCCTCGCGGGTCTGGCCGACCCAGGGTCGGTCGCCACCGGTCGGCAGCTTGGCCGGGTCGAGCTTCTTCGCCCACGGCAGCGACAGCTCGCGTCCGAGCTGAAGGCACAGGCGCACCGTCTTCACGCTGGTGCACTGGCGCAGCAGCTCCGCGAGCACCGAGGAGCGCAGGCCGTAGGCGCCCTCCGCCAACTCGCGCGCCTCCGCCAGCGGCTGGCGCACGCCCACCTCGCTCAGCAGCTCGAGGAACGCGCGCTCGGGCGCCGACACGTTCGGCGCATCGGCACGGCCTTCGAAGGGGCCCGCGTGCCGCATGCCGGTGACGTCGCTGCTGAAGAGATGCTTGCGGTGGTAGTCGGCCGCGAAGACCCGGGTGAACCAGTCCGGCAGGCTGGCCGACTCGAGGCCGTAGAGATGGAGCATCGGTGCCTGCGAAACGTAGTGGCGCACCCCGTGCCAGTCGAGCGCCGATTTGCCGCCCACGTGCAGGCCGGGAATCTGGCGCTGGAGCAGCAGCAGGCTCGGATCGCGCTGCAAGGGCGTGTCGGGGCGGCAGTACACGCCGCGCGCCAGCCGTACCAGCCATCCCGAGCGCACGTAGTGGACCGCCAGGTCGCCAGAGATACCCTCGCGCGCCAGGTCCTCCGTCGTGACGGGGGTTCCGCCCGGCAGCCGGCTCAGCAAAGAATTTAGCTTTGATCGATTTATCGTAGCCATACTACGATTATTCAGACAATCCCAAGCTCCAACAAGGGTCTTTTGTCTGATTTATCGTAGTTTGACTACGATTTCACGGAAAAATCGAAATCATCCGATCACGTCGCCTCGGATTCCAGGGTCGTCCTGGACGTCCCCAGGCTCCACAACCGCAGCGCCACATGGATCTCCAGCGCCCGGCTCGCGCTGCCCCAGTGCCCCAGCAGTTCCTCCACGCTCGCGAGCCGCTGCCGCACGGTGTTCACATGGATGCCCATGCGCGCCGCCGTGGTCTTCGCGTTCTGGTTGCAGTCGAAATAGGCCAGCAGGGTCGACGTGAGCTCCGCGCCGCGCTTCCTGTCGTGGCTGGTGAGCGCGCCGATGGTGGCGTCGAGGAAGGTGTTGAGGCTGCCCTGGTCGTGGGTCTCGAACAGCACCGAATAGAGCGCCATCTCGTTCTGCCCGACGATGGCGCCGCGCATGCCCAGGCGCCCCAGCACGGGCAGCGCGCGGCGCAGCGCGGCATAGAGCGCGGGCATCTCGGCCGGCGACTGCACGGGCCGCGACAGCACGCCACGGTAGGCATCGCCGAGCTCGCGCCGCGCGAAGGCGGTGACGGCCTCGAGCACGTCCTGCGCGCGGGTCGCGGCGCAGACGATGGCGAGGGCGCCGTCGACCTCGTCGAACACCTGCTCGGACATCGGCGTGCCGGCACGCAAACGCCGGGCCCAGAAGCCGGGCCGGGGCTCGGCCATCTCGACCACCATCAGCGAGATCGGCTGCGACAGGTCGAGCCCGAAGCGCTCGGCGCGGTCGCGCGTGAGCGCGGGCTCGTCCTGGCGCGGCGAGATCAGGGTGCGCAGCAGCGCCGCCACCTCGCGGCTCTTGCCGGCCTCCACGCGCTCCTGTGACAGCAGCACGATGCCGATGATGCTGGAGCTGCGCTCGAAGGTGCGAAGCGAGGTCTCGCGCAGGTCCTGGTGCCGGAACAGCAGCACGGCACCGAGCACCTCGTTGCCGCCGAGCACCGCGATGGCGCGGCACAGCTCGCCGTCGCGCTCGTAGGCCACCACCGAGCGGCCGGCCTGCCGGCTCTCGCGCAGCGCCTTCGCGAGCGCGGCGCTGTGTTCGTCGTTCGGCGCGTAGGCATCGGCGGCCGTGCCCTCGTAGCCCGGCGCCACCGCGCGGCCGATGACCTGGTGGGCCTCGTCGAGCACCAGCACCCCGCCGTTGAGCAATTGCGCGATCGACTCGCACAGCGCGCCCAGCGACGCGCCCTTGGCCAGCAGCGAGGTCAGCTGCTCGTGCGCCTCGGCCGCGCCCTGCACGTCGCGCACATGCCGCTCGAGTTCGCCGCGCGCCTCGTCGGCATGCGCGAGCGCGTCCTTGGCTTCCGCGAAAGCCTTGGCGTTCTCGATCGCGACCGCGGCATGCGCGGCCAGCGTGCAGAGGATCGACACGTTGAGCGCGGTGTGCGTGCGGTGGTAGCGGTCGGCCACGAACAGCAGGCCGATCACCTCGTCGTCGCGCATCAGCGGCGCGCCCACCAGCGCGGCCACGCCCTCGTCGCGAAAGATGTCGTCGAGCGTGGGGTCGTGCGCGAAGCGGTTGTCGTGCAGGTAGTCGGGCGTGAAGAAGGGCAGCCGCGTGCTCATCACGATGCCCGCGATGCCGAGGTTGCGGCCCACGGTCATGCGGCCGGTGCGGTCGGAGATCGCGCCGTCGGCCACCACCACCTGGAAGGCGCCGGTCGCGCTGTCGTAGACCGTGAGCCAGCACAGGTGCGAGCCCATCAGGTGGCGCGCACGCTTCACGATGGTCTTGAGCAGGCCCGTGAGGTCGAGCCGGCCCGAGAGGTCCTGCGCCGATTCGATCACGGCGAGCATGCCGCGCTCGCGCTGTTCGTGCAGCTCGAGCCGGTTGCGCAGCGCCATCGCCATGCGCACCAGCTCGACCAGGCTGGACTTGCGCCGCAGCGCATCGGGCAGGGCTTCCACGGCCGCGAGCCGGCCGGCGAATTCTTCCGCGGGCGCATTCCGGTGCAGCAGGCCGATCAGTTCGGCGGCGATCTCGTCGGCCGCCTGCTCGCTCGCATCGCGCGAGGAGCCCGCCGCGCGCGGTCGTTCGGTGGACAGGGATGACATAGGGCCGCGAAGGCTAGCAGAACGATGCGGCCATGCCCATGGGTCCGATCCCTCTCCCCTGGCGCCGCGATGGCGATCGCGAGCACCGCATCACATCGGGAGGGGGTGTCCAGTGTGCGCGACGCACATAGTTTTGAAGCGGTGCTTTCAAGACACTGCCCATGAAGCGAGAGCGCCATGGCGCCCGCATGGACACAACGAGACACCACAGGAACCCATGAGCATCATCGATTCACTGCGGCCCGCGCCTGGCCTGCGGGTGCTGATCAGCGCGGGCGCGTCCGGCATCGGCGCGGCCATCGCGCTGGCCTTTCGCGAGACCGGCGCGCGCGTGCATGTCTGCGACATCGACCGCCTCGCGCTCGACCGCATGGCGCGCGAGGCGCCCGAGATCACCTCGAGCATGGCCGACGCCTCGGTGCCCGAGGACGTGGCGCGCGTGTTCGACGACGTGGAGGGCGCGCTCGGCGGGCTCGACGTGCTCGTCAACAACGTCGGCATCGCCGGCCCCACCGGCGCGCTGCAGGACCTGCAGCGCGGCGACTGGGAGCGCACGGTGGCCGTCAACCTCAACAGCCAGTTCTATTTCGCGCAGCGCGCGATCCCGCTGCTCAAGCGCTCGCAGGCCAACCCGAGCCTGATCGCGATGAGCTCGGTCGCGGGCCGGCTCGGCTATCCGTTCCGCACGCCCTATGCATCGACCAAGTGGGCCATCGTCGGCCTCATGAAGTCGCTGGCCATCGAGCTCGGCCCGCATGGCGTGCGCGTCAACGCGATCCTGCCGGGCACGGTCGAGGGCGAGCGCATGAACAGCGTGATCGGCGCGCGCGCCGCCACCGCGGGCGTGTCGGTCGAGGCCATGCGCGCCGAGTACCTGCAGAAGATCTCGCTGCGCCGCATGGTCACGCTCGACGACGTGGCGGCGATGGCGCTGTTCCTCTGCTCGCCGGCGGCCCGCAACCTCACGGGCCAGGCGATCAGCGTCGACGGGAACATGGAATACCTCTGAACGCCGGCGAGCGGCCCACCCCTTTTTTTCAAGAAGCATGGAGACATCAATGCGCAGATCCGCCCCCTTCCCCCTCTCGTTCAACGCCGCCGCGTCGGCCCTGGCCTGCTCGCTGGCCCTGCTGTCGGCCGGCGCCTCCGCCGCGCCCGTGAAGATCGGCGTGCTCGAAACGCTGTCGGGCCCGCAGGCCTCGTCGGGCCAGGCCTATCGCACCGCCGTGCGCTTCGCCATCGACCAGATCAACGCGGCCGGTGGCTGGAACGGCGAGCCTGTGCAGCTGCTCGAGTACGACAACCAGGGCGGCCCCGCGGGCGCGGCCGACAAGCTCAAGGCGGCCGCGGCCGACGGCGTGCACCTGATCGTGCAGGGTGCCTCCTCGGCCATCGGCGGCCAGATCACCGAGGACGTGCGCAAGTACAACCTGCGCAATCCCGGCAAGGAGATGATCTACATCAACGTGGGCGCCGAGGCGCTGGAGCTCACGGGCGAGAAGTGCAACTTCCACCACTTCCGCTTCAGCGGCGATGCGCAGATCCGCACCAAGGCCCTGGTCAGCGCGATGAAGCAGGCCAACGCGCTCGGCACCCGCGTCTATTCGATCAACCAGAACTACTCCTGGGGCCAGGACATGGAGCGCGCCATCGTCGACAACGCATCGGCCGGCGGCTACCAGGTGGTGGAGAAGACCCTGCACGACGTCAACAAGGTGCAGGACTTCGCGCCCTACGTGGCGAAGATCAGCGCCGCCAAGGCCGACTCGGTGCTCACCGGCAACTGGTCGAACGACCTGCTGCTGCTGATGAAGGCCTCGAAGTCGGCCGGCCTCAAGGTGCGCTTCGGCACGGTCTTCCTCGACCAGCCCGGCAACATCGCGAACGCGGGCGATCTCGCGGTCGGCCATTTCGTGGCCCACACCTTCAACGCCGAGGCCGCCGGTGCCGAAGGCGAGCGCTTCGTCGCCGACTACAAGGCCAAGACCGGCCACGCGCCGGCCTTCATCGAGCCGCAGACCGTGTTCGGCATGGCGATGGTGGCCGATGCGCTCAAGCGCACCAAGCCCGAGAACGGCGCGCTCAACGTCAACGCGCTGGCCCGCGCGATCGAGACCGCGAAGATCAAGACCCCGATGGGCGAGATGAGCATGCGCGCGGCCGACCACCAGGTGCTGCTGCCGATGGTGGTGTCGACCGTGACCAAGGACGCGCGCTACAAGGCCGACGACACCGACATGGGCTTCAAGCCGGTGAAGCGCTTCACGGCCGAGGAAGCCTCGACGCCCGCGCAGTCGAGCTGCGCGATGAAGCGCCCGGGCTGAGCGCCCGCGCGCTCTTCTCCCCGGGGCCGCGCCGCGCGGCCCCGTTCCCCGAATCCCCTCCCCGGCGGGACGCGCGCGTCCCGCCGGCGCAGCCTCGGCTGCTCGCAAGGACACCCATGGACCAGCTCATCGTCTCGCTCATGAACGGCATCGTCTACGGACTGCTGCTGTTCATGGTGTCGGCCGGCCTCACGCTCATCTTCGGAATGATGGGCGTGCTCAATTTCGCGCATGCCTCGTTCTACATGCTGGGCGCCTACTTCGCCTACACGCTGCAGGGCACCATCGGCTTCTGGGCCGCGGTCATCGCCGCGCCGATCCTGGTCGGCCTGATCGGCGTGGTGGTCGAGCGCTTCTTCCTGCGCCGCGTGCACCACCACGGCCATGCGCACGAGCTGCTGCTGACCTTCGGCCTGTCGTTCATCATCGCCGAGACCATCAAGCTGTTCTTCGGCAACTTCCCGGTCGACTACCGCATCCCGCCCACGCTCGACGTGCCGGCCTTCGCCATCGGCGGCGCGCAGTACCCGGCCTATCGCCTGCTGATGGGCGGCATCGCGATCGCGATGTTCGTGGCCATCTACCTGCTGCTCACGCGCACCCGCGTCGGCATCGTGGTGCGCTCGGCGATCTACAAGCCGCGCATGGCCGAGGCGCTGGGCCACAACGTGCCGCTGGTGTTCATGGGCGTGTTCGGCGTCGGCGCCGGCCTCGCGGGCCTCGCGGGCGCGGTGGCCGGCGCCTTCTACACCACCAACCCCAACATGGCGCTCGAGCTCGGCGTGATGGTGTTCGTGGTGGTGGTGGTCGGCGGCCTCGGTTCGCTGGGCGGCGCGATGCTGGCCTCGCTGCTGATCGGCGTCATCACCTCGCTGGCCGTGGGCATCGACCGCAGCCTGGCCGACCTGTTCGCGCTGGTCGGCGCGGGCGACTGGGCGCGCGGCGTCGGCGGGCTGATGACGCTCAAGGTGTCGAGCCTGTCGGCCACCATTCCGTTCGCGCTGATGCTGCTGATCCTGCTGGTGCGGCCGAGTGGGCTGATGGGCGAGAAGAACTGAGCGGGAAGGCCGAAACGATGAAGACCACCCTCTCACTGCTGGCCGCCGGCGTCGCGCTGCTGCTGGCCCTGCCCTTCCTGCTGTCGCAGGGGCTGCTCAACGCGGCCATCCAGATGCTGATCGCCGCGCTGTTCGCGAGCGCCTACAACCTGCTGTGCGGCCAGGCCGGCATGCTGTCCTTCGGCCATGCGGCCTACTTCGGCGTCGGCGCCTTCGGCACGGTGCACGCGATGAACGCGCTCGGCGGTGCCGGCCTGCTGCCCACGCCGCTGATGCCGCTGGCCGGCGCCGTCTGCGGCCTGGCCATCGGCGGCATCGCGGGCTGGTTCGCCACCCAGCGCAGCGGCACCTACTTCGCGATGATCACGCTGGCCATCGCCGAGCTGATCCATTCGCTGGCGCCGCACCTCAAGGGCCTGTTCGGCGGCGAGGCCGGCGTGTCGACCATGCGCATGCCGGCCTGGGGCTTCGGCTTCGGCTCGACCACCGAGGTCTACTACCTCACGCTGGGCTGGGTGCTGCTGTCGCTCGCGCTGCTCTACCTCTACACCCGCACGCCGCTGGGCCGGCTGACCTGCGGCCTGCGCGAGAACAGCCACCGGCTGCGCTTCCTCGGCTACAACGTGCACGGCCTCGGCGTGCTGGTGTTCGCGGTCTCGGCCATGTTCTCGGGCATCGCGGGCGGGCTGCAGGTGGTGTCGAACGAATCGGCGAACTACGTGGTGTTCGATCCCGCGCTGTCGGCCGCGGTGGTGCTCAACACCTACATCGGCGGCGTGCAGGTGTTCCTCGGCCCGGCCCTGGGCGCCGCGCTCATGACCTTCTTCGGCTACGCCGTGTCGGACCTCACGCGCTCGTGGCTGCTCTACCAGGGCATCCTGTTCGTGCTGGTGATGATGTTCATGCCGGCCGGCCTCGCGGGCCTGGTGGGCACCACCGCGCGGCTGCGCCAGCGCTTCGGCCTGGCCCGGCTGCTGCCGGTGATGGCGCTGTCGGTGGCCGCGGCGCTGCTGCTGAGCTTCGGCGGCGCCTTCGCGATCGAGATGCTGCAGCGCGCCTTCTCGCAGGACTACCGCTCGCTCGCCAACCTGCAACCGGGTGGCGGCTGGCCGCCGATCCAGTTCCTGGGCCGCGCCTGGCTGCCGCTGTCGTTCGCGACCTGGGCCGTGCCGCTCGCGCTGCTCGCCGTCGGCGGCCTGCTCGCGCGCTTCGCGCGGCAACGGCTGCGAACCCTGGCTCAACGTGAAGCCGACGCTCCCCTCGCGGCGCAGTCCGCGCCCCTCGCCAAGCGCACCGGAGGCGCCGCATGAACGACCCGATCCTGAGCATCCGCGGCCTGCGCAAGTCCTTCGGCCCCACCGAGATCATGCGCGGCGTCGACCTCGACCTGCTGGGGGCAGAGCGCCATGCGCTGATCGGCCCCAACGGCGCGGGCAAGTCCACGCTGTTCCACCTGATCTCGGGCCAGCTCGCGCCGACGGCCGGCAGCATCCACTTCGACGGCCAGTCGATCGCCGGGCGCACGCCGCAGGCCATCAACCGGCTCGGGCTCGCGCGCTCGTTCCAGATCACCAACATCTTTCCCAAGCTCACCGTGTTCGAGAACATCCGCCTCGCGGTCATGCGCCGCCATGGGCTGCAGTACGTCTTCTGGCGCTTCATCGACCGCGACCGCGCCATCCGCGAGGAGACCGAGCGGCTGCTCGAGCTGGTGCGCCTGAACGCGCGCGCCGCGACGATCGCGGGCGAGATGGCCTATTCGGAACAGCGCTCGCTCGAGATCGCGATGACGCTGGCCTCCGACCCCAAGGTGATCCTGCTCGACGAGCCGATGGCCGGCATGTCGACCGAGGAAACGCACTACACGGCCGAGCTGATCCGCGAGGTCACGAAGGGCCGCGCGCTGATGATCGTGGAGCACGACATGGACGTGGTGTTCTCGCTGAGCGACCGCATCAGCGTGCTGGTCTACGGCCAGGTGATCGCCACCGGCACGCCGCAGGAGATCCGCGCCAACGCCAGCGTCAAGGAAGCCTATCTCGGCGAGGAGGTGACGGCATGAGCACGACCGACACGCTGCTGAGCGTCCAGGACCTCCATGTCCACTACGGCAAGAGCCACGTGCTGCACGGCGTCGACCTGCGCGTGGGGCGCAACGAGGTCATCAGCCTGCTCGGGCGCAACGGCTCGGGCCGCTCCACCACCATGAAGGCCATCATGGGCCTGGTGCCGCCGTCCGCGGGCAGCATCCGGCTGCGCGAGCGCGAGCTGGCCGGCGCACGGCCCTATGCCGTGTGCCGTGCCGGCATCGGCTACGTGCCCGAGGAGCGCGAGGTGTTCGCCAACCTCACGGTCGACGAGAACCTGCGCATGGGCGAGCAGCGCGCCGTGCCCGGCGCGCACCGCTGGACCGTCGAGCAGATGTTCGACTACTTCCCGCGCCTCAAGGAACGCCGCAACACCAAGGCCGGCAGCATGTCGGGCGGCGAGCAGCAGATGCTGACCATGTGCCGCTCGCTGCTGGGCAATCCGCTGCTGATGCTGATCGACGAACCCACCGAGGGCCTGGCGCCCAAGATCGTGGCGCAGGTCGGCGAATGCATCGTCGACATGCACCGCAAGGGGCTGTCGGTGGTGCTGGTCGAGCAGAAGCTCGCGATCGCGCTCAAGGTCTCGACCCGGGTCTGCGTGATGGGCCACGGCCGCATCGTGTTCGAGGGCACGCCGCAGGCGCTCAAGGCCGACCAGCAACTCGTCTCGGAGTGGCTCGCGGTCTGACGCGGCGCCACCCACCTTTTCTTTCTTCAGCGACACATCCCATGGCAAGCACCCAAGACAAGGTCATCATCTCCTGCGCGGTCACCGGCTCGGTCCATACGCCGAGCATGTCCGAGCACCTGCCGCTCACGCCCGACCAGATCGCCGAGCAGGCGATAGCAGCGGCCGAGGCCGGCGCGGCGATCCTCCACCTGCATGCGCGCGATCCGGTCGATGGCCGCCCCTCGGCCGACCCCAAGGTCTTCGACCAGTTCGTGCCGCGCATCAAGGCCGCCACCGACGCGGTGATCAACATCACCACCGGCGGCAGCACGCGCATGACGCTGGCCGAGCGGCTGGCCTACCCGCTGCAGGCCAAGCCCGAGATGTGCTCGCTCAACATGGGCTCGATGAACTTCTCGATCCACACGGCGGCGCGGCGCATCGCCGAATGGAAGCACGACTGGGAGCAGCCCTATGTCGAGGGCATGGAGGACCTGATCTTCCGCAACACCTTCCGCGACATCAAGCACATCCTGCAGGTGCTCGGCGAGGACTGCGGCACGCGCTTCGAGTTCGAGTGCTACGACGTCGGCCATCTCTACAACCTCGCGCACTTCGTCGACGAGGGCCTCGTCAAGGGCCCGCTGTTCATCCAGAGCATCTACGGCATCCTCGGCGGCCTCGGGCCCGATCCCGAGAACCTCGTGACCATGCGCGCCACGGCCGACCGGCTGTTCGGCCGCGACGGCTACCGCTTCTCGATCCTCGGCGCGGGCCGGCACCAGATGCCGCTGCTCACCATGGGCGCGGTGATGGGTGGCAACGTGCGCGTGGGCCTCGAGGACAGCCTCTACATCGCCCGCGGACAGCTCGCGAAGTCCTGCGCCGAGCAGGTGCGCAAGATCCGCCGGATCCTCGAGGAGCTCTCGCTCGAGATCGCAAGCCCCGACGAGGCGCGCGCCATGCTGGGCCTCAAGGGCAAGGACGCAGTGGCGTTCTAAGCCCCGCTCCCCTTTTTTCTTCATTCATCGGGAACAGCAATGAACAAGACACTGGACGGCCGCGTGGCCATCGTCACCGGCGCGGGCAGCGGCCTGGGCCGCGCCCATGCGCTGGCGCTCGCGCGCCACGGTGCGCGCGTGGTGGTCAACGACGTGGCCGGCGCGCACGAAGGATCGCCGGGCCGCGCCGTGGCCGACGAGATCGTGCGCGCGGGCGGCAGCGCCATCGCGGACGGCGGCGACGTCACCGACTTCGCGGCCATGGAAGCGATGGCCGCGTGCGCCGTCGCCGAATGGGGCCGCATCGACATCCTCGTCAACAACGCCGGCGTGCTGCGCGACAGGAGCTTCTCGAAGATGACGCTCGAGGACTTCCGCCGCGTGATGGACGTGCACCTCATGGGCAGCGTGCACGCCGTGAAGGCCGTGTGGGAGACCATGCGCGCGCAGCGCTACGGCCGCATCGTGATGACCACCTCCTCCTCGGGCCTGTACGGCAACTTCGGCCAGTCGAACTACAGCGCGGCCAAGATGGCGCTGGTCGGGCTGATGCAGACCCTCGCGCTCGAGGGCGAGCGGCAGGACATCCGCGTGAACTGCCTCGCGCCCACCGCCGCCACCGCCATGACCGAGGGCGTGCTGCCGCCCGAGGCGCTGGCGCGGCTGCAGCCCGACTACGTGAGCCCCGGGCTGGTCGCGCTGGTGGGCGAGGACGCGCCCACGCGCACCATCCTGCTCGCGGGCGCGGGCAGCTTCGAGAGCGCCAACCTCACGATGACGCGCGGCATCTTCATCGACGGCAGCGACTACACCGCGGCCGAGGTCACGGCGCGCATGGACGAGATCCGCGACCGCACCGACGAGCGCGTGCCGGGCACGGGTTTCGAGCAGTACCAGTGGGAGCTCTCGAAGGCCGGTTTCGAGGTGCCGCTGCCGCACTGAAGGCCGCCGCTCAGGGTTTACGCGGCATGGGCCGCGCACACAGGAACGTCGCCTGCGGTGTCCGGCCCGCACATTGGATTCGGGACCCGCGCGCGCGAGACTGTGCCGCGTCCCAACACCAACGACATCGGAGACCCATGACATCCAGCCATCGCGACATCGTCCTGGCCGTCGCCGCCTGCATCGCCGTCAGCGCCACGCTCGTGGGCTGCGGCGGCGGAGGCGGTGGCGGCAACGGCTTCCTGCTGCCCATCGCGGGCAGCCAGCCGCCCTCCCCTCCACCGCCACCACCGCCGCCCCCGCCACCCGCGCCCCCGCCCTCGAGCGCCGCGCTGAGCTGCGAGCAGTTGCCTGGTTTGAGCGTGCCGGCCGCGGCCATCGGCCTGCCGACCTCGGGCGCAACCGTCACGGCCACCAAGACCGTGCCGGCCGCCGGCACCGGCGTGGCCGCGCTGCCCGAGTACTGCGAGGTGTCGGGCAAGATCTCGCCGGTCGACGCCAGCGCACCCGACATCCGCTTCACCGTGGCCCTGCCCACGAGCTGGAACCGCAAGGTCGTGATGTTCGGCGGCGGCGGCTTCAACGGCAGCATTCCCAGCGTCAAGGGCAACGTGCCCAACGGCCCGGTCGACCAGCCCGTGCCGCTGGCCCGCGGCTATGCCACCTTCGCGAGCGACTCTGGCCACCAGGCCAATGCGCTCGGCTCGCAGGACGGCCGCTTCGGCCTCAACGACGAGGCCGTGCGCAACTTCGGCGGCGATGCGCTCAAGAAGACGCACGACGCCGCGCTCGCGATCGTCCAGGCACGCTACGCGGCCAGCCCCGCCAAGTCGTACTTCGCGGGCGGCTCCACCGGCGGGCGCGAGGCCGTCACCGCCATCCAGCGCTGGCCCGCAGACTGGGACGGCGCCATCGCCTGGTACCCGGCCTGGAACGACGCCGCCGCGCTGCTCGGCGGCCACCGCATGAGCCGCGCGCTGGCGCAGCCCGGCGCCTATCCCAATGCCGCCAAGCGCGAGCTGCTCTACAACGCCGCCATGGAGACCTGCGACGCGCTCGACGGCGTGGCCGACGGCCTGATCAGCAACCAGACCCTGTGCAACGCGCGCTTCGATCCCACCACCGCCATGCTCAAGGGCGCGCCCGTGCGCTGCGCGGGCGGCGCCGACACCGGCAACAGCTGCCTGTCGGATGCGCAGATCGCGGCCATGAAGAGCATCAACACCGCGACCAACTTCCGCTTCGCGCTGGCCAGCGGCGAGACCCAGTACCCGGGCTACAACATCTGGGGCGCCGATCCCGGCATCAGCACCTGGACCTCGCCACTCGAGCCCACCGTGACCTTCCTGGCCTTCGGCAGCGCGCAGCCCACGCGGCCGATGCCGGCCAACGCGCCCTACATCAGCGTGCTGACCGACCAGTGGATCAAGTACTCGGTGGCGCGCGACGCGAGTTTCGATTCGCTCTCGCTCGACCCCGAGGACCCGGGCCCCTGGGCCAGCCGCATCAGCGCGCTGAGCACCCAGCTCGACGCCAGCACCGACATCTCGGCCTTCAAGGCGCGCGGCGGCAAGCTGCTGCTCGCCCACGGCCTGGCCGACGTGCTCGTGAGCACGCGCGCCACCGAGCAGTACTACCAGCGCCTGCAGTCGCGCTGGGGCCCGTCGGAGGTCGATGGCTTCGTGCGCTACTACGAGGTCGCGGGCCTGGGCCATGCGGTCAGCAGCGTGTTCAACGCGACCTGGGACTCGCTGACCGCGCTCGAGGGCTGGGTCGAGAAGGGCACCGCGCCGAGCAACCAGGTCACGACCGACACCGCCGGCGTGCCGGGGCGCACGCGGCCGCTGTGCGACTACCCGAAGTGGCCGCAGTACAAGGGGTCGGGGGACGTCAATCTGGCGGGGTCGTTCCAGTGCGTGAATTGAGGCGCTGAGACTCTCCAAAAGGAAATGGCCCGATGTCGGGCCATTTCTGCGTGGAAGCGGTGGTCGGCTTCAGTAGATGCTCATGATCGAGAACGCATACAGGTCGCCGCAAAGAACGCCCTGGCATTGCGCGGAAGCCGAGTAGATGACCTTCTGCACCGGCTCCGACGAACCCGGGCCCGTGACCCTGTCGGTCCCCGAGGCGTAGTTGTCGACGAAGAAAGCCCTGCCGCGGCTCGCGTTGTCCTTCAACTGGGCCAGGAATGCCGACGCATCGACGGGGCGATCGACGATCCAGTAGGTGAATTTCGGCGTCTGCGCCTTGTCCTTCACGTAGAAGGCCTTCGTCTCGCCGCTCTTCAGGAAGACGATGAAGTTGAGCCTGAATCCCTTGGCGCCCTGGGCATTCAGCTGCGCGATGAAGTCGGCGTCCTTTCCGGCCCCCGGCAACATCTCGTACTGGAAGACTCCGTTCCCGGCATTCTCATAGACGCTCTGGATGTTGAAACGGCCGTCCGGCAACGATGCGAAAAGCTTTTCCCCGATGTATCGACTGCCTTGCGCACCCTTCGCATTGAGCTGCGCCAGGAAGCCGTCCAGGCTCACCGGATCGTTGTTGGGGTCGGTATTGAAACTGTTCCTGCGCAAGCTCGTTTCCAGCGTGTAGCTGTACCAGGCACTCACCGCGCTGTTGCGCAGCAATGTTCCGTCGTTGAGCAGCCTGAAGCCATGGGCGCCCCTGGCATTGATCTGCGTGAGGTAGTCCGCCTGCGACAGCCCCACATCCAGGAATTCGTAGATGTACTTGTCGGTCGCCTTGGTGTCCTTCGACAGCACATGCCTCGGGTCGTTCTTGAAGTTGGGCGAGGTGACCCAGCGGAATCCCTTGCCTCCTTCCGCATTCAGCGCAGCGAGCAGCTTCACCGGATCGAATTCGTTGGTCAGCAGCTCGAAGTCCAGCGACAGGGCGGGCAGGACGGGATCCTGCGGCACCGGGTCCGGATTGGCTGCAGGCGGCGGCGTGCTCGGCGTGATCGCAATGGGCGCGATCGGGAAACCGCCGCCGCCTCCACCACCGCCGCCGCCGCCACATGCGGTCAGCGTGGCGAGCAGCGCGATGCCGAGCGCGCTATATGTGTTGTTCCTCATCCTCTTCTCCTCTTGGTTTGTTTTGCGACCTGCCTTACTTGAACCGCGCCGCGAAGATGGGCCCGCTGCTGCGGGACGGTTCAGGCTCCGTCCAGGTCGCCGCAATGGAGCCATCCGCCTGCACATCCAGCAAGGCGCCGGCCGCTGCCGCGGCCCCCGCGGCGCCCACGCGAACGGGGGTGCGCCATCCTTCACCGGCCACGTAGCGCCGGGCGAACGTGCCCTCGTCTGCTCCGCCATTGCCCGATTTGTAGGCGCTCCACAGCACCATCAAGTTGCCGTTGCGGTCCGCCACTAGGCTGGGAATCCGATTCTGGAGATAGTTGCCATTCGCCGTAATGACGGTCGAGCCCGTCTCCCAGCCCGCGCCCGGGATGTACCGGCGATAGACGAGGTCGCTACGGTAGTTGGCAACGTCTTGCTTCTCCCAGATGGCATGGAAGTTCCCAGCGCCATCGACTGCCAGCACCTGATTCATGGCATTGCTCGCATCGTCGTTTTCGAGCAGGGCCGGCGCGCTCCAATTGCCGCCCGGCGTTGCAAGAGCGCTCCACCACAGGTCGAAGCGATACGACGTACCCGAGAAAACAAAGGTGTTCCACAGCGCCATCACCCGACCCGAGCCCGACACGGCGAGCCTCGGGGCGTACGGCTCACCCAGGCGAGCGGCGCCCAGCGACACCGCGGGCTGCCAGCCGCTGCCCGCCTGATAGCGCGCGACCCAGACCGGTGCGTCACTGGATCGCTGTACCCACAGCACGTAGGCGTTGCCCGCGGCATCCACGGCCACCTGCGGCTGATCGGCCTGGTCGTAGGTACCGATATTGGCCGAGCTGCCCAGACGGACCGGCGCCTGCCAACCGCCGGCCGGCGTGAAGCGGGAGCCCCAGATATCCGAATTGCCGTTCTGCGCTTCGCGCTTGCTCCAGACGGCAAAGGCATTGCCGTCGGCGTCGAGCGCGAGCGACGCGGCGGAAGTCGGGCTGACCGTACGGTCCAGGCGTGTCGGTGCTTGCCAGCCGGTCCCCTTGACGAAGCGCGACGACCACACTTCAGTGCCCGTGTTGTCCAACTGCAGCCAGATGACCAGGCCATTGCCTTGGCGGTCCAAGCGGATCTGCGGGACCAGGGCCTGGTATTTTCCTGGCGTGCTCAACCGGCTGGCGGCACCCCAATCACCGCTCGCGCTCTGCGCCGCGGCGCGAATCTGGAACACGCCGTCAACCAGGCTCGCCCAGACGGCAATCATGTTTCCTTGGTCGTCCAGCGCCCCGACGACATTGCCCGGGTTGTCCATCGCGGACTCGATCTGGTGCGGGGCTTCCCAATTCCCATCGGCCGTGCGGAACGACCAGGACTTCTCCGCGGCCAGGCTGTTGCCCGCCAGATCCTTGAGGCCGGTCCCCGCCGTCACGGTGTAATTGGCCAGCAGATCCAGCGCCTTCGTCGGCGCGAAGGAAATCTTGTATTTCGCTGCGTCGTAATTCAACGAGCCCGGAACTGCAACCCCCATACGGGTCATGCGCAGATTGCTGTCGGTCACCGTCGTTGCGAGCAATGCTTCGCTCGAGGTGGCCGAGATCTCGGTGTTGCGAGGGACGTCGGTGCTGGTCGTGGGATTGAAGGCCACGACGCTCGGTGGCGTCGTGTCGGCCGCGGGAGCCGGCGCGGGTGCAGGTGCCGGGAATGGCGGGAAGGCCCCACCGCCGCCACTACCACCACCGCCGCAGGCTGAAAGCAATGTCGCCACGCAGGCGATGGCCAATGTCTTTTTCAACACGATCACTCCTCTTTTTAATTAGAAAAAAGCGCCTCCCTCTCCGGAGCGCGAGGAGATGTTAATCGTGCAACCCCATGCAATTAAACCGATGTGTGCGAGTCACGCAATTTTTCTTGGCCATTGCAAGACATGTGTTTGCAATAAGCAACCAAACGAGGTCGGTCGGCAACCCCGGTTTGACATCGCTCGACCAGCGACGTCTTTCAATTGGCGGCTCAGCCCGGCCGCACGAAGCGCTCGCGCGCCGCTTCCACCTCAGCGTGGCAGGCACAGCCCTCGAGGTGGTCGTTGACCAGCCCCATCGCCTGCATGAACGCATAGAGCGTGGTCGGACCGACATAGGTCCAGCCGCGCCGCTTCAATTCCTTCGACATGCGTTCCGACGCCGGCGTGGTCGGGTTGGCGCGGTAGTAGGCGATGTCGACCACGGCCGGCCGGTCCTTCGGCGCGGGCTCGAAGCGCCAGAGCCAGGCGCCCAGCGAGCCCGCCTCGGCGATCAATTCCTTCGCCCGCTTCGCGTTGTTGATCGCCGAGACGATCTTCGCGCGGTTGCGCACGATGCCGGCATCGGCCATCAGCCGCTCGATGTCCTTCTCGCCGAAGCCCGCCACCTTGTCGATCTCGAAGTTGGCGAAGGCCGCGCGGAAGGCCTCGCGCTTGCGCAGGATGGTGATCCAGGCCATGCCCGACTGGAAGCCCTCGAGGCAGATCTTCTCGAACAGGGCGCGGTCGTCGCCGACCGGGCGGCCCCACTCGTTGGCGTGGTAGTCGGGCATCTGCGGGTGCCAGGCGCAATGGCGCTGGCCGTCGGCGGACTGGATCAGGCCGTCGTCGGCGGCGGGGGAGGCATCGGGTGCGAGGTCCATGGAGGGGGCATTCTCGCGAAGCGCGCTCGCGCGTGCCTCGCCGGTTTCGGTCCTTCTATTGGCGCCGACTTGCGCGCAACAGTTCGATCACGTCGCGTGACAGGTCGGCCGCGAGCCACAGCATGCGTTCGCGCTGGGTCTCGCCAGCCTCCTCGAACCAGCCGTTGCCCTTGCCATGGCAGCAGCTCAGCAGCGAATCGAGCTGGGTCAGCTTGGCATTGAAGAGGTCCCAGGCGTCGTCGGGGTCCATGCGCCTGAAGGGCTGGCTCGACGTTCGAGGGGGCGATGTGGGCGTGGGACGCCCGGCCATAATGCTTTTAGCCATTTGTTGTGCGTTCTTTCGAAAGTTGGGCACTTCACTTGGTTAGACGGCCGGGGTGTTTGCGCATCCCGGCCGTCGCCTTTTGTGCCTCTCGTTCGTGACGATGCGCGAAGCATCGGCACCCGCCGAGCGGCAAGGCGGTCATGTCGTCGGAGATCTCCTTTCGCGGGATTCGTCGGGCGCACGGGCGGGGTGCCGGGCCGACGGGGCATTCACTGTAGAGAAGCGAAGCCGCGAAAGAGAAAAGAATCTGTAGAGAAATTCTCGAAACGGCGAGGTATCTGCCGCGCGCTCCTGCGGGGACACAGAGCGATGACTTTCGGGCTCGCATCGGGGCCGCGCACGGGCAGATCGCCGACGGCGTGTTCGTGCTTCAAGGCCCGCGATGGCAACCTGCCGATGGTGGCGGGCGCACCGCCTGGATGAAACGGCCGGCTCGAGCGGCCGCCCTCCTCACTCGTTGCCGAACACCGGCTTGCGCTTCTCGATGAACGCCCGCACCGCCTCGCGGTGATCGCTCGTCATGTGCGCAATGGCCTGATACCCCGCCGACATCTCGAGCAGCGATTCGAGCGTGCTGCGCTCGCCCTCGCGCAGCAGCCGCTTGGTCATGCGCAGCACGCCGCCGGGGTTGGCGGCCACGCGCGCGGCGAGCTTGAGGCTCTCCTCCATCAGCCGCTCGTGCGGCACCACGCGCGAGACCAGGCCGCAGGCCAGCGCTTCCTGCGCGTCGAGGGCATCGCCGGTGAAGGCCATCTCCGAGGCCTTCGACATGCCGACCACGCGCGGCAGCAGCCAGGCGCCGCCGTCGCCCGGCACGATGCCCACCTTGACGAAGCTCTCGGCGAAGGTGGCCTTCTCGGAGGCGATGCGCATGTCGCACATGCAGCTGAGGTCGAGGCCGGCGCCGACCGCGGGACCGTTGACGGCGGCGATCACGGGCACGTCGAGGTTGTAGAGCGCCTTGGGCAGGCGCTGGATGCCGTTGCGGTACTCCTCGCGGATGACCTCGGGCGAGAGGCCCTCCTTCTCGTAGCGCTGCATGTCCTTGACGTTGCCGCCCGAGCTGAACACGGGGTCGGCGCCGGTCAGCACGACGACGCGGATGCCGCGGTCGCGCGTGACCTGCGCGCAGGCCTGCACGATCTCCTCGACCGCGCTGTTGCCGGTGAGCGCGTTGCGCGTCTGCGGCTGGCTCATGGTGAGCACGAGGATGGCGCCGTCGCGCTCGGATTGGAGGAAGCTGTCCATGGGGTGATGTCTCCGGAGTGAGGGCGGTCAGGCCGCGACGGGATCGGTGGCGGCGCGCAGCAGGTCGAGCGAGCGCTCGAAGCGGCCGTCGACGAGCAAGGTGCCGATGAGGTCGTGCCAGTGCGATTCGGCACCGGCCGCCTGGCGCCAGGCATGCAGGCGGCGCGTGTAGACCTGCAGGTCGAACTCGGCCGTGAAGCCGATGGCGCCGTGGATGGAGTGGCTCAACGCGGCGACCTCGAGCGCGGCCTCGCTGGTGCGTGCCTTGGCGACCGCCGCGCGCAGCGCATCGGGTGCGAGCGTTGGCGCATCGCCCGCGGTGCAGCCCATCTGCGCGGCCATGCGCGCGGCGAACACATGCTCGGCCATCACGCTGAGCTGGTGCTGGATCGCCTGGAACTTGCCGATGGCGCGGCCGAACTGCTGGCGCTCGTTGGCGTACTGCAGCGTGCGTTCGAACACGGCCGACAGCGCGCCCGCGAGCTGGGCCGCGAGCAGCCGTGCCTGATGCAGGCGCAGGGCCTCGCCGCCCTCGAAGGAAGGCGCGGCGGCGAGCGCATCGGCCGGCCAGCGCAGGCCGGCATCGAGCGGCGCGACGGCCGGCGTGGCCTCGGCCGCATCGACGGGCAGCAGCAGGCAGCGCGACGGCGCGCCTTCGACCTGCGCCAGCACCCAGTCGGCGACGCGGCCGAAGACCACGCGCTCGCAATGCAGCGCGCCATCGGCGTCGAGCGGGCCCGCGGCCAGCGCGATGCTGCCGCCGGGGCGCCGCACGCCGGCCTGCGCGAGCAGGGCGCGCGCGGTCATGGTCTCGGCCAGCGGCACGGGCACGGCGAAGCGGCCGCAGAGTTCGAGCAGCGCGAAGGCGTCGGCCAGCGTGAGGCCCGCGCCGTCGTCCACCGATTCGGGCAGCAGCGCATTGGCGAAGCCCGAGCCTTCGATCGCTTCCCACAGCGCGCCCGCCGGGCCGCCGGCCTCGATCTCGCGCACATGGCGCAGGGTGCAGCAGTCCTCGAGCAGCCCGCGCAGGGCGTCGGCGTAGATGTCTTCCATGCTTTGGTTCCTTATTGGCGCCGCGGGCTCAGCGCAGGCCGAGGCCGCGCGCGATCATTCCGCGCAGGATGTCGCGCGTGCCGCCACGCAGCGAGAACGAGGGCGCGACCTGGGTCACGTATTCGAGGGTGAGCAGCAGCTCGAGCGGCACGGGCGTGCCCTCGGCGCGGCCGTAGAGGTCGTCTGCGATGGCGGCCGGTATCAGCTGCTCGACGCCGGTGCCCAGGTCCTTGACCAGCGCAGCCTCGACCACCGGGCTGCCGCCTTCGGCCACCTTCCGGGTGACGGCGAGCGACATGGCGCGCAGCGGCGCGAGCTGGCCCATGATGCGGCCCGCCAGCCGCACCGCCGAGGGCGTGCGGCCGGCCTCGGTGCGCACGAAGGCCAGCCACTCGTCGAACAGCACGATGCTCGAGAACAGGCGCTCGGGGCCGCTGCGCTCGAAGGCCAGCTCGGCCGTGACCTGCTCCCAGCCGTGGCCCTCCGCGCCGATGAGCGCATCGGCGGGCAGTTGCACGTTGTCGAAGAAGACCTCGCAGAAATGCGAGTCGCCCGAGAGGTCCTCGATCGGCCGCACGGTGACGCCGGGCAGCGAGAGGTCGACGATGAGCTGCGACAGCCCTTTGTGACGGTCCTCGGGCTCGCCCGAGGTGCGCACCAGCGCGATCATGTACTGGCAGTGATGCGCATTGGTGGTCCAGATCTTCTGGCCGTTGAGCGTCCAGCCGTCGGCGCCCTTCACGGCGCGCGTGCGCACGCTCGCGAGGTCGGAGCCGGCGTTGGGCTCGCTCATGCCGATGCAGAAGAAGGATTCGCCGCGGCAGATGCGCGGCAGGTGGAAGCGCTTCTGCGCCTCGGTGCCGTACTTGAGGATCAGCGGACCGCTCTGGCGGTCGGCGATCCAGTGCGAGCCGACGGGCGCGCCGGCGTTGAGGAACTCCTCCACCAGCACGTAGCGCGCGAAGGCGCTGCGGCCGCCGCCGCCGTATTCGGTCGGCAAGGTGATGCCGAGCCAGCCCCTGGCGCCGAGCGCGCGGCTGAAGGCGCCGTCGTAGCCCGACCAGGAGCGCGCGCGCACTGGCGCCGGCACGTCCTTCAACGCCTCGGCCAGGAAAGCCCGCACGGGCGCGCGCAGCGCCTCGTCCTCGGGCGGAATCGCCGTCATCGACAGCGAGCTCAGGGCTCCACTCATGCAATCACTCCTTGGTTCGTCAGGTCGCCGATCTGCTGCGCCGACAGGCCCATCAGATCGCCCAGCACCTCGTGCGTGTCCTGCCCGAGCGTGGGCGGCGCGCGCCGGTACTGCACGGGGGTCTGCGACAGCCGCAGCGGACTGGCCACCAGCGGGATCTCGCCCGCCACCGGATGCGCCATGCGGATCTGCGTGCCGCGCGCCTTCACCTGCGGGTCCTCGAACACGTCGGCGATGGTGTTGATGGGGCCGCAGGGCACGCCCACGCGCTCGAACAGCGCGATCCATTCGGCGGTGCCGCGCGTGAGCGTGACCTCGCGCATCAGCGCGATCAGCGCGATGCGGTTCGCGATGCGGTCGGCGTTGGTGGCGAAGCGCGCATCGCTCGCCCATTCGGCCTGGCCCACGGCGCGGCAGAAGCTCGCGAACTGGCCGTCGTTGCCGATGGCCAGGATCATGTGGCCGTCGGCCGTGGGAAAGTCCTGGTAGGGCACGGTGTTGGGATGCGCGTTGCCCATGCGCTTCGGCTGGCCGCCGTACAGGTGGTTCATGCCCTGGTTGGCGAGGCAGGCCACCTGCACGTCGAGCAGCGCGAGGTCGATGTGCTGGCCCACGCCACTGAGGTCGCGCGACTGCAGCGCGGCCAGGATGGCGGTGCTCGCATAGAGGCCGGTGAGGATGTCGGTGAGCGCCACGCCCACCTTGACCGGGCCGGCGCCCTCCTCGCCGTCGGCGCGGCCGGTGATGCTCATGAGACCGCCCATGCCCTGCATCAGGAAGTCGTAGCCGGCGCGCTCGGCATAGGGGCCGGTCTGGCCGAAGCCGGTGATCGAGCAATACACCAGCCGCGGATTGAGCGCGAGCAGCGAGGCATGGTCGAGGCCGTACTGCGCGAGGCTGCCGACCTTGAAGTTCTCGATCAGCACGTCGCAGCGTTTGGCGAGATCGCGCACCAGCGCCTGGCCGGCGGCGGTGGTGAAGTCGATCGCCACCGACTTCTTGTTGCGGTTGGCGCACAGGTAGTAGGCCGAGTCGCGCGTGTCGGCGCCCTCGCGGTCCTTGAGGAAGGGCGGGCCCCACAGGCGGGTGTCGTCGCCGCGGCCGGGACGCTCGACCTTGATGACTTCCGCGCCCAGGTCGCCCAGCGTCTGGCTGGCCCAGGGGCCGGCCAGCACGCGCGAGAGATCGAGCACGCGGATGTGCGAGAGCGCGCCGGGCACGGGCGCATCGGCAGATGGCTTCTTCATCTCACTGCTGCTCGACACGGGCCGTCACCGCGATGCGCTTCCAGAGCTGGATCTCGGCGTTCTGGAAGTTGCGCATCTCCTCGGGGCCGCCCTGCATCACCTCGGCGCCGATGCGCTCGTAGAACTCGCGCGTCTCGGGCATCTTCTCGATCTTCGTGAGCAGCGCGGCGAGCTTCTCGGTCTCGGCCTTCGGTGTCTTCGCCGACACCATGCCGGCGACCCAGGTGTAGGCCGTGAAGCCCGGCAGGCCGGCCTCGGCCGCCGTGGGCACCTCGGGCAGCGCGGGCACGCGCCGGTCGGAGGCCACGGCCAGCGCATGCACCTTGCCCGAGCGCGCGAGCTCCTGCACGCTGGTGATCTCGGCGAAGGCGAAGTTCACCGTGCCCGAGACCACCGCGATCACGGCCTCGGCCGCGCCCTTGAACGGCACGTGCGCGGTCTGCACCCTGGCCGCGTCGTTGAAGAGTTCCGACATCAGCTGGTAGCCGGCCGAACCCGCGCCGTAGTTGAGCACGCCGGGCCTGGCCTTGGCGCCCGCGATCAGCGCCGGCAGTGTCTTGTATTCGGAGTTGCCGGGCACGACGACCAGCGCGGGCGAACGCATCATCATCGTGAGCGGTGCGAGGTCGGCCACGGGGTCGTAGGGCAGCTGCCTGAACAGCGCGACGTTGACCGCGAGCGTGGAGTTGCTGCCGACGAACACGGTGTAGCCGTCGGCCGGCGCCGCGAGCACGGCCTTCACGGCGATGAAGCCGTTGGCGCCGGGCTTGTTCTCGACCACCACGGGCTGGCCCGTGAGTTCGTTGAGCTTGCGCGCGAAGTAGCGCGCCGAGGTGTCGGTGCCGCTGCCCGGCGGGAAGGGCACGACGAACTTGATCGGCTTCGACGGAAAGTCCTGCGCGGCGGCCGGGGCGGCGCTGCCCAGCAGGCCCCAGCCGAGCAGCAGCGCGGGCGCGATGCCGAAGGTGCGGCGGCGCGCGGTGCGGGTCTTGCGTGGTGTGGTGCTCATGGTGCCTCTCCGGTCAATCGAGCGTCACGCCCGTGGCCTTGACCACGCCGGCCCAGCGCGCGAGTTCCTTGCGCACGTAGGCGCCGTACTCGGCGGGGGTCGAGCCCAACGGCTCGGCGCCCTGCAGCGCGAGCCGCTCGCGCACGTCGGGTGCCTTCAGCGCCTTGACGATCTCGGCATTGAGCCGCTCGACCACCGGCGCCGGCGTGCCCGCGGGCACCATCACGCCCTGCCAGGCGCCGACCTCGAAGCCCGGCATGCCCGACTCGGCCAGCGTGGGCACGTCGGGGAACAGCGACATGCGCTTGGCCGTGGTCACGGCGAGCATCTTCATGCGCTTGTCGCGCACGAAGGCCATCACCGAGTTGACGGTGTCGGTCATGAACTGGATCTGGCCGCCGACCAGGTCGACGTCGGCCGGCGCGCTGCCCTTGTAGGGCACGTGCGCGGCATCGATGCCGTTGGCCTGCACGAACTGGAAGGCGCCCAAGTGCGTGACGTTGCCGTTGCCCGCCGAGCCGTACGAGAGCTTGCCGGGATGCGCCTTGGCATAGGCCACGAATTCCTTGACGTTGTTGGCCGGCACCGAGGGATGGGTGACCAGCGCGAGCGGCACCACGGCCACCAGCGCGACGGGCGCGAAGTCCTTCTGCACGTCGTACGACACGCTCTTGTAGAGCGCCGGGCTCAGCGCGATCGAGGAGGTGTTGTAGAGCAGCGTGTAGCCGTCGGCCGGTGCCTTCGCCACCAGCTGCGCGCCGATGTTGCCGTTGGCGCCGCCGCGGTTGTCGACCAGCACGTTCTGGCCCAGCTGCTCGGAGAGCTTCTGCGCCAGCACGCGCGCCACCAGGTCGGTGGGGCCGCCCGGCGGGAAGGGCACGACCATGGTGATCGGCTTGCTCGGGTAGCCGCCGCCCTGCGCGAAGGCGGGAGCCGCCGACGCGGCGAGGATGGCGGCCGCGGTGGCGAGCAACAGCGATCGCCGCTGGGGCGGGCGCGCGGCGCCAGGGGTTCTGGAATGCATGGGCTTGTCTCCGATTTGTCGTTGGAACTGGGAACGGGTGGTGCGGCGGGATCGCGCTCTGCGGGCGCTCGCCCCGCGCGGGCTCAGGACGGGTCGCGCCCCGCGAGCAGCCGGCGCGCGTCGTAGTGCATGACGCACTGGCCGTGCTGGTTGAAGACGGTGATGCGCGAATCGACGATGGCGCGGCCGCCCTTCGAGGTCGGCCGGATGCCGGTGACCTCGACCACCGCCTCGATGCGGTCGCCCACGCGCACCGGCGCATGGATCTTCTGCACCAGCTCGAGCATCGCGAGGCCGGTGCCCTGGATCATGGTCTGCAGGATGAAGCCCTCGATCAGCGTGTAGGTCAGCGCGGCCGGCACCGGGCGGCCGGCGATCGCGCCGGCCTCGTAGTCGGCGTCGATGAAGATCGCCTCGACCATGCCGGTCACGCCGATGAAGGCGACGAGGTCGGCCTCGGTGATGGTGCGGCGGAAGGTGCGCAGGCGCTGGCCCAGCGCCAGGTCCTGCCAGACGAAGCCCTGGCCGAGGCGCGGCAGCGCGGCGTCCTCGGCGGTGAGGCGGGGCAAGGTATCGGTCTTGTCGTTCATGCGGTTCTCGCTGCGTTGTTCAGGCGGAAGGGACGATCGCGGCGCCATCGGCGATCAGCGCATCGACATGCGCGCCCGGCACGCCGGCCGCCACCAGGCTCTCGCGCGTGTGCTCGCCCAGGCGCGGCGGCATGCGCACGGGTGCGCGCTCGCCGTCGAAGCGCACCGGCACGCCCGGAAAGCGCAGCCGGCCCATGCGCGGGTCGTCGAGCTCGGCGAAGAAGCCGGTGGCCGCCAGGTGCGGGTCGCGCGGCAGGTCCTCGAGCCGGTTGACCGGCGCGGCCGGGATCTCGAGCCGCTCGCAGGTGGCGAGCCAGTGCGCGGTGCTGCCGCGCGCGACGAAGCCGCCGGCCAGCGCGAGCAGTTCGCCGATGTGCTGCGTGCGCGCGGCGATGTCGGTGAAGCGCGGATCGTCGGCCAGCGCGGGCTCGCCCACCTCGGCGAAGAAGCGGCGCCAGTGCAGCGAGGTGTACGGCATCATGCAGATGTGGCCGTCGGCGGTGCGCCACGGGCGGCGCCAGGGCGTGAGCACGCGCGGATAGCCGGCCTCGGCCAGCGGCGGCTCGAAGTGGTTGCCGTAGAGGTGCTCCACGAGGTTGAAGGACACCATGGTCTCGAACATCGGGATCTCGACGAAGCCGCCCTGCCCCGTGCGCTCGCGCCGGAACAGCGCGGCCAGGATGGCCTGGGCCGCGACCAGCGCGCAGGTCTTGTCGGCCGCGATGGTCGGCAGGTAGCGCGCCTCGCCCGACTGCATCTGCATGAGCGAGGCCAGGCCCGACATGCCCTGGATCACGTCGTCGTAGGCCGGCCGGCCCGCGTAGGGACCGTGCTGCGAGAAGCCGTGCAGGCCCGCGTAGACCAGGCGCGGAAAGCGCTCGAGCAGCGTGTGCGGATCGATGCCCAGGCCGCCGAGCTTCTGCGGCCGCATGCTGTGCATGAACACGTCGGCCTGCGCCACCAGCGCCATCAGCGCCTCGCGCGCGGCGCCCTGCTTGAGGTCGAGCGCCACGCTCTTCTTGCTGCGGTTGCTGCCGAGGAACACGGCCGCCATGCCGGGCTCGGCCGCGGGGCCGGTGTGGCGCGTGGAATCGCCCTCGGGCGGCTCGACCTTGATCACCTCGGCGCCGTAGTCGGCCAGCGTCTGGCTGGCCAGGGGTCCGAACACCACGCTCGAGAGGTCGAGCACCTTCACGCCCTGCAGGGGAAGCATCGTCTGTTTGTCTCCTGCGCCGATTCTGCGAAGGGGACCGGATGCCGTCCAATATCAAATACCTGCTCTGTGATACCGTTTACAGATCATGGACACCCGCCAGCTGCGCCACTTCGTGGCCCTTGCCGAGACGCTCAACTTCCACCGCGCGGCCGAGCGCCTGCACATGGCGCAGCCGCCGCTGTCGGCCTCGATCCGCCGGCTCGAGGAACAGGTGGGCGTGCCGCTGTTCGTGCGCAACCGGCGCGGCACCGAGCTCACGCCCGCGGGCGCGGCGGCGCTCGAGGAGGCGCGGCGCGCGGTCTTCCATGCCGAGCAGTTCGCGCGCGCGGCGCAGGCGGCGTCGCGCGGCGAGGCCGGCATCCTGCGCGTGGGCTTCGTGGGCTCGGCCACCTATGCGCTGATGCCGCGCGTGCTGCCGCGCTTTCGCGCGCGCTATCCGGGCGTGCAGCTGCAGCTCGGCGAATCGACCACCGCGCGCATCGTCGAGATGGTCGAGGCCGGCGACGTCGACGTGGGCCTGGTGCGCTTCCCGATCGGGCGCGCCTGCCACGCGCGCATCTTCCCGGCCGAGCGCGACGTGTTCGTGGCCGCGGTCGCGGCCGACCATCCGCTCGCGCGGCGGCGTCGCCTGGCGCTGGCCGACCTGGCCGACGAGCCCTTCGTGATGTACGGCGCGATGGAGGTGCCCGGCCTGCATGCGGCGGCGCTCCTGGCCTGTCAGCAGGCGGGCTTCATTCCCAACGTGCAGCAGGAGGCGGTGCAGGTGCAGACGCTGATCAGCCTGGTCGAGAGCGGCCTGGGCGTGGCGCTGGTGCCCTCGGTCGCGACGCGCCATGTGGCGCGCAACGTCGTGTTCAAGCCGCTCTCGGGCGCGGGCGCGCAGGTCGCGATCGGCATCGCGCTCGCGCTGCCGCCGGGCGCGCAGACCTCGGCGGCGCAGCGCTTCCTCGAGAGCGTGCTGGAGCAGCCCGACGCTTAAGGGCGCCGGGCCTCGCTGCTCAGGACTTCTTCGAGAAGTCCAGCGCGCTCGTCAGGTCGCCCAGGGCCGGCAGGCCGTTCTGGGGGGGGCCTTGGCCGGCGAGCTGTCGGCGTCGGCATTCGGATGCAGCGGCGCGCCGCGCACGGCCGCGCGCAGGCCCTGAACGTCGGTATCCGCCTACACGCGCTGCCGCTTCGCCCGACAACGCGCGTTCATGCGGCAGCGCATCATTCCTTTCGTCGGAGCGCCCGCCGCATGCGCGCCGACATCGCGAGCGCGCCAGGCCGGCCGCCCGGATTCCTCCCGACGGCGCCCTTGCGTGACGACATGCCCGACCTTCTTCCGAACGGCGATGCGCAACCGCCATCGCCGCGTGCTCCGCGCGCTTCCCCGCCTGCTGCTGCTTCGGCCTCCACCCTCAGCCGGCGCCCCTTTGCCGTGAACTGGGCGCTGTCCACCTGGAGCGCCACCACGTTGGGCCCCGGCGGCCGACCGTCGGCCCCATCGATGGACAGCCTCATGGACGCCGCCATGCACGGCGTGCGCAACTCGCTGTCCGCGATCCGCCTCGGCGTGGACCTGCTCGCGCGGCGCGGCGACCTGAACGAGCCCGACGCGGTGCTCGAGCACCTCGACAGCGCGGCCGTGCGCGCCCATGAGCAGGCCGAGGAGCTCGCCGACTTCTGCCGGCTCGCGGCCGGGCGGACCATCGCCATGGCCGCGAAGCGCTTCCCGCTGCACCACGTGATCGGCGAGGCGATCGAGGCGCGGCGTTCGTCGCACGAGGCGATCGCGATCGAGCACGACCGGCTCGGGCATGGCGACTGCTTAGGCGATCCGGCGCGCCTCGCGCAGTTCGTGCGGCTCGCGCTCGAGGAACTCGCGCCGCGGGCCGCGTCGCGCTGCATCGTGGTCAGCGAGATCGACGGCGCGCGCTTTCGCATCGCCGTGCATGCGGGCGATGCGCCGACACGGGACGCTACCGAAACGCCGGGGCAGCAGCTGGCCCGCGCGCACCGCCAGGCGCTGCTGCGCGCCATCGCGGACGCGCACCGCGGCGAACTGCGCCTCGTGGCCGGCACCTCGATCGAAGGACGCTTCGCCGGAGCCGGCTGACTATCATCGGGCCCCTTTCCCCCGAGGAGCACGCGCCGTGCCCCCTGCCAGCATCTGGATCGTCACGCCGCCGGACTATGTCCACAGCGGTGCCTTCGAGGAGTTCGCGCTCGCGCTGAGCGAAGGCCTGCGCGAGCTCGGCGTGGCCGCGCCGATCGTTCGCCGCCGCCCCGAGGGCGAGACGATCGTGCTCGGCGCCAACCTGCTGCCCTCGGTGCCCGACCGCCCGCCGCGCCGCGCGATCCTGTTCAACCTCGAGCAACTGTCGCCCGGCTCGCCCTGGTGGTCCGAGCGCTATCTCGACCTGCTGCGCCGCCACCGGGTGTGGGACTACAGCGCGCGCAACGTGGCGCTGCTGCGTTCGATCGGCATCGCGGCCACGCTGTGCGAAGTGGGCCATGCCGACGCGCTGCGGCGCATCGTGCCACGCGAAACGCGCGACATCGACGTGCTGTTCTACGGCTCGGTCAACGAGCGGCGGCGCGTGGCGCTGCTGGCCCTCGAGGACGCGGGGCTGCGCGTGGTCGCGCTGTTCGGCGTCTACGGCGCCGCGCGCGACGCCTACATCGCGCGCAGCCGCATCGTGCTGAACCTGCATTACTACGAGGGCCGGCTGTTCGAGGTGGTGCGCGTGTCCTACCTGCTGGCCAACGGCTGCTGCGTGGTGTCGGAGACCGGCGACGATCCCGAGGCGGAACGCGCGTACGCGGGCGCCGTGGCCTTCACCTCGTACGACGGCATCGTGCCGACCTGCGTCGCACTGCTGCGCGACGATGCGCGGCGACGCGAACTCGGCGCCAACGGGCTGGCGCTGATGCAATCGCGGCGGCAGGCCGATGCCCTGCGCGCCGCGATCGCGCAGACGCCAGGCGCCTAGAAATCGAAGCGCGCCGACACCTCGAAGCTGCGCCCCGGCGCCAGCAGCACCTGGCTCACCGCGCGCCCGCCCCAGGTGGCGTAGAGACGGTCGGTGAGGTTGCGCACGCGGAAGGTCAGCAGGGCAGGCTTCAGGCGGTAGCTGACGGCCGCGTCGACGGTGGTGTAGCCGTCGATGCGGATCTGGTTGGCGTTGTCGGTGAAGACGTGGCCCGCATGGTTGAGTGAGAGGAACCACTCGAAGTTCGAGTTGTCGGGGCGCCAGGTGGCGAACAGGTTGGCCACGCGGCGCGGCACGTTGGGCGGGGTGTTGCCCACGCGCGAGACACCGCCGGCCTCCACCAGGGTGTCGAAGCGCGCGTCGAGTGCGGCAAGGTTGCCCGCCAGCGTGAGCTGGCGCGTGGGCCGCCACACGGCCGAGAGCTCGACGCCGCGCGAGGACTGGCGGCCGTTGTTGACGGTGTCGCCGGGCTTGTTGGGATCGCGCGAGAGCACGTTGTCGAGCTCGATCTTGTAGAGCGCGGCGGTCCATTCGAGCCGCGCCTCGGGCAGGCTGTGCTTGAAACCGACCTCGGCCTGCTTGCCGCGCGACATCGGGAAGTTGGCGTTCGACTGCGACAGCAGGAAGAACGAACCCACGGGCACGGTGGCGTTGGTGTATTGCGCGTAGACGCTGGCCTGCGGCGACAGGTCGTAGACCGCGCCGAGCCGGCCCGAGTCGGTGCGGTAGCTGGTGTCGAAGCGGCTGTAGCCGCCGGTGTTGAGGTCGGCGATGCCGCGCTGCACCTTGGTGCGGTCGTGGCGCCAGCCGCCCACCAGCGTGAGGCCGGGCAGCGGCTTGAGCGCATCCTCGACGAACACCGAGCTCACGTCGACGCGCGAGGTGGTGTCGGTGCGGTTGCCGGCGCCGGTGGCGCTCAGGCGCGGATCGTCGCTGTAGAAGCCGGTGAAGGGCGCGAGCGCCGGCACGCGCAATGCGGCGGCGGTCGAGGCCTGGCCGTCGGAGAAGCGGCGCTGGCTGTCGAAGCGGGTGCCGCTGAGCTCGCCGCCGACCACGAAGCGGTTGTCCATGCCGCCGAAGGTGCCGTGGTGGGTGGCGTCAAAACGCTCGAGCCAGAAGTCCTGGTCGTGCGTGATCTGGGTCTGGTCGCGCGCGATGCTCGCGGGCGGGACGAACACGGCGCTCTCGGAATTGCGGAACAGGCGCTGCGACTTGTTGGCCGCCACCGTGTTGCGCCACGACCAGTTGTCGCCGAGGCGGCCGCTCAGGCGCGCGCTGAGCCAGTAGGTTTCCGATGTGTTCTCGTTGTCGAGCACGTTGTAGTTGATGCGCGCGATGCGCCGGTCGATCACGCGGCCGTCGGGCGTGCGCACCACGCTCGTGGGATCGGTCGCGAACCAGGCCGGCACCAGCGGCGTGCCCCAGTAGGCCTTGTTGTCGTCCTTCAGGTAGTCGAAGCTCAGGTCGAGCTTGACCGAGCCGCCGAGGTCGAAGGCCAGGCCGCTGGTGAAGTGGTCCATGCGCTCGCCGCTGCCCGGCACGTTGCCGGCGCGGCTGTCGTTGTGGCTGTAGTCGAGCCGGTAGGCACCCGACTCGCCGACCGGCCCGCCGAAGCCCACGCCCAGGCGGGTCGATCCGAAGCTGCCGTAGCCGACCGAGAGTTCGCGGTTCGGGTTGTTGCGGTCGGGCCGCTTGGTCACGAAATTGACGACGCCGCCGATCGCGCCTTCGCCGTCGAGCACCGAGGCCGGGCCCTTGAGCACCTCGATGCGCTCGTAGTTCCAGGTGTCCTGCACGCGGTTGGTGACGCCCGCGCCCGAGGTGCGCACGCCGTCGTAGAGATAGAGCAGGCTGGTGAAGCCACGCGTCGACAGCGTGGTGGGCGAGGACGGCGGCCCGCCGCCCGCGAGGCCGGTGACGCCGCGCAGCGCCTCGCTGAAGGTGCGCGCGCCGCGCTGCTGTATCAGTTCCTGCGACAACACCTCGACCGAGGCCGGCGTCTCGCGCACCGTGAGGCCCAGGCGCGAGGCGCTGCCGCTGCTGCCCTCGAGGTGCAGGCCCTCGGCGTCGCGGTTGCCCTCGACCGTGATCGCGCCCAAAGCCTGTTGCGCCTGCGGCGCCGGTTGTTCCTGTGCCTGCGCGCCCGCCATGGACAGCGCGGCGATGGCCGCGGCCACGCCCGACATCGTGTGTTTCATCTGAAATTCCCTCCGGAGATTGATCGTTCTTTTTGCGTGCGTGCTCAAGCCACCGAGAAGCGGCGCAGCCGCCAGCCCGCGAGGCCGAACAGCAGCAGGCTCGGCAGCAGCAGTTGCAGCACGGCCGCCAGCGCACGGTCGCGCAACTCGCGCGGCGATTCCTCGCGCCATGCAAAGCGGGGGATGCGGTCGAAGTCGGCCGGCATCAGCGCGCTGCGTTCCTCGATGCGCGGAAAGAAGAAGTGCTTCCACGCAAGGTGGAAGCCCACCGTCTGCGCGACGAACTGCGCATGGCGCCGCGCGCCGGTGCCCGCCAGCCCGGTCATGCCTTCGTAGGCCACGGCCGCGGGCGACAGCGCGCCGAAGCGTTCGAGCAGCCGCTGCTGGCCCGCGTGCTGGCGCTCGAAGCGCTCGAGCTCGGGCGCGATCGCCTCGTCGATCTCGCGCTCGATGCGGTAGTTGGCGAGGCCGCGCGCGCTGATCTCGATCTTGCCGTCGCGCGGCAGCAGCAGCGCGCCCTGGCCGACGTGCTTGTAGTCGGTGCTCAGCAGCTCGGCATGGCGCTTCATGGCCGCGGCCGTGAGCGTGCGCGTCTGGGTCGCGAGCTCGGTGCGCGAGGGCGCGGGGCTGGCCTGCGTGACCGCGAGGTTGAGCAGCACCGGTGCCACCAGCACCAGCAGCACCCACGCGATCATCAGCACCATGGCATTGGTGGCCGAGGGCGCGCCGAAGGCATTGACCGCCACCACCAGCGCGAACCAGAACAGCGCATAGGCGCCCACCAGCAGCGCCCACCAGAAGGTGACCGTGCCCGCGCCCGGCGCCGACGGCGCGAAGCCCGCCTGCCGCGCCAACAGCAGCACGCCCACGGGCAGCAGCACCGCCGGCACCAGCAGCGCGGCCGCGCGCACCGCGAGCTTGCCGGCCAGCAGCGTGCGCAGGCGCAGCGGTTGCGACAGCAGCAGGCGCAAGGTGCCGTTCTCGCGCTCGGCCGACAGCAGGTTGTAGCCCAGCACGAAGATCAGCAGGGGCAGCAGGTAGACCAGCACGAAGGCCAGGTCGAACTGGCCGCTCAGCAGGTACCAGGGGTTCTCGATGTCGCTCGGGTTCATGAAGGCCACGCGGCTCTGGTGCGTGACGCGGAACTGGCTCGGGAACAGGTCGCTGCGCCCGAGCGCGACCGGCCCGAGCGGCGCGCTCGGCAGGATCGCGTGCTGCGCGCCGTAGCTGCTGGCCATGCGCGAGGGATCGGCGGGGTTCTCGAACGGCGTGGGCTGGGCCCGGCCCGCGAGGATGGCCTCGAGCTGCGCGCGCTGCGCGGCGCGGGTGTCGCGGTCGGCCTGGGCCACGGCGGCCTGCGCGCGGTCGCGCTGCGCGGTCTGCGCGAGGCCGTTGCCGAGCGCGTAGCCGACCAGCAGCAGGAACAACAGGGCCACGACCCAGACGCTGCGGTCGGCCAGCAGCAGGCGCAGCTCCTGGCGCATGACGGCACGCAGCCTGAAGCCCTGGGGCGGTTGGACGATGGAGACGGACATGGCGGGTTTCCTCGGTTCAGGCCAGCGCGCGCTGGCGGCGCACCGCGACGGCCGCGAAGGCCGCGGCCAGCAGCAGGCCGGCGCACAGCACGGCCAGGCTGCGCAGCTGGTGGCGCAGCGCCCAGCCCACGCGCGGCGTCCGGTGCACGAACGGCGGCACCTTGGCCCACAGCTCGGGGCCCGACTGGTAGGCGAAGTGGCGGTCGCCGAGCGGATCGGCATGCGCGACCAGGTCCTCGCTCATCAGGTCCTGCAGCCGCCGGCGATGCAGTTCGGCCGCGGTGGTGAAGCTGCGGTGGTGCGCGAAGTCGGTGCCGGCCATGCCCATCGAGTAGCTGCGCATCGCGAGCAGCGGCAGCAGCAGGCCGCTCCATTCCTGCAGCCGCTGCTGGCGCTCCCAGGTGTCCCAGAGGCGGCCGTAGTGGCGGTCGTAGACGGGGTAGGAGGCCTGGTCGTCGAGCCGCAGCGCGATGCCCCACTGGCTGAGCGGCACGTCGCGGCCCCAGCGCTCGGTGGTGCCGAAGGCCTGCAGCCAGGTGCGGTCGGAGACCTGCTTGAGCTCGGCCTGCAGCGCCTGGTTGAACTCGAGCCGGGTCGGGCTCGGATAGGCCGCGCGCGCCGCTTCGGACAGCACGCGCGGCGCCATCACGGCCTGCGCCACCCACAGCGCGAGCAGCACGGTGATGGCCGCGCGCGAGGTGGCGCACAGCGCGGACACGCCGAGCACCACGAACACGAAGGCGCCGAGGTAGACCGCATAGCCCAGGCTCCAGGCCGCCAGGCGCAGCAGCGCATCGGCGCGTTCGCCGGGCGCGGCGCCCAGGCCCACCGCGAGCGCGGCGACCAGTGCGGCCGGCACCAGCAGCACCGCGAGCGAGGCCGCGAGCGCGAGCGCCTTGCCCGCCAGCAACCGAAGCGGCGAGACGCCCAGGCTCAGGGTCTGGCGCAGGATGCCCTGCTCGCGCTCGCCCGCGAAGGCGTTGAAGCCCAGCACGATCACCAGCAGCGGCCCGAGCACCTGCAGGATCCAGCCGACCGAGAGGTTGCCGAAGCGCTGCAGGCCGGTGGCGTCCTGCGCGGGATTGAACTTGACCTCGCTCTGGCGGTGCGCCTGCAGCCACACGGTGCTGCCGATGTAGGGGTTGATGCCCGCGTCGACCATGGCCAGCGGCGCCTCGGGCTTGAAGGCATGCATGCCCTGGTGCGCGGCGTCGTGCGGATGGCGCCGGTCCTGCGCCAGCCAGTCGCGGTAGTCGAGCGCCTGCGCGGCCTGCTGCTCGGCGCGCGCCTCGCGCTGGTGCGCCCAGCCCACGCCGAGCGCGGTGAACAGCAGCACCAGCACCAGGCCGCCGGCCCACAGCAGGCGGCCGTCGCGCAGCCGTTCGGTGAATTCGCGGTTCGCGATCCAGCGCCACATGCTCAGGCCCTCATGTGCTGCAGGTACAGCGACTGCAGGTCGATGCGCGCGATCTGCTGCGCGCCCTCGAGGCTGTCGACGAGGCGGCCGCTCTTCATGATGCCGACGCGCGTGGCGGTCTGCTGCGCATGGAACAGGTCGTGCGTGGTGGTCAGCACGGCCACGCCCTGGTCGGCGGCGCGCCGCAGCAGCTCGGAGAACTCGCTGGCCGCGTGCGGATCGAGGCCCGAGGTAGGCTCGTCGAGCAGCAGCGCCTTGGCCTCCTTGGCCAGCGCGACCGCGATCCAGACCTTCTGGCGCATGCCCTTGGAATAGGCCGACACGCGCTTGTCGGCTGCCGCGTGGTCGAGGCCCACCGCCGTCATGAGCTCGAGCAGCCGTTCGCGCGGCAGCGCGCGGCCCAGCGCGAGGCCGGCGAAGAAGCGCAGGTTCTCCAGGCCCGAGAGCGTGCCGTAGAGCGTGACGTGCTCGGGGATGTACGCCACGTCCTGCTTGGTCGCGAGCGGATGGCGCGTGACGTCGACGCCGTTGATCTCCACCGTGCCCGCGCTGGGCGCGATGAAGTGGAGGAACAGGTTGATGGTGGTGGTCTTGCCCGCGCCGTTGGCGCCGAGCAGGCAGTAGATGTCGCCCGCGCGGATGTCGAGGTCGAGGCGGTCGAGCGCGACATGGCTGCCGTACTGCTTGGTGAGGCCCTGTGCTCTGAGCATGGGAAGGTTCCGGTCGGAAGGAAGGAGCGGGAAAACGGCGCGCGCACGCCCGCATGCATCCGCGATGGACGCGCGCAGGCTCACGCGCATGCGGATGCATGCGGTGGCGTTCGAAGGAAAAGGGAGTTGGCTGGGCACCGGCGCGGCCGGTGCCGTGGCTTCAGGCGATCAGCGGGCGTGCTTGTTCTTCGCGCCGCCCTGCCGCGCCTTGAAGCGCGGGTTGGACTTGCAGATCACGTAGGTGCGTCCGCGCCGGGTGACCACCTGGCAATCGCGGTGCCGCTTCTTGGCTTCTTTGAGGGAGGACAGGACTTGCATGGCGTCGCGCCGTTGGATGGAAACCAGCAGTCTAAGTTATTGGGAATACGTTCGCAATAACTTTGTAAAGAAGAATGAGCACCGCGCGGGTGCCTTGTTCGGCCCTGTTCAGTGCGATCGGCCAGCCGGTGCCGCCTTCGCCACGCAGGCCGCGCAGTTGCCGTGCAGGGTCACTTCGTGGCTCGCGACCTGGAAGCCCGGCGGCGCGAGGTCGTCCATCGGGCCCGGGCAGGCGTGCAGCAGGAACACCTGGCCGCACGACAGGCAATGGAAGTAGTGATGGTGGTGGTCGCCCGCGCGGCCCTGCCCCTTCTCGTGTTCGTGGGCATAGTCGCCGTGCGCGTGCGCATGCGGCTCTTCCCGGCACGAGACCTCGTAGCGCGCGGGCTCGCCGGGCAGCTCGACCTTGGCGATCTCGCCGTCCGCGAGCAGCGCCGACACCTGGCGGTAGACGGTCGACAGGCTGATCTCGGGCACGAGTTCGCGCGCATGCGCATGGATTTCGGGGGCGGTGAGCACGCGGCTGGCATCGCTGAAGGCCGAGAACACGGCGGCGCGCTGGCGGGTAAGACGTTCCATGGCCTCGATGGTACGGCGCGTCGAATACCGCCTCGCGGCGCCGAGGGACTGCGTTGGCGGCTATCTGAATTGCCCATGAAAGCGCTCCGGTCTTGCCTCCCGCCCCTCTTGACTCGTCGATTTAGATATATCTAAAATAATTTAGACACAAACAGATATCGATTCAGAAAGAGAGGCTCCCATGCGCCATTTCCACTTCGACCATTGCCACCGCACCCCGCGCGGCGAGCACGAGGACGGCCTCTCGGGCGGCCGGGGCCGCGGCGGGCGCCACGGCTTCGGCGCCGGCCGGGTGTTCGGCCATGGCGGCCTGCGCTTCGTGCTGCTGCAGCTCATTGCCGACAAGCCCTCGCACGGCTACGAACTCATCAAGCTGATCGAGGAACGCCTGGGCGGCAGCTACGCGCCGAGCCCCGGCGTGGTCTATCCCACGCTGACCCTGCTCGAGGAGCTGGGCCACCTCAGCGTCGAGAGCGGCGCCGAGGGCGGCGGCCGCAAGCGCTACACCCTCACCGACAGCGGGCGCGAGTACCTGGCGGCCAACCGCGAGACCGCCGAGTCGATGATGGAACGCCTCAACGGCGGCGTCGACGGCGCCGGCGCGCGCGGCGGCCGGCCGCCGCAGGTCACGCGCGCCATCGAGAACCTCAAGCTCGCGATGCGCCTGCGCCTCTCGGGCACGCCCCTCACCGAACAACAAGCCCACGAATTCGCCGCGGTGCTCGACAGCGCCGCACAACAGATCGAACGCCTTTGAAAGTCAACCGCACATGACCGACTTCTCCACCGCCCCCCAACCCGACCGCCTGCCGCGCCGCGTGCGCCACGACCTGCGCTTTCGCCAGCTCACGGTGAAGAGCGTGCAGCGCGTCACGCCGCACCTGCTGCGCGTGGTGCTCACCGGCGACGAGCTCGAGGGCTTCCACAGCCCGGGCTTCGACGACCACGCCAAGCTGTTCTTCCCCGACCCGGCCACCGGCCGCCTGACCCTGCCGACCATGGGCCCCGAAGGTCCGGTCTGGCCCGAGGGCCGGCCCACCATGCGCGACTACACGCCGCGCCGCCACGACGCGGCCGCGAGGACGCTCGAGATCGACTTCGCGCTGCACGAGGCCGGCCCCGCCACGCAATGGGCCGAGAACGCCAGGCCCGGCGACCGCATCGGCGTGGGCGGCCCGCGCGGCTCGTTCATCGTGCCGACCGAGTTCGACTGGCACCTCTTGATCGGCGACGACACCGCGCTGCCCGCGATCTCGCGCCGCCTGGGCGAGCTGCCCGAGGGCGCGCGCGTGGTGGTGCTGGCAGAGGTCGACGGGCCCGAGGACGAGATCCCGTTCGAGACCCGGGCCGCGCTCACGCTGGTGTGGGTGCATCGCCGCGGCGTGTCGGCGGGCCTGAGCCCGATGCTGCTCGAGACGCTCAAGAAGCAGGCGCTGCCCGAGGGCGACTACCACGCCTGGGTCGGCTGCGAGACCGGCGTGGCGAAGGCGGTGCGCGCGCATCTCGTGGGCGAGCGCGGCGCCCATCCGAAGTGGATCCGGGCCTCGGGCTACTGGCGCCGCGGCACGGCCGCGACGCACGACGCGATCGAGGACTGATGCGTCTTTCTCCTTCCCCCTCTGGGGGAAGGCTGGGATGGGGGCTGCGGGCGCTCGACGCGCTTGCAACGATGGCAAGGCCCGGTGCCCCCACCCCAGCCCTCCCCCAGAGGGGGAGGGAGCCAACGCTCAGTGCGGTACTTCCGCCGGGCCGGAAGCCGCCGCGCGCTTCGGGCTGCGGATCAGCAGCAGCAGCGGGATCGCCACCAGCGTGATCACCATCATGATCGCGAAGTCGTCGAGGTAGCCGACCAGCGCGCCCTGCCGCGTGACCTCGGCGTTGAGCATCGCCAGGCCCAGCGGGTTGTCGGGCGACATCATCGAGGGCAGCGTGGCCAGCGCCGGATTGCCGGGCGCCACGCTGGTCGCGATCTGCGCATGGGCGGCGCTCGAACCCTCGGTGAGCAGCGCCTGCACGATCGAGATGCCCACGCTGCTGCCGATGTTGCGCAGCAGGCTGAAGATCGGCGTGCCCTGGTTGCGCAGCCGCGGCGCCAGCGTGGCGAAGGTGGCGGTCGACAGCGGCACGAAGGTGAAGCCGATGCCCAGGCCCTGCACGAAGCCCGAGACGATGATCAGCGTGCTGTCCATCTGCAGCGTGATGCGCGTCATCTGGTAGAGCGAGAAGGCCGTGAGCCCGAAGCCCAGCGCCATGATCGCGCGCACGTCCACGCGCTGCACCAGCCGCCCCACCACCAGCATCGCGATCATGGTGCCGATGCCGCGCGGCGCCGTGACCTGCCCCGTGTAGACCACCGGATAGCCCATCAGCCCCTGCAGGAAGTTGGGCAGCAGCGCCATGGTCGCGTACAGGATCATCCCGACGATGAAGGCGAACAGCAGGCCGGTGACGAAGTTGCGGTCCTTGAGCAGGTCGCGGTCGAAGAAGGAGACGCCGCGCACGGTCCAGGTGTGGACCACGAAGAAGCAGAAGGCCACCAGCGAGGCCGCGGCCTCGAGCCGGATCTCCCACGAGTCGAACCAGTCGATCTGCTCGCCGCGGTCGAGGAACAGCTGCAGCATGCCGATGGCGAGGCTCAGGGTGACGAAGCCGAAGATGTCGAGCTTCTCGCCCTGCGGCCGGCTCTCGGGCAGGTAGCGCGCGATGCCCCAGAAGGCGAAGACGCCCACCGGCAGGTTGATGAAGAAGACCCAGCGCCAGTCGAAGTTGTCGGTGAGCCAGCCGCCCAGCAGCGGCCCGAGGATCGGCCCGACCATGATGCCCGCGCCCCAGATCGCCATCGCCTGGCCGACCTTCTCGCGCGGGTTGATGTCCAGCAGCACCGCCTGCGACAGCGGCACCAGCGCCGCGCCGAAGATGCCCTGCAGCAGCCGCGCGCCGACGATGCCCACCAGCGAGGTCGCCAGGCCGCACAGCGCCGAGGCGATGGTGAAGCCGATCACCGAGATGATGAACACGCGCCGCCGGCCCCAGTGGCCGCAGAGCCAGCCGGTGAGCGGCAGCGCGATCGCCGAGGCCACGATGTAGGAGGTCAGCACCCAGGTGATCTGGTCCTGCGAGGCCTGCAGGCTGCCCTGCATGTGCGGCAGCGCGACGTTGGCGATCGTGGTGTCGAGCGCCTGCATGATGGTCGCGAGCATGATCGAGACGGTGATCATCCCGCGGTGCGGCACCGCGGCTCCGGGCGCGGCGCTCATTTGCCCTCGCCCTCGGGGCCGTTGCCGCCCGTGATCTCGAGCAGGCTGCCGCGCACCTTGCCGAGCAGCGCCAGCAGCTGGGCGCGCTCGCCGGGCGCCAGCACCGCCATCACGCGCGCATTGAGCCCGTCGCTGAGATTGAGGGCGGCATCGAGCGCCTTCTCGGCGCTGGGCTGCAGGTGGATCAGCTTCACGCGGCGGTCGGTGGCGCTGGCCTCGCGGCGGATCCAGCCGGCGGCCTCCATGCGGTCGCACAGGCCGCCCACGGCCATCGGCGTGAGCTCCAGCCGCTGCGCGAGCTCGGCCTGCGACAGCGGCGCCTCCTCGCCTTCCATGGCCAGCACGCCGAGCAGCCGGCACTGGGCGCTGCTCAGGCCGATGCGCTCGCGCGCGAGGCGGTCGAAGGCTTCGCCGTAGCGCTTGGCCACGTCCTTCACGATGAAGCCGAAACGCTGGCTGAAGTCCCTTTTCATAAGGGACTTGATTATCTACATGTTTATTAGTTGGGCCTTAGCGGCCCGCTCTCAGAGCCAGCCCGCGCGCCGGAACCGGTAGTAGAGATAGCCGCAGGTGGCCGCGATCAGCGCCAGCGCCGTGGGGTAGCCCCAGCGGAATTTCAGCTCGGGCATGAATTCGAAGTTCATGCCCCAGATGCCCGCGAAGGCGGTGCACACGGCGAAGATGCTGGCCCAGGCCGCGAGGCGCTTGGTGACTTCGCTCTCCTCGATCGTGACCATCGAGAGGTTGACCTGGATCGCGGTGGCCACCGTGTCGCGCATCGCGTCGATCGAGCCGTTGATGCGCCCCAGGTGGTCGCCCACGTCGCGGAAGTACTCCTGCGAACTCATGCAGATCTGCGGCACCCGACCGCCGTGCAGCTTGCCGGCCGCCTCGGTCAGCGGCGCGACCGCGCGCTTGAGCACCATGCTGCGGCGCTTGAGCTCGTAGAGCTGCTTGATCTTGTCGCGCGCCGCGCCGCCCTGCGTGAAGATCTGCTGCTCGATCGATTCGAGCTCGTCCTCGAGCGCGTCGATCACCGGGAAGTAGCGGTCGACCACGGCGTCCATCAGCGCATAGAGCACGAAGCCGGCACCGTTCTTCAGCAGCTCGGGCTCGCGCTCGCAGCGCTCGCGCACGCCGAGGAAGCCCTGGCGGCTGCGGTTGCGCACCGACAGCACGTAGTTGCTGCCCACGAACACGTCGACCTCGCCGACATGGATGCACTGCTCGCCGGCGTCCGAGGGCTCGACCAGATGCATCACCACGAACAGCGAGTCGCCGTACTCCTCGACCTTGGGCCGCTGGTGGCCGTGCTGGGCGTCCTCCACGGCCAGCGGATGCAGGCCGAACTCGAGCTGCATCACGACCAGTTCCTCGGGCGTGGCGTCGCTGAGCGCCACCCAGACGAAGCAGCCGGGCCGCGAGATGTAGTCGCTGATGCTCTCGACCGGGATGTCGGCCAGCTTGGCGCCGTTCTCGTAAGCCACGCAGTTGATCAGCATCGGCGCTCCAGGGTCGCGGTTGGATTCGGGGGTGCCGATGGTGCCACGGGGCGGCATGCCGCTGCCTGACCGCCGAGAGACGGAGCGCGAAAGTTAAAACATTCCTGATCGCAAGCGAGCGAAGGTTCTTTTGCGTGACTTTTTTCTCATTTCTTTCATCCGCCTACAGCTCTTACCGCGCAAAGACTGACAGGCGTTGTGCGGGCGATACACGAACATTGCTGCGCTGTCACGCAAAAGGGGCGCCCTACCGATAAAAGAAGAGCAGCCGCCCGCAGTCATCAGGGAAGAACTCCACCCGCCCACGTGCGGGTGTTTTTTTGCCCGCTCGCATCCTCTTCCCCTCGCTTCCCGCCCCGCGCCGCCCATCGGCTTGCGGGTCGGCCACAATACCGGGCGCCCCGCGCCATGGCCTGGCCGGGAACCCGCGACGAAGCGTCCATGCCCGAACTCTCAGACCGCACTTTCTCCAACGCCAGCAATGGCTTACGCGCCCATTCCGTGACAGATACCCCCGCCGCAGCCGCCCCCGATTACGCCGGTCACACGCCCATGATGGCGCAATACCTCCGGCTCAAGGCGGACCATCCGGACACCCTGCTCTTCTACCGGATGGGCGATTTCTACGAACTCTTCTGGGCCGACGCCGAGAAGGCCGCGCGCCTGCTCGACATCACGCTGACCCAGCGCGGCCAGTCGGCCGGGCAGCCGGTGGTGATGTGCGGCGTGCCCTTCCACTCGGTCGACACCTACCTCGGGCGGCTCATCAAGCTCGGCGAATCGGTGGCGATCTGCGAGCAGGTCGGCGAAGTCGGCGCCGCCAAGGGCCCGGTCGAGCGCAAGGTGGTGCGCGTGGTCACGCCCGGCACCCTGACCGATGCCGAACTGCTCAACGACAAGGCCGATGCCACGCTGCTGGCGGTGCATGCCGGCACGCGCAACTTCTGCGGCCTGGCCTGGCTCAGCGTGACCGGTGCCGAACTGCGGCTGGCCGAATGCCCGGCCGACGCGCTCGAGGCCTGGATCGCGCGCATCGCGCCGAGCGAGCTGCTCTACGGCGCCGAGGTCACGCCGGCCTTCGAGCAGCGGCTCAAGGCGGCGCGCAGCGCCACGCCCTTCACGCTGTCGGTGCGGCCGGCCTGGCAGTTCGACGGCGGCCTGGGCGAACGCAAGCTCAGCGAGCAGATGGGCAGCCAGAGCCTGGCAGCCTGGAATGCCGAATCGCTGACCAACGCCCATGCGGCGGCGGCCGCGCTGCTGGGCTATGCCGAGCACACGCAGGGCCGCGCGCTGTCGCACCTGCAGCGGCTCACGGTCGAGCGCGACGGCGACCTGATCGAGTTGCCGCCCACCACGCGGCGCAACCTCGAGCTGGTGCAGACGCTGCGCGGCGAGGACTCGCCCACGCTGTTCTCGCTGCTCGACACCTGCATGACCGGCATGGGCAGCCGCCTGCTCAAGCGCTGGCTGCTGGCGCCGCGGCGCGAGCGCGGCGACGCGCAGGCGCGGCTCGAGGCCATCGGCGCGCTGCAGGCCACCGTGCTCGGCGGCGCCGGCGCGCCCTGGCGCACGCTGCGCGAGCAGCTCAAGAACACCAGCGACGTGGAACGCATCGCGGCGCGCATCGCGCTGCGCCAGGTGCGCCCGCGCGAACTGCTGGCGCTGCGGCTGGCGCTGGCCAAGGCCGAGCAGCTCGCGCCCGCCCTGCCCGGCGCCGCGGCGCTGCTGGCGCAGATCGCCGAACGGCTGGCGCCGCCGCCGGGCTGCGCCGAGCTGCTCGCGAGCGCGATCAAGCCCGACCCGGCCGCGCTGGTGCGCGACGGCGGCGTGATCGCTACCGGCCACGACGCCGAGCTCGACGAGCTGCGCGAGATCAGCGAGAACTGCGACGACTTCCTGCTCAAGCTCGAGGTCAGCGAGCGCGAGCGCACCGGCATCAGCAACCTGCGGGTGCAGTTCAACCGGGTGCACGGCTTCTACATCGAGGTGACGCAGAGCGCGCTGTCGAAGGTGCCCGACAACTACCGCCGCCGCCAGACGCTGAAGAACGCCGAGCGCTTCATCACGCCCGAGCTCAAGGCCTTCGAGGACAAGGCACTGAGCGCGCAGGACCGCGCGCTGGCGCGCGAGAAGTGGCTCTACGAGCAGCTGCTCGACGCGCTGCAGGCCTCGGTGCCCGCGCTCACGCGCCTGGCCACGGCGCTCGCCACGCTCGACGCGCTGTGCGCGCTGGCCGAGCGCTCGCACACGCTGCACTGGCGCGCGCCGAGCTTCGTCTCGCACCCGTGCATCGAGATCCAGCAGGGCCGCCATCCGGTGGTCGAGGCGCGGCTGGCCGAGAAATCCTCGGGCGGCTTCATCGCCAACGACACCCAGCTCGGCCCGCAGCAGCGCATGCAGGTCATCACCGGCCCCAACATGGGCGGCAAGTCGACCTACATGCGGCAGGTGGCGATCATCGTGCTGCTGGCCTCCATCGGCTCGCACGTGCCGGCCGCGGCCTGCCGGCTGGGGCCGATCGACGCCATCCACACCCGCATCGGCGCGGCCGACGACCTGGCCAACGCGCAGTCGACCTTCATGCTCGAGATGACCGAGGCCGCGCAGATCCTGCACGGCGCCACCGCGCAGTCGCTGGTGCTGATGGACGAGATCGGCCGCGGCACCAGCACCTTCGACGGGCTCGCGCTGGCCGCGGGCATCGCGGCCCAGCTGCACGACCGCGCCAAGGCCTTCACGCTGTTCGCCACCCACTACTTCGAGCTCACGGAATTCCCGGCCACGCACCATGGCGCGGTCAACATGCACGTGAGCGCCACCGAGGCCGGCCGCGACATCGTGTTCCTGCACGAGATGCAGCCCGGCCCGGCCAGCAAGAGCTATGGGATCCAGGTCGCGCGGCTGGCGGGCATGCCCGCGGCGGTGGTCAACCATGCGCGCCAGGCGCTGGAAGCGCTCGAGTCGCAGCATGCGCAAACGCGGGCCCAGGTCGACCTGTTCGCCCCGCCGCCGGCCTCCGAGACCCCCCTGATCAGCGCCGTAGAATCCGCGCTGTCCGCGCTCGACCCCGACGCGATGACCCCGCGCGAAGCCCTCGACGCGCTCTACGCCTTACAGAAACTGAATGCACGCGACCGCGGAGCCCCATGAGCAGGCACTGCTCTTGCGAGACGAAAAAATGACATATTGCGTAGGCATCAAACTCAACGCCGGCCTGGTGTTCCTGTCCGATTCGCGCACCAACGCGGGCGTGGACCACATCAGCACCTTCCGCAAGATGATCGTCTACGAGCAGCCCGGCGACCGCGTCATGGTGCTGCTGTCCTCGGGCAACCTCAGCATCTCGCAGTCGGTGCGCGAGATCCTGCAGATCGAGGAACTGCGCGAGACGCAGGAGAACGGCGAGCCCGGCACGCCGACCACGATCTGGAACGCCAAGAGCATGTTCGATGCCGCGCGCGTGCTCGGCTCGGCCGTGCGCCACGTCTACGACCGCGATGCCGAGGCGCTCAAGCATGCGGGCCTGGACTTCAACGTCTCGTTCATCTTCGGCGGCCAGGTCAAGGGCGAGGGCATGCGCCTGTTCCTGGTCTACGCGGCCGGCAACTTCATCGAGGCCACGACAGAAACGCCCTACTTCCAGATCGGCGAATCGAAGTACGGCAAGCCGGTGCTCGACCGCGTGCTCACGCCCGAGACACCGCTCGACGAGGCCGCCAAGTGCGCGCTGGTGTCGATGGACTCGACCATGAAGTCCAACCTCTCGGTCGGCCTGCCACTGGACCTCGTGGTCTACGAGGCCAACAAGCTCGAGACCGACCGCGTGATATGCATCGACGCCGACAACCCCTACTACCGCATGGTGCACAACAGCTGGGGCCAGAAGCTGCGCGAGGTGTTCGACAGCATCGAGGACCCGGTGTGGGACGACAGCGCCACCGAGCATCCGCTGAAGATGCCGGCCACGCGGCACGGCGCGCTGCGCAAGATCTCCACGCCCGACGAAAAGCTCATCTGACCCCCGTGCCGCCGATCGTCTTCTCGCACGGCAACAGCTTTCCCGCGAGCACCTACCGCGTCGTCCTCGACAGCCTGCGCAACCGCGGCTTCGAGGTCGATGCCATCGAGAAATTCGGGCACGACCCGAAGTACCCCGTCACCGACAACTGGCCGCACCTGGTCGAGCAGCTGGCCGACTTCGCGCGGCCGCGCGCCGAACGCGCGGGCGGCCCGGTGTTCCTGGTCGGCCATTCGCTCGGCGGCTTCCTGAGCCTGATGTGCGCCGCGCGGCATCCCGAGCTGGCGCGCGGCGTGGTGCTGGTCGACTCGCCGATCCTCGGCGGCTGGCGCGCCAACACGCTCAACATGGTGAAGCGCACGCCACTCATGAAGAGCATCTCGCCGGGCGCGATCAGCCGCCGGCGTCGCAACAGCTGGGAGCACCGCGAGGCGGTGTTCGAGCATTTCCGCAGCAAGAAGGCCTTCGCGAAGTGGGACGAGCAGGTGCTGCACGACTACATCGACCACGGCACCTTCGATAGCGAGGACACGCGCGCGCTGAGCTTCGACCGCGACGTCGAGACTGCCATCTACAACACGCTGCCGCACAACCTCGGCGCGCTGCTGCGCAGCCATCCGCTCAAGTGCAAGGCGGCCTTCATCGGCGGGCGCCAGTCGGCGGAGATGAAGCGCGTGGGCATGGCGATGACGCAGCAGGTGACCAAGGGCCGCATCGCGATGCTCGACGGCACGCACCTGTTTCCGATGGAGAAGCCGCTGGCGACCGCGGCGGCGATCGAGGCGGCGGTGCGCAACCTGATGGGCTGAAGGGCCCACCCACCCGTTCGGGCTGAGCCTGTCGAAGCCGTGCGCAAGGCTTCGACAGGCTCAGCCCGAACGGATAGGGCCATTCAACGGAATCTGGCCCGGTAATCGAGCGGCGGCACCCCGAAGCGCCGCTGGAACGCGCGCCGCATGATCTCCTCCGAACCGAAGCCGCAGCGCTGCGCCACCGCCTTGATGGTCGCGCCCGACGATTCCAGCAGCCGCGTCGCGCGGTCCAGCCGCATGCGTTCGACCGCGTGCGCGGGCGTGACGCCGGTGCGCTGCAGGTAGAAGCGCGCGAAGGTGCGCGGCGCCATCGCCATGCGGTCGGCCAGCCGCGCCACGTCGAGCGTCTCGTGCAGGTGCTCGTCGATCCAGCCATGCAGCGATTCGATGCGCGGGTCCTCGGCCTCCTGCGCGAGCAGCGCGCTGCTGAACTGCGACTGCCCGCCCGGGCGCTTGTAGAACACCACCAGCTTCTTCGCCACGCCGATGGCGATGGCGCGGCCGAGGTCGGCCTCGACCATGCCCAGCGCCATGTCGATGCCGGCCGTGACGCCGGCCGAGGTCCAGCGGCGGCCGTCGCGGAAATAGATCGCGTCTCGCTGCACCTCGATGCGCGGGAAGGCCGCGCCCAGCGCGTCGCAAGCGCCCCAGTGGGTGGCGGCGCGGCAGCCGTCGAGCAGACCCGCGCGGCCCAGCACGAAGGCGCCGGTGCACACCGATGCGACGCGGTCGAAGCGCGCGCCATGGCGGCGCAGCCAGGCCTCGGCGGCCTCGGTGCCGCCACCGCCGAGCTGCGTCGACGGATTCCAGGCGGCCGGCCCGCCGGGCGCGACCACGGTGCTGGTGCCCGCCTCGGCATGGCGCACGCGCGCGGGCCAGGCCTCGGCGTGCACCGCGAGCCCGCTCGAGCTCGCCACCGGCCCCGCCCTGGCGGCCAGCACGCGCGTGCGGTAGACCGGCGCGCGGCCCGCGAGCCGCAGCTCGTCGTTGGCGGTGGCGAACACCTGCAGCGGACCCGACACGTCGAGCAGCTGGAAGCGCTCGAACACCACGAACCAGACGGGCAGGATCGACATGGGGACGTTGCCTTCGCGAAGGAGAAAGACGCAGCAGAACCGAAGCCCGCGCGCCGCGCCAGGGCTGGCAGGAATGATGGGGCAATTGTCTCGAATGCCAGCGTTTCGCTTCCTAGACTGGGCCGATCCCCCCAACCTGGAGTCTCCCCATGAAGATCGGCATGCTCGTCTTTCCCGACATCACCGCGACCGACTACGTCGCGCCCGCGGACCTGCTGGTGCGCATTCCCGGCGCCAGCCTCTCGCTGGTGTGGAAGCACACCGACCCGATCCGCACCGAGCTCGGCTGGGAGTTCCGCGCCACGCAGGCGATGGCCGACTGCCCGCAGTTCGACATGCTCGTGGTGCCCGGCGGCCCCGGCGTCGCAGCGCTGTTCGAGGACCGCGAGACGGTCGACTTCCTCGCGCGCCAGGGCCGCGGCGCGCGCTGGGTGGTCGGCATCTGCACCGGCCCGCTGCTGCTGGGCGTGGCCGGCCTGCTCGAAGGCTACGAGGCCACCTGCCACTGGGCCTCGCACGAACTGCTGGCAATGGTCGGCGCGACGCCGCGCGACCAGCGCGTGGTGGTCGACCGCAACCGCATCACCGGCGCCGGCGTGACCTCGGGCATCGACTGCGCGCTGCGCGCGATCGCGCAGGCCACCGACGACGACACGGCGCGCGCGATCCAGCTGTTCGCCGAGTACGACCCGCAGCCGCCGTTCGACAGCGGCGCACCGGCCAAGGCGCCGGCCCACATCGTCGAGGCGGCGCGCGCGCGCGTGGCCGGCGTGGTGGCCGAGCGGCGCGCGATCCTGGCGCGCATCGGGCGCACGGCGCCGGTGGCCGCCTGAACCGAGGGAGGACTGCATGACCGCATCTCTGCCCCGCCGCTCGGCACTGGCCCTCGGCGCCGGCCTGCTGGCCGCGCCCTTCCTGCGCGCGCGGGCCGAAGGCAACCCGATCCGCATCCTCGTCGGCTACGCGGCCGGCGGCCCGGCCGACATCGCGGCGCGCATCGTGGCCGAGAAGCTCGCGCTGCAGCTGCAGCAGCCGGTGGTGGTCGACAACCGGCCCGGCGCCGGCGGCCAGCTCGCGGCGATCGCGCTCAAGGCCGCGCCGGCCGACGGCTCGGTGCTGATGCTGACCAACACCCACACGGTGGCGACGGTGCCGCTGACGGTGAAGAACCCGGGCTTCTCGACCACGCGCGACTTCCGACCCGTGGGCAGCGTCGCCACCTTCGAGCTCGCCCTCGCGACCAATCCCGCGACCACCAACGCCTCGAACCTCGCGGCCTTCGGGCGCTGGCTCGCCACGCACCGCGGCGACGCCGCCATCGGCGTGCCGGCCGCGGCCAGCGCGCCCGAGTTCATGGCGAGCCGGATCGCGCGCCACTTCCAGGTCGAGAGCCTGCCCGTGCCCTACAAGGGCTCGGCGCCGATGCTGCCCGACCTGCTCGGCGGCACGCTGCACGGCGCGATCACCAGCGTGTCGGACTTCCTGCCCTACCACCGCAGCGGCCGGCTGCGCATCCTCGCGTCGACGCGGCGCACGCCGCTGCTGCCCGAGGTGCCGTCGTTCGAGGAGGCCGGCCTGTCCGGCATGGAGCTCACCGAGCTGCTGGGCCTCTACGCGGGCGCCGGCGTGCCCGAGGCCACGGTGGCGCGCTACAACGCCGCGCTGGCCCAGGTGCTGGCGCAGCCCGAGGTGGTGGAGAAGTTCAAGGGCCTCGACATGACGACCGTGCCCGGCACGCCGGCCGACCAGGGCGAGCGGCTCGCGAAGATCGACCGCATGCTCGGGCAGCTCGTGAAGGATTCGGGCTTCAAGCTCTGAATCAGGCGTCCGCGGGCTCGCAGCGCACCGCATCGCCCGCGCGCAGCGGGCCGCCCGCGAGCACGCGCGCGGTCAGCCCGCCATGGCCGCGCATCGCGTTGTAGCCGCCCGGGCCCAGCAGCTCCTCCATGCGCGAGCAGGGCTCGCACGGGCCGGTGATCTCGAGCCGCACCGTGTCGCCGAGCCGCAGCACCAGCGGCTGGTCGCGGAACAGCGAGCGCGCGGCGATCAGGTTCAGGCCCGACACCACGAGGTTGCGCCGCAGCAGCGCGGCGTCGACGGCCGCATGGCCGGTCAGCGCGGCGATCACGCCCAGGTGCTCGGCCTGGATCAGCGTGACCTGGCGCTTGCCGCCGGGTTTGGCCGCGCTCGCGCGGTCGCCTTCCAGTCCCAGGCCGGCGAACGCCTGCGCGCCCTCGACGGCCTGCACGGGCTGGCGCCGCGCGGGCCGCAGGTAGAGGGCCTCGAGACGGCCGGCGCGCGGAAACTGGCGCATGAGTTCGCGAAGGTCGGGCATGCCCGCGATTGTCCGTGGCGCTGCTCGCGCCAGCAAAACCACGGCGGCGATACAAATTGCAATAACTGGCGACAATCCGGGGAAAACGCCCCGCCGCCAATGTCCACGCCCCTTCCGGAAACCCCAGAACCCGTGTCGCTGACCCCCGCGCTGGTGGTCGAGGACGACCCGGCCATGCAGCAGCGGCTGGCCCACGTGCTCGGCACCTTGGGCTGCACGGCGCCGCAGATCGCCTGGGCCGACAGCGTGGCCTCGGCACGGACGCTGCTGGCCGAGCGCAGCTTCGGCGTGGCGCTGGTCGACATCGGGCTGCCCGACGGCAGCGGCGTCGACCTGATCGGCTGGCTGCGGCAGCACCATCCGCGCCTGCCGGCGGTGGTGATCTCGGCCTACCGCACCGAGGAAACCATCTTCGCGGCGCTGCGCGCGGGCGCCATCGGCTACCTGCTGAAGGAGCGCGACGACCTCGAGCTCGGCATCGCGCTGCGCAGCATCGAACAGGGCGGCGCGCCGATCGATCCCGCGATCGCGCGGCGCATCCTGGGCTGGCTCACGCTCCAGCCGAACGCCACGCCCGCGCCGCTGCCGGTCCCGGCCATGACCGCCGACACCCAGCCCGGCGAGCTGCTGCCCGCCGCCGGCGCCACGCCATCGAAAGAGGACGCACCCGCCGCCGCGCTGCTGAGCCGGCGCGAGCACCGCATCCTCGAACTGGTGTCGCAGGGCCTCAGCAACCGCGACATGGCCGAAATGCTCTCGATCTCCCGATTGACCGTGGAATGCCACACCAAGAACATCTACCGCAAGCTGGCCGTCGGATCGCGCACCGAGGCGGTGTACCAGGCGCGGCTGCACGGGCTGCTGCGCTGAGCTTCCTGCGCCGCCTGGCCATGGCGCTGGCGCTGCTGCTGTGCGCGCACGGCGCGCCGGCCCAGGACTTCCCCGCGCTGCGCGTCGAGGCCGTGCGCGCCGCCGGCTGGAACGACACCCGCCCGCCCGAGGACGGCTGGGAGCCGGTCGCCGCCCTGCCCGACAACTGGGCCGACCGCTGGAGCGGCTTCGACGGCGTGGCCTGGTACCGGCTGCGCTGGGAACAGCCGGCCGAACCGCGCGAGACCGGCCTGCTGCTGCACTACCTCAACATGGCCGGCGCCGTGTACCTCAACGGCACGCCGATCTCGCGCGACGCCAGCCTGGTCGAGCCGCTCACGCGGGCCTGGAACACGCCGCGCTACTGGCTGCTGGCGCCGCCGCTGCTGCGCGCGGGCACCAACACCCTGTTGGTGCGCGTCTCCGGGCTCGCGGTCTACCAGGCCGGGCTCGGGCCCGTCGTGGTCGGGCCGCCGGCCGTGCTGCAGGCCACCTACGACCGCGAGCGCGTGGTGCGGCGCGACCTGCAGGTGCTGGGCCTCGCGGTCAGCGCGGCGGTGTCGGCCTTCTTCGCGGCGCTGTGGCTGCTGCGGCGGCGCGAAACGGCCTACGGCTGGTTCGCGCTGATGTCGATGCTGTGGCTGCTGTTCGGCTACAACCAGATCGCCACCAGCCCCTGGCCCTTCGCCACCACCTCGGCCTGGCAGGCGCTCAACACCTCGCTGCTGCTGGTCTTCAGCACCGCCTACGCGGTGTTCGCGCTGCGCTTCTGCGACCGCCGCATGCCGTTGCTCGAGGGCGTTTCGCTGCTGGCGGCGGCCATCGGTGTGCTCGACCTGTGGCTGGCCGCGCCTGCGGCGCTGCCGCTGCACCGCGCGATCTGGACGCTGGTGGGCGGGCTGACGATCATCGTGGTCAACAGCGCCGCCATCGTCCACGCCTGGCGCCACCGCGGCAGCCCGATGCGCTCGCTCGCGCCCTTCATGGCGGTGTCGGCGCTCACCGGCGCGCACGACCTGCTGGTGTTCACCCAGGTGATCGACAGCAACCTCTACTACACGACCATGTCTTCGTACGTGCTGCTGCTGGGCATGGCGCTCACGCAGGCCGGGCGCTTCGTGCAGAGCCTGCGCCGCATCGAGAACTTCAACACCGAGCTGATCCAGGAAGTGAACGCGGCCAAGGACGAGCTCGCGGCCACGCTGTCGCAGCGGCATGCGCTGGAGCTCGCGCATGCGCGCATCGGCGAGCGCGTGAACCTCGCGAGCGACCTGCACGACGGCCTGGGCGGCATGCTGGTGGGCAGCATCGCGACGCTGGAGCGCACGCCCGAGCACCTGAGCGCGCCGCAGCTGCTGGCCATGCTCAAGCGGCTGCGCGACGACCTGCGGCTGATCATCGACGCCAACGGCAGCGACGACGGCGCGCATGCGCTCGCCGACCTGGTGGCGCCGCTGCGGCACCGGCTCACGCAGCTGCTCGAGGCCAACGGCATCGAATGCCGCTGGCGCGTGGAAGGCCTGCAGGCGCTGACGCTCGCGCCTTCGCAGAACCTGGACCTGCTGCGCTTCCTGCAGGAGGCGCTGACCAACGTGCTGCGCCACAGCGGCGCGCGGCGGGTCGACGTGTCATTGGTGGAAGAGAACGGCCAGCTGCGGCTGGAGGTGCGCGACGACGGCCGCGGCTTCGAACCCGAGGCGCCGCCGCGCCCCGAGGGCACCGGCCTGCGCAGCCTGCGCACGCGGGCGCGGCGGCTGGGCGGGGCCTTCGAGATCGCCTCGGCGCCGGGTGCCACCCGCGTCGGGCTGCGGATGCCGGTCGGCGCGGCCTGAGGCGAAGGCTAGCGCCTCACTCGGCCCAGACGATCCAGCCCTGCCAGGCGGTGACGAGGATCAGGATGCCGAAGGCGATGCGGTACCAGGCGAACGGGATGAAGCTGTGCGAGCTGATGTAGCGCAGCAGCCAGCGCACGCACAGCCAGGCGCTGAGGAACGAGAACAGCAGGCCGACCGCGAACAGCGGGATGTCGGCCACCGACAGCAGCGAGCGCACCTTGTAGAGGCTGTAGACGCCGGCGCCGATCAGCGTCGGGATCGCGAGGAAGAACGAGAAGTCGGTGGCCGCCTGGCGCGACAGCCCCAGCAGCATGCCGCCGATGATGGTGGAGCCGCTGCGGCTGGTGCCCGGCACCATCGCGAAGCACTGCACCAGGCCGACCTTGAGGGCGTCCCAGGGCGTCATGTCGTCGACGTTCTCGACCCGCACCGAGCCCGGCGGCCGCTTCTCGGCCCACAGGATGATGAAGCCGCCGATGATGAAGGTGCTGGCCACCACGGCCGGCGTGAACAGGTGTTCCTTGATGACCTTGCCGAACAAGAGGCCCAGCACCACCGCGGGCAGGAAGCCGATCAGCACGTTGAGCGCGAAGCGCTGCGCCTTGGCCTGGCGCGGCAGCGCCACCACGGTCGAGCGGATCTTCTGCCAATAGACCATGATCACCGCGAAGATTGCGCCGGTCTGGATCGCGATCTCGAACACCTTGCCGCGCTCGTCGTCGAAGCCGCCGAGCAGCGAGCCCGCAAGAATCAGGTGGCCGGTCGACGAGATCGGGAGAAATTCGGTCAGCCCCTCCACGATGCCCATGACGGCGGCCTTGACCAACAGAACGATATCCAACGCGTACTCCTTGAAAGAGCGGCAATTATCGCGAGGGAGCCGGTCAGGTCCGGTTCAGGCTCCGCGGGCTGCCGCCGTGGCTCGGCGGCCCATCTTCGTATCGTTCTATGACATACCTAGTTTGGGGGATGGCGCCCACCGCCGGGCGCGGTCACAGTCCACTCGCGCCGACGCCCCACGTCGGCGGCCAACCGAAGGACATTGCATGCTCGCCCCCGCGCCCGAGCGCGAAAAAGACGCCGACGAACTGCTGCTGTGCCTCGAGGAACATGCGTCGACCGCCGACGACCATGCGGCGCACGCGCGCCGCGATGCGCGCCGCCGCGACGCCGAACGGCAGGCCGCCCTGTGCCGCGCCGCCCGCGCCACCGGCGCCTCGACCGGCGAGCTGGAACGGCTCGCGCGCTGCCTCGGCGAGATCGACCGCCGCGGCCGTGGCGCCACGCTGGTGGCCGAGGGCCAGGTCGCGGCCGACCGGCTGTCGCAGCGCCTGCAGCCGCTGGACCTGGAAGACGGCCACATGGCCTGGCAGATGGCCGGCGCCGCCGAATACATCGAACGCGGACTGACGCAGGCGCTCGACCCCGCCCATGACCGCAAGTGGTATGCGCGCTGGCAGCTCTGGAGCTTCCTGCTCGGCGGCGCCGATGCCGCCCATGCGCTGGCGCTGCAGGGCCTGGCGCTGCGGCCCTGCGGACCGCGCGACCCGCAGGCCGATCTCACGGCGCGCGCGCGCCGCATCCTCGAGAGCTGGCGCCGCACCTCGTGCACCTGCTTCTGGAGCGCGATGGAGGACTGCGTGCGGCAGCAGGGCTTCTCGCTCGAGACCCAGGCCTACCTGATGCACGCGGTGGCGACCCTGTTCGACGGCGATGCGATGAAGCTCTCGAACGCCGAGTGCGAGCGGCTCAACGAGCTGCTGGTCGAGACCTACTGCGACGCGCTGGGCACCAGCGGCGCCATGCCCTCGGCCGAGATCTACCGCCGCATGGCCGACGGCCTGCAGGCCGTGGACCGCGCGACCGGGCGCCCGCGCACGCTCGGGCGCAGCGACGCGGCGCAGATCGCCGCCACCGCGATCTACACGCTGCTGCGCGGCGACCGTTCAGCCTGAGGTGCGCCGGCGCAGCGCGCGCACCGCGCTGTCGACCGTGGTCAGCACCGGCAGCCCCGAGGCGCTTTCGCAGGCCGCGCGGGCGCGGGCCATGCTGAACTGCGCGAGCGCGATGTGGCTGCAGCCCTGCGCGCGCAAGGCCTCGGCCTGCGCCGCGATCAACGCATCGTGCCGCGCCCCGTCGCCCGCGTTGAGCGCCTCGAGCGCCCCTTCGGCGAGTGCCGGCACCAGCGAGACGCCGGCCGGGAATTCGGGCGGCATCGAGGCCAGCGTGGGCGCGAAGGTCGCGATCAGCCCGAGCCGCGCGCCGGGGCCGGCTTCATGCAGCGCCTGCACCGCCTCCTCCACCATCGCCTCGTTGGGCTTGAGCACCGGCAGCGCCGCATGGCGCTTGGCCACCGCCTCGATGCAGGCACCGAAGGCCGAGCAGGTGAAGAGGATGCCCTCGGCGCCGGTGTCGACCGCGTATTGCGCGAGCCGCTGGAAGCGCTCGTGCATGGCCGCGTCGAGCCCGCGTCCGTCGCGCGCGAGATCGGCCGACAGGCTGTCGTCGAGCAGGTTCATGCGCAGCGCCCGCGGCCAGTCGCGCGCGAAGGCCTCGTTGATGGGCGCGACCGAATGCGCGAGCGCGTGGATCAGGGCGATGCGGGTCATGGAAAACGTGTTGCGGCTCAGATGCCCTTCGACGAGGGATTGGTGAAGGCTTCCTTCGTCTCGGCGTTGAGCGGGTAGTTGATGTTGATGCCCTTGGGCGGAATGGGCGAGGTGAACCACTTGCCGTAGAGCGTCTCCATCTCGCCGGACTTCATCATGCCCGAGACCACGCGGTCGACGATGGCCTTGAAGGCCGGATCGTCCTTGCGGAACATCAGCGACTGGTTCTCGGTGCGCAGGCTCTCGCCGGTGATCAGGAAGTCCTTCGGGTTGCGCGCATTCGCCAGTTGGCCGGCCAGCAGGATGTCGTCGAGCACGAAGGCCTGCGCGCGGCCGCTCTCCACCAGCAGGAAGGAATCGCTGTGGTCCTTGCCGCCGAGGCTCGTGACCTCGAGGTTCTTGCCCTTGTCGGCCTCGCGCAGCAGCCGGAACGAGGTGGTGCCGGTGGTGGTCACCACCGTCTTGCCCTGCAGGTCGGCGATGCTCCTGATGCCCGAATCGGCCTTCACCAGCATGCGCACGTTGTAGCGGAAGATGTCGGGCGAGAAGGCCACCAGCTTCTGGCGCTCGACCAGGTTGGTGGTGGAGCCGCACTCGATGTCGACCGTGCCGTTCTGCACCAGCGGGATGCGGTTGGCCGAGGTCACGGCCTGGTAGCGGATCTCGATCGCCGGCATCCTGAGTTCGCTCTTCACCGCTTCCACGATGCGCTTGCAGATCTCGATGCTGTAGCCGACCGGCTTGAGGTTGCCGTCGAGGTACGAGAAGCCGAACGAGGACTCGCGGTAGCCGAAGGTGATGGCACCGCTGGCCTTGATCTTGGCGAGGGTGTCGTTCTCCTGCGCGCTCGCGGAAAGCGCCGGCAGCACGAGGGCGGCGGCGAGCAGAAAGAAGGAAAACGGCAGGCGTGGCTTGGGCATGGAGGGGCTCCTCGAGGCGGTGGGTGAAGGAAAAAGGGAAGGAAGAAGCGCGAGCTCAGCCCGCGGCGCGGCGCGTGACCGCGTCGACGGCATCCGCGAGCCGCGCGGCGATCTCGCGCAGTTCGTCGCGCGTGGCGACGAAGGGCGGCGCGAGCAGCACGTGGTCGCCCTGGCGGCCGTCGACCGTGCCGCCGAAGGGATAGCACAGCAGCCCGCGCGCCATCGCCTCCTTCTTGACGGCCGCATGCAGCTTGAGCGCGGGATCGAAGGGCGTCCTGCCCGCGCGCTCGGCCACCAGTTCGAGGCCCCAGAAGAAGCCGCGGCCGCGGATGTCGCCCACGTGCGGATGGGCGCCGAGCGCCTCGGCCAGCATCGCGCCGAAGGCGATGCCGTCCTCGCGCACCTTCGCGACCAGGCCCGCGCGCCGGATCGTCTGCTGCACCGCGAGCGCGGCGGCGCAGGCCATCGGATGGCCGAGGTAGGTGTGGCCATGCTGGAAGAAGCCGCTGCCCTGCGACATCGCCTCGACCACCCTGCGCTGCGCGAGCACCGCGCCCACCGGCTGGTAGCCGCCGCCCAGGCCCTTGGCGATGGTCATCAGGTCGGGCACCACGCCCTCCTGCTCGCAGGCATGCAAGCTGCCGGTGCGGCCCATGCCGCACATCACCTCGTCGAGGATCAGCAGCACGCCGTACTTGTCGCAGACCGCACGCACCGCCTGGAAGTAGCCCGGCACCGGCACCAGCACGCCGGCGGTGGCTCCGCCCACGGTCTCGGCGACGAAGGCGATCACGCGGTCGGCGCCCTGCGCGAGGATCGCGGCCTCGAGCTCGTTCGCAAGCCGCTGGCCGTATTGCGCCGGGCTCTCGTCGGCGCGCTGCTCGCGGTAGGGATAGCAGGGCGACACGTGCGTGGCCGGCACCAGGATCGGCGCGAAGGGCTCGCGCCGCCAGGCATTGCCGCCGACCGCGAGCGCGCCCAGTGTGTTGCCGTGGTAGCTCTGGCGCCGCGCGATGAAGTGGGTGCGCTGCGGCTGGCCGATCTCGACGAAGTACTGGCGCGCCATCTTGAGCGCGGCCTCCACCGCCTCGGAACCGCCGCTCACGAGGTAGGCATGGCTCATGCCTTCGGGCGCCGCGCCGATCAGCTCGTCGGCCAGGCGCTCGGCCACCTCGCTGGTGAAGAAGCTGGTGTGGGCATAGGCCAGCCGGTCGATCTGCGCATGCATCGCGGCCAGCACCTCGGGATGCGCATGGCCCAGCGAGGACACGGCCGCACCGCCCGAGGCATCGAGGTATTCGCGGCCCTCGGCGTCGCGGATGTAGAGGCCGTGCGAGCCCGTGGCGACGGGCGGGGTCTGGCGGAGATGGCGGTGGAAGACGTGCGTCATGGCGTGGAGACCGGCGGATGGAGTTTGGAACCAACGTTTCGTCGAATTATTTCCTGGAACATTTGTTCCGTCAACCGTTCCGCTCGTTTCGCCTGTTCCAGCCCCGGCACGGGACAGCGGGTACGCCTCCGGTACATTCGTTCCAACGCCAAAAAAAGAGGAACGCCGCCATGGGCGCCAGAGACCAGATCCGCCAGCGCTTCGACGAGCTGAGCCCCGCGCTGCAGCAGGTGGCGCGCTACGTGCTCGACCATCCGAACGAGGTGGTCACGGGCTCGATGCGCGGCATCGGCACGCGCGCGCAGAGCACGCCCGCCACCCTGGTGCGCTTCGCCCAGACGCTGGGCTTCGACGGCTGGCCGCAGCTCAAGGCCGCCTTCGCCACCGATATGGGCCTGGGCACGGAGGCCTACGGCGCACGCGCGCAGCAGCTCGTGGGCCGCGCGCGCGACCGCGGCCTGACCGGCGAGATGTTCGAGGTGCAGCGCCGCAACCTCGAGGCCACGCAGCAGCAGAGCGGACAGGCGCTGCAGAAGGTCTGCGCGCTGATGGAGAAGGCGCCCGCGGTGCACGCGGCCGGCTTTCGCGCCTGCTACCCGATCGCCTTCTCCTTCGTCTACGTCTACCGGCTCTTTCGCGCCAGCGTGCACCTGGTCGACGGCCAGGGCGGCACGCTCGAGATGCAGCAGCGCGCCTTCGGGCGCGGCGACGTGGTGCTGATCGCGAGCTTCGCGCCCTACTCGCGCGAGGCGCTGCAGGTGGCCGAGGCCGCCAAGGCCGCGGGCAGCCGCATCGTGGCGCTGACCGACAGCCTCGGCTCACCGCTCTCGCTGCGCGCCGACGAGACGCTGCTTTTCACCATCCACAGCCCCTCGTTCTTCCCCTCGGTGGCCGCGGGCGTGGCCGTGGCCGAGGCGCTGGTCGAGCTGCTCGCGAGCCGCGCGGGCAAGGCCGTGATCCGACGCATCGACCAGGCCGAGGCGCAGCTGTTCGAGTCGGGCGCGTACCTGGTGCCACCGGTGGCGCGCGGCGGCTGAGCGCGAGCACTCGCCTGATCGACTCATACCGTTCGGGCTGAGCTTGTCGAAGCCTCGCGCGGCGCTTCGACAAGCTCAGCGTGAACGGGGATAGGGATTGAGATGGGCAAAGCGGAACCACTGGCAAAGCCGCGCAGTCCAACCTCGGTCGCGGTCGCGCGTCCTGCTGTCGCCGCGACAGGAGGTAAAGACCATGAAGCAAGTGAAGCATTGGCAAGACCCGGTCAACGCCGTCCTCGGCGTCTGGCTGATCGTCTCGCCCTGGGTCCTGGGATTCCAGGGCCATGCGCCCGCCATGTGGGGCGCGATCGGTACCGGCCTCGTGCTCGGTGCCGTGGCACTGGGCGCGACCTTCGTGCCGCAGGCCTGGGAGGAGTGGACCGAGGTCGCGCTCGCGGTCTGGCTCGCGGTGTCGCCGTGGGTGCTGGGCTTCGACGCGCTCGAGGTGGCGCTGGTCAACGCGGTGCTCGTGGCCGCGGCGATCCTGGTGCTGGCGCTGTGGGTGCTGGTGACCGACAAGGACTATCTGGGCGGCATGACGGACCGCCCGGCCCATTGAAGGCCTGAAGGTCCTGCTCTCGAACGCCGCCGGCCGCCGGATCGTGCGCGGCGGCGACTCCAGGGACGCGCGCGATGCCGCGTGCGTCCGCGATCCTTCTTCCCGATTCGCCTTGGCCGACGCGATCAGCGCGCGGCCGGCTGCGTGCCCGCGTCCGCGAGCCACTCGGCCTGCCAGCCGCCGCCGAGCGCCTGGATCAGCGCGATCGCCGACGACTGGCGGTTGACCTGCAGCTGCACCAGCGAGCGCCGCGCGTTGAGCGCGGCGACCTGCGCGGTCACGACCTCGGTGTAGCCGACCTGCGCCGCGCGGTAGCGGTTGAGCAGCTGCTGCTCGGTCTTGTCGGCCGCGGCCGAGGCCTCGCGCCGCAGGCCCTCCTGCTGGGCCAGCGTGGCGCCCGCGCTGAGCTGGTCCTCGACCGCCTGGAAGGCCGTCAGCACGGTCTGGCGGTAGCGCGCCACGGCCGCTTCGTGGCTGGCCCTGGCCGCGTCGACGTTGGCGCCGATGGCGCCCGCGTCGAACACCACCTGCGCCACCGACAGCCCGAGCGCCCACAGCGTGTTCGAGGCATTGAACAGGTCCTTGACCTTGCTCGCGTTGCTGCCCACCGAGGCATTGAGGCCGAAGTTCGGGAAGTAGGCCGCGCGCGCGATGCCGATCTGCGCATTGGCCGCGGCCACCGAGCGCTCGGCGGCCGCGATGTCGGGCCGGCGCTGCAGCAGCGTCGAGGGCACGCCGGTCGGCACGCCCGGCACGGTCGGCGTCCATTTCGCGGCCGGCAGGCCGAAGTCGGCCGGCGCCGCGCCCACCAGCACCGCGATCGCATGCTCGTAGGTGGCGCGCGTGCGCTGCAGACCGACGCGGTCGGCGCGCGCGTTCACGAGCTGGGTCTGCGCCTGCAGCACGTCGGTCTGCGCGGCGATGCCGGCCTGGTAGCGGTTGTTGGTGATCTCGTAGGCGCGCTGGTAGCCCTCGATGGTCTCGTCGAGCAGCACCATCTCGGCATCGGCCTCGCGCAGCGAGAAGTAGTTGGTGGCCAGCTCGCCGACCGCCGACAGCCGCGCGGCCGCGAGGTCGGCCTCGCTGGCCTGCGCATTGGCCTGCGCGCTGCTGACCGCCGCGCGCAGCCGGCCCCAGACGTCGGGCGACCAGTCGGCCGCGAGCGTGGCCGAGAAGGCGTTCGAGGCATTGCTGTCGCCGCCGGTGTTGCCGCTGCGCCTGCCGTTGCCGCTCAGCGAGACCGAGGGGAACAGCGCCGCGCGCTCGCCGCGCACCAGGGCCTGGGCCTGCGCGTAGTTGGCGACCGCGGCCGCGATGTTCTGGTTCGACACCTGCACCCGGCCCGCGAGCTCGTCGAGCACCGGATCGCCGAAGAGCTTCCACCATTCGCCGCGCTCGAGCGTGTCGGCCGGCGCGGCCGGCAGCCAGCCCTCGGCGGTCTTCTGTTCCTTCCAGCCCGCGGGCGACACGGCGGCGGGCACCTGGTAGGCCGGTCCGACGGCGCAGCCCACGAGCAGCGCGGCGAGCGTCGCGGCCAGCGCGATGCGCTGCGGAAAGAAAGGAGTCTGGAACAGGAAGGCGGGCATTCTTCGGACGGCGCGTGCGGGCCGTGGTGTCGTTGTCGTTGCGGTCATGGCTGGACCTCCATCGTGCGGCTCAGGTGGCTCTCGTCGGCGCCGCGGCGGCGCAGCTTGTCGAGCAGCAGGTAGACCACCGGCGTGGTCAGCAGGGTCAGCACCTGGCTGGCGATCAGGCCGCCGATGATCGCCACGCCCAGCGGCCGGCGCAGCTCGGCGCCCTCGCCGAAGCCGATCGCCAGCGGCAGCGCGCCGAGCGCAGCCGCCAGCGTGGTCATGAGGATCGGGCGGAAGCGCAGCAGGCAGGCCTCGCGCACCGCCTCGAGCGGGCTCAGGCCGCGCGAGCGCTCGGCCTCGAGCGCGAAGTCGATGATCAGGATGGCGTTCTTCTTCACGATGCCGATCAGCAGGAACACGCCGATCAGCGCGATGATGGAGAACTCCATGCGGAACATCAGCAGCGCCAGCACCGCGCCCACGCCGGCCGAGGGCAGGGTCGACAGCACGGTGATCGGATGCACCAGGCTCTCGTAGAGGATGCCCAGCACGATGTAGATGACCACCAGCGCGGCCAGGATCAGCATCGCCTGCTGGCCCTGCGACTGCTGCGCCGCGAGCGCCGTGCCCGCGAAGGCGCCGCGCACGTTGATCGGCATCGCGATATTGGCCTCGGCCTTGGCGATCGCCTCGCGCGCGTCGCCGAGGTTGGCGCCATCGGCCAGGTTGAACGAGATCGTGGTGGCGAGCTCGCCGTCCTCGTGGCTCACCGAGGTCGCGACCGAGCGCTCGACGAACTTCGCCACCGAGGACAGCGGCACCAGCGAGGTCGGCGTGTTGCTCAGCACGTTGCCGGTGGAGGCATTGCGCGAGCCCGCGTTGGCCGACACCGGCACCGTGGGCGTGGTGCTCGAGGCGGTCGACGCGGTGCCGGTCTTCGCACCGGTGGCCGTGTTGTTGGTGGCGACCGAGGTCGACTGGTTGGTGGTGCCGTTGGCCGCCACCTGCGTGGTCACGGTCTGGCCCGCCACCACCGAGGTGCGCGTGGCCGGCACGTAGACGTCGCGCAGCGAGTTCGGGCTGCGCGTGTAGCGCGGCGCCCATTCCATCACCACGTGGTACTGGTTGAGCTCGGTGTAGATGGTCGCCACCTGGCGCTGGCCGAAGGCGTTGTAGAGCGCGTTGTCCACCGCCTGCGAGGTCAGGCCGAGCCGGCGCGCGCTGTCGGGATCGACCTCGGCCACGGTCTCGACGCCGTTCTGGTCCTGGTCGGTGTCGATGTCCGTGAGGTTCGGCTGCAGCCGCAGCTCGTCGGCCAGCTTGCCGGCCCAGGTTCGCAGGTCGGCCAGGTTGTCGCTCTTGAGCGTGTACTGGTAGGTGGAGTTGCTCGAGCGCCCGCCCGAGCGCACGTCCTGCACCGTGTTGAGGAACACGCGCAGGCCGGTCACCTGGTTGAGCTGCGGCCGCAGCCGCGCGATCACCGCCATGCCGCTCTCGGTGCGCTGGTTCGCGGGCTTGAGGTTGACGAACATGAAGCCGCCGCCCGCGCGCGAACCGCCGATGAAGCCCGTGACGGTGTCGACCGCCGGATCGCGCCGGATGATGTCGACCACCTCGCGCAGCTTGGCCGCGAGCGCCTGCGAGGAGATGCTCTGGTCGGCGCGCAGGCCGCCGTTGAGCTGGCCGCTGTCCTGCTGCGGGAAGAAGCCCTTGGGCGCGGCGCTGAACAGGTAGACGTTGAGCCCGATCACCGCCAGCAGGATCAGCGCCACCAGCGCCTTGCTGTCGAGCGCCCAGTCGAGGCTGACCTCGTAGCGCTTGAGCACCCACTCGTAGCCGCGTTCCGACCAGCGCGCGAAGCGCCCGCGCGGCTTGGATTGGTCGGCCTCGCCGCCACGCTTGAGCAGCCACGCGCACATCATCGGCGTGGTGGTCAGCGAAATGACCAGCGAGATCATCACCGCCGCCGACAGCGTGACCGCGAACTCGCGGAACAGCCGCCCGACCTGGCCGCCCATGAACAGCAGCGGGATGAACACCGCCACCAGCGACACGCTGATCGACAGCACCGTGAAGCCCACTTCCTTGGCACCGAGCAGCGCGGCCTTCATGCGCGTCATGCCGGCCTCGATGTGGCGGCTGGTGTTCTCGAGCACCACGATCGCGTCGTCGACCACGAAGCCCGTGGCCACCGTGAGCGCCATCAGGCTCAGGTTGTTGAGGCTGAAGCCCAGCAGGTACATCACGCCGAAGGTGCCGAGCAGCGCGACCACCGTGGCCACCGCGGGCACCACCGTGGCACGCGCGCTGCGCAGGAACAGGCTGACCACCAGCACCACCAGCAGCACCGAGGCCACCAGCGTGAATTCCACTTCATGCAGCGAAGCGCGGATCGAGCTGGTGCTGTCGGAGGCCACGCGCAGCTCGACGTCGGGCGGCAGCTGCGCCTGCAGCTCGGGCAGCAGCGCGCGCACGCCATCGACGGTCTCGATGATGTTGGCCGAGGGCTGGCGCGTGATCAGCACGATCACCGCCGGCTCGCCGTTGAACAGGCCCAGCGTGCGAGTGTCCTCGACGCCGTCGTAGACCTCGGCCACGTCGGCCAGCCGCACCGCCGCGCCGTTGCGCCAGGCCACCAGCATCGAGGCGTAGTCGCTCGCGCGCAGCGCCGGCGTCTGCGTGTAGACCTGCAGCTTGCGCCCGTCGCCCTGCACCATGCCCTTGGGCCGGTTGGCGTTCGAGGCCTGGATCGCGGCGCGCACGTCCTCGGTGCTGATGCCGTAGCGGTTGAGCGCGAACGGCAGCAGCTCGATGCGCACGGCCGGCAGCGACCCGCCGCCGATCTCCACGTCGCCCACGCCGTCGACCTGCGACAGCCGCTGGCTCACGATGTTCGACACGGCGTCGTAGATCTGGCCCGGGGTCTTGGTCTTGGAGGTCAGCGCCAGGATGATGACCGGCGACGAGGCCGGGTTGGCCTTGCGGTAGGTCGGGTTGCTGCGCAGGGTGGCGGGCAGGTCGACGCGGCTCGCGTTGATCGCGGCCTGCACTTCGCGCGCGGCGCCGTCGATGTTGCGGCTGAGGTCGAACTGCAGGGTGACGCGGGTGGAGCCGACCGAGCTGGTCGAGGTCATCTCGTTGACGCCGGCGATGGTGCCCAGATGGCGTTCGAGGGGCGTGGCGACGCTCGTGGCCATGGTCTCGGGGCTGGCGCCGGGGATGGAGGCGCGGACCGAGATGACGGGGTAGTCGACTTGCGGTAGCGGGGATACCGGGAGGACGAAGAAGGCTGCTATGCCAGCCAGGGCGACGCCGATGGTCAGGAGGACTGTGCCTATGGGGCGGCGGACGAAGGGGCGGGAGAGGTTCATCTCTTGCCTCCGTCTTCTGTGTTCGACGGGTTTGCTTCTTGCTGAGGCCGTTGGCCGGGTCTCGCCCCGGCGGGCGACTCACTTTTCTTGTCTCGCCAAGAAAAGTAAGCAAAAGAAGGCGACCCCGCTGTCTGCGTCCCTCCGCTTCGCTGCGGGCAACCTGCGGTGCTCGCGTTTCGCGGGGTCTCGCAGAACTCGCTTCGCTCAAACAGCTGCGAGCCCTGATCCGCGAAACGCTGCGCTCCTCGGCGCAGCCAGAGGGGGGCGCTCGGGCCTTTGCTTCGCTCGGCCTTGGAATGCCGCTCGGGCCATCGCTTCGCTCGGCCTTGTGTTTTTCTTGTTCCCTCTCCCTCTGGGAGAGGGTTAGGGTGAGGGCACCGGGCCTCACCAAGGGTCTGACGGTATCCACCGCCCAGTGCCCTCACCCCAGCCCTCTCCCAAGGGGAGAGGGAGCAAGACAAAGGCCGAGCGAAGCGATGGCCCGAGTGGATGTCGTGTGGCCGAGCGCAGCGATGGCCCGAACCACTCCCCTCTGGCTGTGCCGAGGAGCGCAGGCGTAGGCGGGATAAGGGCCGCAGCTGTCTGAGCGCAGCGCAGCGGAGCGAGTTCTGCGGACCCCCGCCGTAGCCGAGCACCGCAGGTTGCCCGTAGCGAAGCGAAGGGACACAGACAGTGGGGTCGCCTTTTCTTTGCCTACTTTCTTTTGGCGAAGCAAAAGAAAGTAGGTCCGCCGCCGGGCGGAATTCCCGGCCGACAGCCCCCGCAGGGAACGCGCAAACAAAACCACCAAGAACCAGAGGAGAGCTCAAACCACCTCCTCCTCAACCACCCCAGACCGCCGAGCCCCACCCAACCGATCAAACGCCAAATAAATAACAGGCGTAGTGAACAAGGTGAGCAGCTGACTGACGATCAACCCCCCAAAAATAGCCAGCCCAAGGGGACGCCGCAATTCAGCACCATCGCCGAAACTGAACATCAAAGGCACAGCAGCAAACAGAGCCGCCAGCGTAGTCATCAAGATAGGCCGAAACCGCAACAGCGCCGCCTGATGAATCGCTTCCCGAGGCGACTTGCCCTCCGTGCGCTCCGCATCGATCGCAAAGTCGATCATCATGATCGCGTTCTTCTTCACGATCCCGATCAGCAGGATGATCCCGATGATCCCGATCACCCCCAGGTCGTTGCCCGTCACCATCAACGCCAGCAACGCCCCCACCCCCGCGGATGGCAAGGTCGACAGAATCGTCAGCGGATGCACGTAGCTCTCGTACAGCACCCCCAGCACGATGTACACGCACACCACCGCCGCCAGAATCAGCCACAGCTGGTTCGACAGCGACTTCTCGTAGGCCCCCGAGGCCCCGAGAAAGGTCAACGTGATGCTCTTGGGCAACCCGATCTCCTTCGCCGTCGCACGGATCGTGTCGACCGCCGACCCCAGCGCCACACCCGGCGCCGTATCGAAGTTCAGCGTGCTCGCAGGGTACTGCGCCACGTGCGTGATCTGCAGCGGCGCCTGGCGCTCGCTGATGTCCGCGATGGCCGAGAGCGGCGTCGCCGTGCCCGAGCCCGCGATCAGGTTCAGCTGCCCCAGCGTCTGCGGCGTGTTCACCATGCCGGGCTGCGCCTCGAGGATCACGCGGTACTGGTTGGTCTCGGTGAAGATGGTCGAGACGATGCGCTGGCCGAAGGCGCTGTAGAGCGCATCGTCGACCGTGCTCGCGGTGATCGACAGCCGCGCCGCGGTGTCGCGGTTCACGTTGACGAAGGCCGCCAGCCCCTGCGCGCCGGCATCGCTGCTGACGTTGCGCACCTTGTCGCCATGCTCGGCCTGCAGCTTCGCCACCAGCTGCTGCATCCAGCCGGTGATGGCGGCGCTGTCCACGCCCTCGAGCGAGGCGCGGTACTGCGTGGGGCCGGTCTCGGCGTCGATGGTCAGGTCCTGCGTGGGCTGCAGGTAGAGCGTCACGCCGGCCACGCCGCGCACGCGCTCGCGCAGGCGGTCCATCACCTCCTGCTGGTTGTCGTGGCCGCGGCGCAGGTTGATCAGCATGCTGCCGGTGTGCAGCATGGTGTTGTTGGCGGCGTCGACGCCGACGAAGGAACTGAGGTTCTCGACGTCGGGGTCGGCCAGCACGGCGCGCGCGGCCTGCTGCTGCAGCTGCGACATGCGGTCGAACGAGACGTCCTGCGCGGCCTCGATGCGCGCCTGCAGCTGGCCCGTGTCCTGGGTCGGGAACAGGCCCTTGGGGATCGAGAGGTAGAGCGCCACCGTCAGCAGCAGGGTGAGCAGCGCGACCAGCAGCGTCAGCGCCTGATGCTCGATGACCCAGTGCAGCGAGCGGTCGTAGCGCGTCATCACGCCGTCGAAGAAGCGCTGCGCGCGCGCGGCGATGCCGTGGCTGGCGGGGTCGCGCTTGGGTTCGTGCTTGAGCCAGCGCGCCGACATCATCGGCACCAGCGTGAGCGACACCACGGCCGAGATCAGGATCGTGATCGCCAGCGTGACCGCGAACTCGCGGAACAGCCGGCCGACCACGTCGCCCATGAACAGCAGCGGGATCAGCACCGCGATCAGCGACACCGTCAGCGAGATGATGGTGAAGCCGATCTGCGTGGCGCCCTTGAATGCGGCCTGCAGCGGCTTCTCGCCCTCCTCGATGTAGCGCGCGATGTTCTCGATCATCACGATCGCGTCGTCCACCACGAAGCCGGTGGCGATGGTCAGCGCCATCAGGCTCAGGTTGTTGAGGCTGTAGCCCAGCAGGTACATCAGGCCGAAGGTGCCGATCAGCGAGATCGGCACCGCGATGCTGGCGATGACGGTGGCGCGCAGGCTGCCGAGGAAGGCGAAGATCACCAGCACCACCAGCACGACGGCGAGCACCAGCTCCATCTGCACGTGCTCGACCGACGAGCGGATGCCGGCCGTGCGGTCGCTCAGCACCTCGACCTTCAGGCCCGCGGGCATGCCGGCCTGCAGCTCGGGCAGCTGCGCCTTGATGGCGTTGACGGTGGCGATCACATTGGCGCCGGGCTGGCGCTGCACGTTGAGGATGATCGCGGGCGTGAGCGTGCCTTCGGCATCGCCGGCGGCCTTGGTGCCGGCCCAGGCGCCGAGCTGGTTGTTCTCGGCGCTGTTGACCACGCGCGCCACGTCGACCATGCGGATCGGCGCGCCGTTCTTGTACGAGACGATCAGGTTCTTGTAGTCGTCGACCGTGAGCAGCTGGTCGTTCGAGTTGATGGTGTAGGCGCGCTTGGGGCCGTCGAAGCTGCCCTTGGCGCCGTTGGAGTTGGCCGCGCTGATCGCGGTGCGCAGCGCGTCGAGGCCGATGCCGTTGGCCGCCAGTGCCTGGGTGTTGGCCTGGATGCGCACCGCGGGCCGCTGGCCGCCGCTGAGCGACACCAGCCCCACGCCCGAGACCTGGCTGATCTTCTGCGCGAGCCGCGTGTTGACGAGGTTCTGCACCTCGGTCAGCGGCAGGGTGTCGGAGGTGATCGCCAGCGTGAGCACCGGCGCGTCGGCCGGGTTGACCTTGGCATAGACCGGCGGCGCCGGCAGGTCGGCCGGCAGCAGCGAGCCGCCGGCGTTGATCGCGGCCTGCACCTCCTGCTCGGCCACGTCGAGCGTCTGGCCCAGCGTGAACTGCAGCGTGATGATCGACACGCCCGCCGCGCTGGTGGAGCTCATGCGGTCGAGCCCCGACATCTGGCCGAACTGGCGTTCGAGCGGCGCGGTGACGGTGTTGCTCATCACCTCGGGGCTGGCGCCCGGGTAGAGCGTCTGGACCTGGATCGTCGGGTAGTCGACCTGCGGCAGCGCCGACAGCGGCAGGAAGCGGAACGCCACCAGGCCGGCCAGCACGATGGCGACCATCAGCAGCGAGGTCGCCACCGGCCGCAGGATGAACGGGCGTGAAGGGCTCATGGATTCAATTCGTCGTCGAGGGCGCTGCGGGCGGCGCGGCGGGAGATGCCGAGGCGGAGGGCCGGCGCGTCATTGGCCTTGCGGCGCCTGGCGGCGGCCTTCGCCCTGCCCGCCCTGGCCACCCTGGCCCTGGCGTTCGGCCATGCGCTGCCAGCGTTCGAGCGCGGCGGGGTCGCCACGGTCGAGCTGTTCGAGGAAGCGCTTGCGGCGCTCGAGCTGTTCGGGATCGTCCTTGGCGGCGTCGAGCATGCGCTGGCGCTGCTCGGCGGTGGGGAGCCTGGGGGCCGCGGCGGCGGCGCGGCGGCGGGTGCGGCCGGCTGGGCGCCGGTGGCGGGTGCGGCCGGCGGGGCCGTTGCGGGAGCGGCGGGTGCCGTGCCCGGCGCGGGCGCGGCGTTGCCACCGGCCGGTGCCTGACCGCCCTGGCCGCCATGCGCGCCCTGCCCGCCCTGCGCGCCCTGGGCACCGCCCTGCGCACCTTCGCGCTGGCGCCGCCCGCCGCGTTGCTGCCCATTGGCGGCGGCGCCGGGCGCGACCGCGGGCCGGTCGGCCTGGGTCTGCACGCGCGCGCCGTCCTTCAGGCGGTCGCCGCCCTCGGTCACGACCACCTCGCCGGCATTGAGGCCGGCGGTCACCGCGATGTTGTCGACGCTCGATTCGCCGCGCGTCACCACGCGCTGCGACACCGTGTTGTCGGCGTTCAGCACGTAGACGTAGTCGCCGTTGGGGCCGTTGCGCATCGCCGTCACCGGCACCACCACGGCGCTGGTCACGGTGCGCAGCAGCAGGCGCAGGTTGACGAACTGGTTCGGGAACAGTGCGCCGTCGGCATTGACGAAGCGCGCCTTGGCCTTGACCGTGCCGGTCTGGGTGTCGACCAGGTTGTCGAGCGTCGAGAAAGTGCCGGTGGCGAGTTGCTTGACGCGCGTGCGGTCGAAGGCGGTGGCGGGCAGCTTGGCGCCGGCGGCGAGGCGCTCCTGCACCTCGGGCACGCGGTCCTGCGGCACCGAGAACACGACGTCGATCGGCGCGATCTGGGTGATGACGGCGATGCCGCCGCTGGTGCCGGTCGAGACGTAGTTGCCCACGTCCACCGGCCGCAGGCCGATGCGGCCGCCGACCGGCGCCGCGATGCGGGTCCAGGTCAGGTTCAGCCGCGCGCTGTTCTCGTTGGCGCGGTCGATCGCGACCGTGCCCTCGAGCTGCTTGACCAGCGCGCTCTGGGTGTCGACGTCCTGGCGCGCGATCGAGTCCTGGCCCAGCAGGGTCTGGTAGCGCTGCAGGGTGACGCGCGCCGCGGCGAGCTGCGCCTCGTCGCGCTGGCGCGCGCCGGTGGCCTGGGCCAGCGCGTTCTCGTAGGGCTGCGGGTCGATGGTGGCGAGCACGTCGCCCTTCTTGACCATCTGCCCTTCCTGGAACAGCACCTGCGTGAGCACGCCCGAGACCTGCGGCTGCACCGTGACGTTGGCCAGCGGCGTGACGGTGCCGAGCGCCTCGAGCTGGATCGGGATGTCGGCCTGTCGCGCGGTCGCGGTGCCGACGGTGCTGGAGGCGGCACCGCCGCCACCGCCGCGCCGCCCGCCCGGGCCACCGGGCCCGCCTGGCCCGCCGGGGCCACCCGGTCCGGCGCCGGGACCGGCTACCGGCGTCTTCGAGCGCTGCACCAGGTACCAGGCGCCCGCGCCGAGCGCCACGAGCAGGATCAGCGCGATCAGGCTGCCGAACCAGCGGCGGCGACGGACCTGGGGATGCGTGGGCGACACGGTGGCCGGCAGGGGTTCGGGAGGCGTTTGGGGATCCATGGGAGAGAGAAGAGAGCCTGATCGGGTGCGGCCTAGAGTACAGCGCCAAAAGGTGTATGCAGAGTTTGCTGTGCCGTAAACGGGCGGTAAAGCTCGCGTTCCCCCGCTTGCCGCAGGAGGGCGCGCCGTCCTCGCGTCGCTCGAAGCCTCGCGCATTTCGCGCCGCCCGCAGGCACTTCGCGCCGCCGGCGTCGCATTTCATCGCAACACCGTGGCAGTCCCGCGAACGGGCCGGCACAGTCCGCTCCAACGCCACCGGGCCGCGATCCTTTCTCCCGAACCCTTCATCCACCTTCCAACCCCTCAACCGATCCAGGAGTCCTCCCATGCTGATCCAGATCCTTCTTCACACGCCCAAGTGGGTGTTCGCCGTCTTCGCGCTGCTGGTCTGGCTCGGCAGCAAGCAGCTGCTGTCGGGCAGCGTGGGCCTGACGCGCATCACGCTGATGCCGATCGCGATGGGCGCGCTGTCGCTGATGGGCGTGGCCTCGGCCTTCGGCGATTCGCTCGGCGCCCTGCTCGGCTGGGCCGCCGCCGCGGCCGTGATGATCGCGCTGGTGCTGCGGCGCCCGCTGCCCGCGAGCACCCGCTACGACGCGGCCGAGCGCCGCTTCCACCTGGCCGGCAGCGCGGTGCCGCTGGCGCTGATGATGGGCATCTTCTTCACCAAGTACGTGGTCGGCGTGGCGCTGGTCATGCACCCCGAGCTGCGCCACGACAGCGTGTTCGCGGTCGCGATTCCCGTGCTCTATGGCGCCTTCAGCGGCATCTTCGCGGCCCGCGCCCTGCGCCTGTGGAAGCTGGCGATCGCCACCGACGCCATGGCCAGCCGGGCCGGCGCCGCCTAAGATCGCCGCCGTCCATCCCTCCGACTGCAGGAAGCGCCATGTCCGTCCTCGTGCTGATCCTCAAGATCTCGGTGTCCGTGGTGCTGATCGCCTCGCTGGCCGAAGCGCTGGTGCTCTCGTGGCGCAACGGCTGGCGCAGCTACGACTGGAAGGCGGCCGGCATCTCGGTGTTCGACTTCCTGGTGCGCGAGTACCCGCTGCGCTGGCTGCTGCCGCTGGCCTTCTGGGTCGGCGCCATGGACTGGCTCTACGCGCACCGCCTCCTCACCCTGCCGATGGACCATTGGACCGGCTGGGCCGCCTGCTTCATCGGCCAGGAGTTCTGCTACTACTGGTACCACCGCGCCGCGCACCGGGTGCGCTGGTTCTGGTGCACCCATGCGATCCACCACTCGCCCAACGAGCTGAACCTGTCGGCCGCCTACCGTTTCGGCTGGACCGGCAAGCTCACCGGCACGCTGGCCTTCTTCATGCTGGCGCCGCTGCTGGGCATGCCGCCGCGCGTGGTGCTGATCATGCTGACCCTGAACCTGCTCTACCAGTTCTGGATCCACGCCACCTGGATCCCGAAGCTCGGGCCGCTCGAATGGGTGCTCAACACGCCCTCGGCGCACCGCGTGCACCATGCCTCGAACCTCGAGTACCTCGACGGCAACTACGGCGGCGTGCTGATCGTGTTCGACCGCCTGTTCGGCACCTACATCCCCGAGCGCGCCGACTTGCCCTGCCGCTACGGCCTCGTGAAGCCGATCACCTCGTACAACCTGCTCGAGATCGAGTTCAGCCAATGGCGCGCGCTGTTCCGTGACCTGGCCTCGGCCCGCTCGGTGCGCGCCTTCGTCGGCTACCTGGTGAAGCCGCCGGGCTGGAACCCCGACGGGCCCGGCGAGACCACCGAGGAGCTGCGCCGCCGCGCGGCCGTCGAGGCCCCGGCACCCGCCGCCGCCCCCACCACCGATTTCATTCCCGTCCAGATCAAGGAGCTGTCATGAACACGTCCTCGTCCCCCACCCCCGCAGAACTCGAGAAGCGCGCCCGCCGCCGCGCCGGCGCCAAGATGGGCTGGTACATCCATGCCTTCGTCTACGTGCTGGTCAACCTCGGACTGGTCGCGCTGTCGGCCTCCAGGGGCCACACCTGGGCCGTCTATCCGCTGATGGGCTGGGGCCTGGGCCTGCTGGTGCATGGGGCCGTGATCTGGTTCATCGCGCCGGGCGGCGACTTCTACGAGCGCCTGGTCGAACGCGAGCGCCGCGCGCTGGCCGCCGGGGAGCGCCGTTGAGCCAGGCCCCTGCCGCCGCCCGCCCCAGGTTCGGCACCGAGAACCTGCGCGACCTGCTGCGGCACGGGCTGATCACCGCCGTCTTCTGCTGCCTGATCGCGGCCGCGCTCAGCATCTCGAGCGGCCGCAGTTGGGTCGACCACATGGTCTATTCGATGTCGATCGGCCTGATCAGCTGGCTGTGCATCGACGGCGGCCGGCTGCTGATGAGCGGCCACCGCGAAGTGCTCTGGCCGCATGGCCCGCAGAGCATCGCGCTGATCGGCTTCGGCGTGACCGCCGGCTTCCTGCTCGGCAACCTGATCGGCGACGCCTGGAGCGGCGCGCCCCTGCTCGACTTCCTCGACTACCGCGGCCACAAGCTGGCGACCACGCTCACCATCACGCTGGTCGCCACCGCCGGCGCCTGCTTCTTCTTCTACAGCCTCGGCAAGAGCAAGCACCTGCAGGGGCAGATTGAGCGCGCCCGGCGCGACGCCACCGAGGCGCGGCTCAAGCTGCTCGAAACCCAGCTCGAGCCGCACATGCTGTTCAACACGCTGGCCAACCTGCGGGTGCTGATCACGCTCGATCCGCCGCGCGCCGTGGCCATGCTCGACCGGCTCAATAGCTACCTGCGCGTCACCCTCAGCGGCTCGCGCGCGCTCGCGCATCCGCTGGGGGCCGAGTTCGACCGGCTGGCCGACTACCTCGAGCTGATGTCGGTGCGCATGGGCGAGCGGCTGCGCTACTCGCTCGAGCTGCCGGCCGAGCTGCGCGAGGTGCCGGTGCCGCCGCTGTTGCTGCAGCCGCTGGTGGAGAACAGCATCCGCCACGGCCTCGAGCCCAAGGTCGAGGGCGGCGAGATCGCGGTGCGCGCGCGCCGCGAGGGCGACCTGCTGGTGATCGAACTCAGCGACACCGGCATCGGGCTCGATGCCGCGTCGCCGTCGACGTCGCGGGACGGCGGCGGCTTCGGCCTCGAACAGGTGCGCGAACGGCTGACCACGGTCTACGGCCCGCGCGCCGCCCTGGCGCTCGCGCCCGGCGAGCACACCGGCACCCGCGCCACCTTGCGCTTTCCGCTGCAGGCTTCCTCCACCGGCGACGCGCCGGCCGCTTCCCACACGCCATGAACACTCCCACCGCCCTGATCGCCGAGGACGAACCGCTGCTCGCGCAGGCCCTGAAGGCCGAACTGGCCGCCGCCTGGCCCGAACTGAAGATCGCCGCCATCGCGGGCGACGGCCGCAGCGCCGTGCGCGAGGCGCTGCGGCTGCTGCCGCAGGTGCTGTTCTTCGACATCCGCATGCCGGGCCTCGACGGCCTGGGCGCCGCCACCGAGCTGGCCGACGCCTGGCCCACGGACGAGGCGCCGATGCCGCAGCTGGTCTTCGTGACCGCCTACGACGAGTACGCGGCCCGCGCCTTCGAGGCCCAGGCGATCGACTACGTGTTGAAGCCCGTGCAGGCCGAGCGGCTGCGCAAGACGGTGGCGCGGCTGAAACAGGCGCTGGCCGCACGGCCGGCGGCCGAAACGCCGGCCGACGAGGCGCTGGACCGCACGCTGGCGCGCTGGCGCGAGGTGCTGGCCGCCGCGGGCGGCGCCGGCGCGCCGCTGCCGGAATCGCCGGCCGCGCCGCTGCGCATGATCGCCGCCAGCGATGCCGGCGGCAGCACGGTGCGCATGGTGCCGATCGACGAGGTGCTGTATTTCGAGGCCGCCGACAAGTACCTGCGGGTGCTGACCGCCGACCACGAATACCTGATCCGCACGCCGCTCAAGCAGTTGTTGCCGCAGCTCGATGCGCAGACCTTCTGGCAGGTGCACCGGGCGGTGGTGGTGCGCGCCTCGGCCATCGAGGCGGTGCACCGCGACGAAGCCGGCAAACTCGCCCTCGACCTGCGCGGGCGGCCCGAGCGGATTCCGGTCAGCCGGCTCTACGCCCATCTATTTCGCGCCATGTGAAATCCGGGCCGATGCATCGCCCAAAGAAAAAGCCGGTTCCGAGGAACCGGCTTTTTCATTTGCTCACATTCAGCGTGGCATCTCAGCGCCAGTGGCCGTGGCCATGACCGCGGTAGTAGCCGCGACCGTAGTAGCGCGGGCCGTAGTAGGCCGGCGGCGCGTAGTACACCGGGGCCGGACGGTAATAGACCGGCGGCGGCGGGCGGTAGTACACCGGCGGCGGCGGCGCGTAGTAGACCGGGGCCGGCGGCGCATAGACCGGTGCCGGGTAGTAGGCGGGAGCGCCCACCCCCACCGCCACGCCGGGCACGCCGACACCGATGGACCAGCTCACGTCGCCGCGAGCGCTGGCCGAGGTGGCCGCGAACAGGGCACCGGCGGCGACGACGCCTGCGGCGGCCCACTTGAAGAAGGTAGAACGGGTGACGCTCATGATGTTGGACTCCTTGTAGAGAAGGCATTCACTGCCCATGTACGTATTGAACGCGCCAAATGCAAAGTGGTTGCCCGCCGCATTGTGAAGAGCGTTGCCAAAGGTAACCTGAAGATCCCCCTAATTAGAATGCGTCGATGACCTCCCCGACCGACAAAGACGTCGCAAAAACACCCGCCGCACCCAGCAATTTCCTGCGCCACGTGATCGAAAACGACCTCGCCCAGGGCGCCTACACCGGCCGCCGCTGGGGCGGGGCCCCGGGCGATGCCGAACACCACGCCCATGGCATGAACGACCCGGCCCGGGTCCGCCTGCGCTTTCCGCCCGAACCCAACGGCTACCTGCACATCGGCCACGCCAAGAGCATCTGGCTGAATTTCGAGCTGGCGCGCGAGTACGGCGGCGTCTGCCACCTGCGTTTCGACGACACCAACCCCGAGAAGGAAGAGCAGGAATACGTCGACTCGATCCGCGACGCCGTGGAATGGCTCGGCTACGAGACCTACCTGGCCGACCGCCCCAGCGCCCCCGGCGTGATGCAGCCGCACGAGTACTTCGCGAGCGACTACTTCGACTTCATGTACCGCGCGGCCGAATACCTGATCGGCGCCGGCCTGGCCTACGTCGACGAGCAGTCGGCCGAGGAAGTGCGCGCCAACCGCGGCGACTTCGGCAAGCCCGGCACCGACAGCCCCTACCGCACCCGCACGCCCGAGGAGAACCTCGCGCGCTTCCGCGCGATGCGCGACGGCCAGCTCGCCGACGGCGCCGCCACCCTGCGCGCCAAGATCGACATGGCGAGCCCCAACATCAACATGCGCGACCCGGCGCTCTACCGCATCCGCCGGGCCACGCACCACAACACCGGCGACAAGTGGTGCATCTACCCGATGTACACCTACGCGCATCCGATCGAGGACGCGCTCGAGCAGATCACCCACAGCATCTGCACGCTCGAGTTCGAGGACCAGCGCCCGTTCTACGACTGGCTGCTCGACCGCCTCGCCGAAGGCGGCCTGATCGCCAGCCCGCATCCGCGCCAGTACGAATTCGCGCGGCTCAACGTGACGCACGTGCTCACCAGCAAGCGCAAGCTGCGCCAGCTGGTCGAGGAAAAACACGTCGACGGCTGGGACGACCCGCGCATGCCCACGCTGGCCGGCCTGCGCCGCCGCGGCTACACGCCCGAAGCGCTGCGCCTGTTCTGCGAACGCAGCGGCACCACCAAGTCGGGCGGCTGGATCGACTACGCCGCGCTCGAGGCCGCGCTGCGCGACACCCTCGACCCCGTGGCGCCGCGCGCGATGGCGGTGCTCGACCCGGTCAAGCTGGTGATCACGAACTGGGGCGAGCTGATGGGCGGCCCCGACAAAGATGAAAGCGCGCTCGACGACTGCTCGGCGCCGATCCATCCGCACCATCCCGAACTCGGCAAGCGCGCCTTCAAGCTGGGCCGCGAGGTCTGGATCGAGCGCACCGACTACGAGGACGTGCAGCCCAAGGGCTTCTTCCGCCTGTTCCCCGGCAACAAGGTGCGGCTCAAGTACGGCCACGTCATCGAGTGCACCGGCGCCACGCGCGACGCCGAGGGCAAGCTGATCGAGGTGCAGGCGAAGCTGGTGCCCGACACCAAGAGCGGCACCCCGGGCGCCGACGCGATCAAGGTCAAGGGCAACATCACCTGGGTGGCCGTGGCAGACGCGGTGCAGGCCGAGGTGCGGCTCTACGAGCGGCTGTTCTCCGAAGCCAATCCGGGCGGCGGCGAACTGCTCGAGGAGCTCAACCGCCACAGCCTCGAGGTCTGCTCCGCCTATGTGGAGCCCTCGCTCGCCGACGCGAAGCCCGAAGCGGCCTTCCAGTTCGAGCGCCACGGCTACTTCGTGCTCGACGCCAAGGCGGCCGCCGCCGGACAGCGCGTGTTCAACCGCGCGGCGGGCATGCGCGACAGCTGGGGCAAGTAGGCCCCGGCGCTCTCGCCGCACCACGAACCGGGGCCGCGCGCCCCGGTTTTTCATGGTGCTTTCCGACAATCGGGCGCGGGCCATGACGCCACAATGCGGCCCATGTCACGCATCCTTCACGCTCCGCTCTCCGGCCGCCGCACGCTCCTGCTCGGCACCGCCGCCCTGCTCGCCCTGCCCGCCTCCGCGGCGACCAGGAAGTCCGGCGCCGCCAAGCCCCAGCCGCCCGAGGTCTGGCCCCGCGCCTCCCAGGTCCCCGGCGGCGTCGCCCGCCTGTCGCTCGGCCCCGCGGCCGCGCGCCCGCTGGCCACCACCGGCGGCGACGGCAACCAGCCCGTGCTGGTGCTCGGCGACGCCATCGAATGGACCGCCCTCGTCGGCATCCCGCTCGCGGCCGAACCCGGCGAGGCCAGCATCTCGGTGCAGGCCCGCCCCGACGCCGCGCCGCGCCAGCTCGACTACTCCATCGCGCCCAAGCAGTACCGCGAGCAGCGCCTGAACGTGGCGCCGCGCACCGTCGACCTCTCGCCCGAGGACCAGGCGCGCTACGAGCGCGAGCGCGACCACCTCGCCACCGTGACCGCCACCCGCACCGAGCTGCGCCCCGATGCCGCGCTGCAGATGCGCGTGCCGGTGCCCGGCCGGCGCTCGAGTTCCTTCGGCCTGCGCCGCGTCTTCAACGGCCAGTCGCGCAATCCCCACAGCGGCATGGACATCGCGGCCGGCACCGGCACCCCGGTGCTCGCGCCGCTGCCGGGCAAGGTCATCGACACCGGCGACTACTTCTTCAATGGCGGCACCGTCTGGCTCGACCATGGCGGCGGCCTGCTGACCATGTACTGCCACCTGAGCCGCGTCGACGTGAAGGTCGGCGACGTGCTCCAGACCGGCGAGAAGCTCGCCGCGGTCGGCGCCACCGGCCGCGTGACCGGCCCGCACCTGCACTGGTCGGTGATGCTCAACCGCGCGATGGTCGATCCGGCGCTGTTCATTTCCGCCTGAGCGTTGCGCCGGCACCTCGCCGGCGGCCCGGGCCGGGGCCCCTCTGTTGGCAAGGCGCCCAACGCAAGTAACAATTCGTTTGCAGACCGCGCGCCGGGAGGCCCCATCTCGGGGACGCGCGCCGGTCCCGCTTCACTTGCACCAGCCCTCATGCAGAAGAACACGACCAGCGCGCCCCGGACCGGCAATGCCATGCCCATCAGCGACGCCCAGATCCAGAAGGCCGTCGCGACCCTCTCGAACGCGCTGCGCGCCGAGAACATCCAGGACCAGAGCTATCTCGGCCTCTACGTGGGCGAGGACGCGCTGCACGACATCGACAACCTCAACAACCAGGTCGTCTACGGCCGCCGCGGCTCGGGCAAGACCCACCTGCTGAAGGCGCTGCAGGAGAAGATCAACAACGACTTCGCCGCCTCGCGCCGAATCGCGGTCTACATCGACGCGCGAACCATCCTGCCGCATGCCGAGGCCGACGGCCTGAGCTGGGAGCAGTACGCGGTCATCCTGTTCAAGAACATCATCCGCAGCCTGGTCAACGCGTTCTCGACCAACCTGCGCGCCATCCACGGCCGCGACGACGTCATCCCGCTGCGCCACGATCCGCGCGACGACGAGGCCGAGCGCCAGCTGCAACGGCGTCTCGAGGCCATCCAGCGCGAGCTCGACGGCAGCTCGCTCAACAAGCTCAAGGAGACGGCGCTCGCCGTCGAGTCGATCGCGCAGGCCGGCGCCTCGCTCAAGCTCTCGAAGGCGCCCGAGCTGCAGGCCTCGGGCAGCCTGCAGACCAAGTCGCAGGAGTCGAGGCTCAAGGACCAATTCATCAGCGTCTTCGACATCGCGAACCTGCTGCAGGACCTGAGCGAGGAACTGCAGCTGAACCGCGTCTTCTGCCTGATCGACGAATGGTCCGAGATCCCGAACTCGGCCCAGAAGCACCTGGCCGAACTGGTCAAGAAGTCCTTCATCGCGAGCCGCTTCAGCTTCAAGATCGCCGCGATCCCGAACCGCACCGACCTCGGCCACAAGACCGACGAGAAGTTCTACGGCCTGGAGGACGGCGGCGACATCTTCGGCTACCAGCTCGACAACCGCTACGTGTTCGAGATCGACAAGGCCAAGACCCGCAACTTCTTCAACCAACTGCTGTGCAAGCACCTCGAGCAGCACAGCCCCAGCCTGTCCGACGAGCTGCTGCTGCCCTCGCGCAAGAACAACGACGCCTTCATCAACGCCTTCCTCACCAACAAGGCGCTGGGCGAACTGCTGATCGCGAGCGCGGGCATCCCGCGCGACTTCATCAACCTCTTCATCCACTCGTACGCGCAGTTCAAGAGCTCGGGCTCCAAGCACATCTCGATCAAGAACGTGCGCGCCGCCACCTCGGGCTGGTACGAGACCGACAAGAAGAAGCAGGTCGACGAGCACTCGGTCGAGAAGAACCTGCTCGAGAAGATCGTGCAGGAGATCGTGGTCGGCAAGAACTCGAGCCACTTCATGATCAGCGAGAAGTACTCGGCCAATCCGCACATCCTCGGCCTGGTGGATTTCCGCGTGCTGCACCTGCGCAAGAAGGGCTACTCGCACAAGGACATGGCGGGCGAGACCTTCAACGTCTACTCGATCGACTACGGCTGCTACAACCACCTGAACATCACGCGCACCGCGCTCGACAACAACACGCTCGAGAACCTCAAGGTGCGCGACGACATCCGCGACATCCGCCGCATCCACCTGAGCGACGCCTTCTTCCAGAAATTCCAGCTCGCGGTCGGCGAGGCCTTCATGTGCGAGCACTGCAAGAAACCGGTCGACACCACGCACGCGGCCTTCGTGAAGCAGTCGCTGTGCAACCACTGCTTCGAGAAGATTCCGGCGCGCAGTGCGCTGGCGGCTTGAGCGGCGCCCGGCTCAGATCGGCTGCGTCAGGTAGAGCGCCTCGCGCCCCACGATCACGCGCTGCGCGGGCATGAACACGGTGCAGTCGTCGACCGGCGCGCGGATCTCGTCGGGGCCGTTGGTGGCGATCAGTTCGCCCTTGGCGAAGGTCTCGAAGCCGATCAGCGGGCGCACGAAGGCGAAGTCCTCGCTCTGGATCACATGCGTCTGCAGCAGCTTGAAGCGGCGTTGCGGTTCGGGCGCGGGCGCGGCCGGGTCCTTGTCGACCAGGCCGAAGTAGGCGAGGAAGTCGTAGGTGACGGCGGTGGCGAGGTCGGAAGCGGAGCGCAGGAAATGCTGGCCGCACTCGACCACCATCGCCACGCCCTTCCCGTCGGGCCCGCCATGGCTGCCGTACTGGATCAGCGGCGTGCCCGAGCCCAGGCCGTCGGGCATCACGAGGTGCACGGGCGGCCGGCCGATGGCCATCGCCACCTTGGCGTTGCGCTCGAAGGACGGATAGACCCAGAACGGCACCACCGGCTGGCTGGTGGAATGGATGTCGAGGATGTGGTCGGCGGCATCGACCACCGGCCGCAGGATGCGCGCGCGGCGCAGCTCGGGGCTGTCCTCGCTGCCGTCGAGCCACTCGGGCGACCAGATGCGGTTGAGGTTGTGGACGATCTGGCGGCTGTCGTAGGGCGCGGCCTCGGTGAAGGACTCGTAGGCGTCGATGTTCGCGAAGCTCACGGTGAGCGTGCCGATCTTCGGCCGCACGCCGTGGTCGAGCAGGTGCGTGGCGGCCGTCATGCCGCAGATCTCGTTGCCGTGCGTCAGGGCGTTGATCAGCACGTGCGGGCCGGGCTTGCCCGATTCGAAGCGGTGCACGTAGTCGACGCCGATGTTGCCCTGGCGGTAGGCGGAGAGATCGCGCGGGAGGACTTCGAGGGCGGGTGGGGATTGGGTCATGGTGGGGTGTGGCGGCTCGGGCGGGATCGGGGTCGCGCGAGTTTGCTACAGGCGGCGCGTTCGTGCTGGGCGCGAAGTACGCGCCTAGGCGCCTTCGCGCACCAGCGCATAGCGCGTGCCCCTGCCCTGGCCCGAGCGCTCGAGCACGCCCGAGGTCGCCAGGTCGGTCAGTTCGCGATAGGCCGTGGCGCGCGACACGCCCGCGATGGCGGCGTACTTCTCGGTGCTCATGCCGCCGACGAAGCCGCCGTTCTCCGCGTCGTAGAGCCTGTTGAGCACCTTGCGCTGGCTCGGCGTGAGCGCCGGATGCGCCGCGTCGAGCCGCGCCCAGAACCCGGCCTTGGCGCCCGCCGACTGGATCTGCGCCAGCGTGCGCAGGCAGGCCTGCTCGACCCGGCCGGCGAACCAGCGAATCCACTCGGTGACGTCCATGCCGTCCTGCGCGCAGGCGGCCTGCAGTTGCGCGTAGTAGCCGCCGCGGTCGAGCCAGAGCTGCTGCGAGAGGCTGAACAGCCGCTGGCTGCTGCGCAGGTCCTGCGCGAGCGCGAGATCGCTGAGCGCGCGCCCGATGCGGCCGTTGCCGTCCTCGAAGGGATGCACGAGCTCGAACCACAGATGCGCGATCGCACTGCGCGCGATGCCGTCGATGCGCGGATGCGCGCGGCCCTCCTCGAACCATTCGAGCAGGGGCTTCATCTGGGCCGGCACGTCGCGCAAGCGGGGCGCCTCGTAATGGACCACGTCGGGTTGGCCGAGACGCGGCGTGACGATCTGCATCGGATCCTCGTGGGTGCGGTAGGCCCCGGTGACGATGCGCGCGATGCCGCTGCGGCCGTTGGGAAAGAGGGCTGCATGCCAGCCGAACAGGTCGTCCTCGGTCAGCGGCCGGTCCCAGTCGGCGACCGCCGCCTCGACGATGTCGAGCACGGCCTCGGTGCGGGCGTCCTTCGGCGCGCGGTTCGCCGGCACGAGCCCCAGCCGGCGTGCCGCGGAAGCACGCACGGAATTCAGCTGCAGCGTCTCGCCCTCGATCTGCGCGGTGGCGATGGCCTCCTGGGTCCACTCGTCGAGCTGCAGCGCGGTCAGGTCGACGAGCTGCAGGCTTCCGGCGACGCCAAGCATCCGCCCCTGGGCCAGCCGGGCGGCGGCCAGCGAGGGCTGCAAGGCCTGCGCGTCGAACTCGAAGCGCGGCCAGCGAGGGGCTTGCCAGATCCACATGAAGCGCACTTTAGAAAAATACGCTTCAAAAATGAAGCGTATTTCCTGGATTTACGCTTCAGCCTTGAAGCGATGGCGGCTGATCTGCGCTTCAGTCCACCGATTCCCCGCGCCGCGCCAGGCATTCCGCCAGCGCCTCCACCCCCAGCTGATACACCCCTTGCCGCCGATGCACCTCGAACCCCAGCCGGCGGTTGATCGCGAGGATCGGCGCGTTGGCTTCCGAGTTGTAGGTCGCGACGGTGCGCAGCTCCGGATGCAGCGCGCGCACGCTCCCGAGCATCGCGGCCTTCACCGCCTTGGCCAGCGAGCGGCCGCGCCAGGCGCGCGCCACGCCGGTCAGGCGCTGGTGCAGCCGCTCGGGGGTGCGCGGGTCCCAGTGCGCCTCGCACATCGCGGCCAGCGTGCCGTCGGCGTCGACCAGCAGCACCAGGTGGTGCTCGCCGCCACTGCGGTCGAGTTCGCGGTACCAGTTGGCGTAGCCGTCGAGCTCGTAGCGCGCGGGCGGCAGTTCGAGTTCGCCGAGCGGCATGTCGTTGAACAGGTCCGAGAACGGCGCCAGCAGTTGCGCGAGGCGCGCCATCGGCGTGCGACCGGGATGGATCTCGAAGCGCAGCGCGCCGCCGGCCGTGCCCCGCGCCTTCCAGCGTGCGAGCTCGTCCGCGTCGAGGCCGTCGATGTGCATGCGGTTCTCGACCACGCGGTGCTTGAGGACCGCGCCCGAGGCTTCGAGGAAGGCATGGCCCGGAGGGTAGAAGGTGTTCATCGTCGCGACGGTCTTGCCGTGCGCGCGCATGAAGGCCAGCAGCGGCACGAGCAGCCGGCTGCCGATGCCGCGGCGCCGGTGCGCGCCGAGCACGCCGAGCCAGGCCTCCGCGTGCAGCGCGAAGGGCTCGCTGTTCGGCGCGTCGGGCCGGCGCCGCCAGACGATGAGGTTGCCGACCAGCTCGTCGCCCTCGCGCGCGACGAAGCGCTCGGCCTCGTGGAAGGGCATGCGGCGCCGCGCGTCGTGCTCGAAATCGGCATCGGCGGCCTGCGGCTCGCCGGGGTGCAGCTCCTCGTCGCGGATGCGCCGGTAGCGGTGGAAGCGCGCCCATTCGGACGCGTCGTCCGCATGGACATCGAAGCGCCGGATCTCGATCGTGTCGTTCGCCATCTCCCGTCCTCCATGTTTTTGTCGGGCGCGCGATTGTGCCGAAGCGCGGTCCCGTGGCGCGCGTGGGCGAACGCATCTTTGGCTTGGCCGAAGGTTGGCGCTTCACAATGGCATCTCCGCCCCCTTCGACGAGGAGTTCGCACATGCCCTTCCCGCCGCTGTCCCGTCTGGCCCTGGCCGCCGCGGCCCTGCTCGCACTCGCGGGCGCCGCCGCGCAGGAAACGAAGACCGACCCCGTCTACACGCGCGCCCGCCTGATGTCCTCGCACGAGGAGCCCGGCGGCAAGCTGTACCTGCACCTGAAGATCCCGCCGCGCTCGAAGCTGCCGTTCACCACCCAGACCTTCAGGCTGGCCGACCGCAAGCTCGCGGCCGACATCGCCGACGGCACGCCGGTCGAGTTCGTCTCGCGCCACCTCGACGGCGAGAACACGGTGGTGGCGATCCGCGCGGTGGCCGAGTGCCCGCGCTTCCAGAAGTGCTGAGCCGCCCCCGCCGCGAACCGTTCACCAGTTGACTTCGCGCTCCGGCGTCGCCGAGATGTGGTGGATCGAGAGGTCGGCGCCGTCGAATTCCTCTTCCTGCGACAGCCGCAGCCCGACGGTCTTCTTGAGCACGCCGTAGACCAGCGCGCCGCCGAGCAGCGCCCAGACCACGCCCATGGCGGTGCCGATGAGCTGCGCGCCGAGGTTCACGCCGCCGATGCCGCCCAGTGCCTGGGTGCCGAAGATGCCGGCCGCGATGCCGCCCCAGGTGCCGCACAGGCCGTGCAGCGGCCAGACGCCGAGCACGTCGTCGATCTTCCACTTGTTCTGCGTCAGCGTGAACATCGCGACGAAGATGGCGCCGGCCACGCCGCCCACCACCAGCGCGCCGATCGGGTGCATCAGGTCGGAGCCCGCGCACACCGCCACCAGGCCGGCCAGCGGGCCGTTGTAGACGAAGCCGGGGTCGTTCTTGCCCATGGCCAGCGCCACCAACGTGCCGCCGACCATCGCCATCACGGAGTTGACCGCCACCAGGCCCGAGATCTTGTCGATGGTCTGCGCGCTCATCACGTTGAAGCCGAACCAGCCCACGCACAGCACCCAGGCGCCGAGCGCGAGGAACGGGATGTTCGACGGCGGATGCGCGGCCAGCGAGCCGTCGCCGCGGTAGCGGTTGCGCCGCGCGCCCAGCAGCAGCACGGCCGGCAGCGCGAGCCAGCCGCCCACGGCATGCACCACCACGGAGCCCGCGAAGTCGTGGAATTCATGGCCCGTGACCGAGGCGATCCACTCCTGGACGCCGAAGTGCTTGTTCCAGGCGATGCCCTCGAAGAAGGGATAGACGAAGCCGACGATGACGGCGGTGGCGATCAGCTGCGGCCAGAACTTGGCGCGCTCGGCGATGCCGCCCGAGATGATGGCCGGGATGGCGGCCGCGAAGGTCAGCAGGAAGAAGAACTTCATCAGGTCGTAGCCGCTCCTGGCCGACAGCTCGGTGGCGCTGACGAAGAAGTGGGTGCCGTAGGCCACGCCGTAGCCGACGAGGAAGTAGACGATGGTCGAGACCGAGAAGTCGACCAGGATCTTCACGAGCGCATTGACCTGGTTCTTCTTGCGGACCGTGCCGAGTTCGAGGAAGGCGAATCCCGCATGCATGGCCAACACCATGATCGCGCCTAGAAGGATGAACAGCGCGTCTGCGCCCTGTTTGAGTGCGTCCATTGGAGCTTCTTGCTGGTTTTTGGATTGATTTGGTGCGCCGCACCTGAATTCAGCAGGACGGCGGGCCAATAAAGCAAAAATGGTGCCTGCAAGCTCGTCAATGGTGCGAAACGGGCCGAGATGGGGCCGAATGAACCCGATGGCCGGCGCGACGCACCGGAACGGATGCCGCCTGACGGTGCATGAAGCACCCGCGCGGCGGTTCAGGAGGCCGTCGCGCCGCGCAGGGCCTCGCGGTAGCGCCGGCTGCACGGCACCGTGCTGCCGTCGTGCATGTGCAGCCGGGCATCGCCGCCGTCGAGCGGCTCGATCTCGCGCAGCCGCGAGAGATTGACCGCGTGGCTGCGGTGCACGCGCACGAACAGCGCCGGATCGAGCTGGGTCAGGAAGTCGGTCAGCGTGGCGCGCAGCAGGTAGTCATGGCCGTTGACATGCAGGCCGACGTAGTTGCCCTCGGCCTGCAGCCAGTCGATGTCGCTGGCGGCGATCAGGAATTCGCGGCGCAGCTTGCGCACCAGGAAGCGCTCGGGGCGCGCGGGCGCCGGCGGCGGCGCGGGTTCGGCGGGCGGCGGCGGCACGTCCGCGGCCGGCGCTGGCTCGGCATCGGCCGGGCGTGGCGGCCCTTGCGGCCCTTCAGGCGCTTCGTCCGGCGCGTCGAGCACCCGCGCCTCGCCCTGCCAGCGCAGCATGAACATCCGGTAGGCCCAGATCCCGAACACGATCGAGACGTAGGCGCGCACGTCCTTCAGGTACTCGTAGCCCCATTGCGCGGCCCAGCCGCCGAACGCGTAGTGCTCGCCGGCGGCGGCATAGGCCAGCGAGCGCAGCGCGAACATCGCCATCACGTGAACCAGGCTGAACGCCACGCTGGCCGCGAGATGCCAGGCCAGGTAGCGCACCAGCCTGCCGGGCGCGAGCGAGGCCAGCGGCGAGAGCCGCCGCTCCAGCGCCACGATGGCCGGCACCAGCAGCAGCAGGACCAGATGGCTCGAGCCTTCCCAGACCACGATCTCCCAGGTTTCGCGCGGCACCGCGCGCGAGCGCGCGTCGACCATCGCCACCGTGGTGTTGAACAGCGCCTGCAGCGCCATCACGACGATCCAGAAGCCGACCTCGACGTAGCGGCGGATCGGTTCGTAGCGGTGGTAGAGGTCTTTGCGCGGGCCGGCCATGGCGGGCGATTGTCGCGATCCGCGAGGCGAACGGGGCGGCAGGGGCCGCCAAGGGACGGATTTCGCGCCCGGTTTCGTCCCACCGGGGCCACCGCTCGTCACAAAGCGCCGGCGATCCGTCCCCCGGCCGCGCCGCTACCGCGCCGCTGCCGGACCATGGCCGCTCGTTCAGTCCCCGATCCAGGAGCCTTCATGCCCACCGACCGATTTCCACGCAACCCCGTCCCGCCGGCCGCCGAAGCGCGCCGGCACGACATCGACGCCCTGCGCGCCCTCGCCTTCCTGCTCGTCATCGTCTATCACGTGGCGATGTACTACGTGGCCGACTGGCCCTGGCACCTCAAGAGCCCGCATGCGGCCGAGTGGCTGCAATGGCCGATGCGGCTGCTGAACCTGTGGCGCATGGACCTGGTGTTCCTGATCTCGGGCGTCTCGCTGGCCTTCCTGAGCCGCCACCAGGGCACGGCGGCGCTGCTGCGCGGCCGCGGGTTGCGGCTGATGCTGCCGCTGGCCTTCGGCATGGCGGTGGTCGTGCCGTACCAGGCCTATGCCGAGGGCGTGGCCCACGGCCTGGTGGCGCCGGGCTTCGGCGCCTTCCTCGCGCGCTACCTGCCGATGAGCCAGCCCTGGCCGAAAGGCGCCTTCGCGGGCGCCGAGTTCGGCATCACCTGGAACCACCTCTGGTACCTGCCGTACCTGTTCGTCTACACGGCCGCGGTGGCGCTCAGCTTGCCGCTGTGGCGCTCGGGCCCGGGCCAGGCGCTGCGCCGGGCCTTCAACGGGCTGCGCGGCGGCTGGCTGCTGCTGCTGCCGGCGCTGCCGCTCGCGGCCTTCACGCTGCTGCTGGCGCCGCACTACCCGCCAACCCACGACCTGGTGCGCGACCCCTTCCTGCACAGCATCTACTTCACCGTCTTCCTCTACGGCTACTGGATGGGCGCCGACAGCGGCATCTGGCGCGAGCTCGAGCGGCTGCGCCGCGTGTCGCTGGCGCTGGCCGTGGCGGTGGTCGGCGCCTACATCGCGGCGCGCACGCTGGGCGCCGGCCGCGTGCCCGACGAGGTCAACGCCGTGCTGCGCTCGCTCTACCTCTGGACCGCGGTCGCCACCCTCCTCGGCCATGGCCACCGCCACCTGAACCGCCCCTGGCCCTGGCTGCGCTGGGCCAATGCCTCGGTCTATCCCTGGTACATGCTGCACCAGACGCTGATCGTGCTGGCGATCGCCTGGCTGGCGCCGCTGGCGCTGGGCCCGGTGCTCGAGCCGGCGCTGATCCTCGCGGCCACGCTGGGCGGCTGCTGGCTGCTCAACGACGCGCTGATCCGCCGCGTGCGCTGGCTGCGGCCGCTGTTCGGCCTGCCGATGCATGAGAAGCAGGCGCCGCAGCGGGCGCCCGCGGCGGCGCTCACGGCCGCGCGCTGAAGGGCTCAGCTCCTGTCGTCGGGCACCGGCACCAGGATCGTGCTGCCCGTGGCCAGCAGCTTCAGCGTGCCGTCCTCGGCCTCGCCGAACAGTTCGGCGGCGGTGAAGACCTGCTTGCGCCCGGCCTTCACGACGCGCCCGCGCGCCACGAAGACGCGGCCCAGCGCGGGCGCCATGCAATCGACCGAGAAGTGCGAGGCCAGCACGCGGCCCGCCACGGTGGCGGCCGCGAAGCCGCAGACGGTGTCGAGCAGCGCGCCGATCATGCCGGCATGCAGGAAGCCGGCGTACTGGCCCATGTCGGCCTCGCGCCATGCCATGCGCAGCTCGGCCTCGCCCTTTTCCGCGCGCACGACTTCGAAGCCGGCCCAGCGGTTGAATGCGGCCGTTCGATTCAAGGCCTGGATGGTGTCTAGCATCGGATGCTCCTTCGAGAGGGGGACTCTCCTTGTCGACCAGAATGGGTCGAGCCCACTCTACGAAGCGCCCCCGGCCCGGTCCGTCGCATCCGTGACCGGAACGCGCGCGGTAGTTGCATCGGCGACAGCCCGCGCACGCAGCGCGAGCGCCGCGATCGACAAGGCGAAGGCCAGCGCGCTGGCCGCGCAGCGCCAGAGGTTGGCGGCATGCCAGCGTGCGCGCGTCTCGGCCCAGTCGGGCGGCAGCGCGCGCGGATCCCACGACTCCGTATACGCATTGAGCGGCAGGTTCACCTGCGCGGTGAACAGCACGATGCCCAGCGCATAGAGCACGCCCGCGAACGCGAGCAGCCCGAACCAGCCGCGCCGCCATTCATCCCGGCCGGCCGCGAGCGCCAGCGCGCTCAGTACCGGCGGGCCGAAGAAGAAGCCGAAGAACATCGCATGCCGCACATGCCTGTTGAGGCTGGACTGCACGACGGCATAGCTCGCGCCGTCCATCTGCAGCGTGGCGAGGCTGACGTTGAAACCGTAGGCCCAGAAGAAGCCGGCCATGAGACCGAAGGCGAAGACGGCGAGGCCATGCAGGCCCCAGCCCGCGGATGACAGCACAAAGGAGATCGGTGAGGTGCGTGACGGCATGCGCCGACTGTGGCGCGCGCCGCCCCGGCCCGCCTTAACCTGCGATAAGCCCCATCTCCGCACGCAGCCGCGACAGCGAGACATCGGTCATGCCGAGGTAGGACGCGAGATGGCGCAACGGAATGCGCCGCGCCCAGTCGGGCCGCTCGCGCAGCAGCGCCTCGTAGCGGGCACGCGCGTGGCATTGCAGGAAGGCCTGCTCGCGCCGCAGCTTGTCGTCGAACAGGGCCGCCAGCGCCGCCAGCCGCAGCGCGGTCCACGAGGGCAGCGCCGCGACCGCCGCTTCGAGCACGTCGCACGGCAGGCAGCGCACCACGGAGGGCTCGAGCGCCGCGATGAAGAAGGCGGCCGGCTCGTCGCGCAGCAGCGGCGTCACGGGCCAGACGAAGGCGTCCTCGGCATGGAAGTTCTTGTTCGACTCGCGGCCCTCGGCATCGAGGTAGTACAGCCGCAGCAGCCCGCGCTCGACCCAGAAGGCATGGCGCCAGGCGTTGCCAGCGGCCAGCAGCACCGCGTGCGGCGCCAGGGTCTCGCGGCGGGCCGCGCCGGCGAGCGCGGCGAGCGGCCCGGCGCCGAGTTCAGGGAAGCGGCGCGCCAGGGCCGCGCGCCAGGCGGCATCGGTGGCGTCCGGCGGCTGCATGGCCTGGTGCCTCAGGCGACCGCGTCGTCCTCGGCCGCCGCGGCCCTGCCGCCCTTGCGCTGCTGCTTGCGCGCGGCCTTCTTCGCCTCGCGCTCGGCATCGGCGCGCTGGCCCTCGGCCAGCCACTGGGCGAACTCCTCGGGCGTCTCGAGCGTGATGCGCCCGAGGTTGCCGGCGCGGAACTCGTGCATCACGATCTCGGCCGCCTTCTGCAGGTTCACGCGGCCCTTGCCGAGCAGCGCGCCGCGCTTGCGGCCGATGGTGTCGAGCAGCGCCTCGTCGCGCATCTCGGCGAGTTCGCCGGGCGCATGCTCGTGCTCGACCAGCTTGAAGCGCGCGACCAGCCCCGCCGCGTAGTGCTGCTTGAGGCAGCCGAGCAGCTCGAGCGCCACCTCCTCCTCGTCGAAGGCGTTGCGCCCCACCGCGCCGCTGGCCGCGAGGTTGTAGCCGCTCTTGGGCACCACGATGCGCGGCCACAGCATGCCGGGCGTGTCCCAGAGGTAGAAGTCGTCGGCCAGCGTGATGCGCTGCTCGAGCTTGGTGATGCCGGCCTCGTCGCCGGTCTTGGCCTTGCGCCCGCCGGTCAGGGTGTTGATCAGCGTGGACTTGCCCACGTTCGGAATGCCGCAGATCAACACCCGCATCGGCTTGGCGAGCCCGCCGCGGTTGGGCGACAGCGCATGGCAGGCGCGCACGATCTGCTGCGCGGGCGTCGAGAGGCTGGCGTCGAGCGGGATCGCGCGCGTGGCCGGCAGCGCGTTGTAGTGCGCGAGCCAGCGCTCGGTGCGCTCGGGATCGGCCAGGTCCTGCTTGTTGAGCACCTTGAGCGCCGGCCGGTTGGCGGTCAGCCGCGCGAGCATCGGGTTGGCGCTCGAGCCGGGCAGCCGCGCGTCGAGCAGCTCGATCACCACGTCGATGTCCTTCACGCGCTCGGTGATCGCCTTCTGCGTGAGATGCATGTGACCGGGGAACCACTGGATCGCCATCGGTGCGTGTCTTTCTTGTTTCTGTGTCTGTGGCTGCGGGGAGCCGGGGCGGTGCATGCACCGGTCCGGGGTGCGCATTGTGAACCGCGAACCTGAATGGATCGATACGCCCCTGCCGCGCGGGGATACCGGGGTCTTTGCCGCGCGGGGGTCGGCCGGCGCGCTTGCAAAGTCTTGCGCCGCTCGCGCGTGCCAGCCCCTATGATTTGTCCGAGAGCGCGCCTTCCGGCGTCGGTCGAATCCAGACTTTTTTCAAGGAGTGCCGCGATGAAACCCGTCTCCGAATTGCTCAAACGCCACGATTCCTCGGCCTGGCGCACCTCGCCGGGCACCACGGTGTTCGATGCGCTGGCCACGCTGGCGCATTTCGAGGTCGGTGCCCTGATGGTGATGGAGGGCGACCGGCTGGTCGGCTTCCTCTCCGAGCGCGACTACACGCGCAAGGTGGCGCTGCAGGGCAAGAACTCCAAGGAGGTCAAGGTCTCGGAAATCATGACGCCCGACGTGATGACCGTGAACCCGCAGACCCCCACCCACACCTGCATGGCGCTGATGAGCCAGCGCAAGTTCCGCCACCTGCCGGTGGTCGACGGCGACAGGGTGGTGGGCATGATCTCGATCCAGGACCTGATGGACGACATCATTGCCGACCACGAGCAGACCATCGAGCAGCTCACCCACTACATCCAGAGTTGAGTGCAAGGGGCGCCGCCGCGCCCTAATTCCCGCGTCAGGCAGACGCAACACGGCGACGCTAGACTGCGCGCGCCCGCCCTCGCGGCCGGGCGCCATCCCGTGGCTCCTCCTCCCCCCAGACCATCGAACAACAAGGGCCTGCAATGAGCCTGCAGTCGGCCGAGCTGCTTTTCCGGCAGGGCCAGTATTCCGCTGCGCAGAAAGTGCTGCTGCAGCTGCTGAAGAAAGGCCAGCACATGGCCGGCGCGAACCGCCTGCTGGGCTTCATCGCGGGCCAGGCGCAGGACTTCCCGCAAGCCATCGAGCGGCTGCGCGCCTCGCTGCGCTACGACGCGAATTCTCTCGAGAGCTGGTACTACCTCGGCGTGGCCTGCCAGAAGTCTGGCCAGCACCGCGCCGCGGCCGAGGCCTTCGGCGCGCTGCTGCAGCGCCAGCCGAACCTGTTCGAGGCCGAGCACGACCTGGGCCTGGCGCTGCTCGCGCTCGGCAAGGCCCGCGAGGCGCTGGCCCATTTCGACCGCGCGGTGCAACTGCGCCCGGACTCGTTCGAGGCCCACATGAACCGTGGCGCGGCCTGCGGCAAGCTGCGGCTGCATGCACAGGAACTTCAGTGCTACGAAAGCGCGCTGGCGCTGCAGCCAGCGCATCCCACGTTGATCGAGAACTACGGCACCGCGCTGTGCCAGGCGCGGCGCTTCGAGGACGCGGCCCGCCTGTACGAGCGCACCTTGAGCGAGCATCCCGGCGACGCCGCCTACGCCTTCGCGCGCGGCGGCCTGCTCTATGCGCGCGCGGCCAGCGCCGACTGGCGCGACTTCGACGCCCAGATGGCGCTGCTGCGCGAGGACATCCGCGCGCAGCGCGAATGCATCGAGCCCTTCGCGCTGCTGGTGCTGCCTTCCACGCCGCAAGAACAGCTGCAGGTGGCGCGGCTGCATGCGCAGCGCCACTACCCGATGGCGCCGCAGCCGCTGCATGCGCCGGCGCGCGCCGCGGGCGAGCGGCTGCGCATCGGCTACCTCTCGGCCGACTTCGGGCGCCACCCCACCTCGTTCCTGACCGCCGAGCTGTTCGAGCGCCACGACCGCGCGCGCTTCGAGGTCACGGCGATCTCGCTGCGCGAGAGCGACGGCAGCGCGATGCGCGCGCGGCTCGAGCGGGCCTTCGAGCGCTTCGTCGACGCGCACGAGCTGTCGGACGTCGAGACCGCGCAGGCCATCGCCGACCTCGGCATCGACATCCTGGTCGACCTCGGCGGCTACACCATCGACGCGCGGCCCTCGGTGCTGGCGCTGCGGCCGGCGCCACTGCAGATCGGCTACCTGTGCTTCCCGGGCACGCTGGGGGCGCCCTTCATCGACTACCTGGTGGCCGACCCCTTCCTGATCCCCGAGGCGGCGCGCGCGGACTACAGCGAGAAGATCCTCTACCTGCCCGACAGCTACCAGCCCAACGATTCGCGCCGCGAAACGGCCGCCGGGCCGCTGTCGCGCGCCGAGGCCGGCCTGCCCGAAGAGGCCTTCGTCTTCTGCAACTTCAACAATGGCCAGAAGCTCACGGCCGCGTTCCTCGACATCTGGCTGCGGCTGCTCGCGCGCGTCGAGGGCAGCGTGCTGTGGCTGCGGGGCGATACCGAGGCCTACCAGCGAAACCTGCGCGAGCGCGCCGCCGCCCACGGCATCGCGCCCGAGCGGCTGGTGTTCGCGCCCTGGGCCGAGCAGTCGGCCCACCTGCGGCGCCTGGCGCTGGCCGACCTGTGCCTCGACAACCTGCCCTACAACGCCCACACGACCGCGAGCGACGCGCTGTGGGCCGGGCTGCCGCTCGTGAGCTGCGTGGGCCAGACCTTCGCCGGCCGCGTGGCGGGCAGCCTGCTGGGCGCGGCCGGCTTCCCGCAACTCGCGGCCGAGTCGCCCGCGGCCTACGAAGCGCTGGCCCTGGCGCTCGCCACCGACCCGCCGCGCCTCGCGGCGCTGCGCGCCGAGCTGGCCGCCGCGCGCGGGCACTGCGCGCTGTTCGACACCGCGACCTACGCGCGCCACCTCGAGGCGGGCTTCACCACGGCGTGGGAACGCCACCGCGCGCAATTGCCGCCCGAGCACATCGTGGTGCCGCGTCTCGGCGCGTAGCCGGCCATGCCGTCTCCGGATCGCCAACCCTGCCCGGCCCGCCGGCAGGGCGTTGGCCTACGCACGTCGCGGTTTCAGCGTTCAGAGTGAAGACTCGTTTCGATCCTCCAACCTGACATCCAAGAAGGGAGACACTGGGCATGCAGATACAGGTCAACACGAGCAACGGCATCGACAACAAGGAAGCGCTCGAGCGCTGGGCCGACACCGAGATCCAGCAACAGCTGCAGCGCTTCCGCGACGACGTAACGCGGGTGGAAGTGCACTTGAGCGACGAAAACCACGAGAAGGCCGGCGAACGCGACAAGTGCTGCGTGATGGAAGCGCGGCTCGCGCACCACCAGCCGCTGGCGGTGAAGCAGCACGCGTCCAGCATGGACGAAGCCTTCCGCGGCGCGGCCGACAAGCTCAAGCGCCTGCTCGACAGCACGCTGGGCCGGCTGCACAACCACCGCGACCGCGAATCGATCCGCCGCGACGGCGGCATGGGGCTGGTGGCCGAATAGCCTTCAGCTTCGACGCGCGCGGCGCGAAGGCGCCGGCGGGTCCGGCTGGCGCGGTGGCCGCGCCGCCTCGGGCGCGACGGTGGGGATGAGCGGCGGGCGCTGCCCGCTCTCGATCCAGGCGTCGTAGAAGTCGATCTTGCGGTCGACCAGCGACAGCGCGCGCTTCCATTCGGCGATGGTCTGGTTCACGCGCTCACGGTGCGCCGCGAGCAGCGTGCGCCGTTCGGCCAAGGTGGCGCGGCCACGCAGCGCGAGCGCCGTGTATTCGCGCATCTCGGCGATCGACATGCCGGTGCGGCGCAGCCGGTCCATCAGGTCGAGCCAGCCGATGTGCGGCTCGCCGTAAAGGCGTCGCCCGCCCGCGTCGCGCACCACGCCGGGCACCAGCCCCTGGGTCTCGTACCAGCGGATCGCGTGCACGCTGCGGCCGGTGCGCTGCGCCAGCTCGCCGATCAGGAACGGCGTGCCCTGCGCGACGCCGCGCCGGGCCTCAGGCGCCGGCATCGGCCGGGGCCGGAAGCGCCGGCGCGTCGAGCGCCGAGGCCACCAGGCCGGTGTCGAAGTATTCGATCAGTTCCTTCACCAGGCCTCCTTCGAGTCGGTAGACGTAGCAATAGCGGTTGTTGTAGCGGCGCCCGGCATGGGTCAGCACGTCGCCGCTGAATTGCACCACCACCCGGTCCTCGTCGGCCAGGACGTGCTCGGTGCGGCTGGTGTAGGGGGTGGCGAACTGGGCGAACAGCGGGTTCAGCAGCTCCTCGCGGATCGCCTTCCTGCCGCGGTAGGTGCGCGACCAGGCGGTGCTGCCCTCGAGCTTCCAGGTCGCGTCCTCGGCGAAGCCCTCGAGGAAGGGCCGGCTGTTGCCCTGGTCGAGCTGGGCGTGGATGTGCTGGATGAAGGCCTTGTTGCTGGCGGCGGTGCTGATGGTGGTGGTCATGGCGATGTCCTCTCGAGCGTCGATGGAAGGCACCGGAGGGCCCGGTGAATTCCATTGGAAGTGCTCGTGTGCACTCGAGGTCAAGCGCCATGAACGGCGGGCGCGAATTCAGCCGCGCGCCGCCTTCGCCTTCGCGACCTCGTTCGCGCCCTGCGCGGTGCCGCTCTGGGGCACCTGCTCGCCCTCGCGCGCGCGCACCTCGTCGAGCCGCGCGGCCAGCTGCTCGGGCGTGTCGCCGCCGATGCCGATCCAGGCGCCCTGCGTGAGCGTGATGTGCGCGGCCTCGAAGGTGCCCGCGCCCGCGCACAGGATGGCGCGCGTGGGCGCGTTCTCGGCCGCCAGCACCAGCATCGCCGGCACCACGGCCTCGGGCTGGAAGGCCTCGAGCATGTCCGGCGGGAACAGGTCCTCGGTCATGCGCGTGGCCGCGGTGGGCGCCAGGCAGTTGACGCGGATGTCGTTCTTCGCGCCCTCGATGCTCAGCGTCTGCATCAGGCCCACCAGCGCCAGCTTGGCGGCGCCGTAGTTGCTCTGCCCGAAGTTGCCGTACAGGCCGCTCGAGGAGGTGGTCATCACGATGCGGCCGTACTTCTGCGCGTTCATCAGCGCCCAGACGGCCTTGGTGCAGTTGACGGCGCCCATCAGGTGCACGTCGACCACGAGCTTGAAATCGGCCAGTTCCATCTTGGCGAAGCTCTTGTCGCGCAGGATGCCGGCGTTGTTCACGAGGATGTCGACCCGGCCCCAGGCATCGACCGCCTGCTGCACCATGGCCTGCACGGCCTCGAAGTCGGTGACCGAGGCGCCGTTGGCGATCGCCTCGCCGCCCGCGGCCTTGATCTCGTCGACCACCGCCTGCGCCGCGCTCACCGAGCCGCCCGAGCCGTCGCGCGCGCCGCCGAGGTCGTTGACCACCACCTTGGCGCCACGCGCCGCGAGGGCCAGCGCATGCTGGCGGCCCAGGCCGCCGCCGGCGCCGGTCACGATGGCCACGCGGCCCTGGAAGTCGATGCTGCTGCTGTCGTTGCTCATGTCGTCTCGGTCTCTCGGAGGATGGATGGAGGGCGCGTCCGAACCGCACGCGCCGCGGCGCGTTTTACCTCAGAAAGTACCGTGCGCCGCACCCGGGGCGCTCCCGCCAGTCACTCGTGCGACGAGGTTTCCTGCAGGGTCTCGCAGTAGGCGACGAGCTGGTCGAGCTCGGCCGACTTGTCGAAGAAGGCGTCGGCGCCCAGCACGCGCGAGCGGTCGCGCATCTCGGCGGTGGCGTAGTTGCTGAGCACCACCACCTTCTGGTGCGGCGAGCGCTGGCGGCAGGCATCGAGCACGCCCAGGCCATTGCCGCGTTCGAGGAACAGGTCGACGATGGTCAGGTCCCAGGCGTCGCGGTGGCGCTGCAGCCAGGCCACGGCCTCGTCCTCGCTGCCGGCCACGGCCAGCACCTCGGTCTCGGTCACGTCCTCGAGGAAACCCACGAGGTTCTCGCGGATCACGGGGCTGTCTTCGACGAGATAGGCCTTGAGACTCATGATCGCCCGCTCCGGGCGATGCCCTCTGGCGCAGCGGCCGGAAGGCGCAACGGTGCGGGCGGAAAAGGCGGGTTGACGACGGCTTGCATGGCGCAATCCTCTCAGCCATGCGGCGGTGCAGCGTGAGTCAGCGGCACCGACCGCCTGTAGGCCACGGGCCAAGACGGCTGTCGTCAGCCGGTGGCCGGGCGGCCCCGGCTTCAGGCCGCGACGGCCACCCGCTGGCCCTTGCCCACGCCCAGGCGCGTGGGCGACACGTACTGCTCGCGGTAGATCTCGAACGGCAGGGTGTCGGCCATCTCGATGCGCTTCTGTTCCTGGATCGAGTCCTCGGTCATGCGCGCGAATTCGGCGCGCTGGGCATCGGAGAAGGGCAGCGCCATCAGCGCGACGCGGGTCTGCTCGGAACGCGCGCGGATGAAGCCGATGAAGGAGTTGGCATGCTCGTGCTCGATGGCCGCGAGCACGCGCGCCGAGGGCAGGCTGTCGGGGTTGCCGAGCGCCTCGCGCGCCGCGCGCACCGCCTCGGCATGGGCCGTGCCGCCGTGCGCGGCATCGATCCGCTCGGCGATCGGCGCGCACTGCTCGACCAGTTCCAGGCCCCAGTCGACCAGCGACACCGGCTGGCCGCCGCGCCGCAGCGCCAGGCCCGGCTCGCGGCCGCGCGCTGCCGTCAGGTGCTGGTTGTGCGCGAGGTCGGCGATCTCCTGCGGCGTGTCGTCGGGGCTGTCGCTGAGCAGGCAGTGCAGCAGGAACACGTCGAGGAAGCGCATGGTCTGGGCGTTGATGCCCACGGTCTCGAAGGGATCGAGGTCCATCAGGCGCACTTCGACGTATTCGACGCCGCGCTCGCGCAGCGCATGCAGCGGGCGCTCGCCGGGGTTGATCACGCGCTTGGGGCGGATCGTGCCGTAGAACTCGTTCTCGATCTGCAGCAGGCTGGTGCCGAGCTGGTTGTAGTCGCCGCCGAGGTTGCGGATGCCGATCGCCTCGTAGGCCGGCCACGGGCGCGTGAGCGCGTCCTGCAGCGAGGCGCCGTAGCCCTCGAGGCTGTTGTAGCTCACGGCCAGCGAGGCCTGCGCGTCGCTCTGATAGCCCAGGCGGCCCATGCGCAGCGAGGTGCCGTGCGGCATGAACATGCTGCCGTCGCCCAGCGGCTGCAGCTCGTGCGGACGGCCCGCGACGAAGCTCGAGCACAGCGCCGGCGAGGCGCCGAACAGGTACAGCAGCAGGAAGGCGTGCCGGCGGAAGTTGCGGATCAGCGCGAAGTACTCCTCGCTCGAGACCTCGGGCAGCGACCAGTTGTAGTGGATGCCCGAGATGGTCTGCATGCGGCGGCCGTAGCGGTGGCTCAGGCCCATGCGGTAGACGCTCTTGGCGCGGCCCACGTTCGACGAGCCGTAGCGGCCGATCGGGATGGTCTCGTCGGTCGGCAGGCCGCAGGGCATGCTCGAGACCCACATGCGCTCGTCGCCGAGCTGGTCGAGCACGCGGTAGGTGTATTGGTGGACGCGGGTCAGCTCGTCGAGCGCGGCCTCGGCGTCGCCGTGCACGCCGGTGATCAGCTCGAGCTGCGACTCGCTGAAGTCGGTCGTGATGTGCGGATGGGTCAGCGCCGAGCCGAGCGCGAGCGGATGGGGCGTCAGCGCGAGCTTGCCGTCGGGCAGCGCGCGCAGGCTTTCCTTCTCGATGCCGCGCCGCATGCCCTTCAACCGCCCGGCCGAGAGCGAACCCAGCCTCTCCTGCAATCTGTTGCTCATATTGTTATGACCCATCAATCTTCTGAGGGGCTGGAAGGTAGCACGGCGGCGCGGGCGCTGCTCGTGCAGGGAAACCCGCTGCCGGCTATGCTGCGGACTGCTATTTTTTCCATAGCACCACCTCCGGATTCAGCCATGCGATCAGCTCTTTTCGGGGGGCCTGGAAGCACCGCCCGAGCGGCCCGCGAGGCCGGCCAGGTCGATCTCCTCGGACTGGTAGACGTGCATCCGCGGCGGCCCGTCGGCCATCGCGGCCAGCGCCTTGCCGAAGGCGCGCGAGGCCTCGACGCGGAAATGCACCTGCAGCGCCGCCATGTCGCTCCAGCGCTCGACGAAGGTGAGCCGCAGCGGCTGCATCGCATCGGTCGAGACCTCGTGCGAGAGGCAGCCGGGCTCGGCGCGCGAGCGCTGCACGTGCTCGGTGCTGATCGCCAGCATGGCCTGCAGGGTGTCGGGCTTGGCGGTGGCATGGCCGATGACGAGGATCATGGGTGTCTCCTTTCGTTGTCGCGGGCGCCTCGGCCCGCCAGTTCAGCGTGCGAGCACGCGCAGCAGGAAGGCGTTGAGGTCGCCGATCTCCTCGATGCAGACCGAGTGCGCCATCGCGTACTCGTGCCATTCGACGGTGTAGCCCAGCGCCGCGAGCGCGTCGCGCGACTGCTGGGCACGCGCGATCGGCACCACCGGGTCCTGCCGGCCGTGGGCCAGGAACACCGGCGTGTCGTGGTTGGACGCATGGCGCTCGGCCGCGGTGGTGGCAGCGATCGGCAGGTAGCCCGAGAGGCCGACGATGCCCGCGAGCCGCTCGCCGTGGCGCAACCCGGTCATCAGCGCCATCGCGCAGCCCTGCGAGAAGCCGGCCACGACGATGCGCTCGGCCGCGATGCCGCGCGCCTTCTCGTTGGCGATCAGCGCCTCGATCGTGGCCTGCGAGCGGCGCAGGCCGGCCTCGTCCTCGCGCGCCACCAGGTCGGCCACCGCGATGTCGTACCAGGCCGGCATCTGGTAGCCGCCATTGATGGTGACCGGGATCACGGGCGCGTTCGGGAACACGAAGCGCACCGGGCCCACGCTGGCGAGGTCGAGCTCGTTGGCGATGGGCACGAAGTCGTTGCCGTCGGCGCCCAGGCCATGCATCACGATCACCGTGGCGGTGGGATGGGGGGCGGTTTCGATCTCGATGGGGGGACGGGACATGGTCGGTGAAAGTCGTGAAAAAGTACGCCAAACAGGCGCGGATGGCCGGACCTTAGCGCATTCGGGCCACCCAGGACATTGATCCAGCGCAGGCATGCGGTGCATCCCGCGCAGCCGGACGGCCGCTCGGCCGACTTGCGCGGCGCGCGCACGCCCCCAAGATGGTTTGCAAGAACCCCAGCGAAGGACCCCGCGTGAGCCATTCCCCACCCCTGGTAGACACCAAGCTCGGCGGCCTCGTGCTGGTCTGCGGCGAATGCGAGGCGCGCAAGGACGGCCCCTCGAAGCTGCAGGCCAGGCCGGTGCGCAAGGAGCTCAAGCACGAGCTGCGCGACCTGCCGCTGCGGCTGCGCGTGGTGCAGTCGAGCTGCCTGGGCCTGTGCCCGAAGAAGGCGATGGCGCTGGCGGCCGTGGCGCAGGGCCATGCGCCGCTGGTCGCGGAGGTCTGCCGCGACGAGGACGTCGCGGCCTTCGCGCGGGCGCTCGCCAAGTCGGTGCGCTGACCGGCGCCTTATTCGGCCTTGATCCCGTTCGCCTTCACGATCTGCGCATAGCGCTCGTACTCGGCCGCCACCTGGCCCTGGAACTGGCGCTGCGCGAAACCGGTGGCCTCGATGCCCTGGGCCGCGAGGTCGGCGCGCGCGGCCGGCGTGCGCACGATGCGGCCGGCCTCCTGCGCGATCGCGTCGACCACCGGCTGCGGCGTGTTCGCGGGCGCGAACAGGCCGAACCAGGTGCCCGCGCGGTAGCCGGGGTAGCTCTCGGCCAGGGTCGGCACCTCGGGCAGCAGCGGATGGCGCTTCTCGCCGCCCGTGCCCAGCGCCACCAGCCGGCCGCTGCGAATGTGCGGCAGCGCCGGGCCCACGGCGATCAGCATCACGTCGACCTGGCCCGCGATCACGTCCTGCATGCCCAGCGGGCCGCCGCGGTACGGGATGTGGGTCACGTAGATGCCGGCCTTCTGCTTGAACAGCTCCATGCCCAGCTGCTGCGGGCTGCCGTTGCCGGCCGAGGCGTAGTTGATGCGGCCCGGCTGCGCCTTGGCGGCGCGCACGAAGTCGGCCACGCTGCGATAGCCGGTCTTCGGATTGGCCACCAGCACGAAGTCGATCTGGCCCAGCGACACCACCGGCACCAGGTCGCGCCGCGCGTCGTAGGGCAGGCTGGCCTGCAGGTTCGGCAGGATGGTGATCGGGCCGTCGGCGCCCACCAGCAGCGAATAGCCGTCGGGCTGCGCCTTGGCGAGCCCGTCGGCCGCGAGGATGCCGGCCGCGCCGGCCTTGTTGTCGACCACCACCGGCTGCTTCCACTGCTCCGACAGCCGCGTCGAGAGGTAGCGCGCGAGCACGTCGGGCGAGCTGCCGGGCGTGTTGGCCACGGTGATGTGGACGGCCTTGGCCGGATAGGAAGCGGCGGGGGTTTGCGCCTGCGCGCCCAGGGCGATCGACGCGCCGGCCCACAACAGGAGGGCCGGCTTGAACAGGGAGGGGACGCGCATGGAGAACTTTCGGGTACGGGCTGGAGAACGCGCGCGATTCTGTCGCGCCGCCGCCCGGGCACGAACGACCCATTCGTCAGATGCTTAGGTCGATCCGGACATAAGCGCCCCGCTCAAGCCGTGCGCAGCGCGTCCAGGCGGCCGTAGAACGCGTCGACCTGCCGCTGCGCGCCCTCGCGCATCGCCGCGTTGCGCAGCGCGCAGCTCGCGGCGTCCTCCACCGCGCCGGCCTCGCCCACCTGGCGCGAGGCGTCCTGCACGAAGCGGCACATCGGATAGCGGCGCTCGCCGAAGGCGCGCAAGGTGGCGTCCGAGATGCCGTGGTCGGCCAGCATCTCGGCCAGCACCACCGCGTCCTCCACCGCCATCGCGCCGCCCTGCCCCATGAACGGCGTCGAGGCATGGGCCGCGTCGCCGATCAGCAGGAGGCGCCCCGCATGCCAGGGCAGCGGCGCCTGCACCTCCTCGACCGCCGTGTAGAGCAGCTCCGAGTCCGCACCCAGCTGGTCGAGGAAGGGCCGCGCCGGTCCGCCGAACTCGGCGAAGCGCTCGCGCATGCGCGCGGGCCATTCCTCCTTCGGATACCAGCGCCCGGCCGGCTCGGCGACGGTGCCGAACAGGTAGAGCCGGTCGTCGGCGATCGGCATGATGCCCAGCCGCTTGCCGATGCCCATCATCATGATCTTGGCCACCAGCGCGCGCGGCCGCTCGTGCACGCTGCGCCAGACGCCGAAGCCGGTGTAGCGCGGCGCGAGCGGTCCCGTCACCTGTTCGCGCAGCTGCGAGCGGATGCCGTCGGCGCCGACGACCAGGTCGAAGGCCTGCGCCGTGCCGTCGGACAGCAACACCCGCGCGCGCTCGCCCTCCATGTCGACCCGTTCCACCGTGGTCGCGAGCCGGATCTCCACGCCCAGCGCCGACAGCCGGTCTGCCAACACGCGATGCATCTCCGAGCGCTTGATGCCCACGATCGGCGCCGCGCCGCCCTGCGAGCGCGGATAGAACACGTCGACGATCGGCGCGCCGAGGTGATCGAGGTAGACGTTGCGCCCGTCCTCGATCGCGAAGCCGGCCTCGAGGATGCGCGGCAGCACGCCCACCGCGCGCAGCGCCTCGAGCCCGTTGCCGTAGATGAAGATGCCCGAGCTCTGGAAGCGCCATTCGGCCTGCTTCTCGACCAGCGTGACGCCGAAGCCCCGGCTCGCCAGCGCGATCGCCGCCGAGCAGCCCGCGATGCCGGCGCCGACCACGAGGATGCGTTCGGGCCGCCTCATGCCTGCACCGCCGCGAGCGCGGCGCTCACGCGTTCGATGTTCGACGGGTTGAGCCCCGCGACGCACAGCCGCCCCGAGCCCACGAGGTAGACGCCGAAGCGTTCGCGCAGCGCATCGATCCGCGCGGGTGCCAGTCCCGTGTAGCTGAACATGCCGTGCTGCGCCACCAGGTAGCCGGAGCCCGGCCCGAGCGCCCGATGCAGCGCCGTGCGCATCGCGCGCATGCGCAGCCGCATCGCCTCGAGCTCGGCGCGCCATTGCGCCTCGAGCGCGCGGTCCGCGAGGATCGCCTGCACCAGCGCCGCGCCCTGCCCCGGCGGGCACGAATAACTGCGCCGGATGCCGAGCTTGAGCCGGCCCAGCAGACGCGCCGCATCGGCGCCCGGCGCATGCACGGCGAGCGCGCCCACGCGCTCGCCATAGAGCGAGAAGATCTTCGAGAACGAACTCGCCACCAGGCAGGCGATGCCGCGCCGCACGCATTCGCGCACGGCCCAGGCGTCCTCGTCCACGCCCTGCGCGAAGCCCTGGTACGCCATGTCGAAGAAGGGCAGCAGGCCGCGCCGAGCGATGGTGTCGAACAGCGCGCGCCACTCGTCGTGCGAGGGATCCACGCCGGTCGGGTTGTGGCAACAGGGATGCAGCAGCACGATGTCGCCGGCCGGAAGCTTGCCGAGCGTGGCGATGGCGCCGTCGAGGTCGAAGCCGCCGGTCCTGCCGTCGTAGTAGGGATAGTGATCGACGCGCAGCCCCGCGCCCTCGAAGATCGCCGCATGGTTGGCCCAGGTCGGGTCGGGCATCCACACCGTGGCCTCGGGGGACAGGTCCTTCAGCAGGTCCGCGCCGGTCTTGAGCGCGCCGGTGCCGGCCACGGTCTGCACCACCACGATCGGCGCCGTTGCCGCCTCGCCGAACACCAGCCGCCGCACCGCGTCGCGGTAGGGCTGCGCTCCCTCGGTCGGCGCATAGACGCTGGGTGCGTCGGCCTCGGCCAGCAACGCGCGCGCCGCGCGCACCGAAGCCAGCGCTGGCACGCGGCCCTGCTCGTCGCAATAGATGCCGATGCCGAGGTTGACCTTGTGCGGCCGCGGGTCGGCCTTGTAGGCCTCGAACAGGCCGAGGATGGGATCGTCGGCATGAGCCGGCAGTTGATCGAACACGCGTGCTCCAGAAAGAAAAACGAAAGGAAAGACTCAGAGCCGCGTGCGCACCGACCACAGCTCGGGAAAGAAGCGGTGGTCGACCACGCTGCGCAGCCAGCCCACGCCGGCCGAACCACCGGTGCCGGGCTTGAAGCCCAGGATGCGTTCGACCGAGACGAAATGGCGCCAGCGGTACTGCGAGAACACGTCGGCGATGTCCATCAGCGCCTCGCCGAGCCGGTAGAGATCGTTCTCGGGCGCCGGGTCGCCGTAGACCTGCAGCCACGCGGCCTCCACGCCCGCGTTGAGCGCATAGCTGGCCGACCAGTCGCGCTCGAGCGCCTCGGCCGGCACGGGCACGCCGCGCCGGTGCAGCAGCGCGAGCACGTCGTCGTAGAGGCTCGGCGAATTCAGCGCGCGCTCCATGTAGGGCCATACATCGGGGTTGTTGGCATGCGCGCGCGCCAGCGGAATCGACTTGTTGCCGAGGATGAATTCCACGTGCCGGTACATGTAGGACTGCTGGCCCGAGGCGATGCCCAGCGTGTTGCGGAACTGGTTGAACTCGTGCGGCGTGATGGTCGAGAGCACGTCCCAGGTCTTGCCGAGGAACTCCAGCAGCGCGCGCACCCGCGGCGCGAGCTGCAGCGCGCCGGCCACGTCGTCGGCGCGCACGCGCAACTGCATGTTCGAGAGCTCGTAGTGGATCGCCTTGAAGCTCAGTTCCTTGCAGTGGGTGATGCACATGAAGACCATCTCGTCGTGGCCTTCGCTGCGCATGTGCTGCAGGCTCAGCAGCAGGTCGTTGCGCTGGTGCTCGAGGTAGGGGTTGCTGCGGCCCTCGAACTGGAGCAGCGGCTCGCCGTCGGTGTCCTGCACCGTGGCCGCGCGCTGGTGGTTGTCGCCGGTCGCGATCGGCTTGACCAGCGACAGCTCGAGCGCGGGATCGCGCACCGTGGGGATCGCGCGCTGCCGCCGGGGGCGCGAGGGGGAGGCCGTCATGTCGTCGTCTCTCTGGCCCGCGTGCTGCGCGGACCGTGATGGGGATGCGGCGATTCTTCAGGGCCGGGGCCGGCGGCTCAACCTCCGGCGCGCCGGATTTGGTCACCGTTCGTCCGTGACCGGACGATGACGGGGTTCAGGCGGCGCCGTGGCGCCGGGCGTAGGCGCTGGGCGTGAGCCCGGTCCAGCGCTGGAAGGCGCGCGAGAAGGCCTTCTCCGACGCGTAGCCCACCGACTCAGCGACCTGGTACAGGCTCAGCTGCCGGTTCTTGAGCTTCTCGGCCGCCAGCGTCATGCGGTAGGAGCCCAGGTAGTGCATCGGCGTCACGCCGACGAGCGCGCGGAAGCGCTCGCTGAAGATGGTGCGCGACAGATAGCTGGCCTGCGCCAGCGTCGCCACCGACCACGGATGCGCGGGCCGCTCGTGCATCAGCGCCATGGCGCGCGCGATGCTCTCGTCGTCGAGCCCGCGCAGGGTGCCCAGGCGCTCGGCCGGCGCCGCGGCCGGCTGCGCGTAAAGGTGTTCGCAGAGCACGTGCACCAGCAGCAGGTCGGCCATGCGCGCGGCCGAGAGCTGCCAGCCCGGGCGCTGCGCCACGGTCTCGTTGACCAGCGTCTCCATCGCCAGCGCGAGCGAGGCGGTGGTGGGAATCTGCGCCTGGCGCAGCACGATCAGCGGCGGCAGGTTCGCGATGATCGAGCCCAGCCCCTGGGCCGGCAGCCAAAGATGCAGCGAGAACAGCTCGGTGACCGGGCCGCCGCCGCCGTGCGAGAACACGATCGGATGGTCGCCGTGGCGGCCGGTGGAATGCGCGGCGATCAGCTCGCGGAACGGCCGCGCCTCGAGCCCCGGCGCCGACGACACGGTGTGCGCGCCGCCCTGCGGCAGCATCGCGATGTCGTGCGGCGCGATCTGCACCGGCTCGGCACCGGCCACCGAAATCCAGTAGGGCGCGCCGGTGCACAGGCGGATCAGCGGGCCGTCCACGCCGGTCGAGTGCAGCGCCCACGGCGCCGAGAGCGAGAAGCGGGCCGTGACGGCGCGCTCGGACTTGTAGCCCGCGAGCAGGTGGCTCAGTGCGTCGCCGTCGCGTCCCGTGTCCATGCTGTCGTGTCGTGGCGTCCGTGGTCTGTCCGATTGGCGCGGATTATCTGGCATGGAAGCCGGGCGATTCCCCGCCCCGCGCCCACGACGGCGCGGGATGCAACACAATGGCGGCTCGCATGAAGACAACGACCTCGCAACCGAAGCCACCCATGGCCCACGCAACCTTCGACAGCGAAAGCCAGCTGCGCGACCGCGGACTGCGCGTCACGCGCGCCGCCCAGACCGTGCTCGAGCTGCTCGAGCACACCTCCCAACCGCTCACGCACGACGAAGTCGCCGCGGCCTACACCACCGCCACCGGCGAGGAACCCGACCGGGTCACGATCTACCGCGTGCTCGACCGGCTGGTCGAGGTCGGCCTGTGCGACCGCCGCGTCGGCGCCGACCGCGTGAACCGCTTCGCGCGCCACGTCGAGGCCGCCTCGGGCAACACCTTCGAGTGCGACCAGTGCCACAAGGTGCTGGCCCTGCCCTCCGACCCCGAGCTGCCGAAGGTCATGGGCCGGCTCGGCCGCGCGCTGCGCAAGCAGGGCATCGACACCCGCCGCACCGCGCTCACCTTGCACGGCACCTGCGGCGACTGCGTGCTTGCCGAAGCCGCACCCGCGGCCCGGCCCGCCGCCCGCCCTACGCGTTCCAGGACGGGAAAGGGTCCGGCAGGTTCTGCCACCACGAGGCGCCGTAGCGCATCTCTTCCTCGGTGAGCAGGCAGGCATCGAGCCGCGCGCGCAGCGCGGCCTCGTCCATGCCGATGCCGATCAGCACCAGTTCCTGGCGCGCGTCGCCCGTGGCCGGGTCCCAGTGGCTCTGGATCAGCGCCAGTCCCTCGGGATCGCTGGGCCAGTGCTCGCGCGGCACCGCCGCCCACCAGAAACCCGCCGCGCCGTAGCGGCAGGCGCCCCCGGCTTGCGACCAGCTGCCCGCGCGCGTGGGCCGGCTCGCGAGCCAGAAGAAGCCCTTGGAGCGCACCACGCCCTCCCATTCCTGCTGCACCAGGTCCCAGAAGCGCCGCGGATGGAACGGCAGCCGCGCGCGGTAGACGAAGCTGCGGATGCCGTAGGCCTCGCTCTCGGGCAGGTGCTCGCCGCGCAATTCGGCCAGCCAGCCCGGCGCCTGCTCGGCCTGCGCGAAGTCGAACAGGCCGGTGTCGAGCACCCGGTCGAGCGAGATGCGGCCGAACTCCGACAGCTCGATGCGCGCGCGCGGATTCAGGCTCTTGAGGATCGCCATCAGCCGCTCGCGCTCGGCCGCGCTCACCAGGTCGGTCTTGTTGACCACCAGCACGTCGCAGAACTCGATCTGCTCGATCAGCAGGTCGACCACGGTGCGCGCGTCCTCGTCGCCGAGCGACTGGCCGCGCTGCTGCAGGCTGTCGGCCGAGCCGTAGTCGCGCAGGAAGTTGAAGGCATCGACCACCGTGACCATGGTGTCGAGCCGCGCCACGTCGGCCAGGCTCTTGCCGTCCTCGCCCGCGAAGGTGAAGGTCTCGGCCACCGGCAGCGGTTCGGAGATGCCGGTCGACTCGATCACCAGCTGGTCGAAGCGGCCTTCCTTCGCGAGCCGGCCGACCTCGATCAGCAGGTCCTCGCGCAAGGTGCAGCAGATGCAGCCGTTGCTCATCTCGACCAGCCGCTCGTCGGTGCGCGACAGCGCGGCCCCGCCCTCGCGCACCAGCGCGGCGTCGATGTTGACCTCGCTCATGTCGTTGACGATCACCGCCACGCGGCGGCCCTCGCGGTTGTGCAGGATGTGGTTGAGCAGCGTGGTCTTGCCGGCGCCGAGGAAGCCGGACAGCACGGTGACGGGGAGGCGTTGGGGCATGGCGTGGGTCTCGTTGATATGCAACTGCATTGCATTATATGAATGACGCAACACGGTTGCATGTAACCCGAAAAAGCGCCCGCCACCGCCCTCTCCGGCCGCGCCGATAGACTCGGGGCCCGCCTCCGCCTTCCCGCCGCCGATGACCCCGCCCGTGCTCTACAGCTTCCGCCGTTGCCCCTATGCGATGCGCGCCCGCCTCGCGCTGGCGGCGAGCGGCCAGCGTTGCGAGCTGCGCGAGGTCGAGCTCAAGCGCAAGCCGCCCGAGATGCTGGCCGCCTCGCCCAAGGGCACGGTGCCGGTGCTCGTGCTGGCCGACGGCACGGTGATCGACCAGAGCCTGGACATCATGCGCTGGGCGCTCGCGGCCCACGATCCGCTGCGCTGGCTGCAGCCCGGCGACACCGAGGCGCTGGTCGCCGCCTGCGACGAGGGCTTCAAGCCGCAGCTCGACCGCTACAAGTACCCGGGCCGCTTCGCCGACGCGGTGCAGGCCGAGGCCCGCGAACAGGGCGCGCGCTTCCTGCGCGAGCTCGAGGCGCGGCTGGCCGCCTCGGCCTTCCTGCTCGGCGCCCAGGCAAGCCTGGCCGATGCCGCGCTGATGCCCTTCGTGCGCCAGTACGCGATGGTCGAGCCGGCCTGGTTCGAGGCCCAGCCCTGGCCGCGGCTGCGCGCCTGGCTCGCGGACTGGATCGCCTCGCCGCTGTTCGACAGCGTCATGCGCAAGAACCCGCCCTGGCGCAGCGGCGAGGCCGGCATCGCCTTCCCATGAGCACGCGCCTGCATTTCGACCTGACGACGGTCCAGCTCTTCATCGCGACCGCCGAACTCGGCGGCGTCACGCGCGGCGCCGAGCGCATGCACATGGCGCCGGCCGCGGCCTCGCGCCGCATCCTCGAGCTCGAATCGCAGTTCGGCGTGGCGCTGTTCGAGCGCCGCCCGCACGGCATGGTGCTGACCGATGCCGGGCGCGCGATGCTCGCGCATGCGCGCAACATCACGCACACCGTGCTGCGCATGCAGGACGACGCGGCCTCCTACCTCGGCGGCGAGCAGGGCGTGGTGCGCGTGGCGGCGCCGAAGTCGGCGGTGATCCAGTTCATGCCGCGCGACATCGAGCGCTGCGCCGCCGCCTGCCCCGGCGTTCGCATCGACCTGCAGGAGATGAACAGCCAGGTGGTGCAGCAGGCGCTGCGCCGCGGCACGGTCGACATCGGCATCTACGAGGCCAGCCTCGGCGCCATCGACCTGCCGATGCTGCCCTACCGCGGCGATGAGCTGGTGGCCGTCACCGCGCGCGGCCATGCGCTGGCCGGCCGGCGCGAGGTGGTGCTCGAGGACATCCTGGCCTGCGACCTGATCGTGCTCAACGAGGGCTCGGCGATCTCGCTCATGCTCGCGCGGCTGGCCGACGAGACCGGCCAGCTGCTGCGCATGCGCATGCGCGTGGGCGGCTTCGACAGCATCGCGGCGCTGGTGGCGCAGGACCTGGGCATCGGCGTCATGCCGGCGGCGATCGCGCGCCATGTGGCGGCGGGCAGCCGCTTCGCGCGACTGCCGATCCGCGGCGACTGGGCGCGGCGCCAGTTCGTGCTGTGCCATCGCGCCGAGGATTCGCTGTCGCGCGCCGCGGCCAGCGTGGCGCGCGTGCTCGCGGATACGCAAAACGCGAATCCAGCCTCGCCCAAATAGCGATGGCGCCCGGTGCGGGCCTTGCGCACCATCCGTCGCATCCAAAGAACGACGGAGACATCGCAGCATGCAACGCAGAAGCTTCACCCTGGCGGCCGCGGCCGCCCTCGCCGCACCGGCACTGGTGCGCGCCGCGAACGAGGCGGCGCCACCGGCCGGCCCCGTGAAGATCGTGGTGGGCTTCGCGCCCGGCGGCGGCACCGACGTGCTGGCGCGCGTCATCGGCCAGAAGCTCGGCGCGATGTGGAACGTCTCGGTGGTGGTCGAGAACAAGCCCGGCGCCACCGGCGCGATCGCGGCCGACTACGTGAGCAAGCAGCCGCCCGACGGCAACACCCTGCTGATGGCGCACGTCAACAGCCACGCGATCGCACCGGCGCTGCTGACCGGCGTGCGCTACGACCCGCGGCGCGACTTCACGCCGCTGACCCTGGTGGGCGTGACGCCCAACATGCTGACCTGCGCGCCAGCGCAGAAGGCACGCACCCTGCCCGACGTCGTGGCCCTGTGCCGCGAGCGGCCGGGCCGCGTGTCCTTCGGCTCCTCGGGCATCGGCTCGGCGCAGCACCTGGCCTTCGAGATGTTCAAGCTGCAGGCCAAAGTCGATGCGGTGCACGTGCCCTACAAGGGCTCGAGCGCCCTGATCGTCGACCTGCTCGGTGGGCAGATCGACTATGCCTTCGACACGATGACCGCCGCCACGCCCTTCGTGAAGCAGGGCAAGGTGATCGCGATCGCGCAGACGCGGCTGCAGCGCGCGCGCAGCCATCCCACCGTGCCCACGCTCGCCGAGTCGGGCTTTCCGGGGCTGGACGCGGCCTCGTGGTACGGCCTGGTCGGCCCGCGCGGCATGGCCGCGCCGATGGTGCAGCGCATGAGCGAGGACATCAACCGCGTGCTGGCCCTGCCCGACATCGCGCAGCGGCTCGACGAGTTCGGCGCCGAGGACGCGGGCGGCAGCCCCGAGAAGTTCGGCGCCTTCATCGCGAGCGAATACGCCAAGTGGGGCCGCATCGTGAAAGAGGCCGGCGTGCGCGCCGACGCCTGAACCATTTTCCTTTCCCCCTGAAAGACGCCAACCGATGAGCGACACCTCCTCCTCCCGTCCCCTCCCCTTGGCCGGCGTGCGCGTGCTCGACGTGAGCCAGGTCATGGCCGGCCCCTATGCCTGCATGCTGCTGGCCGACCTCGGCGCCGACGTCATCAAGATCGAGCCGCCGCAGGGCGGCGACCAGACGCGCGGCGCCATGGGCTTCAAGCTCAAGGGCACGGACAGCATGGGCTTCCTCAACATGAACCGCAACAAGCGCTCGATCGCGCTCGACCTCAAGTCCGACAGCGGGCGCGAGGTGCTCTACAAGCTGGTGGCGCAGGCCGACATCCTGGTGGAGAACTACCGCCCCGGCGTGATGAAGCGGCTGCGCACCGACTACGAGACGCTCAGCGCGATCAACCCGCGGCTGGTCTACGTCAGCATCTCGGGCTTCGGCCAGACCGGGCCCTGGGCCGGCCGGCCGGGCTTCGACCTGATGGCGCAGGCGATGTCGGGAATCATGAGCGTGACCGGCCATCCCGACGGCCCGCCCGCCAAGGCCGGCGTGCCGGTGGCCGACATCGGCTGCGCGCTGTTCGCCACCTACGGCATGCTGTCGGCCTACATCGGCGCCAAGGCCACGGGACGCGGCCAGTACGTCGATGCCTCGCTGTTCGATTCCGCGCTGGCCTTCTCGATCTGGGACATCAGCGAGTACTGGGGCACCGGCCGCGAACCCGAGCAGCTCGGCACCGCCAACCGCATGAGCGCGCCCTACCAGGCGATGAAGGCGGCCGATGGCCACTTCGTGATGGGCGCCACCAACCAGAAGCTATGGCAGATGCTGTGCGCCACGCTGGAGCGGCCCGACCTGCTCGATGACGCGCGCTTCGCGACGGTGTCGCTGCGCCTGGCGAACCGGCACGCGCTCATCGAGAGCCTCGAGCGCAGCTTCGCGCAACGAGGTTGCGAACACTGGATCGACCGGCTGCTGTCCGTGGGCATCCCGGCCGGGCCGATCCTCAGCTACCCCGAGGCCTTCGAGAGCGAGCATGGCCGGCACCGCCGCATGCGCATCGAGATCGACCATCCGGTGGAAGGCAAGGTGCCCAACATCGGCTTCGCGGTGAAGATGGGCGGCACGCCGCAGCAGGTGCGGCGCGCGCCGCCGCTGCTCGGGCAGCACACGGCCGAGGTGCTGGCCGAGCTCGGCATCGATGCGCCGGCGCAGCGCGAACTGGCCGCGGCCGGAGCCTTCGGGTCATGAGCGAAGGCAGCGTCCATCTCTCGGTGACGGAGGGCATCGCCACGCTGGTGTTCGACCGGCCGGCCGCGCGCAATGCCATGACCTGGTCCATGTACCAGTCGCTCGCGGCGCACTGCGAATCGCTGGCCGCGCGCGCCGGCGAGGTCCGCGTGGCGGTGCTGCGCGGCGCGGGCGGCCAGGCCTTCGTGGCCGGCACCGACATCGCGCAGTTCCGCGACTTCGAGGGCGGCGACGACGGCGTGGCCTACGAGCGGCGCATCGATGCCGGCATCGGCCTGCTCGAGGCGCTGCCGATGCCGACCGTGGCGGTGGTCGAGGGCTGGGCCGTGGGCGGCGGGCTCGCGATCGCGACCGCCTGCGACTTCCGGCTCGCGACGCCGGGCGCGCGCTTCGGCGTGCCGATCGCGCGCACGCTGGGCAACACGCTGTCGTCGCTGAACTTCGCGCGGCTGCGCGCGGCCTGGGGCCTGCAGCCGGTGCGGCGCATGCTGCTGCTGGCGCAGATCCTCGATGCGAACGAGGCGCTGGCCTGCGGTTTCCTCGAGCAGGTCTGCACGAGCGAGGCACTCGACGGCGCGCTGCAGTCGCTGTGCGCGCGGCTGGCCGCGCTGGCGCCCGTGACGCAGGCGGCCGCCAAGGAAGCGCTGCGGCGCGGCACGACGCACGGCGCGCCCGACACCGACGACCTGGTGCGCCGCTGCTACGGCAGCGCCGATTTCGCCGAGGGCGTGGCAGCCTTCACCGAGGGACGGCCGCCGGCCTGGCGCGGCCGCTGATCAGGCCGCGACCGCGCGCGCCGAGGCGCGCTGGATGCATTCGACGAAGTGCTGCGCGGCCGGCGTCAGCAACTGGCCGCGGCGCTTGACCACGCAGACATTGAGCGTCGGCAGCGTCTCGACCACGTCCACGCGCCGGATGCCGTGGCGCTTGAAGCTCAGCGCGGCCAGCGGCTCGACGAACAGGCCGATCAGGTCCATCTGCCCGACCAGCGACAGCGCGACCGTGACCGAGTGGCCCTGGATCACGCGCTGCGGCGCCGGCAGGCCCAGCGGCAGCAGCGCCGAGATCGATTCGCGGCCGCTGAAGTGATCGTCGCCCGGCAGGATCCACTCGGCGGTCGCGAGCTCGGCCATCGAGCGGCTCGCGCGCAGCGGATGGCGCTCGCGCAGTCCCACCACCAGCTTCACCGGAAACAGCTCGATGGCCTCGAACTGCGGATCGAGCCGGCCCGGCACCACATGGGCCACCGCGAAATCGAGCGAGCCCTCGCGCAGCCGCGCCAGCATCCAGGGCAGCACCGCCTCGCTGAACTGCACGTCGACGGCCGGCAACCGGCCATGGAAGTCCTTGAAGGCCGCCGGCAGGATGGTCTGCGCGAACGAGGTGCTGACGGCCAGCGCGACCCGGCCCGTGAGCCCGTCGCGGATCTGCGCGATCTCCTCGCGCGCGCGCTGCATGTCGGCCAGCAGCATGCGCGCGCGCGGCGCGAAGGCCTCGCCGAAGGGCGTGAGCCGCACGCCCTTGACGCTGCGCTCGACCAGCGGCGCGTCGACCTCGCGCTCGAGCTCGCGCACGATCTTGGTCACCGCGGGCTGCGAGATGCCGAGCACGCGCGCCGCCGCGCGGATGCTCATCTGCTCGACCACCGCGACGAAGGCGTGCAACTGGTTGGGTTTCATGGAGGACGGGTGCCGGACGGGCGACAACCAAAAGTTATCGTACTGGCCCAATTATTGTCTTTTCAGCGAGCAACCGACTCTCTAGCATCCGTCGCGGCCGAAGACCTTCGACCTACCCGCATTCCCACAGAACCACACCAACACCCCGAGACATGAGCCCCACCCGTCCCGCGCACAGCGCCGCCAGCCGGCGCCAGACCATCGTCGCCACCACCATCGGCAACGGCCTCGAGTTCTTCGACTTCACCGTCTACGGTTTCCTCGCGCTGGTGATCGGCAAGCTGTTCTTTCCCACCTTCAGCGGCTACGGCCAGCTGCTGCTCACGGTCGCGACCTTCGGCGTCGGCTTCATCATGCGGCCGCTCGGCGGTATCGTGATCGGCGCCTATGCCGACCGCGCGGGCCGCAAGAAGGCCATGACCTTGACCATCTTCCTGATGGCGCTCGGCTGCGCGGTGATCGCCTTCACGCCCACCTACGCGAGCATCGGCGTCGCGGCGCCGGTGCTGATCGTGCTGGCGCGGCTGATCCAGGGCTTCTCGGCCGGCGGCGAGGTCGGTGCTTCCACCACGCTGCTGGTGGAGCACGCCACGCCGCAGAACCGCGGCTACATGGCGAGCTGGCAGTTCGCGAGCCAGGGCCTGGGCGTGATGCTCGGCGCGGTGGTGGTGGGCGCGCTCACCTTCACGTTGTCGCCCGAGAACATGCAGAGCTGGGGCTGGCGCGTGCCTTTCGTCCTCGGCATGCTGATCGCGCCGGTGGGCATGTACATCCGCCGCCATCTCGAGGAATCGCTGCAGATCGCGCCCGAATCGGCCAGCGCGCCGCGCCGCGAGAGCAGCCTCAAGATCGTCTGCTCGCAGCACGGCAAGACCGTGCTGGCCGCCATCCTCGCGCTGGTCGGCGGCACGACGGCCGCCTACGTCGTCACCTTCTACATGCCGACCTACGCGGTGCGCGAGCTCGGCCTCACGCCCTCGGTGGCGCTGTTTGGCGCCGCGCTCACCGGCCTGATCTCGTTCGCCTTCGCGCCCTTCGTGGGCCTGCTGTCGGACCGCGTGGGCCGCAAGCCGCTGATCCTGTGGAGCCGCGTCTTCCTCGTGGTGCTGATCTACCCGGGCTTCCTCTGGCTCAATGCCTCGCCCACGCCCGCGGTGCTGTTCATCGTGCTCGGCGTGCTGAGCCTGGGCCTCGTGGGCCAGACCGTGCCCGGCATCACGATGCTGCCCGAGATGTTCCCGAAGGCGGTGCGCGCCAGCGGCATGTCGCTGGTCTACAGCGTGGGCGTGGCGCTGTTCGGCGGCTTCGCGCCCTTCATCAGCACCTGGCTGCTCAACGCCACCGGCAGCAAGCTCGCACCGGCCTGGTACCTGGTCGTCATGACCCTGGTCTCGCTGCTGGGCCTGCTCTGGCTGCGCGACCACACGGGCCGCGACATCGACGCCGCCGGCGCGCACGCCTGATTCCCTCCCGCACATTCCTCCCCACGATCCCTCCATGACCGCTCTCACCCACAGCACCGCCGCCACGCGGCATTTCTCGGGCACCTATGTCGAGGCCCGCGCCAAGTTCCTCGAAGCCGCGCACGCCCGCGGCGCTTCAATCGAATCCTTCGTCAACGAGGCCCACCGCGGCGCGCTCGGCGAGGAACTCGCGACCGACGTCGCGCTGCTCGGCACCATCGATGCGAAGAAGCTGCTGCTCGTGACCTCGGGCACGCACGGCCCCGAAGGCTTCTGCGGCTCGGGCACGCAGGTCGCGACCCTGCACGACGAGGACCTGCTCGCGCGCCTGCAGCAGGCCGGCGTGGCGCTGCTGCTGGTGCATGCCGTCAACCCGCACGGCTTCTCGCACCTGCACCGCACCAACGAGGACAACATCGACCTCAACCGCAACCACATCGACTTCGGCGCGCCGCTGCCGGTGAATGCCGAGTACACCGATGTCGAACCGCTGGTGCTGCCCGCGAGCTGGCCGCCCACGCCGGCCGACGAGGCGGCCGTGGCCGCCTACATCGAGAAGCACGGCATGCGCGCCTTCCGCGCCGCCGTCACCAAGGGCCAGTACGTCTCGCCCGACGGCCTGTTCTACGGCGGCACCGCGCCTTCGTGGAGCAACAGGACCATCCGGTCGATCCTGCGCAAGTACGCGGCCTCGGCCACGCACATCGGCTGGATCGACGTGCACACGGGCCTGGGCCCCTATGGCCACGGCGAGAAGATCTACCCGGGCCGCAACACGCCCGAGGACCTGGCCATGGCCCATGCCTGGTGGGGCGCCGACGTGTTCGCGCCCTTCGCGGGCGACTCGGCCTCGGCCGACGTCTCGGGCCCGGTGATCTCGACCGCCTACGACGAATGCCCGAACGCGCGCATCGCGCCCATGGGCCTGGAGTTCGGCACCCTGCCCGACAACGAGGTGCTCACGCGCCTGCGCGCCGACACCTGGCTGCGCCGCCATCCCGAAGCCTCCGACGCACAGCAGCGCGAGATCCGCCGCCAGCTGCGCGATGCCTTCTACTGCGACAACGACGAGTGGAAGGGCATGGTGCTGGGGCAGGCGCGCGTGGTGCTGCTGCAGACCCTGCAGGGCCTGCGCAAGGCCTGAAGACGGGGCGCGTCAGCCGAAGTTCGGCGCGCGCTTCTCGCGCAGCGAGGCCACGCCCTCGCGCACGTCGGCGCCCGCGAAGCCCATGAATTCGAGCGCCAGCGAGGCGTCGAAGGTGGGACCGGCCTGGCGCAGCCAGTTGTTGAGCGCGTACTTGGTCAGGCGGATCGCGCTCTGGCTGCCGGCCGCGAGGCGGTCTGCCACCTCGTAGGCGCGCGGCAGCAGTTCCGCGTCGTCGACCGCCAACGACACCAGGCCGATGCGCTCGGCCTCCTCGCCGCTGACCGGCTCGCACAGCAGCAGGTGGTACTTGGCCTTCGCCATGCCGCACAACAGCGGCCAGACGATCGCCGCATGGTCGCCGGCCGCCACGCCCAGGCGGGTGTGGCCGTCGACGATCTTCGCGCCGCGCGTGGCGATCGAGATGTCGGCCAAGAGGCCCGCCACCAGCCCCGCGCCCACGGCCGGGCCGTGCATCGCGCTCACGATCGGCTTGTCGCAGTTGATGATGTTGTAGACCAGGTCGCGCGCCTCGCGCCACACGCGCTGGCGGATCGCGTCGTCGGCCGTCATGTCCTGCACCATGCCGAGGTCGCCGCCGCCCGAGAAGCCCATGCCCTCGCCGCGCAGCACGGCGCAGCGCACCGAGTCGTCGGCCGAGACGTCGCGCCAGATCTCGGCGAGTTCGCGGTGGCCGTCGTGGCCGGCCGTGGGCAGCTTGCCGTTGGTCGCGCGCATCTGGATGTCGAGCACGCTGCCGTTGGCGCCGCGGCGCGTGATGGCGAGGGTCTGGTAGCGGGTGTAGTCCATGGTCTTTCCTGTCTCCGGTGCGCGCCGATCGCGCACGCTCGTTGTTCTTTCAGCGCTGCGCCGCCACCTCGCGGCAGCGCTTCACGTTGGCATCGAGCCGCGGCGCGAGCCCGGGCTCGCAGACATCGCCCGCGGGATCGAGTCGGCAGAGGCCGACCACCACGTAGTCCATCACGGCATCGGTGCACATCGGGTACTTGGCGAGCTGCGGGTTGGCCCTGGACTTGAAGCCCCAGCGCTCCGAGAACTCGATGGTGCGCGCCATCGCACCATGGAAGAACTCGCGGTTCCTCGCGGCGACGGCGGCCTCCATGCGCGGCAGCTCCTCGTTGAGGTAGCCCACCGATTCGAGTGGGAAGTCGGCTGGGTTCTGCGACTGCGCGCAGGCGAGCGAGGCGCCCAGCAGCAGCGGCAGCACGCAGGCGGCGCGCAACACGCGCGTGGGGGTCGACACGGAAGGGGCGATGCGATGGCGTGGCATGGCCGTCGATTCTGCAACGTTTGCTGACAGCTTTGCTCCAGTCCGATGCGTGGGCGCCACGCGGGGCGGCCTACCGCCCCTTCTTCTGCTTGTCGAACTTGTGCCAGTAGCGGAACTCGTCCTCGTGCACCTCGAGGTCGACCTCGGACACGCGCGCCTGCAGCCGCTCCTGCACGTCGGCCACGGCCTTGTTGTAGATCGTGGGGCCGATCTCCTCGATGAAGAAGCCGAGCAGCGCGCCGGCGGCGACGTTGCCGATCGGCTCTTCCATGTTCTCGCGGAAATAGCGCTCGATCGAGGTGATGGCCTGCTGGCGCAGCTCGCGCGAAATCTCGATGGTCATGCGGCGGGGTCCTTGCTGGATGCTCGAATGGAGCATTGTGCCGATGCGTGGAGAATCGGGGCCCCGGCCGCGGCACGAACGCCGCCGCCGCCGCCGTCCCACAACCGAACCGATCGATCCCATGGCCCGTCCCTCCCGCCAGCCCCGCATGCTCGAACGCGGCATCCTCTGCCTGCTCATCGGCGCCGCCGTGCTGCTGGGCCCGCACTTCCTGCAGGGCACGCGCTGGTTCGAGATGGTGGCGGGCGCCTCGGTGGTGGGCTGGTTCGCGCTCGCGCTGGGCGCTGCGCTGGTGGTGGTCGAACTGGTGAAGCGCGGCAAGGATTCGCAACGGCGCTGAGCCGCGCGCCGCTCAGCGCCGCAGCTTCTTGACCAGTTCGACGACCGCGAGCACCACCGCGCCCGCGACGATGCCGACGCCGGCATTGACCAGCATCGACCCCAGCGTGCCGAACACGCCCGAGGTCGCGGCCCAGGCCTCGACCGCATGGCCGAGCGCGGGCACGCCGTGCACCAGGATGCCGCCGCCGACCAGGAACATCGCGGCGGTGCCGGCGATCGACAGCCCCTTCATGAGCCAGGGTGCGCCCGCCAGGAGCGCGCGGCCCAGGCCGCGCACGGCGGCGCTGCCGCGCTGGCTCAGGTAGAGGCCCGCGTCGTCGAGCTTCACGATGCCGGCCACCAGGCCGTAGACGCCGACGGTCATGATCAGCGCGATGCCCACCAGCACGCTGAGCTGGGTGGTGAAGGGCTGGCCCTGCACGGTGCCCAGCGTGATCGCGATGATTTCGGCCGAGAGGATGAAGTCGGTGCGCACCGCGCCCTTGATCTTGTCCTTCTCGACCGCCACCACGTCGACCGCGGCATCGGCCACGGCCTGCTCGTGGCGCGCGGTGTCGGCCGCGTGTTGCTCCTTGTGCAGGAACTTGTGGGCCAGCTTCTCGCAGCCCTCGAAGCACAGGAAGGCGCCGCCCACCATCAGCAGCGGCGTGACCAGCCAGGGCAGCCAGGTGCCGATGGCCAGCGCGGCCGGCACCAGGATCGCCTTGTTGACCAGCGAGCCCTTGCAAACCGCCCAGACCACGGGCAGTTCGCGGTCGGCCTTGACCCCGGTGACCTGCTGCGCGTTGAGCGCGAGGTCGTCGCCGAGCACCCCGGCTGTCTTTTTCGCGGCGACCTTGGTGAGAACCGATACGTCGTCGAGCACGGTCGCGATGTCGTCAAGCAGCAGGAGCAGGCTGGAGGCCATGGATGGGCGAAAGGAAAATGAAAGGCGCGAGCTTAGCCGCTGCCGTGTGCAGGGCCCGTGAATATCCGCATGGGGAGCGCCCGCGCCGCACGATGCGGCCACGGATGTACGCCGAAAGCAGTCGGCCGAAGCCGCCAGGCCGTCAGAGCGCGCTCAGCGCGATCGCCAGCATCGTGGCCAGCGAGACGCCGAACACCGCGAGGCCGACGGCGCGGCGGCGGTGCGTGAGCAGCCACAGCGCCACGCCCGAGAGCGAGAGGAAGATCAGGCTGCCGGCCAGCGTGTCGACCAGCAGGATCCACGCGAGCGGCATGCCGCCGCCCTTGTGCATGTTGGTGAGGGTGGCGACGAGGCCGTTGCGCGTGGTGGCGACGCCCACCGAGCGGTTGCCCTGCCAGTAGTCGGCCTGCACGATCTCGTTCGGGCCGCCGAAGTTGAAGGTCCAGCGCGCGGGCTGGGTCAGCGCGGGCGCCTCGGGATCGGCCTTGCGGTCGACCCAAGCCACCGGCTTCGCGGGCTCGATGCGCGTGGAGCGCGGCGGGCCATCGGTGCGCAAGGCCTGCTGCAGCCAGATGGCCATCGCCTCGGGCGTGGCCGGTGCCGGCTCGGGCAGCGCGAGCTGGGCCCGGCTGCGTTCCTGCGACTGCGGCAGCTTCAGCACGTTGCGGTGGTTGAGCCAGATGCCGCTGAAGCCGAACAACAGCCCGAGCACCGCGCCCCAGAGGCCGAACCAGCCATGGGTGCGGCGGATCCACTGCACGGCGAGCGTGCGGCTCTGGTGCGATGGCACCCGTCGGGCGTGGCCCGGGGCGTGTCCGGCGTCCATGTCAGGCCACGTTGCGCTTCAAGCGGATTTCTTCGATGCGCACGCTGCCGATCTGCGTGGTCTTGGCGGTCTTCATCTCGCGCTTGAAGCCGGCCAGCTCGTGGAAGCGCATCGCGCGGTCGTTGCGGATCGGCACCCAGATGGTGACCGTGGTGCAGCCCTCTTCCTCGAGGCCCTCGCGCGCGGCGTCCCAGAGGGCGACGCCGATACCCTTGTCCCAGTGCTCGGGACGGACGTAGAGGGCCCAGATCTCGCCCGCGGTGGACGGGGTCTTGGGATCGCGCGAGCGGTCGAAGCCGACGAAGCCGACGACCTTGCCGTCGAGCTCGGCCACATGGACCTGCGGTTCGCTGAACTCGATGGCTTCGCGCCACTTGGCCTCGCGCGAGGCGAGCGCCAGCGCGCGCAGCTCCTCTTCGGGCAGGATGCCTTCGTAGGCAGCCTTGGCGGCGGCGGCGTGGACTTCTGCGATGGCCTTGGCATCGCGCATCGTGGCGGGGCGAACTTCGTGGTCGGACATGAATGCGGGAAAAACGGATGGAACCGCCTATTGTCGCCGCACCGCTAAACTCCCAGCCCATCATCGCAGCAGCTCAGGAGAAACCTCATGGCCAAGGGTCAGCAACGTTCCAACAAGGAAAGCAAGAAACCGAAGAAGGACACCTCCCCGCCGAAGGCCCCGGCACTCGGCGGCGAGCCGGTGCGCGCGGTCGTCACCACGGCGGTGATTCCGCGCGGCAAGCTCAAGAACAAGTGATCCGCCACCCGTGAGCGACGCACCGGCCTCGCCGCCCTCCCCCGCCGCGCCCCCGGCCCAGCCGCGCAATCCGCTGCACGGGCTGACGCTCGAAGCCATCGTGACGGCGCTGCAGGCGCACTACGGCTGGCAGCAGCTGGGCGAGCTGGTGCCGGTGCGCTGCTTCACGCACGAACCCAGCGTGGGCTCTAGCCTGCGCTTCCTGCGCAAGACGCCATGGGCGCGCGAGAAGGTCGAGAGCCTCTACCTCTTCATGCTGCGCGAGCAGCGCCGCCAGGGCACGTCGACGCCGCGGCCATGAAGGTCCGCCTCGAGCCCTCGGGCCTGGTCTTCGAGACCGAGGCCGGCACCAGCGTGCTGAAGGCCGCCGAGGCGGCCGGCATCGAGATGCCGAGCTCGTGCCGCAACGGCACCTGCCGCACCTGCATCTGCCAGTTGCTCGAGGGCGAGGCACGCCACACCATCGAATGGCCGGGCCTGAGCGCCGAGGAAAAGGCCGAGCGCTGGATCCTGCCCTGCGTGGCCGAGGCGCTCGGCGACATCGCGATCGACGCGCCGCAGGCCTTCTCGCTGTTCGGCGACGCCTGAATCAGCCGCGCACGGCCGGCGCCGCCACCACCAGCCGGTCGCGCTGCGCCAGCGAGGGGAAGAGCCGGAACCAGGTCAGCGCGACCAGCATCGTGCCGACACCGCCCACCACCACCGAACCTACCGGCCCGAGCAGCGCCGCGGTGGCGCCCGATTCGAATTCGCCGAGCTGGTTGCTGGCACCGATGAAGATCGAGTTGACCGCGCTGACGCGTCCGCGCATGGCGTCGGGCGTCTCGAGCTGCACCAGCGTCTGGCGGATCACCACGTTGACCATGTCGGCGCCGCCCGAGACCGCGAGCGCGATCAGCGAGACGATGAAGCTGCGCGAGATGCCGAACACCACCATGCACAGGCCGAACAGCGCGATCGCCATCAACAGCGCGCGGCCCACGCGGCGCTCGATCGGCCGGCGCGTGAGCGCGATCGACATCACCAGCGCGCCCACTGCCGGCGCGCCGCGCAGCAGTCCCAGGCCCCAGGGGCCGGTGTGCAGGATGTCCTTGGCATAGATCGGCAGCAGCGCCACCGCGCCGCCCAGCAGCACCGCGAACAGGTCGAGCGAGACCGCGCCGAGCACCGGCTTGCGGTTCCAGATGAAGTTGACGCCCGCGAACACCGTGGCTAGCGTGACCGGCTCGCGCGCCTTGGGCACGTAGGCATAGCGCAGCCGCAGCACCAGCGCGCAGGCCACCACGAAGAACAGCACGCTCGCGCCATAGACCACCGCCATGCCCGCCACGAACAGCAGCCCGCCGAGCGCCGGCCCGCCGATGATCGCGCCCTGCATGCCGGCCGAGCTGAAGGCCATGGCGCGCGCCAGCATGACCGGCGGCACCAGCATCGGCGTCAGCGCCTGCTGCGCCGGCATCTGGAACGCGCGCACCGCGCCCAGCACCAGCGACAGGCCCAGCAGCAGCGCGCGGCTGTCGTGGCCGCGCAGCACCGCGAACAGCAGCGCCAGCGCCACCAGCCCCTGCACCGCGAAGCAAGCCGCGACGATGCGGCCGCGGTGGTGGCGGTCGACCACGTGACCGGCGAGCAGCGCCAGCAGCAGCGCCGGCACGAACTGGTAGAGCCCGACCAGGCCCAGGTCCCAGGCGCTGTTGGTGAGCTCGTACATGTGCCAGCCGATGGCCACCAGCAGCATCTGCGAGGCGGCGGTGCCGAACAGGCGCGCCACCCACATCTGCATGAACGGGCGTTCGCGCGTGAGGTCGGAAAAACTCGGTGGGGGCGGCACCGCGCCGGCGGCGGCATCGAGGGGGGAAGAGGCGGAGGCTGGGGAGCCAGTGGCGTGGCCGGACATCCATCCGAGGATAGCCCACCCACCGTGAGCCGCGCATGAGCGCCCGCCAAGGCCCCTGCACGACCCGGCGCGGCCACGCTTCTACACTCGGGCCCTCCCATGGCCCCGCCCCCGCTGCAACCCGTTCACGAAGACGCCCACCTGCTGGTGCTCGACAAGCCCGCCGGCCTGCTGTGCGTGCCCGGCCGCGGCGAGGACAAGCAGGACTGCCTGAGCGCGCGCGCCCAGCGCCAGTGGCCCAATGCGCTGATCGTGCACCGGCTCGACATGGCGACCAGCGGCCTGGTGCTGATGGCGCGCGGCCTCGAGATGCAGCGCGCGCTGAGCGACGCCTTCGCCACGCGCCAGATCGACAAGCGGTATGAGGCTGTCGTCGACGGCCTGCTGCCCGTGGACGCGGACTGGGCCCGCATCGACGCCCCGCTGATGGCCGACTGGCCGCGCCGCCCGCTGCAGAAGATCGACCCGGCCGGCAAGCCCAGCCTCACGCGCTGGCGCGCCCTGGGCGGCCTCGACGGCGAGGCGCCCTGCAGCTACCTTCTGCTGGAGCCGCTCACCGGTCGCTCGCACCAGCTGCGCGTGCACCTCGCGTCGATCGGCCATCCGATCCTCGGCGATGCGCTCTATGGCAGCCCCGAAGTGCAGGCGCGCGCACCGCGCCTGCTGCTGCATGCGAGCGCGCTGGGCTTCGAGCATCCGGCCACGCGCGAGCGCATGCGCTTCGCGAGCCGGCCCGATTTCGGGTCGCGCTTCGAGGCGTTGCGGGAGGTGGAAGAAGGCGCGACGTGAGGCCGCGGGATTCGAAGGGGTGAGTGGCGCGGCGTTCTTCTCAGCCGCCCTTGACCACCAGCACCGGCACCATCGAGTCCTGCAGCACGCGTTGCGTCACGCTGCCGAGCAGCAGCTTCTCGATGCCGCTGCGGCCGTGCGAGCCCATCACGATCAGGTCGGCCGCGATGGCGATGGCCGTGTCCACGATGCCTTCGTGCACCACGTGGCCGTCGATCACGCGCTGGTCGCTGTGCAGGCCTTCGGCCGCCAGCGCGGCCACGCCGCGCGCGAGCGCCGCATTGGCGCTCGAGGTGGCCGCGGCGAGGTACTCGTTCTGGCCGAGCGCATAGTCCGCGCCCACGCCGATGAAGGGGTAGTTGTCGATCACGTGGATCAGGGTGATGCGGCTTCCGAAGGCCAGCGCCAATCCGCTGGCCTTGCTGACCGCGAGCATGGAAGTTTCGGAGCCGTCGATGGGGACCAGGATGTGATTGAACATGGCGGACCTCGCTTTCTTCGTTCGCAGGCAGACAGGGTCCAGTCCACGCGCCTTGTGAGATGGCCGAAGACCGGGCCCCGAATTTAACCGCAAGGCCGCGACACACCTGTAGGACGCCTCCCAGCCAGGGAAATCGCGGATGCCGCCTGCGCGCGGCCCGCGTCCGCAGGCCGCGCGGCGCCTCGCGACGCGGGTGTCAGTCGCCCTGAAAACCCTGGGCGCGGCAGGTGATCACCAGCGTGTCGCGCCAGCCCGCGCCGCTCTCCTCGAGCGGCTGGATCGGCGTCGACTCGTGGATCACGCGCGCATCGTCGAGCAGCAGCAGCGTCCACGGCTCGGTCATGGTGAAGCGCTCGCCGCGCCGCCCGTTGGCCTCGAACACGCGCGTCTCGCCACCCTTGATGTCGTGGCGGCCCACCAGCGCCACCGCCACCAGGTCCACGCCATCGCGGTGCGCGCCCTCGGGCGTGGGCCGGCCGATGCCGCCCGCGGTGTCGATGCGGAACTGGTGCGCTTCCACGTACCAGCGCTGCGCGCCGCGCAGCTGGCTTGCCGCTTCGCCGAGCTTGACGATCAATCGCTGCCAGGCCGGCTGCGCGATCGTGGCCGGCAGCATCGGCGCGAACCAGCGCTGCATGCCGCCATGCAGTGCGTTGTATTCGACCGGTTGCCAGTGCGCGCGGCGCGGCACCTGCTGCATCGCCTCGCCATCGACGGTGAAGCATTCGTGGCGCCGCGTGCGATAGCGGCCACCGTCCTTCAGGTATTCGTCGGGCGGAAGATCGTTCCAGTCGGCATGCAGCGCCTCGAGCTGCGCGACCGGCAGGCCGAGCCAGTCGCCCACGGCCTGGGGCCCAAGCACCGCATAGCCCTGGTCGCGCAGTGCGGCGGGCAGTTCCGCGGGGTGGATGAAGGGTGGATCGAAGGCCGGGGTGGTCACGACGCCGTGACCTTCACGTCTTTCCAGAACGCGACGCGGTCGCGGACCATGTCGGCCTCGGGCTTGGGGTCGGCGTAGTACCAGGCGGCGTCGGTGTTGAGTTCGCCGTTGACCAGGAGCGAGTAGTAGTTCGCGCTGCCCTTCCAGGGGCAGGTGGTCTTGTGGTTGCTGAAGGTCACGACGTCGCGGTTGAGCGACGAGATGGGGAAGTAGTGGTTGCCCTCGACGAGCACGGTGTCGTCGCTTTCGGCGATGGTGGCGCCGTTCCAGGTGGCTTTCATTTGGGTTTGGGTCTCCGACTGGGGGATGTGTTTGGCCGGAGGGGTATTGTGACTGTTTGGTTTCTGGTGTTTTGTTGGGGTGGTTTTTTGGGTTGCTCTTCTTGCTGAGGCCGTAGGCCGGGTCTCGCCCCGGCGGGCGACTCACTTTTCTTGTCTCGCCAAGAAAAGTAAGCAAAAGAAGGCGACCCCACTGTCTGTGTCCCTCCGCTTCGCTACGGGCAACCTGCGGTGCTCGGGGAAAGCGGGGGTCCGCAGAACTCGCTGCACTTCGTTCCGCTCAGACAGCTGCGGCCCTGATCCCGCTTTCCCCTGCGCTCCTCGGCACAGCCAGAGGGGGTGATTCGGGCCATCGCTTCGCTCGGCCGCGGGTACCTAACAGGCCATCGCTTCGCTCGGCATTGGGTATTGCCCCCTCTCCCTCTGGGAGAGGGCTGGGGTGAGGGCACTGGGCGGTGGATACCGTCGGACCCTCGGTGAGGCCCCGTGCCCTCACCCTAACCCTCTCCCAGAGGGAGAGGGGACAAGACAAACACAAGGCCGAGCGAAGCGATGGCCCGACCAGCATTGCAAGGCCGAGCGCAGCAAAGGCCCGACCCACCCCCTCTGGCTGCGCCGAGGAGCGCAGCGTTTCGCGGATAAGGGCTCGCAGCTGTTTGAGCGGAACGCAGTGGAGCGAGTTCTGCGAGACCCCGCGAAACGCGAGCACCGCAGGTTGCCCCGTAGCGAAGCGAAGGGGTCGCAGACAGTGGGTCGCCTTTTCTTTGGTTACTTTCTTTTGGCGAAGCAAAAGAAAGTGACTCGCCCGCCGGGGCGAGACCCGGCCAACGGCCTCAGCAAGAAAACACCTCCTAAAAGAGCCCTAGAAAACGACCCCTCAAGCCCCAACCAATGCACGCTGAACAACCTCTCCGAATCCACCCAAACCGCCCCCGGCCGAAACCCCGCTTTAACGGCCAAAGCACGAAACCCATCCACAGTGAACTTGTGCGAGTACTCCGTATGAATGGTCTCCCCTTCCTCGAACCCAAACGACTCCCCATTCACTGAGACGCTCTGAGCCCGCCGACTCACCAGATGCATCTCGATCCGCCCAAAGGCAAAGGCTGGGACAACCCTTGCAGCGAGACGCTGTTCGGCTCATTGAAGACGGAGTGCCTGCACGGTCAGCGCTTGCAGACCAAGCGCGAGGCGAAAGACGAAATCATCGACTGGTTGCTCCAGTGCACCCGCGCCCGGCTGCACTCAACGCCGGCCTACGTCAGCCCGATCCGGTTCGAGCAGCACTGGCGTGCCAATCAGCCAAGGCAAGCCAATCCATGTGATCAGCCATGGGATACGGATTCCAGGGGCAAGGTCAACAGCTAGGCACTCATTCCTCCATCGACCATCAGCAGGCTGCCTGTCACAAAGCTACTCTGAGATGAAGCCAGATAGAGAACTGATTGAGCGACCTCTTGTGGCTTGCCATGACGCTTCAGGGGTATCACCTGATCGAAGAACTCTCCAGCATCGCAATTCATCACGGTACTCAAGCTCTTCTCCACACGATGCTGAAAGTCGTTAGCGATCGGTCCCGGATGTATCGTGTTGACACGGATGCCGCGAGTCGCGGCCTCCTTCGAGACCGACCGCATCAACCCGACCTGCGCATGCTTGGCGGTGATATAGGCGTAGGCACCGGGGTCGCCCCGTACACCGACGACGCTCGATGTGATGATCACGCTTCCACCGTCGTTCATCGATGCGATGCCGTACTTGCAGCAAAGAAACGCCCCCTTGACATGAACAGCGAGAACGCGATCGAACTCGTCTTCGGGGAACTCCGCGAGCGGGCAAATGACACCGCTGTTCCCAGCGTTGCTAAAGATCACATCGACACGCCCGAACCGAGCAACGGTGCGTTCGAACATCTCGCGAATCTCATCGCTTCTGGAAACGTCTGTCACGGAGAACCCGACAACGCTCGCGCCGAACTCGCTCGACAGGGCCTTCAGCGAGGCTTCATCGATGTCCACCAGCATCACTCGAGCGCCTTCGGCAACAAAGAGGCGAGCGGTCGCTTGGCCAATACTGCCCGCGCCTCCCGTGATCACGCAAACCTTGCCTTCGAGTCGACCGCTCATGATTGCTCCGCCACGGATTCACCTGGCAGCGGCTCCGTACTCGAAAGCTGAGGATCCTGCAGATCACGCGACAGCATCGGCAACCTGAATGCAAGCATTTCGAGCTCGGAGTCCGCCGCGATCTGGCCTTGCTCGCCTGGCTGGAAGTCCGCCGCGCAATGGCGTTCGATCCGGCAGCCGCCGATTCGGCCTTCACCCGAGAGGACGAAATACACACGGATCGCATCTTCGTTAATGACAGGCAGCAAGCCTCTGGCCTTCACCTTGAATACCTCCGCCGTGATACCACGCTCGGAAAAGCTTCCAAGCAACTTGCGAAAGACGCCTCGGCCGATCGCGCTGGGCATCCAGCGAAATGCCTTGGGCTTCATGATCACCACATCGCTGTAGCGTGGTGCAGGGATCAGCAATCGCTCGCCCATGGCTTGCTCCCAGATCGCGTTGATGCTTAGCTTCTTCGACACCTTTCCGTTGGCATCCTGCTTGACAAACACGGGACCTTCGAATCGCCCGATTCTTCGAAGCTCTTCCCGGCCCTGTCTGTACTGTTGCGGGCTCATGTAGCCGTAGCCGCTGGCGCCGCCGAACTGCATCACCAGGGCGACGGGGCCGGCCGGGTCGTCCTGCGGTCCGTAGGAGGTCCCCTCGGGGAAATAGCAGAGCTCGCCCTCCTTCAGCACTCGACCTTCACCGAGATTCATTTGCCCGCTGATGACGTAGCGGAACTGATCAAAGTTGTGCCTGTGCGTCACCATCTTGAAATGACCCAGATTTTCCGCGATCTGGACCATGTAGTTTTCGGGAGTCAGTGGTGTGCCATTGAGCAGATAGCGGAATCCGAGGACACCGGTGGGGTGGTCGTCGGTCACGACGGGTTGATTGTCTGGATTGGCAATGTTCATGATGCTTTTACTTTCGTCCTCCTTAGTCGATCCTGATCCCACGTTCCTTGATCAGCCTCCCGCGTCGCTGGTTTTCGGCCTGGACTCTTGCCGAGAAAGCGGCTGGGTCGGCAGTCACCAGGCGCATACCGAACTGATCCAGGCGTTGCTTGACCTCCGCCGAGTCGCGTGCTTTGACGACGGCCTGCGCGAGTTTTTCGATCACCGGCTTTGGTGTCCCCGTGGGAGCGTAGATCGCATACCACCCCACTTCCTCCAGCCCTGGCACCGTCTCATTCAGTGCCGGAACGGAAGCGTGGGAATCGAGCCTTGATGAGGTACTAACACCCAATGCCTTCAGTTGGCCCGAACTTACGCTGCTGGCAATCTGCGCATAGGACGCAAAGCCAATCGGCACCAATCCCCCAATCATCTCTGTCAATGCTTGTTGCGGGTCCCGATATGAGACTCGGACCCAATCCAGCCCATAAATCTCGGTGAGCCGCTCGCTCAGCAAGTGATGCGGTGCCCCTGTCGGAGCGAAGTAGGCGTACTTGCCCGGATTGGCCTTGACCAGGTTGATGAGCTCCCTGAACGTAGTTACTCCCAACGATGGGTGCACGACCAGGAACATCGATGCTTCCGCCACCGGTGCGATCAACGCGAGGTCGCCAAAGATGTCATAGGAGGTTTTGGGAAGCAGGTATGGATTTACCGTGAACAGGGAGTCCGTGGCGAGAAGAAGCGTGTATCCGTCGTGCGCTGCCTGCAGCATCTGCTGTGCGGCGACGTTGCCGTTCGCAGCCGGGCGATTCTCGATAACGACGCTTTGTCCGAGCACTTCCGCAATCTTCGGCGCTATGGCCCGAGCGAGCGTGTCGGGACCGGAGCCCGGGCCGAATGTCACGAAGAGCCTCATGGGCTTCTCCGGGAAGGTGTCGGCGGCACCCGCTGTCGGTGCAAACGCAAAGAGGAGGACGGCAAACGGCAGCAAGAGTCTCTGGAAAAGCGGCATGTGGGACGTCTCCGATTATTTTGCCGAGCCAAGGACCGGCTTGCATGAATATTACACCCATGAGTGCACTAATAGATTCGGGAAAAACCTGAGACACAAAATGCTGGCGTGCTCTCCGCATCAGCGGACATCACGACGCTCTTGGTTCAGGGAATGCCACGAACGCCGGAGCTCGCAAGGCAAGTGTGACTTCGGGGTGCCAGGGGGACGATGCTCGCTGCAGTGTTCGGATCGCCGTGCGCGCATCGCGCTTGGGCAATGAAGGCGACGCTGTCGTGCTTCATGACCTTGACGAACGACTCGGCCATCCTGTTGCTGCGTTCTCGATGAGAACGCTACTATTCCTGGATGACTGATCGCAACATGAATCGGCGGGATGAGCCCGCCGCAGAACGGCCACAAAGAAAGCCGGGGCGTCCGGTGTCGGTAGAAAAGCGCCAGGCAATTCTCGATGCGGCCATCGAAGAGTTCACGGGAACTGGTTACGACTATGTCAGCATGGACACGATTGCAGCGCGAGCGGAAGTGTCGAAGCGCACGCTCTACAACCAATTCGAGAGCAAGGAGGGGCTCTTTGCAGCCCTCGTCGCTGAAGTTGCGCAGCGTATCGTGACTTCGACCACGATCACCTACGATGCCGAGGTCGGCCTCGAGGAACAGTTGCTGTCGTATGCCAATGAATCGCGTTTGCTGATGACGCGGCCTCGAAACGTCAAGTTGCTGAGAGCCGTGCTCGGCGAGCATATTCGACACCCGGAGCGAGTCGAGCCCTTGTTGCACAAGTTCTGGCTCACCGAGTACGGACTCGTCGAATGGATGAAGCGGGCCAAGGCCGATGGCCGCCTCTCAGGCGACCCGACTCTCATGAGTCACATGTTGGGCTCGATGATGAAGTCTGTCGTCTTCTGGCCAACCGTTCTGGGGCGCGGCAACCCCTCCGGGGTTGCGGAAAAGAAGCAAATTTCTGAGTCAGTCGGGATGTTTCTCGCCTACTTCGCTGCGCGCCGCTAGGCCCTGTCTCGCTGATACGCGAACAAAGTCGATGCGGCTTTTCAAGGATTGAGTCGACGGTGGCCGCCCCTTGAAGGGGCGGCAGTCGGCCTTGCAGCGGCGACGAGCGGTCGAAGCGTGGATGAATGCGAAGTCGCTGTGGCTGATCTTCGGTTGGGCGCATAGCTGTTGCATCGCCCGCCGGGGCGGATTCCCGGCTCCAGCCTCAGCAAGAAAACGCCTCTCAAGCCCCCAACCAATGCACGCTGAACAACCTCTCCGAATCCACCCAAACCGCGCCCGGCCGAAACCCCGCCTTCACAGCCAAAGCACGAAACCCATCCACAGTGAACTTGTGCGAGTACTCCGTATGAATGGTCTCCCCTTCCTCGAACCCAAACGTCTCGCCATTCAATGAAACGCTCTGAGCCCGCCGACTCACCAGATGCATCTCGATCCGCCGCAGAGGCGCATTGAAGAACGCAGCATGCGTGAACCCATCGAGATCGAAGTCCGCATCCAGCTCCGAATTGGCACGCCGCAACAGATTGAGATTGAACGCCGCCGTCACCCCCTGCGCATCGTTGTAGGCCGCATGCAACCGCGCCGGATCCTTCACCAGATCCACCCCGATCAGCATTCCCCCACCGCGCAGCATCCGAGCCGCCAGCTGCAGAAAGGCCAGCGCCTCGTCGGGCTCGAAGTTCCCCAGCGTAGACCCCGGAAAGAACCCCACCCGCCGCCCCGCCCCAGGCATGGGCGCGGGCAACACCAATGGCATCGTGTAGTCAGCCGCAATCGGCTGCACGGCCAACTCCGGATAGTCCGCACGCAAGCGCGCAGCCGCCCCCTCGAGGTACTCCCCCGAGATATCGATCGGCAGATAACGCTTCGGCGACTCCAGCGCATCGAGCAGCAAGCGGATCTTGGTCAACGACCCCGCCCCAAACTCCACGATCTCCGCATTCGGCCCGATCTGTTTCGCGATCTCCCCCGCGCATTCGCCGAGGATGCGCAGCTCGGTGCGCGTCGGGTAGTACTCGGGCAGATCGCAGATCTGATCGAACAGCTGCGAGCCCACGACGTCATAGAAGAACTTCGGCGAGATGCTGCGCGGCATGCGCGCCAGCCCCGCCTGCATCTCGCGCGCGAACTCGGACAGCGGAGCAGAAGCAGCGGGAGCCACCACGGCCGGACGCTTCTTCGCCGAGAACGGCAACGACGAAGAGGAAGAAGCAGAAGCAGTCGAAGCTGCCGCGGGAATGGGAGCGAATGGGCGCATGGTCAGAGATCCTTCGCGAGCCGCAGGCCGGTGAATTGCCAGCGCGCGGCCGGCGGGAAGAAGTTGCGATAGCTGGGGCACGCATGGCCCTCGGGGGTGGCCACGCTGCCGCCGCGCAGCACGAGTTGGCCCACCATGAACTTGCCGTTGTATTCAGCCGCGACGCCAGGCAGCGGCTTGAAGCCCGGATACGGGTCGTACGAGGAACGCGTCCATTGCCACACGTGGCCGGTCATCTGCGAGATGCCCGGGTTGCCGAACGCGGCCTCCCACTCGAACTCGGTCGGCAGCCGCGCGCCGGCCCATTCGGCATACGCGGCGGCCTCGTAGAAACTCAGTTGCGATACCGGCGCCTCGGGCTCGATCGGCCGCACGCCATGCAGGCCGAACACGTGCCAGCCGCCGGCATTGGCCGACGAGGCACCCAGGCGCGGATCGTCGGGCGCGAGCCAGTAGGCCGGATGACGCCAGCCCTGCGACTGCACCGCGGCCCAGCCGTCGGACAGCCACAGCTCGGGCCGCTGGTAGCCGCCATCGGCGATGAACTGCGTGAAGTCGCCGCAGTTCACGAGCCGGTCGGCGATCGCATGCGGCTGCAGCAGCGCGCGATGGCGCGGGGTCTCGTTGTCGAACGAGAAGCCCGCGCCGTCATGACCGATGTCGACCAGGCCGCCGTCGTGCGGCAGCCAGCGCATGGCGGGCGGCACCGCGGCCAGCCGCAGCGCGGGGCCGCCGGCGGGCTTGTAGGCGGGCAGCAGCGGGTTGCACGACAGCGCATGAAGGATGTCGGTGAGCAGCAGCTCCTGGTGCTGCTGCTCGTGGTTCAGGCCCAGCGTGACGATGGGCTCGAGCGTGGCCCACGCGGCCGCTGCCTCGTCGCTGTCGAGGAAGGCCAGCACGGCCGCGTCGACATGCCGGCGGTAGGCCTGCACCTCGTCGAGCGAGGGCCGCGTGAGCAGGCCGCGCTGCGGACGCGGATGGCGCGGGCCCAGCGCCTCGTAATAGGAATTGAAGAGGTAATGGAAACGCGTGTCGAAGGGCTGGTAGCCGCTGGCATGCGGCTGCAGCAGAACCGTCTCGAAGAACCAGGTGGTATGCGCGAGATGCCACTTGGTCGGGCTCGCGTCGGGCATCGACTGGATGCACTGGTCTTCGGCGGAAAGCGGTGCGGCAAGCGCGAGGCTGGCGGCGCGCACGGAGCGGAACTGCTCTCGCACGGTGCCGGCTGCCGGCGTGATCGGCCGGGAAAGCGTCATGGGTTCTCCAGTCGCGGGTCAACGAAGTTTGTAGCCGAAGCCTTCGGCGGCGGCGCGTAGGACAAGGGCCCGCGCCGGGGCGCATGCCGTCCCCGCGTGGTTCTCGTTCCTCGGCGGGTCGGCCACTTTGGCACAAGATGGCTTCGCCTGCAGGGCGGCTGCGTATCATCCGTTCGATGCAAACGACCAACTCCCCAGGCCGCCCCCGCGTCGTCATCGTCGGCTGCGGTTTCGGCGGGCTCGAAGCGGCTCGCAAGCTGCAAGGCGCCGACGTCGACGTGACGGTGATCGACCGTACCAACCACCACCTGTTCCAGCCGCTGCTCTACCAGGTGGCGACCGCCGGACTGGCGGCGCCGTCGATCGCGGCGCCGGTCCGCGGTCTGTTCCGCGGCCAGGCCAACATCACCTCCCTGCTCGGCGAGGTCACGGCCATCGATCCGGCCGCGCGCACGGTGCGCATGGCCGGCGGCAACCCGGTGCCCTACGACCACTTGATCGTCGCGGCCGGTGCCACCCACAGCTATTTCGGGCACGACGAATGGTCGGCCAATGCGCCGGGCCTCAAGACCCTGGCCGATGCCTTCGAGATCCGCCGCCGCGTGCTGCTGTCCTTCGAGACCGCCGAACTCACGACCGATGAACAACGCCGCCGCGCGCTGCTGACCTTCGTGGTGATCGGTGCCGGCCCCACCGGCGTGGAGATGGCGGGCACGCTGGCCGAGATCGCCAAGCACACGCTCGCGGGCGAGTTCCGCCACATCGATCCGGCGAGCGCGCAGGTGCTGCTGGTCGAGGGCGGCCCGCGCGTGCTGCAGGCGATGCCCGAGGGCCTGAGCCAGAAGGCGCTCGAGCAGCTCGAGAAGCTCGGCGTCGAGGTGCGGCTCAATGCGCGCGTGACCGCGATCGACGAAACCGGCCTCGAGGTGCAGACCGGCGGCGGCGCCGACGGCGCACCCGCGCAGAGCTACCGCATCGACAGCAGCTGCGTGGTGTGGGCCGCGGGCGTGGCGGCCTCGCCGCTGGGCCGCATGCTCGGCAGCGCCACTGGCGTCGAATGCGACCGCGCGGGCCGCATCAAGGTCGAGCCCGACCTGAGCCTCGCGGGCCATCCCGAGATCAGCGTGGTCGGCGACCTCGCGGCCGCCATGAGCCATGCGCCCGGCAAGCAGCCGCGGCCGGTGCCAGGCGTGTCGCCCGGCGCCAAGCAGGCCGGGCGCGCCGCGGCCGCCAACATCCTGCGCCGCATCGCGGGCCAGCCCACGCAGGCCTTCCGCTACCGCGACTACGGCAACCTCGCGACCATCGGCCGCAACTCGGCCGTGGTCGACCTGGGCACGCCCTTCGGCGCGCTGCGCTTCAGCGGCCGGCTCGCGTGGCTGTTCTGGCTGTTCGCGCACGCGTACTTCCTGATCGGCTTCCGCAACCGCATCGTGGTGATGATGGACTGGGCCAGCGCCTACTGGAGCTTCCAGCGCAATGCGCGCGTGGTGGCCGACGTGAACGGCCGCAGCGAGTCCTGAGCCGCGCCCACGGCCGGAGGTCCGCATGTCGCTGCTGCCCTGGATCGCGCTGCACGCCCTCACCGCGCTGTTCTGGCTCTGGATCCTGCGCTGGGGCGGCGCGCACTGGCTCGAAGGCACCTTCGCCTCGGGCGTCCTCGTGAGCATCTTCGCGCCGCGCTGGAGCGAGGAAGGCCTGCGCATGTGCGCGCTGCTGATGCTGATCGTCTGCGGCATCAGCTTCGTGCTCGGGCTGTTCATGCCCGGGCTGCGCTGCTGGTACGGCGGCGCCTGCTGAGCGCCGCCGCCCGCTCCCGGGGACCAGCGCTCAGGTCCCGACCACGCTGCCGTCGTTCTTCGTGATCGCGACCGTCGCCGAGCGCGGGCGGCCCGCGCCGTCGGGCCATTTCGACACCGCGAGCGGGCGATCGGGATCGCTGCGCTCGTTGGCCGGCTCGCCCGGATGCTGGATGTTGATGAACAGCGTGCGCAGGTCGGGCGTGGCCGTGAGGCCGGTGATCTCGCAACCGGCCGGGCCGAGCAGGAAGCGGCGGATCTCGCCCTGGGTCGGGTCGCAGGCCAGCATCTGGTTGTTCGGCAGGTTGGTGTAGTCGCCCTTGCCGAGCGTGGAGGTCGAGACGTCGGTCTGGATCCACAGCACGCCGCGCGCATCGACCATCAGGCCGTCGGGGCTGCCGAAGGCGTCGCCCTTGACGTTGCCCTGCGCTTCCCAGCGCGACTGCTTCGGATCGCCCGCGAGCACCACGTGGTTCCACGCGAACTTGGTGCCGTCGAGGTCGCCCTGCTCCTTCCAGCGGATGATCTGGCCCATGGTGTTGTTGGAGCGCGGATTGGCCGCGTCCATGAACGGCTGGCCGGCACCACCACGGTTGCTGTTGTTGGTCAGCGTGCAGTAGACCTCCTTGGTCAGCGGATCGACGGTGGTCCACTCCGGACGGTCCATCCTGGTCGCGCCCAGCAGGTCGCTGGCCTGGCGCGACTTGATCAGCACGTCGCCCTGGCTCGCGAAACCCTTGTCGGCCACGAGTCCGTTCTTGCCCTGCACGAGCGGCAGCCATTCGCCGCTGCCGTCGACGTCGAAGCGCGCCACGTAGAGCGTGCCGTGGTCGAGCAGCTCGCGGTTGGCGGCCGCGCCGCCGGGCTTCACCGCGTCGCGGCTCACGAACTTGTAGATGTATTCGAAGCGCGAGTCCTCGCCCATGTAGACCACGGCACGGCCGTCGGCGGTCAGCGCGGTGGCCGCGCCCTCGTGCGCGGCGCGGCCCATCGCGGTGCGCTTGCGCGGCGTGGAGGCCGGGTCCTGCGGATCGATCTCCACCACCCAGCCGTAGCGATTGGCCTCGTTCGGATGCTTCGCCGCGTCGAAGCGCGGCTCGTGCTCGTGCCAGCGGTACTTGGCGCCGTTGCCCTTGCGGATGCCCCAGCGCTTCTGGTGCGCGTCGGGCGACTCGGGGCCCTCGAAGTAGTCGGCGAAGTTCTCCTCGCAGGTCAGGTAGGTGCCCCAGGGCGTCTGGCCGTTCGAGCAGTTGTTGAAGGTGCCCAGCACCTGCGTGCCGCTCGGGTCGGCGGCCGTGCGCAGCATCGGATGGCCGGCGGCCGGGCCGCTCAGCGTCATCGGCGTGAGCGCGGTGACGCGGCGCGCGAAGCGCGAGGGCAGCACCTGCGACCACTTCGCGCCGTCGCGCCGCAGCTCGATCACCGACACGCCGTGCGCGTTCATCGACTTGCGCACCTTCTCGGGGGTCCAGGTCTTCATGCCATCGACGTGCAGCAGGCCGTCGTCGACGTACTCGTGGTTCAGCACCAGCAGGCCGCGGTTCGAGCCCTCGATCGGGAAGAAGGCCATGCCGTCGTGGTGCATGCCGGCCTGCAGCGCCTGATCGTCGGCCGAGTTGGAGCCGTCGGTTTTGAAGGCGGGCATGCTGCCGGCCACGCCGGTCGGGTCGCCCCAGCGGTAGAGCACCTGCGCGCTGTAGCCCTCGGGCACCACCACCTGGTCGACCGCGGCCATCGCGATGCCCTTGAAGCCGATCGCGCGGCCCAGGCCGGCGACCGCGCCACTGCCGCCAGCGGCGGTCGATGCACAGCCCGCGAGCGGGCCGAACAGGCCCGCCACCGCGGCCGCGAGGCCGCCGCGCACGAGCACGCGGCGCGCCGGATCGGACACCTCGTGGATCGTGGGGTTGGCGCTGGGGTTGGAGTCCTCCATCCGGTCGAAATTCTTGGCCATGTCGTTGTTCTCCGCGGTGCGGGGGTTGCAAGAACCCCGGATGCTCTTCGCGCCGCATGAATCTCGCGTGACATGGGCCATGCCCGACCCGAAAGCACTCAGAACGACGAGAAGAAGTTGTCGCTCCAATGCGATTCGCGCCGCTGCCGACGCCATTCCCAGGGCGGCGTGGGCCTGGTATCGGCCCACAGCCCGGCGCGCTGCGCGCGGGCGCCGTCCTGCAGCCGGAACAGGTCGCCGCCGCGCTTGCTCGCGATGCCGTGGTAGTCGTAGACCCAGGCCCAGCCCTCCGACACCATGCGCCGGCCCGCGTCCTCGCCGTTGCACGACACGTCGGCCACGGTGCGGCCGTAGCGGTCGGTGTCGCGCGCGGTGATCCGCGCCTGCTCGGCATAGCAGAGCCGGCTCAGCGCCTGGCGGCTGCGCTGGCCATAGGGCTGCGCCTTCTCGGGCGCGTCGATGGCCGCGATGCGCACCTTGACCTGTTCGTAGGCGCCGCTGCGGCCGCAACGCGCGGTCAGCGTGTCGCCGTCGCTGACGCCGACGACGAGGCAGTTGCGGGAAGCGGCGGCATGGGCCAGCAGGGGGAAGGCAAGAAGGATGGGAAGGAACGCGCGCAGGTGCATGAAGAAGACGGACGGAGCGACAACGGATGAGGACGCATCGAGGCTAAGGGATTCGCGTGCCGGGCGCGGTGGGGACACACATTTTTTCCAGCGGCGCGCGGCACCGTGCCGCGCGCTTGACAGGGCGGCGCGGCCTTCTATGATCGAGTTCAATTATCTTGACGCAAGTTCCGAAATATGGAACTTGTGAAAATCCGATCATGAGCAACACCTTCTCGCAGCAACGCGTCGCCATCGTCGGCGGTACCTCGGGCATCGGCCTCGCGGTGGCGCAGCGCGTCGTCCAGCAGGGCGGCCAGGTCCACGTGGGCGGTCGCTCGCCGCAGCGGCTGGCGGCGGCCCTCGAGCAGCTCGGTCCCGCGGCCACCGGCGCGACGGTCGACTCCTCCGACGCCGATTCGCTCGCCCGCTTCTTCGCACCGCTGCCCGCCATCGACCACCTGTTCACGCCCGGCGCGAGCTACAGCGTCGCGCCCTTCGGCAGCGAGGACGTGGCGCAGGTCGAAAGCCCGTTCCGCCAGAAGTTCTGGCCCCAGTACTGGGCCGTGCACCATGCGCTCGCCAAGCTGTCGCCGAACGGTTCGGTGGTGCTGATGTCGGGCGGCGCGGGCGCGCGGCCGCTGCCGGGCGTCGCCAGCTACGCGGCCTGCAACAGCGCGATCGAGGGCCTGGGGCGCGCGCTCGCGATCGACCTGGCGCCGCGGCGCGTCAACACCGTGTCGCCCGGCACCATCGACAGCCCGCTGTGGCGCGGGCGCCCGGCCGCCGCGCGCGAAGCCGCCTATGCGGGCTTCGCCGCGATCAGCACGCTGGGCCGGGTCGGCACCGTCGAGGAAGTGGCCGACGCGGTGGTGTTCCTCATGGGCAACGGCTTCATGAGCGGCACCACGCTGTTCGCCGACGGCGGCTACACGCTGCGCTGAGGAGTCGCGCCATGCCGATCCGCATCCGCGTCGTCACGCCCCCCGCGAAGCTGCGCGAGATCGAGGATCTCGCCGAAGGCGGCGCACTGCAGCTGTCGCAGGTCAACATCGCCGACGGGCCGCGCTCGATCGAGAGCCCGGCCGACGAGCACCGCTGCCTGCCCGGCGTGCTCGCGCGCATCGAGGAGGCCGAGGCGCAGGGCCTCGATGCGGTGGTGGTCGACTGTTTCGCCGATCCCGGCGTGACGGCCGCGCGCGAGTGCGTGGCAATGCCCGTCATCGGCCCGGGCGAGGCCAGCCTGCACCTGGCGGCGACGCTCGGCCGGCGGCTCGCGATCGTTACGGTGCTCGAGAGCGTGCGCCCGATGATCGATGCCCTCGCCGAGCGCACCGCGCTGGGCCCGCGGCTGGCGCCGCTGCGCGTGGTCGATACCGCGGTGCGCGAACTCGACGCCGATCCCGAACGGCTGCTCGCTCGCCTGACCGAAGCGGCGGCGCGGGCCGTGCGCGACGATGGCGCCGATGCGATCGTGCTGGGCTGCACCGGCTTCCTGGGCGTGAGAGATGCGCTCGCGCGGGCCCTGGCGGCCCAGGGCCTCGCGGTGCCCGTGATTCATCCGCTGCGCAGCGCGGTGCTGCTGGCCGCAACGCAGGTCCGGCTGGGATTGCGGCACCGGGCGGCGCGCCCGGCGCGCTGACTCGGCGCCTCAGGCGTTCTTGGCTTCCTGCAACAGCCGCCACATGACCTTGCCGCTGCCGCTCTTGGGCAGCGCGTCGACGAACTGCACCTGGCGCGGGATCTTGTAGACCGCCATGTTCTCGCGGCACCAGTCGATGATCTGCTGCGCGGTCGTGTCCTTGTGGGTGGCGCGCAGCACCACCACGGCCTTGACCGATTCGCCGCGGTAGGCGTCCTTGGTCGAGATCACGCAGGCTTCCTGGATCGCCGGATGGCGGAACATCAGCAGCTCGACCTCGGCCGGCCAGACCTTGAAGCCGCTGGCGTTGATCATGCGCTTCAGGCGGTCGGTGATGAAGAAGTAGCCCTCCTCGTCCATGCGGCCCATGTCGCCCGAGCGGAAGAAGCGCTTGCCCTCGAACTCGACGAAGGCCGCGGCCGTGGCCTCGGGCCGCTTCCAGTAGCCCTGGAACACCTCGGGGCCGTGGATGATGATCTCGCCCGATTCGCCCGGCGGCAGTTCCTTCAGCGTGTCGGGGTCGACCACGCGCGCGTCGGTGCTCATGAACGGGATGCCCAGGCACTGCTGCTTGGGATGCTCGGCCGGGTTCGAGTGCGAGGGCGCGGCCGTTTCGGTGAGGCCGTAGCCTTCCTGGTACTTGAGGCCGAACTGGTCCTGCAGCCGCTGCGCCACCGCCTGCGGCATGGCCGCGCCGCCGCCGCCGATGTAGCTCAGGCTCGAGAGGTCGTAGCTCGCGAAGTGCGGGCTCGCCATGAGGTCGATCACCATGGTCGGGATGTTGGTCCAGCTCGAGACCTTCCAGCGCGAGATCAGGCGCCCGGCCACGTCGCGGTCCCAGCGCGGCATGATGACCAGCGTGGCGGCTGCGAGGATCGCGGTGTGCATCATGCTGACCACGCCGGTGATGTGGAACATCGGCACCACGGCCAGCACCACCACCTCGGAATGCGCGCAGCCCCACAGCATGCCCGACATGGCGTTGTGCATCAGGCTCGAATGGTGGTGGATGCAGCCCTTTGGCAGGCCGGTGGTGCCGCTGGTGTAGGGCAGCAGCGCCATGTCGTTGGCGCCCACCACGTGCTCGGGCACCGGGTGGCTGGTTTCGAGCGCCTCGGTCCAGGCCATGACCTCGCCGCCGGCCAGCGCGGGCAGCGGATGGCGGATGCCGAGCCAGTCGACCCAGGCGGCCGCGGGCGCGTCGTCGCCGGTCACGCCGGGATCGAAGGCGTCGGTGAACTGGGTCACGATCATCCTCGACAGGCGTTCGCCCTCGGGCAGCGCGTCGCTGGCCCTGGCCAGTTCGCCGGCGAGGTCGCCGGTGGTGATCGCCACCTTGGCGTCGGCGTCGGTGATGTAGTGCTTGAGCTCCTCGGCCCGGTTCATCGGGTTGACCGGCACCACCACGGCATTGGCGCGCAGGATCGCGAAATGCGCGATCACCAGCTGCGGGCAGTTCTGCATGTCGAGCAGCACGCGGTCGCCGCGCTTCACGCCCAGCGCATGCAAGGTGCCGGCCAGGCGCTCGACCTGGCTCGCCAGCTCTCGGTAGCTGGTGACGCGGCCGAAGAACACCAGGGCCTTGTTGTCGGGGTAGCGCTCGGCGGCGGTCTTGAGGTTGTGCCAGAGCGACACCGCGGGCACGGTGATCGAATGCGGCAGGCGTTTGGGCCAGAACTTGTGATGCGGGCGTGGTTCCAGGGTCATGGCAGGCGGGCGGAAGGGGAATGGGGAATCCGGGCGGGGCGCGTCCGGCCGGAATGCCGGGCGCGCGAACCGCACGCCAGCCTAAGCCGAGCGCGGCGCGGCTCCCATCGGGGAAGCCCCCGGAGCGTCACCTTGGCGACGCCCTTTTTTCTACGTCGTCCGATCGCAGGCCCGTCGAAACGGCCGGGGCGACAGCGCCCGCGACTACAGACGCGGCGCCCGGTTTCGGCGATACCCGGGGCTCCGCATCCCGTTTCCCCATCCACCGACCACCGAAGGAGCATCTCCATGGCAGCAGAAAAGCACGCGAGCGTTCACTGGGAAGGCGCAGGCAAGACCGGCAAGGGCCAGGTCAGCACCGAGACCGGCGCGCTCAAGGACTACCCCTATGGCTTCGCCAGCCGTTTCGAGGACGACCGGCGCGGCACCAACCCCGAGGAGATCGTCGGCGCCGCGCACGCGGCCTGCTTCACGATGGCCTTCGCCTTCGCGCTCGAGAAGGAAGGCCTGGCCGCCACGAAGATCGACACCCGCGCGGCCGTGCGCCTGGCCAAGGACGGCGAGGGCTTCAAGATCGACCGCATCGCGCTCGAACTCGACGCCGCCGTGCCCAACCTCGATGAGGCGAAGTTCCAGCAGATCGCTGCCGCCGCCAAGGCCGGCTGCCCGCTGTCGAAGGCGCTCGCGAGCGTGCCCGAGATCACGCTGAAGGCGACGCTGGCCGGCTGAGCGGCTTGCCTATGATCGTCTCCTCGCCAAGAACAAGGAGACGGATCATGAACAACACCCTGCGGACCGCGCTCGCGGTCCTGTCGCTCGCCCTCGGCACCGCCGCCACGGCGGCCTTTCCCGACAAGCCGATCAAGGTCGTGATCGGCTTTCCGGCCGGCGGCCCGCTCGACCAGCATGCGCGCCTGCTGACCGACAAGCTGCAGGCGGCGCTGGGCCAGCCGCTGATCGTGGACTACAAGCCCGGCGCGGGCGGCTCGGTGGGCGCCGACGCGGTCGCCAAGAGCCCGGCCGACGGTTACACGCTGATGCTCGCGAACACCGGCGTGGCCGTGATCAACGGCGCGCTCTACAGCAAGCTGCCCTACGACACGCAGCGCGATTTCGTGCCGATCGCGCGCACCGCGATGCAGCCGCTGGCGCTGCTGGTCACGCCCAAGCTGCCGGTGCAGAACCTCAAGCAGTTCATCGACTATGCGAAGGCGCGGCCGGGCCAGGTCAACTACGGCTCGGCCGGCAACGGCGGCATCAGCCACCTGGTGCCCGAGATGTTCAAGACCGCGACCGGCATCTTCATGGTGCACATCCCCTACCGCGGCAGCGCGCCGGCCTTCACCGACCTGATGGGCGGGCAGGTGCAGTTCATGGCCGAATCGATCCCGCAGGCGGCCAACTACCACAAGCAGGGCAAGGTGCGCGCACTGGCCGTGACCAGCCGCGAGCGCAATCCCGCGCTGCCCGACATCCCGACCGTGGCCGAATCGGGCGTGAAGGGCTTCGAGGTGGTGGGCTTCTACGGTTTCTTCGCGCCCAAGGACACGCCCAAGGACGTGGTGGCGAAGCTCAGCGAGGCCTTCAAGCAGGTGCTGACCAGCGCCGAGGTGCGCGAGCGCATGGTGAGCCAGGGCGCCGACCCGGCCTTCCTGGGCAGCGAGGAGTTCGCGCGCTTCCTGGCGACCGAGACGCCGCGCTGGCGCGAGGCGGTGAAGGCTTCGGGCGCGCGGATGGATTGAATCGGGAAGACTGAGATACGCCGGGGGCGCGTGCACAGGACAGCGGGTACTTCCCTCCGCGAATGTCCCCCGGCCTTCGGCCTCCTCCTTTATTTCGCTGCGGGAAGCACCCACTGCCCTGTGCACGTGGGCGCAGCGGTGGTGCGGGCGCTTCAACAACCGTTGCGTCCAGGCTCACGTCGATGGGGTACTCCCCGCAGCGAAATAAAGGAGGAGCCCGAAGGGCGGGGGACATTCGCGGAGGGGAGTACCCCATCGGCGTGAGCCCGTCCCCGCCGTAAACGAAGACAGCTCCGACACACCCGTGCGAGCCCCAGCCATCCGCACCACCGGCGCACCCCGCCCGGCCCATTTCGGTGCACACATCTTGCATACCAGTTGGCACGGAAGCTGCTGGTATGCAGGCACATGGCCACCTCCGCTTCCGAAATCAGTGCGCGCATCGTCGAAGCGGTGATGGCGCAGAAGCTCGCGCCGGGTTCGCGCCTGGGCGAGCAGCAGCTCGCGATGCTGTTCGACTGCAGCCGCACCATCGTGCGCGAGGCGCTCACGCGGCTGGCGGCGCGCGGCATCGTCACCGTGAGCGCGCGGCGCGGCTGGTTCGTGATCGAGCCCTCGCAGGACGAGGCGCGCGAGGCCTTCGAGGCACGGCGCGTGATCGAGCTCGGCCTCATTCGCAGCGCGGGCAGCGCAGGCAAGCTCCAAAAGAGCGCGCTGCGCCAGCTGAAGACGCACCTGCAGCGCGAGAAAGCCGCGCTCAAGGAAAGCGACGTCGGCAACCGCAGCTTCCTGCTCGGCGACTTCCACGTCTGCCTGGCCGAATGCCTGGGCAACACGCTGCTGGCCGACACGCTGCGCGACTACACGGCGCGCACCACGCTGATCGCCATGCTCTACCAATCCACGCACGACGCGGTGCAGTCCTGCGAGGACCACGTGCAGATCGTCGCGGCGCTCGAGCGCGGCGACCATGCCGCCGCCGAGGCCCTGATGGCCGAGCACATCGGCACGGTGCAGTCGGCCCTGCGCGTGCAGGCACCCGCCGATCCGCTGGCCCAGCTGCGCGATGCGCTGGCGCCGCTCCAGAACACGGCCACCACGCCTGCCCCCAGGAGCAAGCGCCGAAAGCCCGGCGCGGCCCCCGATCCCGACTCTTCGACTTACCTAGGAGCCCTGCTATGACCTTCCTCGCATCCAAACGCCGCGTCGCTCTCGCGCTCGCCTCCCTCGCCCTGCTGGCCTCGGCCGGCGGTGCCCACGCCCAGAACGCGCTCGACAACGTGCTCAAGGCCAAGACCATCAAGATCGCCGTGCCCACCGACTACCCGCCCTACGGCTCGGTCGACAAGAACATGAAGCCGCAGGGCCTCGACGTCGAGATGGCCGAGCTCATCGGCGCCAAGCTCGGCGTGAAGGTCGAGCTGGTGCCCGTGACCAGCGCCAACCGCATCCCCTACCTGCAGACCAGGAAGGCCGACCTCGTGATCTCCACGCTCGGCAAGAACGCGGAGCGCGAGAAGGTGATCGAGTTCTCGTCGGCCTATGCCCCCTTCTTCCAGGCCGTCTACGCCGCCAAGAGCATGAAGCTCGCGAGCTTCGCCGACATGGCCGGCAAGACCGTGGCCGTGACGCGCGGCGCGATGGAGGACCAGGAACTCAACAAGGTGGCGCCGCCGAACGTCGACTACCGCCGCTTCGAGGACAACAACGCGACCATCGCGGCCTTCGTCGCGGGCCAGACCCAGACCCTCGCGACCAGCGCGGCCGTCGCCGGCGACATGCTCGCCAAGAACCCGAAGGTCAGCGCCGAGTTCAAGCTGCTGCTGAAAGACAGCCCCTGCTTCGTCGGCATCGCCAAGGGCGAGACCGCGCTCAAGACCAAGGTCAACGAGATCATCGCGACGGCCAAGAAGGACGGCACGCTCGACGCCCTGTCGAAGAAGTGGCTCGGCAAGGCCGCCGGCGACCTGCCGGTCTGATCGGACGGCGCGGCCATGGGCATCGAATTCGACTTTGGCGCCGTGCTCGCCGAATGGCCGCTGCTGCTGCGCGGCATCGCGTGGACCATCGGCCTCACCGCCGTGGGCACCGTGCTGGGCATGATCGTCGGCACCTTCTGCGCCTGGGCGCGCGCCGACGGCCCGCGCTGGCTGCGCGCCATCGTGGGCACCTACGTGGAGCTGATCCGCAACACGCCCTTCATCGTGCAGCTGTTCTTCATCTTCTTCGGGCTGCCGGCCGCGGGCGTCAAGCTCTCGCCGGAAGTGGCTTCGGTGATCGCGATGGTGCTGAACCTCGGCGCCTATTCCACCGAGATCATCCGCGCCGGCATCGAGGCCACGCCCAAGGGCCAGATCGAGGCCGCCGTGAGCCTGGCGCTGAGCCGCTCGCAGGTGTTCCTGCGCGTGGTCCTGCCGCCGGCGCTCAAGAAGGTGTGGCCCGCGATGGTGAGCCAGATCGTCATCGTGATGCTGGGCTCGGCCGTGTGCGGGCAGATCTCGACCGAGGAGCTGAGCTACGCGGCCAACCTGATCCAGAGCCGCAACTTCCGCGCCTTCGAGGCCTTCATCGTCGCCACGCTGATCTACCTCGCTCTCTCGGTGGCGCTGCGGCGGCTGCTCGACTGGGCCGGTCCCCGCTTCTTCTTCGGCCGCTGAATCGCCATGACCGATTTCTCCCTCTGGGACATCCTGCGCAACCTGCTGCTGGCGCTGCGCTGGACCGTCGTGCTCTCGCTCATCGCCTTCGTCGGCGGCGGCATCGTCGGCGCGCTGCTGCTGTTCCTGCGCCTGCGCGGCGGCCGGGCCGTCGGCAAGGCCGTGGGCCTCTACGTTCAGCTGTTCCAGGGCACGCCGCTGCTGATGCAGCTGTTCCTGGCCTACTTCGGCATCGCCCTGTTCGGCATCGACGTGTCGGCCTGGACCGCGGCCAGCGTGGCGCTCACGCTCTACACCAGCGCCTTCCTCACCGAGATCTGGCGCGGCTGCGTGGCCTCGATCCCGAAGGGGCAATGGGAAGCCTCTGGCAGCCTCGCGCTGAGCTTCGGCGAGCAGTTGCGCCACGTGATCCTGCCGCAGGCCGTGAGGATCGCGATCGCGCCCACCGTGGGCTTCCTGGTGCAGGTCATCAAGGGCACGGCGCTGGCCTCGGTCATCGGCTTCGTCGAACTCACCAAGGCCGGCAGCATGATCTCCAACGCCACCTTCCAGCCCTTCGTGGTGTTCAGCTGCGTGGCCCTGCTCTATTTCGTGCTGTGCTTTCCCGTGAGCCTGTACGCCAAGACCCTCGAGAGGAAAACCCATGGCCGCCGTGCTTGAACCGCAACAACAACCCGCCGTCGCGGTGGGCTCGCCGATCGTGCGCATCACCGCGCTGCGCAAGTCCTACGGCAGCAACGAGGTGCTCAAGGGCATCGACCTCGACGTCAAGCGCGGCGAGGTGATCGCCATCATTGGCAAGAGCGGCTCGGGCAAGAGCACGCTGCTGCGCTGCATCAACGGCCTCGAGGTGTTCCAGGAGGGCTCGCTCACCGTCGACGGCAAGCCGCTGCTGCACGAGAGCGCGATGGCGATGCGCGAGCTGCGCCAGCGCGTGGGCATGATCTTCCAGGGCTTCAACCTGTTCCCGCACCTCACGGTCGGCAAGAACGTGATGCTCGCGCCCACGCTGGTGAAGAGGCGCTCGTCGCTCGAGGCCGCCTCGCAGGCGCGCAAGCTGCTCACGCGCGTGGGCCTGGCCGAGAAGTTCGACGCCATGCCCGACCAGCTCTCGGGCGGCCAACAGCAGCGCGTGGCGATCGCGCGCGCGCTGGCCATGGAACCGGGCGTGCTGCTGTGCGACGAGATCACCTCGGCGCTCGACCCCGAACTGGTGGGCGAAGTGCTGCGCGTGGTGGAGTCGCTGGCCGACGAAGGCATGACGCTGCTGATGGTCACGCACGAGATGAACTTCGCGCGCAAGGTGGCCGACCGCGTGATCTTCATGCACCAGGGCCGCGTGCACGAGATGGGAGCGCCCGCCGAGCTGTTCGCGAATCCGCGCACGCCGGAGCTGCGGCAGTTCCTCTCGTCGCTGCACGACTGAAGCGCCCGGCCGTGGGCTATGCTCGGCCCATGGCCTGCCCGCGCATCATCGCGTCGATCATTCGCACCATTTTGAAGATGGTGGGTTGACGCGCGGTTCCTCGAGTTCATGCCATGCAACCCGCCCCAGAAGGCGGGTTTTTCGTTTTCGGGGGCGCTTCTTCCAAGCCCACCACCCTCCGGAGAAAACGAAATGACAGCGACCCCCTCCACCCCCGTGCTGCACATGGTCTGCGGCAAGATCGGCGCCGGCAAGTCCACGCTCGCGCGCCGGCTCGCCGCGGCGCCCGCCACCGTGCTGGTGAGCGAGGACGCCTGGCTCGCGGCGCTCTACCCGGGCGAGATCCGCGAACTGCCCGACTACGTGCGCTGCGCGGGCCGCCTGAAGCAGGCCATCGAAGGCCACCTGGCGGCGCTGCTCGCGGCCGGCGTGTCGGTGGTGCTCGACTTCCCGGCCAACACGGTCGCGAACCGGCGCTGGATGCGCGGCCTCTTCGAAGCCGCCGGCGCCGCGCACGTGCTGCACCTGCTCGAGCTGCCCGACGCGGTCTGCAAGCAGCGCCTGCGAGTGCGCAACGCGAGCGGCACGCACCCCTTCGAGACCAGCGAGGCGCAGTTCGACCTGATCGGCAGCCATTTCGTCGCGCCGACGCCCGAGGAAGGCTTCGAAGTGAAGCGGCACGCCTGAGCGAGCCGGGCCGCTATGCTTCGCAGCCCATGCTGATCGAACCCGCCCGCCCCGAGGAAGCCCCCACCGTCGTCGCCGTGCTGCATGAGGCTGCCCGATGGCTGGTCGAAGAAGGCCGCCCGCTGTGGTCGGGCCCGGAGATCGCGCCCGCGCGCATCGAGCGCGACTGCACGGCCGGCGGCTACTTCATCGCGCGCATCGATGGCCAGGTGGCCGGCGTGGTCCGGCTCGACCTCGAGGATCCGTATTTCTGGCCCGAGATCGAGGCCGGCAGCTCGCTCTACGTGCACAAGCTCGCGGTGCGCCGAGGCTTCGCGGGGCAAGGCGTGTCGAACGCCTTGCTGGTGTTCGCGCGCGAACGGGCGACGGCGCTTGGGCTGCGCCACCTGCGGCTCGACTGCGTGGCCGACCGCGCGCCGCTGCGCGGCCTCTACGAGCGCTTCGGCTTCGCGCTGCACAGCGAGATCCGCAACGACTTCGGCGCCTTCGCGCGCTACGAGTTGCCGCTGGGCTGAGTTCGGCTGTCGCCCGTACGTCCCCACGCCGGTCACGTCCTGCAACCAAACCGGCGCGAACTTGCGCACCTGTGGCAAGCTCCCACCGCCATGCCAAGCCACCGCCGCTCCATGCTCCCCTCCCCGACCCGCCGCCGCGCGCTGGGCGCCCTGCTCGGCGCCGCAGCGCTCCAGGCGCCGTTCGCCGCCTTCGCGGGCTTCAACTTCTTCACCAGCGAATACACCGCCAGCCGCGACGAGCTGCAGGCGCAGATCGCGCGCCGCTTCCCGGTGGCCGAGCGCTATGCCGAGCTGTTCACGGTCGGGCTGCGCGATCCGCAGCTGGGCCTGGACGCGGCCACCAACCGCGCCGCGATCACCGCCACGCTGACCATCGCGAGCCCGCTGCTCGGCGGCGGGCCGGTGCAGGGCACGGTGGCGGTCAGCAGCGCGCTCAGGTACGACGCCGCCACGCGCGCGCTGCGGCTCGACCAGCCCAAGGCCGAGCGCATCGAGCTGCAGGGCCTGGACGGGCGCGACGCCGAGCGGCTGCGGCGCGTGGGCGCGCTGGTCGCGCAGGAACTGCTGCAGGGCCAGCCGCTGCGCACCTTCAAGCCCGAGGAACTCACCGTCGGGCGCAAGACTTACGAGATCGGCGACATCACCGTGCTCGCCGACGGCATCAAGGTACAGCTCAAATGACACATCGCAGACGCACGCTCCTGCTCGCCCTGGGCGCCACGGCCGCGCTCGCCGCGGGCTGCAACAGCTTCGCGCCCACGCCGCGCACGCGCTTCGACCTCGAGGCCCACCGCGGCGGCCGCGGCCTCGCGCCCGAGAACACGCTGGCGGCCTTCGCCAACGCCATCGACCTCGGCGTGACCACGCTCGAGCTCGACATCGGCCTGAGCGCCGACGGCGTGGTGGTGGTGTCGCACGACACGGCCCTCAACCCCGACCACACGCGCGATGCCGCCGGCCAGTGGCTCGCGCTCGCGAACGGCCGCAGCGGACCCACGATCCGTTCGCTCACGCTGGCACAACTGCAGGCCTACGACGTGGGCCGGCTCAATCCCTCGAGCAGCTACGGCCGCCAGTTCGCGCTGCAGCAGCCGCGCGATGGCGAACGCATCCCCACGCTCGAGGCGGTGTTCGACCTGGTGCGCGCGCGCGGCCCGGCCGCGGCCACCGTGCGCTTCAACATCGAGACCAAGGTCGATCCGACCAAGCCCGACGAGACCGCCGCGCCCGAGCCCATGGTGCGCGCGCTGCTGGCCGTCATCGACAAGGCGCAAATGGCCGATCGCGTGACCGTGCAGAGCTTCGACTGGCGCACGCTGGCGCTGGTGGGCCAGCTGGCGCCCGCGATGTCGCGCGCCTACCTGAGCACGCCGCGCACGCTGAAGGACAAGCGCTGGACCGCCGGGCTCGATGCCGCGGGCTTCGGCTCCACGCCGCGGCTCGTGAAGGCCGCGGCCGGCACCAGTGGCGGTCCGCTCGTCTGGTCGCCGGCCTTCGCCGACCTCAACGCGGCGCAGGTGAAGGAAGCGCAGGGCCTCGGCATGAAGGTGCTGCCCTGGACCGTGAACCAGCGCGCCGACATGATCCGGCTGATGGACCTGGGCGTGGACGGCATCATCACCGACTACCCCGACGTGCTGCGCGACCTGGTGCGCGAACGCGGCCTGCCGCTGCCGCCCTCGGGAAGGAACGCCTCGTGAGCGCCGCGCTGCAACAGCTCGACGCCATCGCCGGGCAGATCGACGCGCTGCGCCGCCAGGGCGGCGGCCCCGCCGGCTCGCTGTCGGACGAGGCGCGCGGCAGCGCCGCGCTGCTGGCCGCCCTGCCGCCGCGCTACGGCGAGGTGCTGCTGAACCTGCTCGACCGGCTCGAATCGAGCGCGCTGTTCAGCGAGGAAAGCTGCTCGTTCAGCCAGAAGGATCTGCTCGACAACCTGAGCCTGTGGGTGGACAAGGCCCGCGCGCAGCTCGGCGGCTGAGGCACGCGGTTTATCATCGGCCCTCCATGCGCACCCTGTTCCTCGCCCTCATGATCGCCCTGCTGCCGATTCGCGGCTGGCTCGGCGACGCGATGGCGATCGAGATGGTGCGGCACGCGATGCCCGCGGCCGAGGCCGTCGCCGGCGCCGCTCAGGCGGCCACCGAGGCCCACTGCCACGAGGCCGGCGACATGGCCATGACGGCCATGGACAACGCCGCGCACGCCGACCACGCGATGGCCGACACCCACGGCGACGGCAGCGACAGCGACCACGCCAGCCACCAGGGCTGCGGCACCTGCACCGCCTGCCAGGTCTGCCACTCGGTGGCGCTCGGCGGCACCGAACTCAGGGGCATCGCGCACGATGCCCCCCAGGCCGCGCCCGCGGCCCCGGCGGCTCGCTTCGCGAGCACCGAGCCCTTCCTGGGCTTGAAGCCGCCCATTTCCTGATCTCCCTGCCCGTAGTCCGTCCGCGGTGAGCCCTTGCCGGCTCGCGGCGTCGATCGTATTGCTCATGGAGATCGAGCGTGAACCCTATCGTCCGCCGGCAGATGGCTGGCCCCATTCCCTTTCGCTGTCGAACAGCTGACGCGCTGCCGCGGCGCGCCCTTGCATTCGCCAGTGCCCTGTTCCTGGCCGGCTGCGCCAGCCTCTCGCCCGACGGCGGCACGGCCGACGTGCAGGCCCTGGTCGCGGGCAATCCCCTGATGGCGGGCCAGCCGGCCCAGCGCATGCCCGACGAGGCCTCGCGCAAAAGCGTCGATGCGCTGCTCGCCAGGCCGCTCGACGCCGAGGCCGCCGTGCGCATCGCGCTGGTCAACGGCCCGCGCGTGCAGGACGCCTTCGCCACCCTGCAGCTGAGCGACGCCGACCGCGTGCAGGCCGCGAGCCTGCCGAACCCGGTGCTCTCGTTCAGCCGGCTGGCGCAGGGCCGCGAGCGCGAGCTCGAGCGCATGCTGAGCTTCAACGTGATCGGCCTGGTCACGCTGCCGTGGCAGGCACGCTGGGCCGGTCAACGCCACGAGGCCGCCAAGCTGCAGGCCGCGCAGAGCGTGCTGCTGCTGGCCGCCGACACGCGCCGCGCCTGGGTGCGCGCGGTGGCGGCGCAGCAGAGCGTGGCCTACCTGCGCGATGCCAGGGAGGCGGCCGAGGCCGGCGCCGAACTCGCGCACCGCATGGCCCAGGTCGGCAACTGGAGCGCGCTGCAACGCACGCGCGAACAGCTGCTGCTGGCCGATGCCGCGGCGCAGCTCGCGCGTGCCGAGCAGGCCGCCGTGGCCTCGCGCGAACAGCTCACGCGGCTGCTAGGCCTGGCGGGCGAACGCACCGCCTACACCCTGCCCGACCGCCTGCCGCCGCTGCCGCAGGCCGCGCCCGAGCTCGGCGACGTGCAGGCGCGCGCGCTGCGCGACCGGCTCGACGTGCGCTCGGCGCGGGCGCAGAACACGGCCGTGGCCGATTCGCTGGGCCTCGTGCATGCCACGCGCGTCATCAACGCGCTGGAGCTCGGCGTGGTGCGCAACACCACCTTCGAGAACGATGCCGACCGTTCGCGCGCCACGCAGCGCGGCTTCGAGCTCGACCTGCCGCTGCCGCTGTTCGACTGGGGCCAGGCACGCGCCGGCCGCGCCGAGGCGCAGTACATGCAGTCGGCCGCGCGCGTGCGCGACGTGGGCGTGCTGGCCGCGAGCGAAGCGCGCGAGGCCTGGCGCGGCTGGAACACGGCCTATGGCCTGGCGCGGCGCTACCGCGACGAGGTGCTGCCGCTGCGCAGGCAGGTCAACGACGAGATGGTGCTGCGCTACAACGGCATGCTCGCGAGCGTGTGGGAACTGCTCGCCGAGACGCGCGCGAGCATGCTCGCGGTGAACGCCGGCATCGAGGCGCAGCGCGACTTCTGGCTGGCCGACACCGATCTGCAACTGGTGCTCACGGGCAGCTCGCCCGGCGGCATGACGGCGCTGCAGACCGCGGCCGCCAGCGACGCCCCCGCGGCGGGAGGACATTGAGATGAACCGCCGCAACTTCTTCGCGGGCGCCGCCACGGCCGTGGCCGCCACCACCGTCAGCCGCGTCTCGATGGCCGCGCTGCCCGAGCCCGTCTCGCAGAGCTCCACCGCCACGGCAGCGCCACTGGTGCCGCCCAACGGCCGGCCCTACAACCCCGTCGTCACGCTCAACGGCTGGACCCTGCCCTGGCGCATGAACGCCGGCGTCAAGGAATTCCATCTGGTCGCTGAGCCCGTGGTGCGCGAGATGGCGCCGGGCTTCAAGGTCAACATGTGGGGCTACAACGGCCAGTCGCCCGGGCCGACCATCGAGGTGGTCGAGGGCGACCGACTGCGCATCTACGTGACCAACCGGCTGCCCGAGCACACCACCGTGCACTGGCACGGCCAGCGCCTGCCCAACGGCATGGACGGCGTGGGCGGCATCACGCAGCCGCAGATCCCGCCGGGCAAGACCTTCGTCTACGAGTTCACCGCGCGCCGCCCCGGCACCTTCATGTACCACCCGCATGCCGACGAGATGGTGCAGATGGCGATGGGGATGATGGGCTTCTGGGTCACGCATCCGAAGGCCGATCACCCGCTGATCGAGAAGGTCGATCGCGACTTCTGCTTCCTGCTCGGCAGCTTCGACGTGGAGCCCGGCAGCGCCACGCCCAAGGTCAGCACCATGACCGACTTCAACCTCTGGAGCTTCAACAGCCGCGTGTTCCCGGCCATCGACACGCTCAACGTGCGCCGCGGCGACCGCGTGCGCATCCGCGTGGGCAATCTCACGATGACCAACCATCCGGTGCACATCCACGGCCACGAGTTCGAGGTGACCGGCACCGACGGCGGCCCCGTGCCGCGCACCGCGCGCTGGCCCGAGGTATCGGTCGACGTGGCGGTGGGCCAGATGCGGCAGATCGAGTTCATCGCCGACGAGGAAGGCGACTGGGCGCTGCACTGCCACAAGGCGCACCACACCATGGGGCCGATGGGCCACGAGGTGCCGACCATGATCGGCGTGGACCACAAGGGCGTGGCCGAGAAGATCAGGAAGCTGGTGCCCGACTACATGGTGATGGGCGACAAGGGCATGGCCGACATGGGCGAGATGGAGATGCCCATTCCCGACAACACGGTGCCGATGATGACGGGCACCGGTCCCTTCGGTTCGGCCGAGATGGGCGGCATGTTCACGCTGCTCAAGGTGCGGCGCGACCAGAAGCCCGGCGACTACCGCGACCCGGGCTGGTTCAGGCATCCGCCGGGCACGGTCGCGCGCGAAGTGCCGAACGCCAACGTGCCGCCGGCCCCGCGCGCGAAGGCACCGGCCCCGTCGGCCGCCGAGCCCGATGCCAGCGTGCGCAAGCCCTCAGGCCATGGCGCGCACCAGCACTGAGTTCGCTCATCCCCTTTCGATTTTTTCGGAGTTCCATCCATGAACAAGACACTCAAGCTCGCCGCCGCCGGCCTCACGCTCGCGGCCTTCGCCACCGCCTCGCTGGCGCACGAGAACCACGTCGCCAAGCCCAAAGGCGCGGCCGAACTCGCGCCCGAGCAGAAGCCCTGGGGCATCGTCGGCAAGCCCGGCGCCGTGAAACGCACCATCGACATCGCGATGGCCGACGACATGACCTTCACGCCCTCGGTGATCGAGGTGCGCGAAGGCGACACGCTGCGCCTGCGCCTGAAGAACAAGGGCCGTGACCTGCACGAACTCGTGCTTGGCACCACGGCCGAGATCGAGGCCCACGCGGCCATGATGAAGAAATTCCCCGGCATGGAGCACGACGAGCCCTGGATGGCGCACGTGCCGCCGGGTCGGACCGGCGAGCTGGTCTGGACCTTCAACCGCGCCGGCGACTTCGACTTCGCCTGCCTGGTGAAGGACCACTACGAACTCGGCATGGCCGGCCGCGTGCGCGTGCTGCCCGCCGCCGGCAAATCCTGAAACCGCGAAAGGAACTCCCATGCAAAGAAGACGACTGATGCTGGCCCTGGCGTCCACCGCCGCCCTGCCGTTCACCGCGCGCGCCGCGGCGCCGATGGTCGAGATCTGGAAGGACCCGAACTGCGGCTGCTGCCAGGACTGGGTCAAGCACCTCAACAAGAACGGCTTCGCCACGCGCGTGCACGACGAAGGCAACGCGGCCGCGCGCAAGCGCCTGGGCCTGCCCGAGAAGCTGGGCTCGTGCCACACGGGCCAGGTCGGCGGCTACGCCATCGAGGGCCACGTGCCCGCGCGCGAGATCCAGCGCCTGCTCAAGGAGAAACCCAGGGCCGTGGGCCTCGCCGTGCCCGGCATGCCGGTCGGCTCGCCGGGCATGGACGGTCCGGCCTATGGCGACCAGCGCGATCCCTACGACGTGCTGCTGGTGCTGGCCGATGGCGGCACGCGCGTGTTCCAGAGCTACCGATGAATCCTCCGATCCCCTTGCAAGAAAACCCGATCACCATGAAGAAGCTGTTCACCGCCCTCAGCGCCACCCTGTTCGCCGCCCTTGCCTTCGCACAGACGGCCCTGCCGCCCGTCGAGGGCGAGGTCCGCAAGATCGACACCGAAGCGAACAAGATCACCTTGCGCCACGGCGACATCCCCAACCTCGAGATGACCGGCATGACCATGGTCTTCCGCGTGAAGGACCCGGCGCTGCTCACGCAGGTGAAGCCCGGCGACAAGGTGCAGTTCACGGCCGACAAGGTCGATGGGGCGCTCACGGTGCTGTCGATCGCACCTGCGAACTGAGGGCCATGAGACCTTTCGTCGGCGCCTGGAAAATGCAGCGTTGATCCACTCTTCGGGAGATCGAGATGAAAAGCCCCGGCACGCAACGCGCTTTGCCCTGTGCGATGGAGCGCATCGAATCACCCGAAGAACTACGGCATGGCACGGAAGGCAACGCCGAGTCGTCAGAGCTGAGTCCCCTTGAACAGCAAGAGATCGTGCGCCTTCTCGCAGCGCATCGCGCCGACCCAGGTGCAGTGATCTCTTGGGATGAGGTCAAGACCCTCTTGAAGACCTGACCCTCGGCAGTCGTCTTCGGAGCAAGCGCTACGCCCCGAAGCGCCGCGGATCGAACGGCGCCAGCGCGATCTCCGACGCCAGCCCCGCCATCGCTTGCGCCGCCAGCCGCCCGGTGCGCGCCGAGCCGCACAGTCCCACGTGCCCATGGCCGAAGGCCAGCACCACGTCGGCGCTGCCGGCGGCGGGGCCGATGCAGGGCAGGCCGTCGGGCAGGCTCGGGCGATGGCCGAGCCAGCGCTGCAGCTCGGCCCCTTCGGGCGGCGCGTCGGCGAGCGCGGGAAACATCGAGCGCAGATGCTCGCGCAGGATCTCGGCGCGGCGCCAGTCGGGCGCGGCCTCGAGCCCCGCGATCTCGACCTGGCCGGCGGCGCGCAGGCCGCCGTTCATCCAGTGCGCGATGAGCTTGCCGTCGGCCACCATCACCGGCGTGCGCGGGCCCACCGCCGCCTTCGGCAGCACGACGTGATAGCCACGCTCCGATTCCAGCGGCACCGGCGAACCGGCCGCGGCGGCCAGGGCACCCGAGCGCGCGCCGGCGCAGACCGCGGCGGTGTCGCAGGCGATCTCGCCGGCTTCGGTGCGCACGGCGCGCAGCCGGCCGTCCTCGATGCGGAAACCGGTGGCGCGCGCGGCCACGCGTTCGGCGCCGAGCGCACGCGCATGCGCGGCCAGCGCCGCCACGTAGGCGCCGGGGTCGCGGCAGTGGCCGGCCTCGCCGACGTGGATGCCGAGCGTGTAGCGCGCATCGAGGTCGGGCTCTTGCCGGCGCAGTTCGTCGGCATCCCATTCGCTCCATTGCACGCCGGTGCGCGCGCGCACGCGCCAGGCCAGCGCATCGCCCTCGAACTCGGCGCGCGAACGGTAGGCATGCAGCAGGCCGCGCTGCTCGATCAGTTGCGGCACGCCGGCCTCGGTCGCCAGCCGTGCATGCAGCGCGGGTGCGTCGACCAGCAAGCTGCGCAGCGCGTCGGCGATGCGCTGCACGCGCGCCTCGGTGGCGCCCGAGGCCAGGTAGCGCAGCAGCCACGGCAGCGCGCGCGGCAGGTAGGGCCAGCGCACCGCGAGCGGGCCGAGCGGATCGGCCAGCCAGCCCGGCACCTTGCGCCACGCACCGGGCAGCGCGGGCGGCACCACCGAATGCGAGGAGAGCCAGCCCGCGTTGCCGTAGCTGGTGGCCTGCGGCGCACCGGGCTCGCCCGGCTCGACCACCGTGACGCGCAGGCCCGCGCGCAAGGCCTCGATGGCGGTGGCGCTGCCGACGGCGCCCGCGCCGATCACCACCGCATGGCGCCGCGCGCCGGACTGGAAACCACTTCTTTCAACTGTCATGGCGCCCATCGTAGGGGCCGCGCGGCATGGTTCCATAATCGGCCGCCATGTCCGCCACGCCTTCCCCCGCTTCCCTCTCCTCTTCCGACGGTGCCATCACCGACGTCGCCGGCATCGAGGTCGGCCACTTCTCCGACACCCGCCGGCCCACCGGCTGCACCGTGATCATCGCGCGCGAAGGCGCGGTGGCCGGCGTGGACGTGCGCGGCGCCGCGCCCGGAACGCGCGAGACCGACCTGCTCGCGCCCGGCAACCTGGTGCAGCAGGTGCACGCCGTGATGCTCGCGGGCGGCAGCGCCTGGGGCCTGGCCGCGGCCGAGGGCGCGATGCGCTGGCTCGAGGAGCGCGGCGTGGGCATGGACGTGCGCTTCGGCACCTTGCCGATCGTGCCCGCCGCTGTGCTGTTCGACCTGCCGATGGGCGATGCCCGCATCCGGCCCGATGCCGCGGCCGGCTATGCCGCCTGCGAGGCCGCGGGCCGCGACGCGCCGGCCGAGGGCAACGTGGGCGCCGGCACCGGCGCGCTGGTGGGCAAGCTGTTCGGCGTGCAGCGCGCGATGAAGGGCGGCATCGGCACCGCCTCGGTCACGGTCGGCGGCGTCACGGTCGGCGCGCTGATCGCTGTCAATTCGCTCGGCGACGTGATCGATCCCGACACCGCGCTGCCCGTGGCCGGCGCGCGCACCGAGGACGGCCGCGCGCTGCTCGACACGCGCCGCGCCCTGCTGCGCGGCGAGCTGCCCAAGCCGCTCCTGGCCGGCACCAACACCACCATCGGCGTGATCGCCACCGACGCGGTGCTGACCAAGGTGCAGGCCAACCGGCTCGCGACCGTGGCGCACGACGGCCTGGCGCGCGCCATCAATCCCGTGCACACCATGAGCGACGGCGACACCCTGTTCGCGCTCGCCACCGGCCGCGTGCCGCTGGCGGCCGACGGCCCGGGCATGACGGTGCTCAGCGCGATGGCGGCCGAGGTCGCCGCGCGCGCCACCCTGCGCGCGGTGCTGGCGGCGCGCTCGGTGACGGTCGGCGAGCTGCACATCCCCTCGGCCGCCGAGCTCGGCACCGCGCCGCGCTGACCCCACGAGCGAGACACCATGGCCTTCCCGAGAACCCTCAAGCTGATCCTGCTGTCGATCCGCGACCTGATCGCCTCCGCCGGCCCGATCCTGTTCCTCGTGATCGGCCTGTTGATCGCCGCCTACTGGTGGCTGCAGCCGCAGCCGCCCAAGCAGGTCACGCTGGCCACCGGCCCCACGGGCAGCGCCTACGCGCAGTTCGGCAAGCGCTATGCCGAGTCGCTGAAGCTCAGCGGCATCGAGGTCACGCTCAAGCCGACCTCGGGCTCGTCGGAAAACCTCGAGCTGCTGCGCAAGGGCGAGGCCGACGTGGGCTTCGTGCGCGGCGGCAGCGCCGACCCGGTGGCCGACGAGGAGGCCGGGCTCAGTTCGCTCGGCAGCCTGTTCTTCGAGCCGATCTGGCTGTTCTACCGGCCCGACGCGATCACGCGCGCGCCCGACAGCGTGATCGCGCAGCAGGCGGCGGAGGCCGAGAAGGCGAAGAAGGCGGCCAAGGCAGCCGCGAAGGGTCGCCACGGCGCCGAGCGCAAGAAGGCAGCGGCACCGCAACCCGCCGTGCCCCCCGCGCCGATCCCGCTGACCTCGCTGACGCAACTGCGCGGCCTGCGCGTCAACGTCGACATGCCCGGCAGCGGCCTGCCCGAACTCATGGGCCGGCTGCTCGAGGCCAACCGACTCGCGCCCGATGCGCTGCTGCTGTCGAACCTCGAGCAGTCCGCGGCCGCCGAGGCGCTGCAGGCCGGGCTGCTCGATGCGATCGTGCTGTCGTCGGCGCCGCAGTCGCCGCAGGTGCAGCGGCTTCTGCGCGCGAACGACATCCGGCTCATGGACTTCGTGCAGGCCGATGCGTACACGCGGCGCTTCCCCTTCCTCTCGGCCGTGAGCCTGCCGCGCGGCGTGGTCGACCTCTCGAAGGACCTGCCGGCCGGCGACGTGTCGCTGCTCGCGGCCACCACCTCGCTGCTGTCGCGAGAGGACACCCATCCGGCGCTGCGCCAGCTGTTCGCGCAGGCCGCGCAACACCTGCACGGCGGCGCCGGCTGGTTCAACCGGCCGCGCGACTTCCCGAACACGCGCACCAGCGAACTGCCCGTGAGCCCCGAGGGCGACCGCGCCATCAACGGCACGCCGCCGTTCTGGCAGCGCTACCTGCCGTTCTGGGCCAGCAACCTGATCGAGCGCATGTGGCTGGTGCTCGGCGGCCTGCTGGTGCTGATGCTGCCGTTGAGCCGCGTGGTGCCGCCGCTCTACCAGTTCCGCGTGCGCCGCCGGGTGTTCCGCTGGTATGCGCGGCTGCGCGACATCGAGGGCAAGGTCGACGGCCAGCGCGGCGATCCGGCCGAGCTCACGAAGGAGCTCGACGAGCTCGACCGCGTGGTCAACCGCGTGGCGGTGCCGCTGTCGTACGCCGACGAGCTCTATGCGCTGCGCAACAACATCTATGCGGTGCGCAAGCGGGCGCTGGCGCGCGGCGCCGGTGCGCCGGCCGGGCCCGCGATGCCACCGTCGCCACCGCTCTCGCCTTCGCCCTCCGCACCGCGCTGACCGGCACGCGGCGCGCTGGCGCCCGTGCCTTCTCCACAGACTCCATCGTGTCCACCCTGATCGATTTCGCCGACCCGCGCACCGATGGCGCGCAGCGGCTGCGCCTGGCGTTCGGCGCCCCTTCCCGCGTGCTCGTGGCGCGCAGCCTGTCCGAAGTGCGGCCCGTGCTCGCGCAGGCCGAGGCGCTGGCGCGCGCGGGCCACTGGTGCGTGGGCTACCTGCGCTACGAGGCGGCCGCGGCCTTCGATGCCGCGTTCGAGACGCATGCGGGCGACGGCGGGCCGCTGACCTGGTTCGGGGTGCACGACGAGGCCCTGCCCTGGCCCGAGGAAGTGCCGCCCGCGAGCCCGCCGATCGCCTGGCGCGACAGCCTCTCGCGCGCCGACTTCGATCGGCAGATGCAAGCTATCCACGCGGCGATTGCCGCCGGCGGTCTCTACCAGATCAACCACACGGCACCGCTGCTCGGCGACCATGCCGGCGACCCGCTGGCCCTGTTCGCCGCGCTGCGACTCAACCAGCCCGCGGGCTACGCGGCCTTCATCGACAGCGGCGAGGAACAGGTGCTGTCGCTGTCGCCCGAGCTGTTCTTCGACTGGCACGGCGAGCGCATCCTCGCGCGCCCGATGAAGGGCACCGCGCCGCGCGGCGCCACGCCGGCCGAGGACGAGGCCCAGGCACAGCGGCTTCGCAGCGTGCCGAAGGAGCGGGCCGAGAACGTGATGATCGTGGACCTGCTGCGCAACGACCTGTCGCGCATCGCGCAACCGTTCTCGGTGCGCGTGCCGCGGCTGTTCCATACCGAAGCGCTGCCCACCGTGTGGCAGATGACCTCGGACGTGGAGGCGGCGGTTCGGCCCGGCACCTCGCTGGTCGACGTGTTCGATGCGCTGTTCCCCTGCGGCTCGGTCACGGGCGCGCCCAAGGTGGCGGCGATGCGGCTGATCCGGGAGCTCGAGCAGGCGCCGCGCGGCGTGTACTGCGGCGCGGTCGGCGTGCTGCGGCCGGGCGGGCATGCGACCTTCAACGTGCCGATCCGCACCGTGACCCTGCGCGATGGCCAGGCGCGTTGCGGCATCGGCAGCGGCATCACGGCCGATGCCACGCCCGACGCCGAATGGGCCGAGTGGGGCCACAAGCGGGCCTTCCTGGGCGCGGCCGCAGTCGCCGAGGCGCCCGGCTTCGAACTGCTCGAAACGCTGGCGCTGGTCGACGGCACGCTGCGCGATGCGCCGCTGCACATCGAACGCATGGCCGGCGCGGCCGCCCACTTCGGCTTCGCCTGGGATGCCGCACGCGTCGAGGCAGCGCTGCGGTCGCTGCGCGATGCGCATGCCGAAGGCAGCTGGCGCGTGCGCCTGCTGCTCGATGCGCGAGGCCTGCCACGCGTCGAAGCGTTTGAAATGGGCGCTGCACCCAAGCGCGTGAAGCTGCAGCTGGCCGACCGCCCCTTCGACGAGGCGCACAGCGAGTTCACGCGCTTCAAGACCACGCGCCGCGCACACTACGAGGCCTTCGCGCCGACCCTGCCCGAGGCCTTCGACACGCTGCTGTGGAACCCCGAGGGCGAACTCACCGAATGCACGCGCGGCAACATCGCGCTGCGCCTGGACGATGGCCGCTGGGTCACGCCGCCGCTGCGCTGCGGCCTGCTGCCCGGCATCGGGCGCGCACAGCGGCTGGCCGAGGGCTCGCTGGTCGAGCAGACGGTGCGGCGCGACCAGCTCTCGCGCGTGACCGCGTTGGCCTTCGTCAACAGCCTGCGCGGCTGGATCGAGGCGGAACTCGTCCCCTGAATCGCCGCATCGGAGGAAGATGCGAAAAGCGCTTGACTTGGAGCGCGCTCCAACTTCGAGAATTCCCCCATGGAAAGCAACCTGAGCATCGCGGAAGTGGCACGGCGCACCGGCCTCACGGCCCACACGCTGCGCTACTACGAACGCATCGGCCTGATAGCAGCCGTGTCGCGCGCGCCGGGCGGCCAGCGCCGCTATGCCGCCGCCGACATGGAATGGCTTGCTTTCCTGTTGCGCCTGCGCGAGACCGGCATGCCCATCCAGGGCATGCAGGCCTTCGCCGGGCTTCGCAGTCAGGGGGACGCGAGCATCGGCGAACGCCGCGCGATGCTCGAATCGCATCTCGCCGAGGTGCGCTCGAAGGTGGAGGCGCTGCAGCAATCGATACAGGCGCTGGCGCAAAAGATCGAGCACTACCGCGGAATCGAGGCCCGGCGTCCCTCTTCATCGGGCATCGCCCCGGCTTCAACGAAGAGGAAGAAACATGCAGCACCCAATCCATCCGACGACGACCAGCCAGCCGACCGGCGAGCGCTACGCGCGCGGCCTCGCGAAACTGCGGCAGATCGACGGTGAGGGCGGCATCAAGGTCGTCGAAGGCCTGGCCGACATCGCGCCCGACTTCGCGCGCCTCTTGATCGAGTTCCCGTTCGGCGACGTCTATTCGCGCCCCGGCCTCGACCTGCGCTCGCGCGAGATCGCGGTGGTGGCCGCGCTCACCGCCATGGGCAATGCCGCGCCGCAGCTCAGGGTACACATCCAGGGCGCGCTCAACGTCGGCGTGACGCGCGAGGAAGTGATCGAGGTGATCATGCAGATGGCGGTCTACGCGGGCTTCCCCGCCGCGCTCAACGGCCTGAGTGCCGCGCGCGAGGTGTTCGCGGCCGACGATGAAAAAAGCGCGCGGCCCCTTGCGGAACCGCGCGCCCTGGTCGAGCCGGCCTGAGGGCCGGCACGGGCCTTACTTGAGGGCCTTGAAGCGCACGCGCTTGGGCTTGGCGCCCTCTTCGCCCAGGCGCTTCTTCTTGTCGGCTTCGTACTCCTGGTAGTTGCCGTCGAAGAACACCCATTGCGAATCGCCTTCGGCGGCCAGGATGTGGGTCGCGATGCGGTCGAGGAACCAGCGGTCATGGCTGATCACCAGCACGGTGCCCGCGTACTCGAGCAGCGCGTCTTCGAGCGCGCGCAGCGTTTCCACGTCCAGGTCGTTCGAGGGTTCGTCCAGCAGCAGCACGTTGCCGCCCTGGATCAGCGTCTTGGCCAGGTGCAGCCGGCCGCGTTCACCGCCCGACAGGTTGCCGACCTTCTTCTGCTGGTCCTGGCCGTTGAAGTTGAAGCGGCCCGCGTAGGCGCGGCTGGCCATCTGGAACTTGCCGACGTTGATGATGTCCAGGCCGTTCGAGATGTCTTCCCACACGGTCTTGTTGTTGGCCAGTTCGTCGCGGTGCTGGTCGACGAAGGCCATCTTCACGGTCTGGCCCACCACCACTTCGCCGCTGTCGGGCTGTTCCTTGCCGGCGATCAGCTTGAACAGCGTGGACTTGCCGGCGCCGTTCGGGCCGATGATGCCGACGATGGCACCCGCGGGGATGTTGAAGTTCAGCTTGTCGATCAGCAGGCGGTCGCCGAAGCTCTTGCTCACGTCCTTGAACTCGATCACCTGGCTGCCCAGGCGCTCGGCCACCGGAATGAAGATCTCCTGCGTTTCGTTGCGCTTCTGGTATTCGACGTCGCTCAGCTCCTCGAAGCGGGCCAGGCGCGACTTGCTCTTGGCCTGGCGGGCCTTCGGGTTCTGGCGCGACCATTCCAGTTCCTTCTTCAGGGCCTTGGCGTGGGCTTCCTCGCTCTTCTGCTCCTGCGCCAGGCGTTCGCCCTTCTGCTCGAGCCAGGTGCTGTAGTTGCCCTTCCATGGGATGCCGCGGCCGCGGTCCAGTTCGAGGATCCACTCGGCGGCGTTGTCGAGGAAGTAGCGGTCATGGGTGATGGCCACCACGGTGCCCGTGAAGCGCTGCAGGAACACTTCGAGCCACTCGACCGATTCGGCGTCCAGGTGGTTGGTGGGTTCGTCGAGCAGCAGCATGTCGGGCTTGGACAAGAGCAGCTTGCACAGCGCCACGCGGCGCTTCTCGCCGCCCGACAGCAGGCCGATCTTGGCATCCCACGGCGGCAGGCGCAGCGCGTCGGCCGCGATCTCGATCTGGTGCTCGGAATCGGTGCCGGCGGCGGAAATCACCGCCTCGAGCTCGCCCTGCTCGGCCGCCAGCGCGTCGAAGTCGGCGCCTTCCTCGGCGTAGGCGGCATAGATCTCCTCGAGGCGCGCCTTGGCGGCGTTGACCTCGCCCATGGCCTCGTCGATCGCGTTGCGCACAGTGTGCTCGGGATTGAGCTTGGGCTCCTGCTCGAGATAGCCGATCGACAGGCCGGCCATCGGAATGGCTTCGCCCTCGATCTCCTTGTCGACGCCGGCCATGATCTTGAGCAGCGAGGACTTGCCCGAGCCGTTCAGGCCGAGCACGCCGATCTTGGCGCCGGGAAAGAAGGACAACGAGATGTCTTTCAAGATCTGCCGCTTGGGCGGCACGGTCTTGGAGACTCTGTTCATGGTGTAGACGTACTGGGCCATCTTCTGTGTAGGACTGCTGATTGCTGAGGTGGCGAAAGCCGGAAAAAGCCGAAATCCCCTGGAGGAAGCCCCTGGAAGACGGCGGCAGGCCCGGCGCGCGGAATCGCGGAAACGGAGCGCGAAAAGCAGTGATTATCGACTCATGCGACAATCGCCACCGTGCCGGGTCCAGTTGCCCGCACACCGGCTCTCTGCCGGGGACGAAGAAAACCCTTCCGCAAGTCGGTTTTTCGGGCTCCCACTCCTGACCTTCATCAGCCTTGACTGGCTCGCGTCACAAGAACGAAAGACGCCGAGCGGGCCGATGTCACCGCGCCGTGTATGGCGCTTGTTGTTTCACACAATGACTTTTGATGAACTGAAGTTGGCTCCGGCCATCTTGAAGGCCGTGCACGAGCAGGGCTACGAGACCCCCACCCCGATCCAGGCCCAGGCCATTCCGGCCGTCCTCGAGGGCCACGACCTCCTCGGCGGCGCCCAGACCGGCACCGGCAAGACCGCCGCCTTCACCCTGCCGATGCTGCACAAGCTCACCATGAGCCGCAGCGCCACCAACAAGTTCGGCGGCATCGGCATCCGCGCCCTGGTGCTCACGCCCACCCGCGAACTCGCGGCGCAGGTCGAGGAATCGGTGCGCGACTACGGCAAGTACCTGCAGCTCGGCTCGACCGTGATCTTCGGCGGCGTGGGCATGAACCCGCAGATCGACCGCCTCAAGCGCGGCGTCGACATCCTGGTGGCCACCCCCGGCCGCCTGCTCGACCTGCAGCAGCAGGGCATGCTCGACCTGTCGACCGTGCAGATCCTGGTGCTCGACGAAGCCGACCGCATGCTCGACATGGGCTTCATCCACGACGTGAAGAAGGTGCTGGCGCTGATGCCGGCCCAGAAGCAGAGCCTGCTGTTCTCGGCCACCTTCAGCGACGAGATCCGCGAACTGGCCAACGGCCTGCTGCGCAACCCGCAGAGCATCCAGGTCACGCCGCGCAACACCACGGTGCAGCGCATCACGCAGGTGGTCCACCCCGTGGGCCGCGGCAAGAAGAAGGCACTGCTCGCGCACATCATCAACGAGCACCAGTGGAGCCAGGTGCTGGTGTTCACCCGCACCAAGTTCGGCGCCAACAGCGTGGCCGAATTCCTCACCAAGAACGGCATCGAGGCGATGGCGCTGCACGGCAACAAGAGCCAGAGCGCGCGCACCCAGGCGCTGGCCGGCTTCAAGAGCGGCGACATCCGCGCGCTGGTGGCCACCGACATCGCGGCCCGCGGCATCGACATCGATGAGCTGCCGCACGTCGTGAACTACGAGATCCCCAACGTCAGCGAAGACTACGTGCACCGCATCGGCCGCACCGGCCGCGCCGGTTCGAGCGGCGAGGCCGTGAGCTTCGTCTGCCTCGACGAGGAAGGCTTCATGCAGGAGATCGAGCGCTTCACCAAGCAGACGATCCCCGTGCAGGTCATCGAGGGCTTCGGTCCGGAAGAAGGCGAACGCGCCGAGCCCATCGCCATGGGCCGCCAGACCATCTGGGGCGGCGCCGGCCGTCCGCCGAGCCGCGAAGTCATGCAGGCGGCCGCCAAGGCCGCGCGCAGCGAGATGATGCAGCGCATCCGCGACAACAAGGCCGGCCAGGGCGGCGGCGGCGGTGGTGGCGGCAATGGCCAGCGCCGCGCCGGTGGCGGCGGCCAGGGCCAAGGCCAGGGCCGCGCTGCCAATGGCGGCGGCCAGCAGGGCCCGCGCGGCCAGGGCCAGGGTCCGGGCAATCGCGCGCCGCAAGGCCGCGCCCCGCAAGCCCAGCCGCGTCCGCATCACCATGCGGCGCATCCGCAGAACCATCAGCCGCACGACGAGCGCCAGCCGCGCCATCACGGCAACAGCCACAGCCCGACCCAGGCCAACCAGGTCGCACACCTGCGCGCCGAGGCGATCGCCGGCGCGGCCGGCCAGCCCGATCCGCTGCGCACCAGCGTCGACCACATGGGTGGCGGCCGCGGACGCGGTGGCCGCTCGGGCGGCGGTGGCGGCTACGGTGGCGGCAACCGTTCGGGCGGCGGTGGCCGTTCGGGTGGCGGCGGCTACGGTGGCGGCGGTGGCCGCTCGGGCGGCGGCGGCAGTGGCCGTTCGTTCGGCCGCTGAGGCGCGACGCACACGGAACACAGGGCGCTTCGGCGCCCTTTTTCATGTCCGCATGGTGCCGGAACACCTTCCGGACACAATCGTCTCCATGCAGTACATCCCGCCGAACTTCGCCACCCTTTTCGTGGCCACCTGCAACCTGCTCAATCTCGCGAACCCGCACCGCGTGTACTACGAGAACCAGGACGCCTACAACGAGCGCGAGTACGAACGCAAGATCGACTGGCTCGGCGAGCGCTTCCATGCGCTCAATGCCGACGTGCTCGCGGTGCAGGAGGTCTGGGACGAGGCGGCGCTGAAGGCCGCGATCCACCGCAGCGGCCTGCGCTACGACTTCGTGGCCGTGCCAGGCGCCGAGAACTCACCCGCGCAGCCCGGCCTGCCGCCGCGCCCCGGCGCGCAGGGCACGCCGCGCGTGGGCATCGCCACGCGGCTCAAGGTCGACCGCATCCAGTCCTTCGTCGATTTCCGGCCGGGCTTCGGCGTCGAGGTGCCGGGCCTCGGGCCGCACACCCGCTTCGAGCGGCCGCCGCTGCTGGCCACGCTGCGCATGAAGCACGGCCAGGCGGTGCACGTGCTGACGGTGCACCTGAAGTCGAAGCGGCCCAAGTTCCTGCAGGACGCGCAGGGCAACCACCTCGAGGACCGCGACGACCGCAAGGTGGGCGCAATGGCCTCGCTGCGCTCGCTGCTGATGCGCGGCGCCGAGGCCGCGGCCCTGCGCTGCATCGTGATCGACCTGCTGCAGGGCACCAACGTGCCGCTGGTGGTGATGGGCGACTTCAACGACAACCCGCACAGCGTGACCACCCAGCTCGTGGCCGCGACTTCCGAGGTGGCCTACGACAAGGCGGCGCGCGACGTGGCGCTGTTCAATGCCTACGAGATGCAGGGCGAGGCCGCGCTCAAGAAGGACGTGGCCTATTCGCACGTGCACCAGGGCTACCCGGAGGTGCTCGACCAGATCCTGGTGAGCGAGGAGTTCATCGCGGGCAGCCGCCACAGCCTGGGCGACGTGCGGCGCGTGGACTACTTCAACGACCACCTGCACGAAGGGCGCGACCGCTCGCGCTCGGACCACGGGTTCGTGCGGGCGCTGCTGCGGTTGCGGACGGACTGAATACGGGATCGGGGTCCGGACGCAGAGGACGCGAAGATTTCGCGAAGAACGCAAAAGAACAGCCAAAGAATTTTTGATTTTCTTTTTTGCGTCTTTCGCGAAACCTTCGCGCCCTCTGCGTTCGGCTGTCCGCCCCCGCTTTCAGACCTTCGAGATCCGCACCATCGCATCCGCGCGCTTGTGCAGGTCGGGCAGCAGCTCGAGCCCCAGCCCCGGCTTGTCGTTGAGGCTGATCATGCCGTTCTCGACCTTCGGCAGCTCGGTCACCAGGCCCTGGTACCAGCCCGTGAAGAAGGCGCGCACGCTCTCCTGGATCAGCGCATTGGGCGCATGCAGGCTCAGGTGGGTCGACGCGGCCCACACCACCGGGCCGGTGCAGTCGTGCGGCGCCACCGGCAGCTGCCAGGCATCGGCCATGGCCGCGATCTTGCGCGCCTCGGTGAGGCCGCCGCACCAGCTCAGGTCGAGCATCGCGACGCCGGCCACGCCGGTCTGCAGGTAGTCCTTGAAGCCCCACTTGTAGCTCAGCGTCTCGCTGGCGCAGACCAGCGCCTTGCAGTCGACGGCGTACTGCTTGAGCAGGTCGAGGCTGTCCATGCGGATCGCGTCCTCGTGCCAGAAGGTGTCGAACTCCTGCAGCGCGCGCGCGATCTTCTGCGCCATCGGCAGCCGCCAGAGGCTGTGGAATTCGACCATGATGTCCATGCGCTTGCCGACCGCGCCGCGGATCTTGCGGAAGGGCTCGAGCGCCGCGTCGAGGTCGGCGTTGCTGATGTACTGGCCGTGGCTGCGCTCGGCCGCCGGATCGAAGGGCCAGATCTTCATCGCCGTGATGCCCTCCGACAGCAGCGACTCGGCCAGCTCGTCGGCATGGTGCAGGAAGCCCTGCAGGTCCTCGTAGGGCCCGGCCGCGTTGCCGATGCCCCAGTTGGAACTGGTCTGGTTGGCGGCGCTGCGGATGTACTGGTAGCCCGCGCAGGTGTTGTAGATGCGGATTGCGTCGCGGCTCTTGCCGCCGAGCGCCGTGTGCACCGGCATGTTGGCGGCCTTGCCGAACAGGTCCCACAGCGCGATGTCCACGGCCGAGTTGCCGCGCGTCTCCACGCCCGACCCGCGCCAGCCCAGGTAGCCCGTGAGGTCGCGGTTGCGCGCCTCGATCGCCAGCGGGTCGGTGCCCAGCAGCTTGTGGGCGCCCCACTCGTGCAGGTAGGCCTCGACCGCCTCGGCGCCCATGAAGGTCTCGCCGAGGCCGACCAGGCCTTCGTCGGTGTGCAGGCGCACCCAGAGGATGTTGGGGAATTCGCCGAGGCGGATGGTTTCGAGCTGCGTGATCTTCATGTCAGTCATCCATGGCCCCCAGAGGGCACGAAATGGCGAATGGGTTCGAAAGCGGGAACGAACTTCCGAACGCAGAGGACGCGAAGGATTCGCGAAGCTCGCAAAAGGGAGACAAGAAAAATTTTGAGTTTCTCTTTCGCGCCCTTTGCGAAATCTTCGCGTCCTCTGCGTCCGGCTGCCCGTGTTTCAGCTCAACCGCCGCGCGCCTTCTTCAGCGCGTCCATCACCACGTTGACGGCCTCGGGGCCGATCGCCGGCACGTTCTTGTCGTACACCGGCTTCACCTTGTCGAGCATGCGCTTCTGCTCGGCCGGCGAGACCTCGTTGACCGTCATCGTCTTCTTGAGGCTCGCGAGCGACTTCTCGTTGAGCGCGCGGTTGGCGGCGCGCTCCACCTTCTGGCCCTCGATCGCGGCCTCGCGCAGCACCGCCTGCTCCTCGGGCTTGAGCTGGTCCCAGAGCTTCTTGCTGTAGAGCACCAGGAACGGCGTGTACGCATGGCGCGTCACGCTCAGGTACTTCTGCACCTCGCTGAACTTCGAGGTCTCGATGGTCACGAAGGGGTTCTCCTGGCCATCGATGGTGCGCGTCTCGAGCGCGGTGAAGATCTCGCCGAAGGCCATCGGCACGGCGTTGGTGCCCAGCGTCTTGAACGAGTCGAGGAAGATGTTGTTCTGCATCACGCGCACCTTGATGCCCTCGAGGTCCTCGACCTTGGCCACCGGCCGCTTGCTGTTGGTGAGGTTGCGAAAGCCGTTCTCCCAGTAGGCCAGGTTCACCAGCCCCGCGGCCTCGAGCTTCTTGTTGAAGTACTCGCCGGCCGGGCCGTCGAGCACCGCGTCGGCCTCCTTCTCGTTGTTGAACAGGAACGGCAGGTCGAACACGCCGAGTTCCTTCACGATGCCCACCAGCGGCGAGGACGAGGTGCACACCATCTCCTGCGTGCCCGCGCGCAGCGCCTGCGTGGCCGGCAGGTCGCCGCCGGCCGCGCCGCCCCAGAAGGCGACGATCTTCATCTTGCCGCCGGTCTTGGCGGCCAGCACCTCCTGCATCTTCTTCACGCCCAGGCCCACCGGATGGTCCTCGTTCACGCCGTTGGTGAACTTGATGGTGCGTTCGGCGAACTGGGCGAAGGCCGGCGTGGCCGCCATCAGGGCCGCGGCGGTCGCTGCCGCCATGAGGGTTCTGCGCTGGATCATGGTCTGTGTCTCCTACTTCTTGGGTGATGAACGAACGGACGGGAAACTCTGCGAAACGCCCTCAGCGCGCCAGCCACCACGACAGCGGCACGGTGACGATCTGCGGGAAGAACACCAGCGCGAACAGCACGATGAGCTGCGCGATCAGGAAGGGCATCACGCCCTTGAAGGCATCGTCCATGGTGATGCGCGCCACGCCGCACACCACGTTGAGCACGGTGCCCACCGGCGGCGTGATCAAGCCGATGGCGTTGTTCATGATGAACAGCACGCCGAAGTACACCGGGTCGATGCCGGCCTTGAGCACCACCGGCATCAGCACCGGCGTGAGGATCAGCACCGTGGGCGTGAAGTCGAGCGCGGTGCCCACGATCACGATCAGCACCATCATCATCAGCATCAGCAGCGTCTTGTTGCCCATGAAGGGCTCGAGCATCCGCGTGACCTCGCCCGGGATGTCGGCCACCGTGATCAGCCAGGCGCTGACCATGGCGGCGGCCACCAGGAACATCACGACCGCGGTGGTCTTGCCGGCCGCGAGCGTGAGGCGGTAGAGCATCGAGGGCTTGAGCTCGCGGTAGACGAACATGCCGACCACGAACGAGTACACGGCCGCCACCACGGCTGCCTCGGTCGGCGTGAAGATGCCGAACTTCATGCCGCCGATGATCACCACCGGCAGCGCGAGCGCGAGGCTGCCGCGCGCGGTGATCGCCAGCCGCTCGCCGAAGGGCACGCGCGGCGCGGCCTGCACCTTGTCGCGGCGCGCCACGATCCACCAGGCGATGCCGATCGCCACGCCCATCAGGATGCCCGGCACGATGCCGGCGAGAAAGAGCTTGGTGATCGAGACGTTGCCCGCCACGCCGAACACGATGAAGCCGATCGACGGCGGGATCACCGGCGCGATGATGCCGCCCGCGGCGATCAGGCCGGTCGAGCGGTTGGTGTCGTAGCCCGCGCGGTTCATCATCGGGATCAGCAGCGCAGCGAGCGCCGCCGTGTCGGCCACGGCCGAGCCCGAGATCGAGGCCATGATGATCGCGGCCACCACCGCCACGTAGCCCAGGCCGCCGCGGAAATGGCCGACCCAGGCCATCGCCATGTCGACGATGCGCCGGCTCAGTCCGCCGGCCGTCATGAACTCGCCGGCCAGCAGGAAGAAGGGCACGGCCAGCAGCGGGAAGTTGTCGGCGCCGTCGACGAAGCGCTGCGCGATGATCTGGCTGTCGAAGGCCGGCAGGCCGCCGGTGTAGGCCAGCCAGCCCATGAGCGAGACGCCGCAGACCAGCAGCGCGTAGGCAATCGGCATGCCGATCGCCATGGCGGCGAGCAGCGAGACGATGAAGACCGTGACCGTCATCGCGCACCTCCCGCGGTGCCCGAAGCGTTAGCGGGGGCGGCGACGGGCTCGTGCGCCACGTCCTCCGACTCCATCACCTGCACCAGCTCCTCGTCGGAGACGCGGCCGGTGGCCAGGCGCCACAGCTTGTTGAGGTTGATGATGCCCATCACCACCGACACCACGTAGCCGATGCCGTAGACCCAGATCATCGAGATGCCGACCACCGGCGAGACGTTGGTGCGCTGCAGCTCGTGCATCTCGAAGGTGCCCATGAAGAACAGCACGTTGCAGAACAGCATGAGCAGCTGGTTGAGCACGAAGCAGATGGTCTTGCCCAGCCGCGGCAGGCGGCGGATCAGCGTGTCGACGCCGAGGTGCGCGCCGTCGCGCATCGCGACCATGGCGCCGATGTAGGTGAGCCAGATGAAGCAGTAGCGCGACATCTCGTCGGACACCGTGATGCCCGAATTGAAGCCATAGCGCAGCACCACGTTGCCGAACACCATGACGACCATCGCCACCATGCATGCGACCACGAGGAATTCCAGCACCCGGAAGAATCCGTCGATCAACCTCTTCATTCGATGTCTCCTGTTGCCCTTGTGTTGTTGTTCGCTTGTTCCGTCGTTGCGCGGCTGCGCGCGGCCTCCTGCCGCCTCGTCGCCTTCGCCTGCTAGAGCGCGAAGGCCTTGAGCTGGGTCGCGGGCCGGCTGATGCGCGGGATCTTGCGGCGCGAGGCCAGCACGGTCTCGATGTCCTGGCGCGCGCCGTCGATCAGCACCAGCACCGCCTTCTCGGCGCGTGCCGGGTTGCGCGCGATCACCGCGTCGAGCACCGCGCGGTGCAGCGGCAGCGAGCTCGCGGGACCGTTCTTGCGCGTGGTCGATATCTCGAAGCTGGTGCGCAGCAGCGCGCCCAGCGCGCGGCTCATCTGCACCAGCATGCGGTTGTGGCTGGAGCGGATCAGCCCCTGGTGGAAGCGCAGGTCGGGCGTGATGTAGTCGCCGCCGAACTCGATGGCCTGCTTCATGCCGGCGTAGGCCTCCTCCATGTCGGCGATGTCCTCGGGCGTGGCGCGCGAGGCGGCCAGCGCCACCGCGGCCGGCTCGACCACGCGGCGCAGGTCCTGCAAATCGCGCAGGAACTCGATCGACAGGCCGGCCTGCGTCTGCCACACGATGACGTCGGCATCGAACCAGTTCCACTGGTCGGGCGGCTGCACGCGCGTGCCCACCTTGGGGCCGGTGGTGACCAGGCCCTTGGCGATCAGCGACTTGATGGATTCGCGCACCACGGTGCGGCTCACGCCGAGCTCCTCGCACAGGATCGGCTCGGGCGGGATCGCGGCGCCGGGCGCGTAGCGGCCCGCGACGATGTCGCTGCCGAGCCGATCGACCGTGTTGCCGTGGACGTTCTTGATCATGCGAAGCCGTTGGTTGTGCGACGCGGCCAAGGCCGCCCGGCGCGCCCCGCTCGCTCGGAAACCCTGAGCGCCCCGCCAGGACAGCGCGCTTATCATATGATGATTGAAAATGCGGTTCGGCAGGACAAACCCTGACCCCGCGGCGCCTTCCCGCAACCGGAGACATCCTCGATGAGCACCCCTCCCAAGAAGAAGAATCCCGAAGAGCTGCGCAGCCAGCAGTGGTTCGGACGACACGACCGCGACGGCTTCATCTACCGAAGCTGGATGAAGGGCAAGGGCGTGCCGCACGACCAGTTCGACGGCCGCCCGGTCATCGGCATCTGCAACACCTTCAGCGAACTCACGCCCTGCAACTCGCACTTCCGCACGCTCGCGGAGCAGGTGAAGATCGGCGTCTACGAAGCCGGCGGCTTTCCACTCGAGTTCCCGGTGATGTCGCTCGGCGAGACCCTGCTGCGCCCCACCGCCATGCTCTATCGCAACCTCGCGAGCATGGACGTGGAGGAAAGCATCCGCGGCAATCCGCTCGACGGCGTGGTGCTGCTCATGGGCTGCGACAAGACCACGCCCGCGCTGATGATGGGCGCGGCCAGCGTCGACCTGCCGACCATCGGCGTGTCGGGCGGCCCGATGCTGTCGGGCAAGTGGCGCGGCCAGGAGCTGGGCTCGGGCACCGGCGTGTGGCAGATGAGCGAGCAGGTGCGCGCCGGCACGCTCAAGCTGCAGGACTTCTTCGAGGCCGAGAGCTGCATGCACCGCAGCCACGGCCACTGCATGACGATGGGCACCGCGAGCACCATGGCCAGCATGGTCGAGTCGCTGGGCATCGGCCTGCCGGGCAACGCGGCCTTCCCGGCCGTCGACGGCCGCCGCAACGTGCTCGCGCGCGAAGCGGGCCGGCGCATCGTCGGCATGGTCCACGAGGACCTGAACATGTCGAAGATCCTCACGCGCCAGGCGATCGAGAACGCGATCAAGGTCAACGCCGCGATCGGCGGCTCGACCAATTTCGTGATCCACCTGCTGGCGATCGCCGGGCGCATCGGCGTCGAGCTCACGCTCGACGACTTCGACCGCCTGGCCTCCGAGCTGCCCTGCATCCTGAACCTGCAGCCCTCGGGCCAGTTCCTGATGGAGGACTTCTGCTATGCCGGCGGCCTGCCGGTGGTGATCAAGGAGATCGCCGACCACCTGCACAAGGACATCCTCACCGTCACCGGACAGAGCGTGTGGGAGAACGTGAAGCACGCCGAGAACTACAACCCGCAGGTGATCCGCACCCAGGCCGAGCCGTTCAAGGACAAGGCCGGCATCTGCGTGCTGCGCGGCAACCTCGCGCCCAACGGCGCGATCATCAAGCCCAGCGCGGCCACGCCCGAGCTGCTGGTGCACAAGGGCCGCGCGGTGGTGTTCGAGAGCGCCGACGACCTGCACCGCCGCATCGACGACGAGAACCTCGACATCGACGAGCACTGCGTGATGGTGCTCAAGAACTGCGGCCCCAAGGGCTATCCCGGCATGGCCGAGGCCGGCAACATGCCGCTGCCGCCCAAGGTGCTGCGCAAGGGCATCACCGACATGGTCCGCATCAGCGACGCGCGCATGAGCGGCACCGCCTACGGCACCGTGGTGCTGCACACCGCGCCCGAGGCCGCGGCCGGCGGTCCGCTGGCGCTGGTGCAGGACGGCGACATCGTCGAGCTCGACGTGCCGAACCGCAAGCTGCACCTGCACGTGAGCGACGAGGAACTGGCGCGCCGGCGCGCCGCCTGGGTCGCGCCGAAGGCACCCCTCGATTCGGGCTACTGGAAGCTCTACGTCGACACCGTGCTGCAGGCCGACGAAGGCGCCGACCTCTCGTTCCTGCGCGGCCGCCGCGGCGCCTTCGTGCCGCGCGACAACCACTGATGGCGGCGATGACGGGTCCCTTGGTCGCGGTCGACTGGGGCACGAGCTCGCTGCGCGGCGCGCTGATCGCGGCCGACGGCACGGTGCGCGAGGAGCGCAGCGACGCGCGCGGCATCCTCGCGGTGCCGGCGGGCGGCTTCCCCGCGGTGTTCGAGCAGCTGTTCGGCGACTGGATGCGCGAGCGCGGCGCGCGCTGCCTGATCTCGGGCATGGCCGGCAGCAAGCAGGGCTGGGTCGAGGCACCCTACTGCGCCTGCCCCGCGGGCCGCGTCGAGGTCGGCCGCAGCATCATCGCCATCGATGCCATTCCGGGCCAGCGCATCGCGATGGTGCCGGGCCTGAGTGACGAGCACGACGGCGTGCCCGACGTGATGCGCGGCGAGGAGGTGCAGATCTTCGGCGCGCTGTCGCTGCTGGGCCGCGACGAGGGTCTGTTCGTGCTGCCGGGCACGCACAACAAGTGGGCCACGGTGAAGAAGGGCCGCGTGACCGGTTTCCGCACCTTCATGACCGGCGAGTTCTATGCGCTGCTGAGCCAGCACTCGATTCTTTCGCGCACGCTCGACGCGTCGGCGCCGCTCGACGAGGCCGCCTTCGTCGAGGGCGTGACCCGCGCCGACAACGGCCAGGGCCTGCTGCACAACGCCTTCGGCGCGCGCACGCTGGCGCTGTTCGAGCGCATGCCGCGCGCCGAGCTCGCGAGCTATCTCTCGGGCCTGCTGATCGGCGAGGAGCTGCGCACCCAGTCGCTGCAGGCCGCGGGCGAGGTGGTGCTGATCGGCTCGTCCGCCCTCACTCAGCGCTATGCGCTCGCGCTGCGCGCCAGCGGCACGGCCACGCGCTCGCTGGGCGCCGAAGCCACCTGGGCCGGGCTGCATGCGCTGTCCGGCTTCCTCGATTCCTCCGCTTCCTCCCCATGACCACGCCCTTCGACAAATTCGACGCCGCCCTGCGCACCTTGCCGCTGGTGGCCATCCTGCGCGGGCTCGAGCCGCATGAAGCCGATGCCGTCGGCGACGCCATCGTCGAGCCCGGCTTCCTACTGCTCGAGGTGCCGCTCAATTCGCCGCGGCCGCTCGACAGCATCGCGCGGCTGCGCGCGCGCTTCCCGCGGGCGCTGGTCGGCGCCGGCACGGTGCTCGATGCGCAGCAGGTGCGCGAGGTGCAGGCCGCCGGCGGCGAGCTGATCGTGTCGCCGAACTTCGATGCCGCGGTGGTGCGCGAGGCCGCCCGCCTGGGCCTGGTGTGCCTGCCCGGCGTGATGACCCCGACCGAGGCCTTCGGCGCGCTCGCCGCGGGCGCCACCGGGCTCAAGCTGTTCCCGGCCGAGCTGGCCTCGCCCGCGGTGGTGAAGGCGCTGCTGGCCGTGCTGCCGCGCGGCACGCCGCTGATGCCCGTGGGTGGCATCACGCCCTCGAACATGACCGAATGGCGCGAGGCCGGTGCCGCCGGCTTCGGCATCGGCTCGGCGCTGTTCAAGCCCGGCAAGAACGCGCAGGCCGTGCGCGACGATGCGCAGCGCTTCGTCGCGGCCTACACGGGCACGACGCGCGCCTGATTCGACTTCCCCACGCAGAACACCAGAGGATCACGATGTCCGCCGATGCCGACTACGCCAGCCCCGACGTGCGCCAGCTGCGCGAAGACCTCGCGCTCGCGCTGCGCGCCGCCGCCCACCACGGGCTGTCGGAAGGCGTGTGCAACCACTTCAGCGTGATGCTGCCGGGCCGGCAGGACCGCTACCTGATCAACCCGCGCGGCCTGCACTGGAGCGAGATCGGCGCCGACGACATCGTGCTGATCGACGTGCACGGCGAGGTGCTCGCGGGCCGCCACCGCGTGGAGCCCACCGCCCTGTTCATCCACGGCGCGGTGCACCGCATCGCGGGCCATGCGGTGGTGCTGCACTGCCACATGCCCTATGCCACCGCGCTCACCATCACGGTCGACCGCGCGCTCGATCCGACCGCGAGCCAGAACGCGATGCGCTACATCGACCGCATCGCCGTCGACCGCGAATACAACGGCCTGGCGCTCGACGATGCCGAAGGCGAGCGCATCGCGCGCGCGATGGCCGGCAAGGACGTGGCCTTCCTCGCGAACCACGGCGTGATCGTGGCGGGCGCGACCATCGCCCATGCCTACGATGACCTCTACTACCTCGAGCGCGCCTGCCTGCACCAGGTGATCGCGCAGTCGACGGGCCGTCCGCTGGCACCGGTCAACCGCGAGCTGGCCGCGCGCGTGGCCGCGCAGATCCAGGGCGAGCGCGAGCAGTCCGACCTGTTCTTCGAAGCACTGCGGCGCATGCTGCCGGCACCGCGCGGCTGAGCCTTTTCGCGCGCTTTTCCTGTCGCCATGCGGCGACAGCGGCGGCCTCTTTGTGTCGAGGCGTTTCCCGTGCTTTCAATTGCCTTGCGGCGGTGGCCGCGGCGCGTTACGTCTGGCGCTGGACGCGGCATTCGCGCGGGCAGAATCCGCCCGGTCGCCGTGAGCGAAGTCCTACGCCCCGGCGTTACAGCGCTTCATCGGATTTCGCCCGCGCCTTACAAAGCGTTGACAAGAACGCGGGAGGATGACACCCATCAACAACCACTCCCCTGGAGTTGCCATGAAAAAGCTCACCTACGCATTCGGCGCCGCAGCCCTTCTCTCGCTGGCGGCGATCAGCGCTCCGGCCCAGGCGCAGAGCGGCCCCTTCATCCAGGCCCAGGTCTACGTGACCCCGGCACCGCCGCATCGCCATTACGACCGCCGCTACTACGCGCCCCCGCCGCCGCCCCACTACCACCCGGGCTATCACCGCGGCGATCGCTACTACCGCCATGACCGCTATGAAGGCCGCCGCTACGGGCGCCACGACAACGACCGCGACGGCGTGCCGAACCGCTACGACCGCCGTCCCAACAATCCGTACCGCTACTGACGCGGTCGTCACCAGCAACGAAAAAGCCGGGCCTCGTGCCCGGCTTTTTCATGGCCGCCGCATTCAGGCCGCGGGCACCTGCGCGTAGGGCGGCGTGTCGCTCGAGAAGCCCTGCTTGAGCCCGCGCGAGATCGCATCGGCCAGCACCTCGGGCAGGCCCTTCTCCACGCCCTCGTAGGCCAGCCGCGCCACCTCGTCGGGCGAGGTCTTCGGCGCATCGACGTGCGCGGCCATGTCGGTGTCCATGTAGCCCACGTGCACGCTGACCACCTGCGTGCCCTGGCCCGCGAGTTCGTTGCGCAGGCCGTTGCTCAGCGACCAGGCGGCCGACTTGGTGGCGCTGTAGGTCGCCACGCTCGGGAAGGTGGTCCAGGCCAGCGCCGACAGCACGTTGACGATGGCGCCGCCGCCGTTGGCCGCCAGCACCGGCGCGAAGGCGCGCGACAGCGCCCAGGGACCGAAGAAGTTGGTTTCGAGCTCGGCGCGCGCGGCCGCCACCGCGTCGGGCCCGAGCAGGTTCGAGCCGCGCGAGATGCCGGCGTTGTTGACCAGCACCGACACGTCGCCGCAGGCGCGCACCGCGGCCTCGATCTGCGCCGGCTGGGTCACGTCGAGCGCCACCGGCACCACGCCGGGCAGGGTGATGGTCTTCGGGTCGCGCGCGGCGCCGTAGACCTTGCGCGCGCCAGCCGCGAGCGCGGCCTTGGCGAAGGCGAGCCCCAGGCCGCGGTTGGCGCCGGTGATGAAGACGACCGAATCCTTGATGTTCATGGCAGACCTTTGGACAGTGGAGAAAAGAAATGCTTCAGGCCTGCGCCATGCGCCGCAGCAAGCCGCTGGTGGTGCGCGGCCAACCGACGCGGCCGAACCAGGCGCCACCCGCGATCGCCGAGCCGATGACCAGGCCGTAGACCACGAGCGCGATGCCCTGGGCCGCGAACACGCCGGTGAGCCCCGCGCCCCAGCGCAGCGCCAGCCAGCCGCCGATGCCCGCCACGGCCAGCCGCGCGAGGTTGCCGATCACCGGCCATAGCAAGCGGCCCGCGCCCTGCGAAGCGAAGTACAGCACCAGGCCGACGCCAAAGAAACCGTAGAGCGGACCCACCACGCGCAGGTAGTGGATGCCGGTGTCGAGCATCGCGGTGTCGTGGCCGAACAGCATCAGCCACGGCCGCGGGAACAGCGCGGCCAGCAGGCCGATGGTCTCGGCGAGCGTGAAGGCCAGCGCGGCGCCGATCCAGGTGGCGCGCAGCGCGCGCTCGCGCTGGCCCGCGCCCATGCAGGTGCCGACCATCGCGACCAGCGGCGCACCCAGGCCGAACACCAGCGGCACCAGCAGGTACTCGAGCCGCGAGGCCGTGCCGTAGCCGGCCAGGGCTTCGGGACCGAAGTGGCCGGTGAGCGCGGTGGCGATGCCGATCGAGAGGTTGGTGGCCACGGTCGACACCGTGCCCACGAGGCCCACGCGCAGGATGTCGCGGAAGAAGGGCCAGCGCAGCTTGAGCGCCGCCAGCGCGGGCTTGAGCAGGCTGCGCTGCGAGCGCAGGTAGACGATCAGCGCGATCGAGCCCAGCAGGTAATACAGCAGCAGCGCCATCGCGCCGCCCGCGATGCCCATGCCCGGCAGCGGGCCCCAGCCGAAGATCAGCAGCGGCGAGGCGGGGATCAGGAACACCACGCCCACCACCGTGACGTTGGCCGGCACCGCCATGTTGCCGGTGCCGCGCAGGATGGCCGACAGCGAGTTGAACAGCCACACCAGCACCGCGCCCGAGAACACCCAGTTGGAATAGGTCAGGGCCGCCTCGAGCGCCGGGCCGCTGCCGCCCATGATCCCGTAGAGCCAGCGGCCGCCGAACAGCAGCGCGAGCGAGAACAGCACGCCGAAGCCCAGCGCGATGACGATCGCATGCCACACCAGCGAGTCGGCATCGGCGCGGCGGCGCGCGCCGAGCGCGCGCGCGATGGCCGAGGAGATGCCGCCGCCCATGGCGCCGCTCGAGGTCATCTGCATCAGCATCACGATCGGGAACACCAGCGCCATGCCGGCCAGCGCGTCGGTGCCAAGCTTGCCGACGAAGTAGGTCTCGATCAGGCCGACCGAGGCCTGCGCCACCATCACGAGGACGTTGGGCGCGGCCAGCCGCAGCAGCGTGGGAACGATGGGCGCCTCGAGCAGGCGGCGGGTGCGCGGATCGAGATCGGCGGCGGAAGCGGTCATGGCCGGGTACTCCGTGGCGGGGGGACGATCAGGCGCGGGCCGGGGCGGTGCCGCCCGTGGCGGGCGCGGCATTGTTCTTGGGCGCCGACGGACGGCGGATCGCCATCACCATCAGCGCCGCCAGCAGGCAGGCCGCGCCGGCGACGTAGAGCGCCGGGGTGTAGGTCAGCAGCAGCGTGCGCGCGAAACCCGCGCCATAGGCCGCGGTGGCGGCGCCGAGCTGATGCGCGGCGAACACCCAGCCGAACACCATGCCGACCTTGGCCGGGCCGAAGGTGGCGCCCGCGAGCTTGACCGTGGGCGGCACGGTCGCGATCCAGTCGAGGCCGTAGAACATCGCGAACAGCCCAAGGCCGTAGATGGTGAATTCCGAATGCGGCAGCCAGAAGAGCGAGAGCCCGCGCAGGCCGTAGTACCAGAAGAGCAGCTTGCGGTTGTCGTAGCGGTCGGACAGCCAGCCCGACAGGATGGTGCCCACGAAGTCGAAGGCGCCCATCATCGCGAGCACCGAGGCCGCGGGCACCGCGCCCATGCCGTTGTCGCCGCACAGCGAGATGAAGTGGGTCTGCACCAGGCCGTTGGTGCTCAGGCCGCAGATGAAGAAGGTGGCGGCCAGGATCAGGAAGGTGCGGTTGGTCGCGACCTCCTTGAGCACGCGGAACGGCGTGGCGAAGGTGATCGCCGCGGCGGGCGCGGCCGGCGCCTGCGGTGCATCGGGGGCTTCGCCGAAGGGACGCAGGCCGAGGTCGGACGGCCGGTTGCGCATCAGGCACAGCGCCAGCACGCCGATCAGCAGGCTGCCGATCACGATCGGCACGATGGCCGAGCGCCAGCCCCAGTGCTCGATCATCCAGGCCGCGACCGGCAGGAAGGCGAGCTGGCCGGTGGCCGAGCTCGCGGTGAGCATGCCCACCACCAGCCCGCGACGCGCCACGAACCAGCGGTTGGCCACCACCGCGCCGAGCACCAGCGCCGTCATGCCGGTGCCCAGGCCCAGCATCAGGCTCCACAGCACGAACAGCTGCCACAGCTGCGAGGCCATCGTCACCAACGCCATGCCCAGGCCGACCAGCGCGAGGCCGGTGCAGATCACCGCGCGCAGGCCCCAGCGTTCCATCAGCACCGCGGCGAACGGGCCCATCAGGCCGAACAGCGCGAAGCGCAGCGCGAGCGAGGACGAGATCTGCTCGGTGCTCCAGCCGAACTCCTTGCCGAGCGGCTGCAGCATCGCGCCGGGCAGGCCCAGCGCGGCCGACATCGTCAGCATGGTCAGGAAGGTGATGGCGGCGACGATCCAGCCGTAGTGGATGCCGCGGCGCTGCAGCCATGCGGAGACTTGGGTGGCGAACATGGGACCTCTGGAGGAATGGGAATGGAGGAATCGGAGAAAAGAGGGGCCTGGACCGCGGGGCCTGCGGGCGTGGGGTGTGCGAAGAAGGAGAGGCCGGTGCGGGTGGGCGTCAGTCCAGCTCGCAGGCCTGGTCGTCCGCGCCGAGCAGCTCGAGCGATTCGTCGATCAAGAGGTGCAGCGCGAGCACGCGCTCCACACCCAGCAGCGCATTGAGCTTCTGCTGCGCCGTCTTCCAGTGGGCCAGCGCCTCGCGGCGCTTGGCTTCGCCGCTGTCGGTGAGCTGCACCAGGCGGCTGCGCGCATCGGCGCCGGCGCCCTGCGCGATCCAGCCCGCGGCGATCAGCGGCTGCAGGTTGCGGCTCAGCGTCGAGGGCGTCATCTTGAGTTCGCCCGCCAGGTCGACCGGGCGCGAGGGACCGAGCCGCGCCAGGTGCGACAGCAGCGAGTACTGCGTGGTCTTGAGTCCGCTGCGCGACACCTCCGCGTCGTAGTGCTGCGAGAGTCGGCGCGAGAGCTGGCGCACCTTGAAACTGGTGCAGCCGCGTGGCTTGGTGGGGGCGTCCATGGGCTATTATTGTAGCTGCAACTATTGCATATGCAACCAATTGGAGGAATGACCGCATGACCGAATCCCAGAACCTGCTCGAGACCTGGCTTGCCGAGGAGCGGGACATCATCGCGAAGCTCGAAGCCGGCCCGGGCCCCGGCGTGGCGCGTCCCGAGCAGGTGAGCGGCAAGACCGGCCTCGAGATCATGCAGGCCATGCTGCGCGGCGACATCCCCTATGCCGCCATCGCCAAGACGCTCGACTTCACCGTCATCTCGATCAGCCCCGGCGTCGCCATCTTCCAGGGCACCCCGCTGCCGCAGCACCTGAACCCGCTGGGCACCATCCACGGCGGCTGGGTCGCCACCCTGCTCGACTCCGCACTCGGCTGCTCGGTCCACACCATGATGCCGCCCGGTCGCAGCTACACCACGGCCGAGCTCGGCGTGAACTACGTGAAGGGCCTCACGCCCAAGGTCCAGCGCGTGCGCGCCGAGGGCAAGGTGATCCACTGCGGGCGGCAGCTCGCGACGGCGGAAGCGCGGCTGGTGGGCGCCGATGGCACGCTGTATGCGCATGCCACGACGACCTGCTTCGTGTTCGAGATTCCGGCGGGGCGCTGAGCTTCAGGGTCGGGCCGGTCACCTGCTCTACAGCGCGGGCGCCAGCGCCCTCGCCATCAACCGCAGGTTCTGCACCGCCGCCCCCGCCGCCCCCTTGCCCAGGTTGTCGAGCACCGCGCTCAACACGACCTGCCCCGTGCGTTCGTTGAACGCCACCGCCAGGCTCATGTCGTTCGTCCCGTTGTGGACCTGCGGATCCAGCTCGGTCGAAGCCGCACCGGCAGACAGCGGCAGCACCCGCACATGCGCCGCATCCAGATAGCGCTCGGCCAGGCATTCATGGATGCGCGCACCCGATACGCCGGCGGGAAGCAGCCGCGCATGCAGCCCGATCGTCAGCACGATTCCCTGCCGGTAGCTGCCGTAGGCCGGCACGAAGAGCGGCCGCTGCGACAGGCCGGCGTAGGCCTCGATCTCCGGCACGTGCTTGTGCTCGAGCCCCAACCCATAGACCGTCAATGAATGCGCGCCAGCCCCGGCCTCGTGGGCTTCCGCGCCCGCCCTGCCCTGGCCCGAATAGCCCGAGACGGCATGGATGACCAGCGGATAGTCGGCGGGCAGCAGCCCCGCATCCGTCAGCGGCCGCAGCAGGGCGATCGCGGCGGTGGGATAGCAGCCGGGATTCGTGACCCGCGATGCCGAGGCGATGCGTTCGCACTGCCCCGCGGCCAGCTCCGGCAGGCCGTAGACCCAGCCGGGGCTGGTGCGATGCGCCGAGCTCGCGTCGATGACGCGCACCGAGGGGTTCTCGATCATCGCCACCGCATCGCGTGCCGCGGCATCGGGCAGGCACAGGATCGCGATGTCGGCCTCGTTGAGCGCGGCGCGGCGCGCGGCCGGGTCCTTGCGCAGGTGGGTGGGCAGGGTGCGGATGCGGAATTCGCCGCCGCGCAGCCGGTTCTGCAGATCGAGCCCGGTGGTGCCCTGATCGCCGTCGATGAAGAGGTTGAGGTCCATGAGCGCGATCGTAGGGACGAGGCCGAGATGGCTCCAGCTAAATATATGGAACTCCAGATTAAGAAAAGATAAATTAGCCCGATGCGGGAACTGAGCCTCGACCATCTGCGCACCCTGGTCGCCATCGCCGATCTGGGGTCGCTGGCCAATGCGGCGCGCGCGCTGCACCTGGCTGCACCCACCGTCACCGTGCAGATCGCGGAACTGGAGTCGCGCCTCGGCGGCCAGTTGCTGGTCCGCGGGCGCGGGCCCGCGCAGCCGACGGCCCTGGGCGAGCGCTTCATCGCACGCGCCCGCCGCCTGCTGGCCGATGCCGACGATGCGGTGGAGGACGTGCGACGCCAGCTCGCCGGGCAGACCGGCCGCGTGCGCGTGGGCGCCTCGACGGGCGCGATCGCGCACCTGCTGCCGCCCGCGCTCGAACGGCTGGCGCGCGACCATCCGGGCATCGAGGTCAACGTGCAGGTGCTGACCTCCAACGACAGCATGGCGCGGCTCGCCGCGGGCAGCCTCGATCTCGCGGTGGTGGCGCTGCCGCAGCCGCCGGTGCGCGGCGTGCACGTCACGCCGCTGCGGCGCGAGGCCGTGCTCGGCTTCCTGCCGGCGAGCTGGAAGGCGCCGAAGCGCCTCACGCCGCAATGGCTGGCCGAGCGGCCGCTGATCATGAACGATGCCTCCACGCGGCTCTACCGGCAGACGGCCGAATGGTTCTCGGCGGCCGGCGTGCACTGCCGGCCGCGCATCGAGCTCAACTACAACGACGCGATCCGCACACTGGTGGCCGCGGGCTACGGCGCGGCCTTGCTGCCCGAGGAAGCGGATGGGCGCGCGCCCGATCCGCGCCTCGCGATCCGGCCGCTGAGCCCGGCGCTGTGGCGGCAGTTGGGCCTCGCGGTCGGCGACCGCGACGTCGGCGGGCCGACGCGTTTCGTGCTCGATGCATTGCAGGCGTCGAAGGGTCGCGGCGGCGCGGGCGAGTAAGCCTGCGGCTTGTAAGTCCAAACGACGCGCGCTCCACCTCCCTGTTGATAATCGTTCGCATCGGCGCCGCGGGCCGGCCGCCGCATCGCCCTAGAACACATCACCGCCCTGGAGGATCCCGTCATGACCCAACGCATCGGCGCGCGCGCAGCACACGCCCTGATCGGCGCCACCGGCGCCTGGCTCGCCCTCGCCGCCCTGCCCGCTCATGCGGCGGAAGAACTCACGCTCTACACCACGCGCGAGCCGGCGCTGATCCAGCCGTTGATCGCGGCCTTCAGCGCGCAGAGCAACATCAAGGTCAACACGGTGTTCGTGAAGGACGGCCTGCTCGAACGCGTGAAGGCCGAGGGCGCGCGCTCGCCGGCCGACGTGCTGATGACGGTGGACATCGGCAACCTGGTCGACCTGGTCGACGGCGGCGTCACGCAGTCCGTGAAGTCGGCCGCGCTCGAGTCGGCGATTCCGGCCAACCTGCGCGGCGCCGATGGCCAGTGGTTCGCGCTCTCGATGCGCGCGCGCGTGCTCTACGCCGACAAGGCGCAACCGCTCACGAACTTCCGCTACGAGGACCTCGCCCATCCCAAGTGGAAGGGCAAGGTCTGCATCCGCGCGGGCCAGCATCCCTACAACACCGCGCTGGTGGCCTCGCTGATCGCGCACGACGGCGAAGCCAAGACCGAGCAGTGGCTGCGCGGCGTGAAGGCCAACCTGGCGCGCAAGGCCACCGGCGGCGACCGCGACGTGGCGCGCGACATCCTCGGCGGCATCTGCGACGTGGGTCTGGCGAACTCCTATTACGTGGGCCAGATGAAGAGCGCCAAGGAAGGCACCGACGCGCGCAAGTGGGGCGATGCCATCAAGGTGGTGCGCCCGACCTTCGCCAAGACCGGCGGCACGCACGTCAACATCAGCGGCGCGGCGGTGGCGAAGAACGCGCCGCAGCGCGCCAACGCGGTCAAGCTGCTCGAGTTCCTGGTGTCCGAACCGGCCCAGTCCCTCTATGCCGACGCCAACTACGAATACCCGGTGCGCAAGGGCGTCGCGCTCGACCCGATCATCGGCCAGACCATCGGCGAGCTGAAGGTCGATCCGCTGCCGCTGACCGAGATCGCGAAGTACCGCAAGCAGGCCAGCGCGCTGGTCGACAAGGTCGGCTTCGACCAGTGAGATCGGGGAGCGCTCGAGCAGTAGAAACCGTTCACGCTGAGCCTGTCGAAGCGCCGCGCAAGGCTTCGACAAGCTCAGCCCGAACGGTTCTCGTGGATCGACCGGTTCTCTCCGATCGCAGATCATGCTGAGGGCCTTGCGCGGCCCCCGCACGCTGCAGGCGGTGGGCCCGCTGTGGCGCGGGGCCGCGTTGCTCGTGGCGGCCGGCGTGCTCGCGCCGGTGCTCGCCCTGCTGTGGCTCGCGCTCGGGCCTGGCGCCCAGGGCTTTGAGCACTGGCAATCGCTGTTCGCGCACGTGCTGCCGCAGGCCACGCTCAACACGGCCATGCTGCTGGGCGGCGTCGGCCTGCTGGTGCTGATCGTGGGCACCGGCTGCGCCTGGCTGGTCACGGCCTGCGACTTCCCGGGCCGACGCGTGCTGCACTGGGCGTTGCTGCTGCCGCTGGCCATGCCGACCTACATCGTCGCCTTCGCCTACCTCGACCTGCTGCATCCCATCGGCCCGGTGCAGGGCGCGATCCGCTGGCTGCTGGGCTACGACAGCCCGCGCCAGTTCCGCCTGCCCGACCTGCGCTCGATGGGCGGCGCGGTCTTCGTGCTCGGCTTCGTGCTCTATCCCTACGTCTACATGACGGCGCGCGCGATGTTCATGAGCCAGCCCGCGCACCTGATGGAGGCCGCGCGCATGCTCGGCGAGAACCGGCGCGGCGCCTTCTTCCGCGTGGCGCTGCCGCTGGCGCGCCCGGCGCTGGCCGTGGGCCTGAGCCTGGCGCTGCTCGAGACGCTCAACGACATCGGCGCGTCCGAATTCCTCGGCGTGCAGACGCTCACCGTGGCCGTCTACACCACCTGGATCACGCGCTCCGACCTCGCGGGCGCGGCGCAGATCGCCTGCGCCATGCTCGCCATGGTGATCGCGCTGGTCTGGCTCGAACGCAACGGCCGGCGCCACCAGCGCTACGGCTCGGCGCAGCGCATGCGCGCGCTGCAGCCGCGGCCGCTGCGCGGCGCCATGGCCTGGGCCGCGACGACGGCGGCCTCGCTGCCGGTGCTGATCGGCTTCGTCGCGCCGGCGCTCTACCTGGTCTGGGAGAGCGCCAAGCGGCTGCGCCAGGGCGGCGGCATCTCGCACGGGCTGCTCGCGAGCCTGGCCAACACCATCGCGCTGGCGGCCGGCGTCACGGTGGCCGCGGTGGCGGCCGGGCTGCTGGTGGCCTGGGCCGCGCGCAACCCGGGCGGCCAGGGCCACGCCGCGCGGCGTGGCCGCTGGCCCGCGCGCGTGGCCACGCTGGGCTATGCGGTGCCGGGCACGGTGCTGGCCATCGGCCTGCTCACGCCGGCGCTGGCCTTCGATGCCGCGCTCGCCACCGCGTTCGGCTGGCAGGGCCTGCCGCTGATGGGCGCGGGCGTGGTGCTGGTGGTGGCCTGCACCATCCGCTTCCTCGCGATGCCGGTCGGCAGCATCGAGGCCGGCCTGGCGCGCATCCCGCCGGCCATCGAGCAGGCCGCGCGCCTGCTCGGCGAGAGCGCCCTCGGCGCACTGCGGCGCGTGCACCTGCCGCTGCTGCAGCCCTCGATCGCCGCCGGCGCGCTGCTGGTCTTCGTCGACGCGATGAAGGAGCTGCCCGCCACCCTGCTGCTGCGGCCCGCCAACTTCGACACCCTCGCGACCTGGCTCTATGCCGAGGCCGCGCGCGGCACCTACGAGGAAGGCGCGATCGCGGCGCTGCTGATCGTGGCGGCCGGGCTGCTGCCCGTGATGCTGCTGGCGCGCAGCCAGCTCGCGGCCGCGCACGCCGCCGATCCCCTGCCCGTATCCTCCGCCACGC